>NZ_AJYA01000015.1 GCF_000265075.1 Nitritalea halalkaliphila LW7 | reverse complement strand
GATGCAGGCGATGCCAGCAGCTGATGCTGCGAATCAGGCCTGGCGTACGTCTGCAAGCGTCCCAAAGGGCTGMTGAATCCCGGCGATGCCCGCGGCTACCACCAAAAGGCCCAAATCCGCCACGCCACCGCCTAAGGTGTCCTTGCCCAGCAAAACGAAGAAGGGCTGAGCCAGCGGAATGGCCATCAGCAGGCCGCGTGTGAAAATAAAACGGCGTAGGTCAGCATCCTCCTGCCAAAATTTCCAGGCCTTGCGCGCCTCTTCCATAGGATTACGACCGCCAGCACTGGCCCCCGCGCTTTCTTGGATGCGGGAAAAGGCGAACACAGAGAGGAACCAACAGGCCGCGGCGGCGAGGAGCAGGTAGATGAACAAGGTGCTGTCGCTGTCTTCCCCCAAGTCGCGCATCAGATAGAAGCCCACAGGCAGGCTGAGGAGGCTGCCCAAGCTGCTTCGCCAGGCGAGAAGCTGCCCACGCTTGCCCTTCGAAATGGTTTTGGCGGTGACATCTTTAAAGCTGATGCTGGCCACCCCACTGCAGATGCTGTACACGAGCAAGATTCCGAGAACGCTAAGTCCTGCTACGCTGCCTTCTAAGGTGGCGATGCTCCAGGCCATCAGCAGAAGGAGCAGGCCCTGCAAGAAGGAGGGGAGCAGCCAAAAATACTTGCGCCGCGCAAAAGCCCGGATTTTAGCGGCCACAAACAGCTGGGGGAGGAGGGAGCCCGCATCTTTTATCGGCACCAGGGCCCCACTGAAGGCGGCGGGCGCCCGATGCTGGCCAGCAGGTAGGGGAGCGTCGTACCCGGGCTGGCGATCTGCTCGGCTACCTTGGAAAAGGCCCCACTCAGGATGGAGGCAAAGAAATTACCGGGGCTTTCTACACAGGCCTCTTCGGAAATGGCATCACAGGAGCGCTCTTCCCCCTCATCGGTGAGAAAACGGTAAAGGCGCTCTTTCACATCGGTCTCTGCTGGTCGTGGCATGGTCTTCGGCAAAACTAAAACGAGGCACGGCAGTAGGGCGTGCAACAAGAAAGAGGTAAAGATAGAAAATGTGCGGCATAGCTGGTGCTACGCAGGAAAAAGAAGCCCAAGAAGTGAAGGGTAACTAATGGAATATAAAAAAAGCCAAGCGTGTTACGGCTTGGCTTCGGGCGCTGCCCAAAATGTAATCAGTAGGTGTTGTTGTAAGTTTATGATAATCTTCGCTTAGGAGCTAGCGCGTGAACGCTTTTTCTTCGGTGCTGCTTCCTCTTCGACACTATCTTCTACTCCCGCTAAGATTCGGCCGCAGTGCTCACAAACGATTAATTTTTTTCTTTCTCGAATGTCTGCCTGACGCTGTGGGGGCACGATGTTAAAACAACCGCCGCATGCATCGCGCTTCACATAAACGACTGCAAGGCCATTCTTGGCATTCGTGCGGATTTTATTGTAAGACTTGAGTAAACGTGCCTCGATTTTGGAAGAAGCTTTTTCGCGATCGGCTCTTAGCTTGGCTTCTTCACTTTCACTCTCCGCTACGATCGTGTTCAGCTCTTCTTTCTTCGAGTCTAGATCCTTCTGGCGCTCGTCCATAACTCCCTTCAGTTGGTCCACATCACCGCGTTTGTTCTCGATTTTCATCTGGCACTCGGTGATTTTCTTTTTGGACACCTTAATTTCCAGGTCCTGCAGCTCTAATTCCTTTGTGATGGCGTCGTATTCGCGGTTATTCCGCACGTTCATCTGCTGCTCTTGGTATTTTTTGATCAGCTTCTCCGATTCTTTAATAGACTCCTTAAAGCGTTTGATCTCAGCTTCCAGCTCCTGGGTCTCCTGCTGAAATTTATCCAGGCGTGTCTGGTATCCGATAATCTCATCCTCCAGATCCTGCACCTCCTCTGGAAGGGCTCCGCGAATTTTTAGGATGGCATCAAGCTTGGAATCTATGGTCTGCAGGCTGTGTAAGGCCTCGAGTTTCTGTGCAACGGTACTTTCCATGTACTAGAAGTATGTTATGGGATTAGTAATGACTGAAGTCAAATAGAGTGCAATATTAGGGAATTTTTTCGAAATAAACGTCTTTAAAAGTTCTTTTGTGTGTACTTCGGACTCATAATGCCCTATATCGCATAAAATCAACTGGTTATCCGCGTCGAAGAATTCATGGTACTTGATATCAGAGGTGATAAAGATATCTGCACCAGCTGCTTTGGCCGCGCCTAATAAAAAGATGCCAGACCCTCCACAGACCGCCACGCGCCGAATTTTCTTTCCCGCAGCCGGCAGCGCTGTATGCTTGAAGGTAACTAAATCCAGCTGCTTTTTCATCGCATGCAGAAAGTCCACTGGCTCCATCGGCTCCGGAAGCTCTCCCACCATGCCGGATCCCACCTCTTGCAAGCGGTTTTCCAGCGCCAGCAGGTCATAGGCCACCTCCTCATAGGGATGTGCCTGCAGCAGGGCGCGAAGTACAGCGGACTGCCGATGCCGTGGCAGCAAAACCTCCAGCTTGCTTTCGGGCTCTCGGTGCAGCTGGCCTTTTTCTCCCACGAAGGCTTGACTGTCAGGACCACCCTTAAAAGTGCCGGTTCCCTCGCTATAAAAACTGCATGCCGAGTAGGCACCCATTTGGCCGGCACCGGCCTGAAATAAGGCCTCCGAAACGGCTTCCCGATGGGCATGAGGCACAAAAGTGATTAATTTTAGTAGCTGCTCCCCCTTCGGCGCTAGGATGCGGCCTTTATGCACCCCTAGGCGCGCTAAAAGAGCTCCATTTACCCCTTCTAAGACCGCGTCTAAGTTGGTATGTATAGCATAAAGCGCCACATCTGCGCGGATGGCCTTCAGCACGGTGCGCTCCACATAATTGGCCCCGGTCAGGCGCTTCAGTCCCTTAAAAACGATCGGGTGATGCGCCACGATCAAGTTGCACCCCAGACGAATGGCCTCTTCCACCACCTCTTCGGTCACATCCAGCGCACAGAGCACGCCGCGAACCTCCGCGTCGGCATCCCCTACGATGAGGCCCGCGTTATCGTAACTTTCTTGGTAGGCAGGCGGAGCGAGCGTCTCCAGCGCAGAAAGCAGCTCTCGAATCAGGTATCCCATGGTTTTTTCCTTAGTTTTACACCAAAATTACGGTTTTTTGCATGAAATGGTACCAGATTTTGGCTTTTCCTTTCGCCCAGCTCTATGCGGGGGCCATGCGGTTTCGGCATCACCTGTTCGAAACGGGCCTGAAAAAGTCGGTGCGCTTCGACCGCCCCTGCATCGCTGTGGGGAATCTCTCCGTGGGGGGCACAGGTAAGACGCCAGCGGTGGACTTTTTAATCGAGCAGCTACAGGAGCGCTACGCCGTGGCCGTGGTCAGCCGGGGCTATGGTCGGAAGACACGGGGGGTGCGCGTGGCGCAAAGTTCCAGCACGGCGGAGGAGCTCGGCGATGAGCCCGCCCTGCTCTATGAAAAGCATGGTGGGCGCGTGCCGGTGGCCGTGGGCGAGCGCCGCATAGAAGCCATCCCGCTGCTGCTGGCCGAGCATCCCGAAACGGAGGTCATCCTACTCGATGATGCCTTCCAGCATCGCTATGTGGAGCGGCAGGTCAACTTGCTCCTGAGCACCTATGCGGCCCCTTTTTTCCGCGATCAGGTGCTGCCCGCTGGTTGGCTGCGGGAGTCCCGCTCGGGTGCTGCCCGGGCCAGCGCTATCCTGGTGACCAAGTGCCCAGAAAATCTTGGGGAGAGAGAAAAAGAGACCTATCGCCAGGCCTGCGCCCGCTATGCCCCAGGGGTGCCCGTGTATTTTTCTACGATTCGCTATGGGCAGCCGTATCCTTTGGGCGGTAGCCCAAAGCGGGAGCTGAAGCCCGGAGACCCTGTGCTGCTTTTCAGCGGCCTGGCCTCCGATGAAGCACTCTATGCCGCACTCAGCGGGAGTTTTCAGGTGCGGGAGCGCATACGATTTCCCGACCATGTGCGTTATGGTGCCAGCCAGATCGCCCAGCTACGTCAGGCAGCGGCAGCGCATCCCGGTGTGGCCTTCATCTGCACCGAAAAAGATGCCATCAAACTTAAAGCCCCCGCCCATGCGGAATTCTTGGCAGAATTTCCGATTTTTGCGCAGCCCATGGCCATGCACATGAGTGAAACCGATCGCGATAGCTTAGAAACACATGTATTTACCCGCCTACAGGCTTTTTTTCAATCTCCAGATGCTTTCAGATAAGCGCGCGCGAAGCACTTTTCGATACGCCTTCGGCCTGCTGCTCGTCCTGTTTTGCTTGCTCGGAGAGGGTCTGCTGGCACAGGTAGGCGGTTCCGGGGTAGCCCTAATCGGCGCGATCCCATGCTGCAGCCCCCGCCCCAGCAGGAGGGAGAGGTGCAGCAGGAGCAGGGGGGACGGGGAAAAAAGCTCATCGATGACTCCACCAAGATGGTGTTCGGCCCCAAGACGACGCTGTACTTTTTCGAAAAAGATATCCGCAGGAACCGCAAGAAATTGCACGAAGTGGACACCCTTCTCACTGGCTTCCACTACTACGAGCCTGTCGCCCGCAGCGGCTGGCGATACCAAGATCTGGGAAATATCGGCACCGCCGCTAAGCCCATCTTTTATGAGGCACCCCGGCAGATCGGGCTCACCTCAGGCTTTCATGTCTATGACCTCTACATGCACTCCGTGGATTCGGTGCGCTATTTTGATACCAAGTCGCCGTTTACGGACATGAACGTGTACTTTGGCGGTGGCCACCGCAATATGCTGGACCTGGCCTTCGCACGAAATGTAAACGAACGCTGGAATGTGGGCATCGTCTTCCATACCATCCGCTCGCGGCGGACGCTGAATCCGCGTAACCGAGACGATCACCAGACAGTACAAAATTCCTATGGGTTTAACACCAACTACACCTCCGAGGACGGCAAGTACCTGCTGCTCGCCAACTTTACCCGGGTGCGGCACCTGGTAAACGAACAGGGCGGCATCATCCCCCAGGCAGTGGACAGCACCAGCTTGCCTTTTGCCTATGAGGATGCACAGGTCTGGCTGCGGCAGGCAGTGGCCACGGATCTGCGCCAGGAAATCAAGCTCTTCCACCAGTATGAATTGCTGAAGGATCAACAGGTGTACCACTCCTTCGATCGGCGGAAGCAGGAAGTGTTTTTTGCGGCACCCCTCGGCACCCCGCAGGAGGGAGCTTTCTTCGATCGCTTTCATCCAGAGCGCTTTAACCGAGAGGATAGTACGCTGAATTTTAACCGCTTTGTGGCTTGGACAAATGAATTCGGGCTTAAAGGAGATATCGGACCCTGTTTTATAGCGCCTTCGGCAAGTTCCGGTTCGGGCAGGCCAACAGTACCTTCCAGCTGAATCCTTTTCGCTTTAACGAGCTCTCGGTGGGGGGCATGCTGCGCGGAGAGCTGAGCGAAAAGTGGCGTTTCGAGGCGGAGGGAGAGTACCTCTTTCCGGAGGCTTACCGCGTGGAAGGCCTCTTCATCAGTCCTTTTCTGGAGGCCAGCTACACCAGCGCCCGCTACCGCCCCACCGTGCAGCAGCTCATTTTCCGGGGCAACCATCACCGCTGGGTGAATGATTTCAGTAACATCCAGGTGGATCAGGTGAAAGGAGTTTTGAAGGCGGATTTTGAGCGCTTCAGCCTGCGGCCAAACATCGCCCTACGCCGCGTCAGTAATTTTGTGTTCTTCGATCAGGAACAGCAGGCCCGACAGGCAGATGCAGACGCCCTCATGCTGATTCCCGGGCTGAAGGCCGGTATGAACCTGGGCGGCAAGTTTTACATGGATTTTGAGGGCTATTACACGCTGCTGACAGGCGGCGGGGCGGATAATTTCCGGATTCCGGAGCTCTTCGCGAATTTTAGAACCTATTACGATACGCCGCTATTCGACGAAAACCTGTTCATGCAGATTGGCTTTGAGGTCCGCTACCGTAGCGATAACTTTGCAGATGCCTACAGCCCGGCACTGCAGCAGTTTCACCTGCAAGACGACTTTAATGTCTTTGCCTATGCGGTGGCAGATGCTTTCGTCAACTTACGTATCAATCGAACGCGGATCTTATTTCGCTATAACCACCTCAACCAAAACATGATGGCACAGCCGGGGTATTTCGTTACACCCGGGTTTACGGGCAAGCGCGCCTTCTTAGACCTAGGCATCTCTTGGCCTTTATTTGATTAAACGAACGTTTCGAACTTATAAAATAGCGCAAGCATGGCACAGCAAGATTGGCAGGAGCGAACGCGGCAGCAGATGCTCCACTTACAGCTTCCTACTGACCCGCGCTGGGTGGATGTGGCCCTGATGTCTTTAGAGGATATTCTAGTGGACCACGCCTACTGTGAGCAGAAGGCGGCAACTTCCTGTATCTCTTTGATCATTAATTTCCATGACTTTCCCGAGGTGGAAGAGGTCCTGACCCCGGTGGTAGCTGAGGAGTGGGGACATTTCGAGCGCGTGATGGAGAAGTTGAAGGCACGCGGCTTTCGGCTGGGCGCCGCGCAAAGATGAGTACGTGACGGCACTGGCTAGTTTCGTACGTAAGGGGGGAAGCCGAGCGGCGCAGCTTTCGGAGTATCTCATGCTGAATGCACTCATCGAGGCACGCAGCTGTGAGCGCTTTAAACTGCTCAGTAAGGAAGTGGCAGATGCGGATCTGAGAAGCTTCTATTATGAGTTGATGATTTCTGAGGCGGGACACTATGTGAATTTTATTCAGCTGGCGCGGAAGGTGTACGATGCTGAGCGCGTAGAGAAGCGCTGGAAGGAGTGGCTGGCTTTCGAGGCGGAGGTGATCGCTGGACTGACCGTGCGTGGAGATCGCATGCACTGAGCTGGCCTACCCCGGCTAATCCCATTCAGGCGACAGCTTATAGAATATATGCGTTAAAAATGCCTAAGGGTTTTTTTCTTTCGGTAGAATCCACTAAACTTATATCCGAAATCAAGTAGCGGCAGATTATCCGCCGAAAACCGTTCATTACCGAACAATTTATGGATTTGCTCGAAAATATTAAAGTTGCCCTGCGTTCCGTTCGGGCGAATCTTCTCCGTACCGTGCTCACCGGCGCCATCATCGCCATCGGCATTACCTCCTTAGTAGGAATGCTGACAGCCATCGATGGCATTAAAGCCCAAGTGGAGGAAAGCTTCTCAGGCTTGGTGCCAGCAACTTTGATATCAAATCGAAATTCGGCGTGCAGGTGGTGCAGGGCGGAAAAGCGGAGCGCTACTATCCACCGATCAAGTACCGAGAGGCGATGGCTTTTAAGGAGGAGTACGATAAAACGGGCAGGACTACGGTCTATACCACTGTCTCGGGCGCGGTCGAAGTGAAGCGAAATTCCGATAAAACCAATCCCAACATCCGAGTTACCGCCATCGACGATAATTACCTGGACCTCCGATCTATAAAAGTTGATTCCGGCAGAGCCTTCTCTGCAGCCGAGCTGCAATACGGAAATAATGTCTGCATCATCGGGCAGGATGTGGTGGAGGCACTCTTTGGGCCTACCGAATCCCCACTCAACCAGCGCGTCAATTTCTTCGGGTCTCCTTACACCGTGGTGGGCGTATTAGAGAAACAAGGCGGAATCGGCGGAGGCCCCGGCCCGGACCGTGCCGTCTTCATTCCTTTAGAAAACGGCATCCGCTACGATCGCCGCGGCACCTTCCGCTACAGCATCACCGCAGCTGCCTCAGACCCGCTGCGCATGGACTATGAAATGGGCCAAGCGACTGGGCTGATGCGTAAAATTCGTCGCGACGCCATCGGGGACAGCGACTCTTTTGAAATTTCGAAAAGCCAGTCCGTGGCCGAATCCCTGAATGAGGTGGCCGGCTACCTGCGCCTGGGAGGTTTTACCATCGGCTTTATCACCCTCTTGGCGCCTCCATCGGTCTGATGAACATCATGATGGTGACGGTGACCGAGCGTACCCGTGAGATCGGCGTGCGCAAAGCCCTCGGTGCCACCCCCCTCCGCATCCGGCAGCAGTTTCTCATCGAAGCCATCGTAATCTGTGTCTTGGGCGGGGTCTTCGGTGTTCTGATCGGTATCGGCATCGGAAATATCGTCGCCAACCAGATCGGCCCTGGAGGCTTTATCGTGCCCACCGTGTGGATCGCCACCGCCTTCGTTATCTGCGTGGTCGTAGGCCTGCTTTCCGGCTACTACCCCGCCCGCAAAGCCAGTAAATTAGACCCCATCGAGTCGCTTCGTTACGAATAAACCATTTAATCGATTGGAATTTATTGCTTTGGTATTACATTTACACTTTAAATCAAAATTCCTTATAGAATTCATTTTTAACCTTTTTCATATTTATGGAACTCCAATTAAATGAGGTCAAAATAGGCATTATAGGCCTTGGCTATGTCGGCCTCCCTTTAGCCGTGGCTTTTGCTGAAAAATACCCTACTATCGGTCTTGATATCAACCCAAAACGCATTCAGGAACTCCGCGCAGGCCTTGACACCACCTTAGAAGTGGAAGATGCCGACTTGCAGCAGGTGCTCCTACAGGCCCCCGGGGCCAAAGGGCTCTTCGTCAGCGATGCGCCGGAAGACTTAGCCGACTGCCAAGTGTATGTGGTTACCGTACCCACCCCGACCGACAAGCATAACCGCCCTGTGCTTACACCCATGATTAAGGCCTCCGAAACGGTGGGCAAGCTCCTAAAAAAGGGCGATGTGGTGATCTATGAATCCACCGTCTATCCCGGTGTTACTGAAGACGAATGTGTGCCGATTTTAGAAGCCATCTCCGGCATGAAATTCAATACCGACTTCTATGTGGGCTACTCTCCGGAGCGGATTAATCCCGGGGATAAGTTGCACACTGTCACCAAAATCCTTAAAGTAACCAGTGGCTCCACGCCAGAGGCGGCGGATTTTGTGGATGCCTTGTATAAGTCGGTCATCACCGCTGGCACCTTTAAGGCCTCTTGCATTAAGGTGGCCGAGGCGGCCAAAGTCATCGAAAATTCGCAGCGCGACATTAACATCGCCTTCGTGAATGAGCTGTCGAAAATCTTCAACCTGCTCGACATCGACACCTACGAGGTGCTCGAGGCAGCAGGAACCAAGTGGAACTTCTTGCCCTTCCGTCCAGGATTAGTAGGGGGGCACTGCATCGGCGTGGATCCGTATTATTTGGCCCAAAAGGCCCAAGAGGTAGGCTACCACCCGGAAATTATTTTGGCGGGACGCCGGCTAAACGATTCCATGGGCAAGCATGTGGCCACGGAGGTGATTAAAAAGATGATGCATAAAAACCTGCCCGTACTGCAGGCCAAGGTGCTCCTCCTCGGCTTTACCTTTAAGGAAAACTGCCCGGATGTACGAAATACGCGTGTAATCGATATTTACGAAGAGCTGCGCCGCTTTGATATGCAGGTGGACGTGTACGATCCGCTGGCGAGCAGCGAAGAGGTGGCGGACGAGTATGGCCTGAAGTTGCTGACCGAAAAGCCGGACTTAAGCGCTTATGCGGCCATTATTTTGGCTGTAGCGCATAAAGAGTTCGAGCAGCTGGACCTAAGCACCAGCCCGGACCGCGTCATCTATGATGTGAAAGCCGTACTGCCGAAGGAGCGTGTAGATGCCCGCCTCTAAGTAGCCGCTTAAAAAACGTTTGGAAATGCCTTCTGAAGCAGCACCGAGTAGCATCGGGTCCGCTTCGGAAGGTTTTTTCGTTTCGAGAGAGCCGGCTCGAGCGCCCATCAGGCGTGAAAAACCCAAAGAAAATGCTGTGGAGCCGACAAATTCTTCCTGCTGCCGGCGGGAAAATTCATTATATTTGCGGCAGAATGAAAGCTGCATGACATCCAAACCCAAATTGACTTTCGAAAATCTGGAGATCGCCTTCCAAGCGAAATCTGACGCAGAATTACGTAAGATGTACGTAATTTTCGCGACCATAAACAATAACACCGCTACGAAGTTGGGCATAAAGCTGGCGAATTTGGGTTTTTCCCTGCGCCTGCCCATAAAAGGCTTGATGAAGCAGACCATGTTTGGTCATTTCTGTGGCGGTGAGACCATCGAAGAATGCGGGAAAACCGTGCAGGAGCTCGCGGACTTTGGGATCGGCACCATCCTAGACTATTCGGTCGAGGGCAAGGGAAACGAGGACAGCTACGAGGCCACTTTCCGTGAGGTGATGCGCACCGTAGAACGTGCCGCCGGAGACCCTGCGATCCCTTTCGCTGTTTTCAAGGTGACCGGCTTAGGAGATTACCGCCTGATGATCAAAAAACAGGCAGGGGAGCCCCTGAGCAGCAGTGAGCAGGAAGCCTATGCCAGGATGGAGCGCCGCGTAGATGCACTTTGCGCCGCGGCGCAAAAGGCCCGGACCAAAATCCTGATCGATGCCGAGGAATCCTGGTTTCAGGACAGCATCGACGCCCTCGCCTATGCGGCCATGGAGCGCTATAATCAGGAGGACTGCATTGTGTACAATACGTACCAGATGTACCGGCACGACATGTATGCCCGCCTCGAAGCGGCCTATGCGCAGGCAGCATCCCGCGGTTATTTTCTAGGGGCCAAGTTGGTGCGTGGGGCGTACATGGAAAAAGAACGCGAGCGTGCAGCTAAAAAGGGGTATGCCAGCCCCATTCAGGCCACCAAAGCCGACTCCGACCGCGACTACGATAAGGCCATGCGCTTCTGTCTAGACCGTGTGGAGCGCCTACATTTCGTGAGTGGCTCGCATAATGAGCAGAGCAATTTGCTCCTCGCGGAGTGGATGCTGGAAAAAGGCCTGGAGCCCGGGGATGCGCGCGTGTACTTTGCGCAGCTCTATGGCATGAGCGATACGATTAGCTTTAACCTGGCCCATGCTGGTTTTCGGGTGGCCAAATATGTGCCTTACGGGCCGGTGGAGAAGGTGATGCCTTATCTCTCACGCCGGGCGGCAGAAAATACTTCGGTGGCCGGGCAGAGCAGCCGGGAGTTTGAGCTGATAAAAAAAGAATTAACGAGAAGAAAAGCGGCGCGGAACCAGAAGGTGCCGGCTGCTGCAAACCAACGATAAGCGATATGCAATTACTGAGCGAACAGGAAATCGAACGTAGAAAAGACCGTGAAGCCTCTATGCCATGGGAATTAACCCCTATCCGGCGGAGGCCTTTCCAGTCAATGTCAGCGCGGCAGACATCCATCAAAACTATGAAAACCGCAAGAATGACTACAAAAATATTTCCATCGCAGGGCGCCTGATGAGCCGCCGCATCATGGGTTCCGCCTCTTTCGCGGAGCTGCAGGATAGCTCGGGCAGGCTACAGCTTTACATCCGCCGGGATGACATTTGTCCCGGGGAGGATAAGGCGCTCTACAATACGGTGTTTAAAAAATTACTTGGCATCGGGGACTTCATCGGGGTGAAGGGCTATATGTTCACCACCCAGACAGGAGAGATTTCCCTGCACGTGACCGAGCTGACGGTGCTGTCGAAGGCAGTCAAGCCACTCCCTGTGGTGAAGCGCGATGAGGAGGGCAACGTGTACGATGGCTTCACCGACCCAGAGCTGCGCTACCGGCAGCGCTATGTAGACCTCACGGTGAATCCGGAGGTGAAAAATGTCTTTATTACGCGCTCACGAATCATCAGCAGCATGCGCGCCTACTTCGATGGGAACGGCTGGCTGGAGGTGGAGACGCCGATTCTGCAGGCCGTACACGGAGGCGCTGCGGCACGTCCTTTCCAGACGCACCATAACACGCTCGACATGCCGCTATTCCTACGCATCGCGAATGAGCTGTACCTGAAGCGCCTCATCGTCGGGGGCTTCGATGGGGTGTATGAGTTCGGTAAGATGTTCCGTAACGAGGGCATGGACCGCACGCACAATCCTGAGTTTACCTCCATGGAAATCTATGTGGCCTACAAGGACTACATCTGGATGATGGAAATGGTAGAAGACCTCCTTGAGAAGGTTTGCACGAAGATCCACGGCACTGCGATCGTGTCCGTAGGTGATAAAAAAATCGATTTTACCGGGCCTTATCGCCGCCTCAGCATGTACGAATCCATTCAGGAGTATGCGGGTGTGGATGTGTCCGAGATGGATGAGGCCGCACTGCGCACTTTATGTCGTGAGATGGGCATCGAAGTGGACGACACCATGGGCAGAGGCAAGCTCATCGACGAAATTTTCGGCGAAAAGGTGGAGGCACACTTGATTCAGCCAACCTATATCACGGATTATCCGATCGAAATGACTCCTCTTGCGAAGAAGCACCGCAGCAAGCCCGGTTTGGTGGAGCGTTTTGAGCTTTTTGTGAACGGAAAGGAAATCGCGAATGCTTACACCGAGCTAAACGATCCGATCGATCAGCGGGAGCGCTTCGAGGAGCAGCTCAAACTGGCCGCCCGCGGAGACGATGAGGCCATGGCCATGGATGAGGACTTCCTCCGTTCCCTGGAGTACGGCATGCCTCCTACCTCTGGTTTGGGCATCGGCATCGACCGCCTGACCATGTTGCTCACCGATAACAGCACCATCCAGGAGGTGCTTTTCTTCCCGCAAATGCGTCCGGAGAAAAAGGTAGAAGTGGCCAGCGATGCCCAGCTGCAGGAAATCGGCGTCCGCGCGGAGCTGATCCCCGTGCTGCGCAAGCTCAATCTCTACACGCTACAGCAGATCGCCGAAGCAGAGCCGAACAAGTTGTTTAATGACAGCTGCGGCATGCGCAAGAAGCTGAAGCTCAGCATCGATAATCCTTCTAAGGAGGAGGTCGCGGGCTGGATCGCGGCTGCGGCGGGTCAGCAGGCTTAAGTTGAATGCGAGCGCCTTTTGGGGGCTTGCTAAAGCGGCGTTGCTTTTAGGGGCGCCTGGGCGCAAAGGTTGGTTTTTCTCACCAGTTTTTGCGTCCTTTACCTATATTTTTGTTTGTAGTTAGAGGAAACGCATACCGGCTAAGAGGAGTGAAAAGGCTTTTTAGCTGATTCTCTCTTGGAATAGGCATCCAAAGCTATTTTAATCTTCGTTTACTAAAGTATGAGTCTGTATCGTGTTGCCTGTTTGCTGGCTGTCGTATTTTTCTTGTTTGTTTCCGAGATCTATGCTCAGAACCTGTATGGCTACCGTTTCCGCAAGCAGGAATTTGTGGGAGTTCAGACCGGAATCGGGATTCCCTATTCTGCTGGATTGGGGCACTACAGTCCACTCCGTTTGCCCGTCGCACTGGCGGTGAGTGTTTTTTATGAGAAGGAGTGGACGCCTCGTGTGTATTACCGCTTTCAGTTCTCTGGTCAGCAGCTTCGTTCATTGGCGGAAAGACGATGGGACCCAGATGTTTTAGCTGAGAAAAAAGCGGCTGGTGATCCTTTGCGCGTTCGGGGTTACATGCAACAGCTGGAATTTAATGTACCTATTTATTTGCTTCCAAAGTCCCCCTACTACGGCGGTAATAAATGGAACATGTTCCTGGCACCAGCCGTGGGGGTGATGGGGGTTTGGCGCTCCTTTGAGGTGAGCGGCGTAGATGAGCGGCAGCGCGCCTCTGAGGGACTGGCCTTTGCAGGACTTCGGCTGGGTGCCTGGTGGCAAGTGCCCGACAGCCCTTGGCGCATCGGTTTCGAGGGGAATGTGCAGGTATTAAGCCGAAATGGCATGGGAGGTATAGAAAGACCCACCCGCCTAGGGCCGGATATGAACGGCACCTTTCAGGTAACGCTACGCCGCAAGGTGGATTTTGGTAGTGAGCCGCTGCGCAATCAGTTTTATTACTTTTTCAGTCCACAGCAAAACCCAGGGGCTCAGGAAAAGCGCAAGCCTTCTATGCGATAGATACTTATTTATTACGGTTCTTTTCCACGTGGCTAGGATAGCTTGGATTTCGCTTTTAAAATGGCTTTCTTTGTGGTGTTAATTTTTTAACATTGTTTATGTCAGTACATTTAGAGAAAAAAATCTACATCGCCGGACATCGGGGCATGGTAGGTGCAGCCATTAAGCGCGCGCTGGAGCGCAAAGGATACCAAAACATCATAGGAAAAAGCAGTCAAGAGCTGGACCTCCGCAATCAAGCAGCAGTAAATGCTTTTTTTGCCACTGAAAAGCCGGACATCGTCTTAGATGCTGCCGCCCGGGTAGGAGGGATTTTGGCGAACAACAGCTACCCTTATCCCTTTCTTATGGAGAACATGCAGATTCAGAACAACCTGATCGATGCCTCCCTGAAATCGGATGTAGAGAAGTTCATCTTCCTCGGCTCTTCTTGTATATATCCCAAGCTCGCTCCGCAGCCTTTAAAGGAGGAGTACCTGCTGACCTCTTCTTTAGAGCCCACGAATGAGTGGTATGCGCTAGCCAAGATTTCAGGTGTAAAAGCCTGTGAGGCGATTCGCAAGCAGTACGGGAAGGATTTTATCTCACTGATGCCCACCAATTTATACGGTCCTTTTGATAATTTTGATCTGGAAACATCGCATGTGCTGCCTGCCATGATGCGCAAGTTTCATGAGGCTAAAGAAAACGGGCATGCGCCAGTGACGCTTTGGGGATCAGGAACGCCTATGCGCGAATTCCTCCACGTAGATGATATGGCCGAGGCCACAGTTTTTGCGATGGAAGAGCGTTTCGATGACAATTTATATAATGTAGGCACGGGAACAGACGTTACCATTAAGGAACTGGCCTTGCTCATTCAGCAGATCGTCGGTCATGAAGGACGTCTGGTCTGGGATGCGAGCAAGCCTGACGGCACGCCGCGTAAGTTGATGGATGTCAGCAAACTGGCCGCCAGAGGCTGGAAAGCAAAAATCGATCTGGAAACAGGTATTCGCGAGACCTATGACTGGTTCCTCGCCCATAGCGATCGCTATAAAGAAGTGAAAATTTAACACAATCATTTTTTTGATTCGATAAACACATGAAAACTGCATTAATTACCGGCATCACCGGACAAGATGGCGCCTATTTGGCCGAACTGCTTTTAGAAAAGGGCTACAAAGTACATGGCATCAAGCGTCGTGCTTCTCTTTTTAATACCGATCGTATCGATCACTTGTACCAGGATCCACATGAAAAAGATCCACGTCTGGTCCTCCATTATGGCGACTTGACAGATTCCATGAACCTGACACGTATCATTCAGGAGACGCAGCCGGATGAGATCTATAATTTAGCGGCCATGTCGCATGTGAAGGTGAGTTTCGACACGCCGGAGTACACGGCAAATGCGGATGGTATCGGGACACTTCGTATCCTAGAGGCTGTACGTCTGCTCGGCATGGAGAAGAAAACCCGCATCTATCAGGCCTCTACGTCTGAGTTGTACGGCTTGGTGCAGGCTGTTCCTCAGTCGGAGACCACTCCTTTCTATCCACGCTCTCCTTATGCCGTGGCCAAGTTGTATGCGTACTGGATCACGGTAAACTACAGAGAAGCCTATGGCATGTTCGCCTGTAACGGGATTCTCTTTAACCATGAGTCGCCACTGCGTGGGGAGACCTTCGTGACCCGTAAAATTACACGCGCGATTTCTAAGATTGCCCTGGGCATGCAGAAAGACCTGTACATGGGGAATTTAGATGCCAAGCGGGACTGGGGCCATGCGAAGGACTATGTGAAAGCCATGTACCTCATCTTGCAGCAGGATGTAGCAGAAGATTTTGTCATTGCCACCGGTGTGACCACGAAGGTGCGTGATTTTATCAAGATGGCAGCCGCTGAAGTAGGGTTGATGCTGGACTTTTCCGGAGAAGGCGTCGATGAAATCGGTGTACTTGTGGGGATTAATGAGCCGGTCTTCGAGCGGGCTACCGGTTGTGGTAGTGATGAAACGGGCGCACGTGCACGTATCGGAGAGACCATCGTACGTATCGATCCACGCTATTTCCGTCCTACGGAAGTAGATTTATTAATTGGTGATCCGACCAAGTCGAAAGAAAAATTAGGCTGGGTGCCGGAGTATGATTTGAAAGGTCTGGTAGAGGACATGATGCAGGCAGATGTGAAGGCATTCCGTCGGGATCGGGATCTTATTCGGGCGGGTCACAGTATTCTGAATCAAGCAGAGTAAGTATTTTAAGGCCATGAGGGAGTTGGTATACCCTCATTCCTTACGGTCTTCTTAAGTGAAAAATTAGTTCGGGTCACTTCTCTAAGAGAAATAATGTCCTTACCTATAATGTCTGCTTTTAAGTGAAAACAATCCATGATCTGCTCTATCGAGGGGTTTAAAAAAAATTAGGCTTCGCCTTTGTTTTGATGAGAAACCTCTATATTTGTGCGATGTATATTTTTCCCATAGGTTCGTTTGCTTTTTAACTCTTCAGATAATTACCCAAAATCTACTTCGCAGTTAAAGAGTAAACGTACGATAGCCCTGTTTGTTCAGGTAGTCCAGTAGGTCTTGGTTTTCATCCATTAGTAAAGTTGAAAACTGGGACTGAGAGGGCGAAGCTTTGGGAACTGTTGAAACCACCGATTGAACTAAATTTCTTACTCAATAATTGACTTATTACCCTCTATCATGCCCAAGCGCTTTATTCCAATAAACTTTATCCTCTTTGCAGGATTGCTACTGCTAGGAAGTAGTTGCATTTCCAATAAACGCATCATTTACATGCAAGACCTGGGTGATGCTAGGCCTGTTGCTACCGAAGGTCCCATGGCTGTAAACAAGGAAGAAATGTATAAGCTCCAGTATAACGATGTAGTAGATATTCAGATTCAGACTACCTCGGAAGAGTTAAATGCAATATTTGGAATTTCCGTACAGCAAGGCCAGATGGCCATGGCCGGTGTACAAGGGGCTAATAACGGTGGTGATATTTTCTTTATGCAAGGGTACACCTTGGATGAGGAAGGTAATGTGGATTTACCGCTAATAGGTGCAGTAAATTTGTTAAGTCTCACAGTACAAGAGGCTAAGCATAAAATTGAAGAACTTATGCTCGCTTACATTCGAAAAGACGATCTTTACGTTAGGGTTCGTTTAGGTGGGATACGATTTGCTACGTTGGGTGAATTCGTCTTTAATGGAAATCATACGATTATGGCGAATAGAGTCAATATTTTTCAAGCCATAGCGCATGCAGGTGATATGACACCTGTAGCTAAGCGACATGAAATCGTTTTAGTTCGACAGTACCCAGAAGGCACTAAATCCTTTAGGATTAATTTAAATGATAAACGAATAGTCGAATCTGAATTCTTTTTTTTACGCCCTAATGATATGTTATACGCTGAACCACTGCGCGTCAGAGAGTTAGGAGCAGGCGTGAACTTTGTTCAAACCCTACAGTTTACGGTTTCCATTCTTACGGCAGCCTTATTAATCATTAATACAGTAAATTAACCCTTCCATGCAAGACAATATCAATCAACTCCCGACACAAGAAGAGGATTTCGAGCTTGGTCAATTACTCCGAAGAATTGTGGAAATATGGCCTTACATTCTGTTATCCATCGTATTTGCGCTGGGTTCCGCCTATCTTTATTTACGTTTTCAAGTACCTACCTATCAAGTAGAAAGCAAGTTCTTCGTGAAAGAGAAGGAGAATTCACTTGGACTATTTGAAAGTAGTCTTGACTTTATGCAGGATATGGGACTAAATAATCAAATGATTATTATGAAGTCCAGGCCTGTAGCAGCGGCAGCGCTAGATAAGGTTGACTTCTCTGTTGAATATCATCGGCAAGACTTCTTTCAGCGAAATGAACTTTACCCGTCATCTCCCATTGGAGTGGAGGTAGATTGGACACATCCTCAGCTGTGTAACGGGGATATAGTCATCAGCTGGTCGGATGTGAAAAAATTCCAAGTCCGCTATACGGATGAAGAATACGCACAGGTGTGGCAGAGCGAAAATCGTAGACAGACTGTGGAAAATCCGATTTCACCTGAAGGAACTTTTCCATTTGGGGAGTTTATCACATTAGCTGGAAACAAGTTTAAAGTGGAGCTTACAGGAGTACAAGAAGAAGGCGAGATAATTCTTCGTTTGCGTGATAAGGAGTCCTTAACGAATCAGTATGCTAAAGCACTTCGCGTAGAGCCAGAGGAAAAACAAGCGAGTATCGTTATCATCTCGTTAGTTACCCAGACACCTGCTAAAGGAAGAGCATACTTGAATGCATTACAGGAGGTTCTACTAGATCGTGAACTTTCAGAGAAAAATGCTGTGGCAGGTAACACAGTGGAGTTTATAGATAAGCAGCTTTTACTCTTATCGGATTCTTTATTGTTTACAGAAAACCGCCTACGTGACTTTAGATCGACGAATGCCACCTACGACTTAAGCTCGGAAGGCTCTCTTCTTTTCACGGAAATGTCAGCACTTGAAAGACAGCTGGGAGAGGAGCGCCTGAAGCGTAACTATTATCGTCAGTTAAAAGATTATTTGGTCCGGGAGAATTACGATAACATCGTTGTTCCATCTGGTATAGGCATTCAGGATCCGATTTTGAACTCGCTAATTATGAACTTGATCGATTTACAGGCTGATAAGTCGATGAAGTTAGCTAAACTAACAGAAACTTCTCCACCAGTTCGAGAGGTAAATCAGAAAATAAGAGACTTAAATAACTCCATCCGCGAGGTGCTTAATAATGTGGAAAGTAATGCCGAGTTAACAATTAATGATTTACAAAGTCGAATTAACCGGATGGAAGGGTCCTTTACAGCCTTACCAGAAACGGAACAAGGTCTTGTTCGGATTCAGCGGGAATTCGCTTTAAATGAAGGACTTTACACGTACCTTTTACAGAAGCGTGCGGAAGCAGCCATTACTAAAGCCTCGAACATGCCTGCTAACAAAGTTATCGAAGAAGCCAGAATGATGGATGGATTCGTATCTCCTAGACCGGTTCGTATTTTCGCGTTGGCACTGTCACTGGGAATGATAATTCCAGTAGGTTTTGTATTTGGTAAGATGAAGTTAAATACTAAAGTTATAGAACCCAAAGAGCTCGAAAGACAACTAAAAATACCACTGATAGGTTCTGTAGGGCGTGGTAAGGATAAGGAGCCTCTAGTAGTAATGAATAGTCCAAGATCTGTTGTGACAGAATCATTTAGGTCATTACGGGCAGATATGAGTTATTTAGTACCTAGACAAAAAGAAAACTTAACACTGTTGTTTACATCTACCATTTCAGGTGAAGGGAAGACATTTTGCTCCATTAATATGGCTTCCGTATATGCCTTGTCTGGTAAAAAAACGATTGTGGTTGGGTTAGACTTACGAAAGCCTAGAATTGCAAATGAGTTTGGTCTCTCAAATGATAAGGGCATGTCAAACGTGCTAAGTCAGCAAGCGGACTGGCGTAAATTGGTAAAGTCCTCCCAGTATGATAATCTTGATTTACTTCTTTCCGGACCAATTCCTCCAAATCCAGCTGAATTAATTTTACAAGATTATATGGCTGAGGTTTTAGATGAAATCAAAGCTGCCTACGATGTTGTTATTTTAGACTGTCCTCCTGTGGGTCTTGTCTCTGAAACACGTGATCTCTTTAAGCTAGCAGATGCATCCATTTTCGTTTTCCGACAGAATTATTCGGAAAAAGCTGCTATTGAACTTCCGAACAGCTTAGTAGAAAAAGGAGGGGTCAAGAAGCTATATGCTGTACTTAACGACGTGCACCTAAATACTGGCTATGGTTATGGTTATGGTTATGGTTATGGTTATGGCTATGGTTATGGTGAGAAATCCGGTTATTACGAAGAAACTAAAAAATAATAAGGATTCATTTCAGTTCTATAATAAAAATAGAAGTGCAAGTCACTTCTATTTTTATAATTTAAAGTCCCTATTTTAAATTAACTAAATAAGTGATAAAAGACTATCTGAAAAAAGCCTTTACTAATTTCTATTGGTTTTTTACATATTTAAACTATAAAATTTTTATAGGAGTTCTACTTTCCTTATTAGTCGGGGTTTTGGACGGTTTTGGGCTTACCATGTTCTTACCCCTTTTACAAATGGTAGATGGGGAAAGTAGTATTTCTGGTGAGAGTTTGGGGAATTTAGATTTCGTTCTAAACTTTATTGAAGGGTCTGGCCTGCAGTTAACGCTTAGTAGCGTATTAGCCTTCATGGTCTTGTTTTTTGTCGCTAAAGGAGCAGTAAAATACATAAGTTTGATTTATCGCGTAGCTTTACAGCAAGAGCTGATTCGTAAGATTCGACTACGCATGCTACATGCCTTAAATCATGTGAAGTATACTTACTTTGTAACATCCGATGCTGGTAGAATACAAAACACCATGACGGGTGAGGTCGATAGGATTCAACGCGCATACGATAGTTATTTTAAAGCGATGGAACAGCTTATCCTTGTCTTTGTATATATTGGATTTGCTTTCTTCGTTGATTTTCAATTTGCTGTTTTGGTAACCATTGGTGGGGTAATCACTAATTTACTTTATACTTCCGTCTACAAGCACACGAAGGGAGCTAGTCAAAAGTTTACTGACGACAGTAATGTGTACCAGGGTCGCGTTATTCAGCATGTAGCTAATTTTAAATACTTACGTGCTTCTGGCACGACTGAAAAATTTGCGAATCAACTTAAATCGGTGATCATTAAGATTGAAGAAAGTAGAAAAAAGATAGGTGTACTTAGTGGTTTGCTCGAAGCATCTCGGGAGCCAATTTTAATCGTCGTTGTAGCGCTGGTTATCGTTATACATGCCCTTGTTTTAGGTGGAAGCTTGGGGCCCATACTACTTTCACTTTTGTTTTTTTTATCGGGCCCTTACAGCATTGACTGGGATGCAGTATGCTTGGAATAAATTTTTAGAAGTTTCCGGTTCTCTTGTTAATCTTCAAGATTTTCAAAACTCATTGAAAGTAAACCAAGAATATAGCGGAAAGCTTGACTTTTCTAATCTTAAGAATGAGATAAACGTTAAAAACGTTTCTTTTAGCTATGGTGAAAATGGAATTTTAAACAATATAAATCTTTCTATCCCTAAAAATAAAAGTGTTGCCTTTGTAGGAGAGAGTGGTAGCGGTAAAACCACTTTAGTAAATCTGCTTTGCGGTTTAATTCCTCCCACCTCTGGTCAAATATTAATCGATGACTTGAATCTAAATGAATTAAATAAATTGCAGTTTCAGCAGCGAATCGGGTATATAACTCAAGAGCCTGTAATTTTTAATGATACTATTTTTAATAATATCACATTTTGGGCCAAGCGAACTCCTGAAAATGAAATGCGCTGCATAGAAGCCTTAAAAAAGGCTTCAGTTTACGAGTTTGTATATGCACAAGCTGGTAAACTAGATACCGTGTTGGGAAATAATGGTATCAATCTAAGTGGGGGGCAAAGACAGCGTATATCTATTGCGAGAGAATTGTATAAAGAAATTGATATTTTAATTATGGATGAGGCTACTTCGGCTTTAGATAGTGAAACAGAGCGGGCTATACAAGAAAATATTGATGCTTTGAAAGGTCAGTACACTTTGCTTACCGTGGCGCATAGACTATCTACCATTCGGAATGCTGATACTATCGTTCTTTTAGAGCGTGGCGCTATAAAAGAGCAAGGTAATTTTTCCGAGCTTTTAGAGCGAGTACCTAAGTTTAAAAAAATGGTACAGTTACAAGAAGTATGAAATTTGGTTATCACGCGCACAAATTGGTTTGTTTTTCATCGCAAATCTTACATTCTAGTATCGGGTGTGCCGCTTTAGTTTAATCATGAAAAAAAAGAGTATATTAATTATTTGTAAGGGATTTTATCCAGATGAAAGCCCAAGATCCTACAGAGCTACTGAGCTTGCTAAGGAATTAAAGCGCCAAGGCATCGGGTTACAATTATGTGTCCTTCGAAACCGGGTTTAGTTGATTTTCTTAATCATTGGGAAATGGACTTCATTTCGTTAGGAGAGATGTCTTGGAAACCTATTAACTTTAGAAGTAAAGTAAAACTTGTTTATACGATTGAAAGACTAATCTATCGATTTTTATCGCTGGGTTTTGATTATCCGGATAGTGAACTCTTTTTGAAAGTGAAGAAGCAAATTACTTCATGTACAGACAAATTTGATGCAGTCATTTCTATAGCTGTACCTTATGCCATCCACTGGGGTGTGGCTAGCGTGTGGAGTAAAATCCCAGCAAAAAATGTAGCACCTGTCTGGATAGCAGATTGCGGCGATCCATTTTATGGTAGTGAAAATGATTCTTTTAAGCTTCCTTTTTATTGGGCCTGGGTAGAAAAGTGGTTTATGAGAAAGGCGGATTTTATCGCGGTTCCTACACCTACCTCCCACCTTGGATATTTTCCTGAGTTTCATCCAAAAATTAAAGTTATTTCTCAAGGGTTTAAGTTTGAAGATTACTCATTCCAAGTAATTACAAAAAAGAATACCACCCCTGTTTTTGCGTATGCTGGTCTTCTTATTCCAAATAAACGAGATCCTAGGGCTTTCTGTGAGTACCTTTTGTCTACGGGTAAAGATTTTCGTTTTCATATATACACTAAAAATTATACGCTATTAAAACGCTTTAATGAACTGGCACCTGATAAGTTTATCCTTCATAGCTTTATGCCTAGGGTAGAACTTTTAAGGAAACTAAAAGAAGAGGTTGATTTTGTGGTGAACTTTGAAAATTCAGGTCCGCGACAAACACCAAGCAAACTCATTGACTATATTCTTATTGATAAACCTATATTATCTGTGAATTCGTCTGAATTGGATTTTCAAACCATTAACGAGTTTCTTGAGCACGACTATGGTAATGCGCTAAATATTCCAGATAGGGATCAATATAAAATAGAAAACGTGACCTCTAAATTTTTAGATTTAATAGATTAAATATGTGGTTTGTCTATTTAATGCATCCTTTTTCGGCGTTTATTTGGAGTTTTCAAAATCTAGATAAACGACATGCTGATAATATATTATGGATGTTTGTTACCTTCGTAGGGCTTACGTGGTCTCTTGTTCCAGGCTCTACCTCAGATAGCGTGCGCTATATGGCGAAAGTTCAGAAGTATCATTATTCTACTCTTTCTTTTTTTGAGCTTTACATGCAGGGTGATGAAATTGATGTTTTTTCCGAGCTACTGATTTATTCCGTTTCCCGTTTTACATCTTATGGGTGGGTGCTGATGGTCTTTCAAGCCGTGGTTTTTGGATTTTTCTTTTCTCGTAATATGGCCTATGTATTTAGAAAGTTAGAAGGTGAAATGAAGCCACTAGTTTGGATTCTTTTTCTTACCTTTTTCGTGATCGTGCCTATTTGGAGTTTTAACGGATTTAGGTTTTGGACTGCTACGCATATTTTTGCCTATGGCTTATTACCCTACCTGTTCGAGGGTAAAAGGAAGAATTTAATCTGGTGTTTTGTTACTCCATTTATATTCCATTATGCGTTTACCGTCCCATTATTTATACTTTTAATCTTTTTTGTTTTTCGAAACAGACTACATATATATTTTGGATTGTTTGTTTTCTCTCTTTTTTTCGTTTGAATTCGATCTTGAAGTTTTTAATAATTTTGTTGAAGCCTATTGCTCCTCAGCAGTTTCAAGATAGAAGTATTAGTTATCGATCTGAGGCTAGCTTAGAAAAATTTGAAGAGGGAAAACAAGAAGATGAGCGATCACTACATGCGGTTCTTTATGAAAAAGCCTTATCCTGGTCTATTTATATATTTATTTTTTGTTTTTTATTTTAAAAACAAAAAGATTTCGACTTTGAATCCTCGGTTGGTTTATTATCTAAGCTTTATTTTACTCTATTTGGCCTTTGCGAACTTTTTATCTAACCTCCCTTCGGGTAGTCGTTACTTAGTTATATCCTACTTTCTGATTTTTCCTTTGATTTTATACGTAGTTACAAATGTTGAGTACGATAAATGGATTTACAGAGTTAATTTGCTTACATCTCCGCTCTTGTTATTCTTTTTTCTGGTTAGAGTAAGAGAAGGTTTTTACTTTGTAAGCTCCACTACCATTTTTGGTAATCCTATTGTGGCCCTCTTTACGATGGGAGATAATGTTCCATTGGATGTGTTGATTAAGTAAGGAATAGGATGAACGCACTAAAATCCACACTGTGGAATTGGATGGGTGTTAAAGTTCCATCTAAGATTATTGTTATTGAAAGCGATGACTGGGGTGCTATGCGAATGCGTGATAAACATTCGTTTACACACCTAATTAAAGAGGGGTTCGCTGTTGATCGTACGTATTATAACTCTTTAGATTGCCTCGAAAACAAGGAGGATTTACAAAACCTTTTTAGTGTTATTGGGTCTTTCCAAGATTTTTTAGGTGCTAAACCAGTATTTACGTTTAATACGGTCCTAGCAAATCCTGACTTTGAGCGGATAGCAGAAGAACAATTTGAGAAGTACTACTATAGAGATCTTTTTTTCAAGCTATGTGTATTATCAGGGAGCGGATCTGCGCACTATCTGGAAATATGGTATAGCTAATGGCTTTATAAAGCCTCAGTTTCATGCACGAGAGCATCTTAATGTACAACTTTGGATGAGGGATCTGAAAAGTAACTTTACTACCGTTCGAAAAGCTTTTAAATATCATTTTTTTGCTCAAAATGTAGTGACTTCCTCTGCATTACAAAAACATTATTTAGCAGCTTACGCTGCCGAAACTGACGCTGAATTTTTAGTCCTTAAAGATATTATAGCTGATGGTCTTAATCTCTTTCAAAGTTTTTTCGGGTTTAGATCAGAATCTTTTATTGCAGCCAACTATGTTTGGCCTCAGGAATTAGAATCATTTCTAGCAAATAAGAAAATTCGGTTTATTCAAAGTCAAAGAGGACAAATAGCTCCTGTTCTTAATCTGAATAAACGTAAAAATCTTTATCATTACTTTGGTCAAAAAAATAAATACAACCAGCGTTTTTTCTTGCGTAATGTGCTTTTTGAACCTTATATCAATCAAGACTATGACTGGGTTGATGCAGCTTTAAAGGAAATAGGTAATGCTTTTCTTTTTAATCAGCCTGCGATTATCTGCTCGCATAGAATAAACTATGTAAGTGGTATGTCCGTAGAAAATCGCGATAAATCCTTGTTTAAATTGCGATCACTTCTTAAAGCTGCGCTAAAAAAGTGGCCAGATGTGAGGTTTATGAGTAGTGATCAGTTAGGTAGGCATTGTTTTCCTAGTTCAACCGTTTAATTATTTCCTGTGTTTTCTAATAATTCTTCTCCTTTATTAATTGCAGAAATTGGTGGTAATCATGAAGGTAATTTCGATTACGCACTTGAACTTACCCGGCTAGCACTGAAGTCTGGTGCTGATGCAGTGAAATTTCAAATCTACACGGGAGACACTCTAGTCTCTTCTGTGGAAAGTCCTGATCGGAACTCACATTTTAAAAAATTTGAGCTTAGTAGGGATCAGCATTTAGCGCTGGCTAAGATGGTTCTAGATGCAGGTAAATTTTATGTTGCTTCTGTCTGGGACCTTACCAGTCTGGATTGGATTCATCCCTATATATCTTTCTACAAGATTGGTAGTGGTGATCTTACTGCCTATCCTATGATAAAAGCGATTGTTGCAAAACGTAAACCGATCTTGTTATCTACTGGGTTGGCTACGGAAGATGAGGTTAAAAAATGTGTTCAGTATATTAGCGATAGTGACACTTTTTATAAACTACCAGGTAATTTAGCCGTGTTACAGTGCACAAGTATGTACCCTATAACTCAAGGTGACGCTAATCTCCACGTGATGTCTCGTTTTCAAACACTTTTCAATTTACCTGTTGGGTATTCTGATCACACGGAAGGTTCCCTAGCGCTTGAAGTGGCTGTCGCCATGGGAGCTCAAATCTTAGAGTTTCATTTTACTGATTCAAGGGAAGGTAAATCCTTTAGGGATCACCGTGTGTCTTTAACATGTGAAGAGGTTATAGAACTCAGAGCAAAAATAGACAGTATTCAAGCGTTAAAGGCTCTTATGAAAAAGTGCCCCTACCAATAGAAGTCGACAATGGTCATGTAGTATCTTTCCGCAGAGCTATTTACCCTCTAGAGATATTTCAGAGGGGGAGATTTTAAATGAAGAGAATTTAACCATTCTACGTCCTTGTGTGGGTATTGATGCTCGTGACTTCGATAAACTTATTGGACGGAAAACGCTTCGTAGTTTTAAAAGGCATGAAGCCTTAGATTGGAATTTTATTCAAGAGTAAAAACATTTGTCATGCAACCTGCCATTACCGTATACATTACCTGTTATAATTATGCTGCTTTTGTTAGTCAAGCAATTCAGAGTGTTCTAAATCAGACTTTTCAGGATTTTGAGCTTCTTGTAATTGATGATGGTTCTACTGATGGTAGTAGAACTGTGATCGAACACTATCGTGAGCATCCGAAAGTCAATATTATTTATCAACAAAATAAGGGTTTAAACGCTACAAATAATGTCGCTATAAGTTTAGCCAAAGGAAAGTATATTGTTAGATTAGATGCCGATGACTATTTCGAGCCGGAGGCGCTAGGTATCATGTATGCTATCATGGAAAGTGATGAAAAACTCGGACTTGTCTTTCCTGATTATTTCTATGTGGATGCTGCTGGTAACCGTATTGGGTCCCACAGAAGGCACTTTTTTGATGACGAAGTCACCTTATACGACCAGCCCGCCCATGGAGCGTGTACGCTGGTAAGATTAGATTATCTAAGAAGGTTAGGGGGATATGATGAAGCCTTTTCTTGTCAAGATGGTTTCGAATTGTGGATTAAGTTTATCACCTTTCATAAAGTGACGAATATAAATCGCCCTTTGTTTTCCTACAGGCAGCACAGTGGTAGCCTGTCTTCAGATAGCGATAAAATTCTGAAAACCAGAAGGCAAATTAAACGCGGATTTGTTGAAAAATACCTTTCATCACCGAATACATTAGCGATCATTCCTGTCAGAAATAGAGTGTATAATGGTGTGAGCTGGCCCTTATTTTCTTATAACGGTAAAACAGTGCTCCAGCATAGAATTGAGAGTTGTTTACAGTCTAAAAATATCGATCACCTCGTCGTGACTGCATCTGATTCGGCCATTCTTGCGTACCTAAAGGAGAAGTATTCGGCAGAGTCTACTATTTCGATTATGGAGAGGCCTGAGGCACTTTCTGCATTTGACATCAAGCTTGATGATACGATCCAGTTTGTTTTTAGAACGCTTTGAAAAAGAACCAGAAGCTATTGCGATAGCATCTTTAGAGTACCCTTTTTTAAGTACAGCGCTTATCGATGAAGGTCTCGATACGCTTACTATTTTTAACTCGGAATCGGTTATAAGTGTAACGTCCAATAAGGGGCCTTTCTATAGACATACAGGTAAAAGTTTGAAGGCTATCTTCGATCAAGATAAGTACACCTCTTACGAGCGTGAGTCGCTGTATCAAAGTGTCGGTGGTCTTATGGTAGCTACTTACCTCGGTTTTAAAAAACACAATCGCTTAATTGGCGAAAGAGTTTCACATTTATTAGTGAATGAGGAACATAGTTTTGGAGTTTTGAGTAACTTCCAGTTTGAATTGTTTAAGCGTATTGTTGATAGCGAAAAAATGAAACATCAGGGTACTGCGGACCTCTTATCTTTACACTCTCTTTAAAGCTTTTAGCCACTTTGTAATAAAATCGTAATTAAATTAGTTAAATGAATATTTTAGGCATTCGATATGGCGGACATGATTCCGCCGCTACCTTAATGGTAAACGGTGTCATCGTAGCAGCTTCTTCACAGGAGCGTTTCGATCACCAAAAGCACTCTCGTGCATTTCCCTTAGATGCTGCCAAAGATTGTCTTAAAATGGCAGGACTTTCTATGGATGACGTTGATGAAATTGCTTTTGCGAATGACTCTCTTTTTCACGTCAAGGAGTTTTACCTTAAACAAGCCTTGGAAAGCGACGAGCGCATCGGCTTTTTAATTCGTGATATAGATCGTCTGAAGCAGGCCTATGAAATGGAGAGTATTGTACGTGAGTATACGGGCTTTAAAGGACCTATTAATTTTTACCGGCATCATCTATGTCACATGGCCAGCGCTTATTATCCTTCGGGCTTCGAAAACGCTATCTTGATGAGTCTGGATGGAATGGGAGAAATCGAGACGGGCATGTACGGATTAGGTAAAAGTGGAGAGATAGAAATACTATATAAGGATACTATTTATCCAAACTCCTTAGGACTCATCTATTCTGCCATGACGTTTTATCTCGGATGGCGTAACCATTGTGATGAAGGTATCATCATGGGACTTGCCTCTTATGGTGATCCACATGCCACCATACCGAACAGCGACAGGACGTACTATGACTTATTTTCTGAAATAATTCAGGAAGAAGGAGACCTAGGGTATCGCATCAATAAAGATTGGATCGTTTACGATAAAGTCCGAAATAAGTGGGTAAGTGATAAGTTCTATGACCTCATGGGGCCTAAAAGAAACTGGGAAGACAAGATCACACCACATCATCAGCATATTGCCGCAGCGCTTCAACTTAGACTTGAAACGATCGTTTTAAAGCATCTACGTTTTTTAAGAGAAAAAACAGGTGTAACCAAATTATGTATCGCTGGTGGGGTAGGGCTTAACTGTTCCTTGAATGGCGTAATCGAGCGCTCCAGGATTTTTGATGAGATCTTTGTTCAGCCAGCCAGTGGAGACGATGGTTCTACGTTAGGCGCTTGTTTTATGGCAGCTAAAGCAGCTGGTCTGCCTATTGTTCCAGAAAAAAATCACAACTATTATCTAGGAAGCGGTGCTACAGATGAAGAAATACTCCAGGCGTTAGAAGAGTCAGGAGCTAAGTACACCAAACCAGTTGATCTTTATGCCACGACTGCTCGACTGCTGGCAGAAGGTAATATCATTGCCTGGTTTCAGGGAAGAGCTGAGTTCGGGCCAAGAGCTTTAGGCAACAGAAGTATCCTCACTAGACCTTTTCCTGCTTCTATGAAGGACTATGTGAATAATAAGGTGAAATTTAGAGAAGAGTTTAGGCCATTCGCTCCAGCGGTTCTAAAGGAACATTGTTCAACGTATTTCGATATTCGTCAGGAAAGTCCCCACATGCTGATCGCCTGTAAGGTTCAGCCAGATAAAAAGGAGCTTATTCCCGCGGTGGTCCATGTAGATAATACATGCAGAGTTCAAACCGTAGGAGAAGAGAACAACCCGCGGTTCAGAAAGTTGCTCGAAGCCTTTCAAGCAGAAACGGATGTTCCTGTTTTAATGAATACTTCTTTTAACGTGAAAGGACAGCCGATTGTAAATACTCCTGAAGAAGCGATTAAATGCTTTCAAAATACGGCCATAGATCACTTGATTGTGGGCGATTATTTACTAAGTAAAAGTTAAATCCTAAAGCTGTTTTTTGATGTCAAAGAAGCCTGCTATAGATTCTAATCAAATAACGAATTGTCCACTTTGTGGGAGTGAAAAGCATGCTTTTCACTCCCATTCACTCCCTAATCTGTACTCTGAAAAGATAGCGGGTATGATCGGTTTGTCCGAAGAGTCCGTCATAGATGCTTACGTAAATGTTTCTTGTTCGGACTGTGGACTTATCTATAAACAAAACTGGTTTACATCCGCACAATTGGACGCTCTTTTCAAACAGGGGGTGCCGATGCACCCCAAAGGATGGGATGTAACCTCAGGTAGATTTTCAGCAGATAATTTTTTAAAAGAGACTAAACTCTTCGAAAAAGCGATAAATGACAAGGATAAAGAAAATATCAACCGATACAAGCGCGCTTTAAGCTCTATTCTTGACTCTGTAGACGGTTTCTTAGAAACGCCGGAAGGGTCTCAAATATTGCAAGCTATTCAGCAGGAACGTCCCGAAGCTATCTATCCGTTGGAAGACCTTTTGCAGCGCGTCATTCAAACTCCCGCACCTTTCAAGCGGTTTTCTGGCTTTTCCGCAGTTTCTCTTTGGAATTTTATAGAGAAAAAATGTGGTCCTATTCGTAATTATGCCGAATTAGGCTGTCCCTTGTGGGGACTTCTGCCTCTCGCTGCTCAAAAACAAATCCCTACAGCGTTTTTAAAACGAAATGAGGTTAACTACTGGAGCGACAACTGCCAACAAGGGGGACAACACTGCACTGCCTTTTTGAATTCCAAATTTCAAGTACCCTTAAAGCCTTGGACGGAAAATCCTAAGGATAAACAGCATGTTATCGGGTTTTTTCAATACTTGGATCACTTGGAAAAACCGATGGAATTTATGGAAGAGGTTTTCGAGTACTATGAGGTGGCCGCAGTTATTTTAGATGGTGTCGATCAACCTCTCGCTATTCAGCATTTTACTGGTTTTACCGAACAGTCGCTGCAGTACATAGCAAATAAATTTGGTAAACAAATTCACACAGATTTTAAGGATATACAAGCTAGTGGTAATGTTCTTTACTTATTTACTTAGGTAGAGCAGCTCCTGATTTTATGTTAAATGTAGCAGTATAATTTTGGAAGAAACGAAAGAAAATAGTGTTTGCATGCTCGCGCTGATGGAGCGCCTATGGCCTATTAATAGAAGTATTACCGGAGCTGGCTTAAGAGAAACCCTGCAGATAATAGCAGAGTACCTACCAGGACTTAGAACAATAGAAGTGCCGAGTGGACAGCAAGTTCTAGACTGGCAGATCCCAGAGGAATGGGAAATTACCGATGCTTTCCTAAAAGATCCTGACGGAAATATAGTCGCTGATTTTAAAGAGAATAACCTCAGCGTGTTAGGTTACAGTACTGCGATAGATGCTAGACTCAGCCTAGAAGAGTTACTGCCTCATCTGCATACCCTACCCGAGCAGCCTGATGTGATTCCTTATGTTACCTCCTATTATCAAAAAAACTGGGGTTTTTGCATAGCGGAATCAAAAAAGCAAGGCTTGAAACTTGGAACTTATCATGCCTGTATCAAAGCGAAGCACTTTAAAGGTAGCTTAACGTATGGAGAACTTATTTTGCCAGGAACTTCAGAAAAAGAAGTGCTCATCTCCACTTATTGCTGTCATCCTTCTATGGCAAATAACGAGCTTTCAGGTCCATGTGTGGCAGTAGGCTTAGCATCTTGGTTGCAGGGGTTATCTCATCGACACTATACCTATAGATTCGTTTTTATTCCGGAAATGATTGGTTCAGCGGCCTACCTCGAGGCGAACAGCATACACTTAAAAGAGCACGTCATCGCCGGATTTAACCTAACCTGTGTGGGTGACGAGAGAACTTGGTCTTTTTTACCTTCGCGATTAGAGAATACGTATGCAGATAAAGTCGCCTTATATGCACTTCAAACGTACTGCGGTAGTTATGACCGCTACGGTTGGAAAGATAGAGGCAGTGACGAAAGCATGTATTGTGCCCCCGGAATAGACCTGCCCGTGGTTTCTGTGATGCGTTCTAAATATGGAACATATCCCGAATATCATACGTCCTTAGATACCATAGGAGGAGTAGTTACGGCCGAAGGGCTTAATGGGAGTCTTGACCTGCATAAACACATCGTGCGAATCCTAGAAAATGACTGTTATCCTAAAAGTTTAGTCCTTGGGGAGCCGCAGTTAGGAAAGAGAGGCCTGTATCCGATGATTAGCGCTAAGGGAAGTACGGCTCCTGTTAAAAATCGACTCAACCTAATCTCCTATGCAGATGGAAATCATTCTCTGCTGGATATAGCAGTTAAGTGTGACATACCCTTTGAAGAACTTATTTCGGAGGTCGCACTGTTAAAAGAAAACCACATTTTAAGTTCGCTGCCAGTATGAATGAAAGGGGAGTTAAGCAGGGCATAATCGTATTTTCAAGAATGACATCCTCACGATTACCGGGTAAGGCTATGCTTCCTGTACTTGGAGACACGTTAGTGGCGCGAGTTGTTCGGCGGGCGCAATTGACAGGATACGAGGTGATAGTAGCCACCTCGACAAATCAAGAGGACGACATTCTGGAAGCAGAAACGAAACGCCTACAGGTGGGCTGTTACAGGGGGAGTGAGTTAGATGTGCTGAATAGAGCCGTAGAAGCAGCAGAGGCATTTGGCTTCGATGCATTCGCCCGCTTATGTGGAGATCGTCCGCTTTTTTCAGTAGATGAGATGCGCTTTGCACTTCAGGAGTGGGAAACCAGGGCGCCTGATCTGATAACCAATAACTATTTAACCAAAGCCATTCGAGGGCTTACCACGGAAGTGATTCGGACGGAGAGCTTAAAAGAGCTCTTAAAGAACGAACCCACTGCAGCGCAGCGAGAACACATTACTTCCGGTCTTTTAGAGCATCCAGAAAAGTATGAAATCCTAAATCTTAAAAAGCGTTACCACATCTGGAATAATCATCCTGGATTTGCGGTAGATACTTCAGATGATTATAAATCCATCGTAAATTTTATCCAGCAGTTTCCTGCTCTCGACTATGAACTTGACCAAGAAAGCCATCCAGGTTTTACTCTTTAATCTTATTTAAGCTATAACCATGTCTTTACACCAATTTACTGCCACTCAGCCCGCCCAAACGAATTTACAGCTGTACATGCAAATGCTTCGAGAAGGCTACTCAGAAGCTGATGTTCAGCAAATTAATGAGGCCTATTTCTTTACGCTGAAGAAAGTAAACGGGATGTATAGGGGTTCGGGCAAGCCTTTTATCTGCCATTTGGTGGGTACAGCTAGTTTGATGGTACGCTGCCGGCGTCCCCTTGATGTGGTACTAGCAGCTTTGATGCATGCACTTTATCAGGATAGGGTGCCTTTCGAAGGCTGTGCCTCTATTTCCGAACGTCGTACCCAGCTTGCAAGCTTGTTTTCTGCTGAATGCGATAGACTGGTGCACCTGTATACGCACTTCGAAATGACACGTATTACTGAAATAGATCCCGCTGACACCAGTTTAGATGAAGATGTATTACTCCTACGCTTAGCCGATGAGTTAGAAGATCTCGTTGATTTTTCTCTTTGTCTGCATGGGAAACTCGGAGATACAGAGAAAGTGGGTGGAAGCTTCTTATCTAGAAAAGCAAGAAAGCAGCAGGAACTCGCGGTCCTAAAACGAATCGCTAAGCAGCTTGGTGTGGACGAGTTATACGATGCGCTGGATTATTGGATGGATTTTAGCAAATACGAAACCTATCCTGCTCCAGTGAAATCGGGCTATTACAGTAGCTTTGAATTGTAAAGGCAAAATAAACACAAAACTTAAGCGAATTATCTTTTCATGCCTTCTAAAAAAAGTATCATCTTAGAATTAGATTCATTCAGGATTCACAATGTGAAAAAGTGGCTTAGCCAGCATAGATTTCAAGATGATTATACCCTATACATACTCACACAAGCACCTAGCAGCCGCGCCTGATGCGAGAGCTAGCCGAGGTACCCGGAATTCATTTTATTACATACGATACGATTTTTGAGTATCAGCCTATGCATAAACTGGATCCTGAACGCTATCATGAGTTTGTGAGTGGTTATCTGAATAATCACCTGACAGCTCGTTTACTAGATCGGGAGGGATACTTACCTAAGTATGGAATCGGTATCCATAATGCTTTTACGTATTACACGCAAGCGGCCTATCATATTCTCTCCTTTTTAATAGAAAAAGAAATCTCTTTTATCTACTTTCGCTTTACTCCTCATGAGTCCATCGAGTGGATTTTAGGAAATGCAGCAGAGTTTCTTAACATCGATGTCTATGCTACAGAAGTGTTTATATTTCCGTGGCTGTATACCTTAAAAAAAGGCTTTATGCGTCATACAGTGGATGTCTTTAAAGAACTTCACAGTGAAGATACCGAAGAGAGCTATCGTGCGCATATAAGGAAGTACGTAGGCATCATTAAAGGTAACTACGATAATGCAATGCCCTCTTATGAGAAAAATCGCTTTGGAAAGGGACCCTATAAATATTTTAACCCCTTTAATGACCCCAAAGGAGTGATAACTAAGCCACATAAATTTTTAAATACCGCCTACAATTATGCTTTTTATAAAAAAAGAAGTGAGTTTTTAGACTTAAAGAACACGAATTACGCTGTATTTTTTCTGCATTATCAGCCCGAAAGAACCACAATGCCTGAAGGATATGAATTTGTGGATCAAGTGTATGCTGCAAAAATGATTAGCTTACTGCTTCCAGAGGGGACTCGTTTACTTGTTAAAGAACACCCTTCCATGTTTACTCGGCAGTCGGAGCCAAAGTTTCGCAGTGTTAAGAGTTATCAACTACTGGCTGACTTACCGAATGTTTCTTTATGTCCAATGGAACTGGATAACTTTAGCCTAGTCGATAACAGTCAAGTGGTGATAACCATAAACGGTACCGTGGCACTGGAGGCCTTTATTCGAAAAATACCAGTGATTACACTGGGAAGAAGTAACCTGAAAGTCGAAGGGGTGCATAGCTTCAGCACTATTCCCGAGCTTCAAAAATTCGTTCATGCAGTTTTTTCAGGAAAAATTCGCATTTGGAATATCGAAGAACAATTACTAAGTTTGACGTTTGGAAATAGTATATCTGGACTAGAATCTTCAGCAGAAGACACGGCAGATTACTATCTTAAATATGATTTCCAGGAGGTTGCGAATTATAAATTACTTACAAAGTTGTTGACGCAAGAGGTAAAATGGCCCGAAACAAGCTAGTAAATCATGGTCAAGTGACAGAACGCGCAAGCTTAATTGTCTTACATGTTTAAAAATTCTCAAGAAGAAAATATACTTTATTTGATTCTAAATCTACTTTTATTGAACCACTCTAAGCTGTTTCGTATTAATGCCTAATGATTTTATGAATTTTCTAAAAAAAATTAAAAAATAGCGCGGACTTCGAACGCATGACCATGAAATTTGTTCGATCTGTTGAGTTTGATACAAATAACCTACTGAAAGCGAACGCATTCGATCATGAGGCCGCACTCAATTTATCTAATGGAATAGCCACAGAATGGATGGATTGGCACACACAGGCGCAGACGATGAATCTTCCAGAAACTGCCTTAGGGGTCAATCCCGGTGATCGTCGTGCACTTTTTTCGCTGATTCGTTATTTTAAACCTAACTCGGTTCTGGAGGTTGGGACACATATTGGGGCGTCTACCTTGAGTATTGCTACAGCACTCGATGAAAATTTCAAACAGTCGAATCGAAAAGCGAAATTCAAGACCATCGATATTAGGGATGTAAATTCGGAGGAAATGAAACCTTGGCTCAAGTTTGGTGCTCCTTATTCTCCTCGTGAAATGATGCAGCGTTTGTCGATTAAAACAGAGGTCACTTTCGTTAGCGGCGATTCCTTAAAGTTTCTTAGACAGACTCAAGAAACCTTCGATTTTATTTTTCTCGATGGTGATCACTCCGCGAAAAACCTTGTACAAGAAATTCCTGAGGCCCTTAAAAAACTTAATCCTAACGGGGTTATCGTGTTACATGATTATTACCCGAAAGGGGAACCGATTTGGCCTAATAAACCTTCTATCGTAAACGGTCCATACATTGCGCTAGAAAGCATCATGGAAAGTAATACGACCTTAGGTGTCCTACCCCTTGGAAATTTACCTTGGGAAACAAAGTTAGGCTCTCAGGCAACTAGTTTGGCTCTACTTTTGAGAAAATAGCTCTTCAATTAGGTTTGGCCTGATTTTTAAGTTATTTGGTGTTTAATTTTAATCAAAACTCTATAGTTCACACATACTTTTCAACTCTATCACTCTCTCCGCAAACTAATTACGTTTTAGTATGAAAAAAATTGCCATACACGATAGTCCCAAAGGGTTTCATCCAAGATGGATCAGCTATTGTGAAAAAAATGGAATACCTTATAAACTAGTGAATTGTCATGCAAACGACTTAATCTCGCAGTTAGATGGCTGCAGTGCGCTTATGTGGCATTTTAGCCATGAAAACCACACGGATAATATCATTGCGAAGCAGATTATGTTTGCATTAGAGCATACCGGTTTTATCGTTTTTCCTGATTTTAGAACGATGTGGCACTTTGATGACAAGGCAGGTCAAAAGTATCTTTTTGAGTCCATCCAAGCGCCCTACGCGAAAAGCTACGTGTTTCTAGAAAAAGAAGAGGCCCTTAAATGGGCCAGTGAAACGAAATTCCCAAAAGTTTTTAAACTGAGAGGGGGAGCGAGCTCAAAAAATGTACGTCTTCTAGAAACACGTGAGCAGGCAGCGCGCATGATTCATAAAGCCTTTAGTAAAGGTTTTTCCAAATACGATGGTCTCGGTAGTTTACGAGAAAGATGGTATAAATACCGTAAAGGCAAATCTGATTTTTTTGATGTATTTAAAGGGGTTGTACGCCTTATCTATCCTCCTGCTTTCGCTAGATTGGGAGGACACGAGTCGGGCTATGTCCTATTTCAAGAGTTTCTTCCCGAAAATGATTCGGATACGAGGATTATCGTGATAGGCAGCAAGGCCTTCGGACTGAAACGCTATGTGAGAGATAATGATTTTAGAGCTTCCGGAAGTGGAGATTTTGCCTGGGATAGATCTCTCTTTGATGAACGCTGCATTCAAATTTCATTTGACTTGTGTAAAAAATTAAATCTTCAAATCGGAGCCTTTGACTTTGTCTTTGATGCCCAAAATAACCCACTCGTGATCGAGCTGAGTTATGGGTTTGTCTCCGAGGTATATGATCCATGTCCTGGATATTGGGATGAAAGTTTAACCTGGCATGAAGGTACGACTACCAAAGAGGATTTTATGGTGGAAGTGGTTCTTGAAAAAGTCAAACGGGATGGCTTACTTAATTCTTCAAATTAAAACCTACTTTTTCCCTAATGCTTTTAGGTAATCTAAAAAATGCAGTGCGGCAAACAAAAGCCGCTATCGCAAATATCCCAGGCTTTCGTACGAATAGGAAAATTATTGTTTTTGAAAGTGATGACTGGGGAACTCTTCGCATGAGGGATAAAGATGCTTTCAAGCTACTTTTAACAAAAGGATACCCCGTCGATAAATGTCCTTATAATCGTTTGGATAGGCTTGAAAATAACACAGATATCACGATGCTGGCGGAAACACTTCTCAAGCATCGTGATAGCAGGGGGAATCCCGCTAAATTTACGCTAAACTATATCAGTGCAAATCCTGATTTTGAGAAAATTCGTGCTGCGGATTTTACATCCTTTCATTTCGAACCATTTTTGACCACCTTGAAACGATATAGCGATGCGGATAAAGTGGAAGCTCTGGTAAAAGAAGGCATTCACAATCTGGTATTTCAACCACAGTTTCATGGTCGTGAACATGTAAATGTGCCACTTTGGTTAAGCCGCCTACAAGCAAAGGAAAAGCGCTTCCTAGACGCTTTTCAGCAGGGCATGTTTACAGTAGCAGGAAATGAAGTTGTCTCGGGAAGAAAAGATAACCTAGATACCTACGGACACGTGAAGACCGATACCTCATTATACGACCTTGAGCAAAGCATTCGAGAAGGGCAAATTATATTCTGTTCTACCTGGGGCTTCCATGCGACCACATTCATCGCTCCCTGTTATGTATGGCATCCGAATTTAGAACCCTTTCTCTTAAAGCATGGCGTAAAAGGAATTCAAGGTACACATGTACAGTGCGTACCGCTTTCGAGCGGCTTTGCCATCAAAAGGAAGTATCATTTTACCGGACAAAAAAATACACTTGGGCAAACCTATCTAGTTCGGAACGTTTCTTTCGAACCAGCAGAACGTCCCCAGGCTGATCAAGTAGATCGTGTACTTAAAAGCATCCAAAATGCTTTTTTCTGGGGTAAGCCTGCGATCATAAGTTCACACCGCCTAAACTTTATAGGTAGTTTACATAAAGAAAACAGAGAAAAAAATATTGAAAAATTAGATATGCTGCTAAGTCAAATACGTAAAAGATGGCCTGAAGTAGAATTCATGTCCTCTGATCAACTTTTAAGCACGATTAGCGCATAATATGTGCGGAATTGTAGGGTTTGTCGATCTTAAAAGACAAACAAAACGGACTCACTTAGCGTCTATGGTTGCCTCCCTCACGCACAGAGGACCAGATAGTCAAGACCAAATTATTTTTGAGGAAGAGCATGTGGTCCTTGGATTGGGACACACCAGACTTTCCATTATAGATCTCTCCAGTTTCGCTAACCAGCCCATGCAGCTAGGGCCCCTCTATCTCGTGTATAATGGTGAAGTGTACAATTACCCCGAAATTAAACAGGAGCTGAGTCTTCTAGGACATCAGTTTACTACGAACTCGGATACAGAGGTTATTTTACATGCCTATCAGCAGTGGGGACAGGAAGCTGTAAAAAAATTTAGAGGCATGTTTGCCTTCGCTATCTACGATAAAAATAAAAAGGAACTGTTTTTATGCAGAGATAGAGCAGGTATTAAACCTCTTTTTGTCTACCATAAAGACAACGTGCTGCTTTTTGCCTCTGAATTAAAAGCGTTTCATCAGCATCCACACTTTCAGCCTGAAATCAATCCAGATGCCGTTTATTCTTTTTTTAATTTTGGATATGTGCAAAGCCCACATTGCATTTTTCAGCATTGCTATAAAGTGGAGGCAGGTCAATCCATCACCTACTCATTAGATTCTTTAACTGCCCAAAAAAATACGTACTGGACGTTAGACGCTTTTTTCACTAAAGAAAAACTAGATGTCCCCTATAAACAAGCCAAAGAAACACTACGAGAATTACTCTTTACGGCTTGCCAGTATCGGATGGTGGCAGATGTTCCAGTGGGAGTTTTTTTAAGCAGTGGCTATGACAGCACATTAGTGACAGCGATGCTGCAAAAGGAAGCCGATCGGCCTCTCCAAACATTTACAATCGGGTTTAATGCGGGCAACAATGAAGCCCCTTTTGCAAAAAAAATTGCACAGCATCTAAAGACGGAGCATCACGAGTATATCTGCACAGAAAAAGAAGCAGAAGAATTAATTCCTCAGCTACCTTATTACTTTGATGAACCCTTTGCGGATAGCTCTGCCATTCCCACGGCGCTAGTCAGCCAGTTCGCTAAGCAGCATGTAACGGTGGCCTTATCCGCGGATGGTGGCGATGAGGGGTTCGCTGGCTATCCGCGCTATGTAGATATTCCTAGTAAGTTGGAAAAACTGCAAAAGACCTTTTTCCTAAACAAAAAGGGTCTGGCTACCTTTTACGATGGAATTAACACGCTTATTCCTCCTCATTTGGAAAAATCTAAGCACGTCTTAACTGCCTTTTCTAAAACTTTACGTGTCCCCGCTAGCCATCAAAATAGTAAACTTTGTGAATCCTTGCGGGTAACTCCGGAGTACCATACCAGAAGACTTTTAAAGGGATCCTTTGGCTTTATCGGTTTCACGGAAAAAGTACACCAACTGGACCCCATGGACGAACTGATGCTGGCAGATTTTAACTTTTATCTGCAGAATGATATCCTGACGAAAATAGACAGGGCTACCATGATGTTTTCCCTAGAGGGTAGAGAACCTCTGCTTGATCATCACTTACTCGAGTATGCCGCACAGCTGCCAAGTAACTTTAAGTTCAGAAATGGTATCTTGAAATATATTCTAAAAGACATCCTGCATGATTATGTTCCTGAACCACTCATGCAAAGAAAGAAAAGCGGTTTCGAAGTTCCTGTTATGCGCTGGTTAAATGGTGATTTAGCCCATCTCCTCGATACCTACTTTGAAAAGGCGAAGTTAGATGCTATTCCATTTATCGACTCCGAATATGCGCTATATCTGCTAGGTAGATTTCGAGCAAATAAACTTTATTACAAAGATATTATCTGGAAACTACTTATGTTTATCATGTGGTGGGAAAGGTGGTTAAAGCATGAAGCAGCTTAAAAATTTGTTGCATCATATAGTCTGGGCCTAGGAGAAATGGAAAGGCTTATGGCGCTTTTGATTAAAAGCTTTGCTAGCTCAGCCTCTCACTCAGGTGCATGTACTGCTAATCGGAAGAGATAGAGAAGTAGTACTTGAGCTTCCCTTCAGCTCGGTGTTCTGGTCTATATTTCAGATAGAAGCATCCTTAATAAAAATCTCGGGCGCTTACAAAACGGCCTATGAAACAGCTTATATCCGACCGGGGCCGTTTTTGTTTTTGCTTTTTCCTCAGTTTCTGAAAGTTTCCCGAACGTGCTTGCAGAAGCTATGGCTGCAGGATGCGCCTGTATCGCTTACGATTGTATAGCCGGTCCATCGGACATGATCGATGACGGTGAAATTGACTTCTTGATTTCTGAAGGAAACGAGACAGCATTTAAAAAAAAACTTTACCTGCTCATGCAGGATCAACAGCCGCGCGTGTCTTTCGGGCAGGTAGCGAGAGTAAAAATGCAGCAGTTTGAAGCAGCTGAAATAGCGAAACGCTTTCATACCTTTATTCGCCCTTTAGGAAAATAGCCCGAAGCGGTTGCTGTATAGATCGGTACTCGCTCGGGTATCCGAATAACCTTATTTTTTATGAAAATACTTATCAATACTGCCCACCAGCGGTTTGGAGGTGCCATTCAGGTCGCATTATCCTTTATTCATGAATGCAAGAATTTCCCCGAAAATCAGTACTTCGTCTGGGTAGGGCAGGGAGTAGGAAAATCTATCGATGTATCCACCTTTCCTAAAAATTTTCATTTCGAATTTTTTGATTTTGGTGAAATCGGTTTTTCCACAATTTCACATATCCAAAAAACCTGCGCCCAATCGAGGAGCAGTTACAGCCCGACCTGCTGATTTCCACTTCTGGCCCCACCTATTACCACTCCCTTGCTCCGCAGATTATTGGGTTTAACCTGCCACTCTACATTTATCCAGAGTCCCCATTCGTGCGTGAGCTCCCCTGGAAAAAAAAACTCAAACTGTGGATCAAAAAACAAGTGCATTACTACTACTTTAAAAGAGATGCAGTGGCCTATGTCGTCCAGACAGACGATGTAAACACTAGGGTCCGAAAGGCACTACGTACGCATGATGTCCATACTGTGACCAATAACCACAGTAGCTTTTATCTTCAGAAAAACCTCCCCCAAGTCCGAAAACTACCTAAAAAAATACCGTATGAGTTTAGGCTGCTTACACTTACCTCTTATTATCCCCATAAAAACCTAGAGCTGATCAATGCGCTCATTCCACTTCTTCTGAAAAAAGGATGCACAAACATTAAGTTTATCCTAACGCTGAAAGAAACTGACTTCCAAAAGTACATGCAGCCGCACCCAAACCTAGTGAATGTAGGCCCTCTATTGCCGCAGGAATGTCCTGCCTTGTATCAGGAATGCGATGCGATGTTTCTTCCTAGTCTCGCGGAGTGCTTCTCCGCCTCTTATCCAGAGGCAATGGTCATGCGTAAACCCATCATCACCGCAGATTTAGGCTTTGCACGCAGCATTTGTGGTGATGCAGCCCTGTACTTCACTCCCAAAGATGCCGCCGCCGCCGCCGAGGTGATCCTCCAGCTGTACGCAGATGAGGCACTTCAGCAAGATCTGGTAGAAAAGGGAATAAAGCAATTACCGCTTTTTGATCAACCAAAAGAAAGAGCACAAAAATATCTAACTCTGGCCAAAAAGTATATAAAAAAGAATTGATGAACTGCGAAGCTCTCTCAAAGAATATGCGCAGCCTCTTCTGCCCCAAATAGCGTAACCTTGAAAAAGAAAATTACCGATAGAAAAATCGTCGTTATCAATCAGGCCTCGAACTACCTGACCATCGGCTTCACTAATGCCTTCTACGCGCGCTTCGAAGACGTAACCCTAATCACAGGGTCCATACGAACTCAAGAGGAAGCGTTAAACCCAAATGTGAAGGTGCAGTATATCAACCAGTGGTATGAACGTCCCGCCCGAAAAAAAGCACTATCCTATGCGCAGGCCCTTCTGCGCATGTGGTGGCTACTTTTCTTTAAGTACCGAAAACATGAGGTATTCTTCGTTTCTGTACCACCTATGGGCTACTTATTAAATCTCTTCCTGCCACATCGCTTTAGCATGGTGATCTGGGACGTCTATCCTGATGTGTTTAAAATTACCGGCATGAAAGAGTCCCATTTCGTGTACCGTGTGTGGAGTAGATTAAACAAGAGGTCCTTTAAAAAAGCCTTCCGTCTCTTTACCATAAGTGAGCGCATGGCAGACTTATTGGAAAAATATGTGGAAAGGGAAAAAATCCGGATTCAACCGATATGGGCCATCTTTCAAGCGAATGGAAAAGTAGCCAAACAAGAAAATCCCTTCGCCCTGGAGCACGGCATCCAAGATAAATTTGTAGTCCAGTACTCCGGAAATATCGGACTCACGCATAACGTGGAAGTACTCGTAGAGGTAGCCGAACAGTGTAAGGAACACACAGACATTCTGTTCCAAATAATAGGGAGAGGGCCTCGAAAGCCAGTCTTAGAAAGATTGGTAAAGGAAAAGCAACTTCCCAACTGTACGTTCCTGCCTTTTCAGTCAAATGAAATGTTTCCCTACTCCCTGTCTGCTGCCGATCTGGGTGTCGTTATTTTAGACGAGCAGACCAGTAAAGGAAGCGTGCCCAGTAAATCATATAACTTGATGAGCTATGGCATTCCCTCGCTGTACATCGCCTCCGCAGACAGTCAGCTGAATATATATGCAGAAACGTATGCGCATGGCGGCTGTTTCTCGAAAGAAGATATGCAGTCCATCGTGACCTTTATTGTAGACTTAAAAAATGACCGTGCCGCCTATCGGCAAATGACAGAAAATGCGCTGCGCGCAGCGCAAGACTTTAGGCGTGCTAATGCGGATAAACTTATCGAAATGTACCTCTCATGAAACAATTTTTAGCCAATCACTTAAAAAATATAAAAGGCTGGAAGACCAAAAGGAAGTTGGTGGCCTTTGCTGTAGATGACTATGGAAATGTCCGCCTGGCGAATCTACGTGCTAAAAAGCGCCTAGAAGACAGCGGTGTAGCACTCATCGGTCGATTTGACCGATTAGACGCCCTAGACACACGAGAGGATTATGAAATGCTCTTTGATGTTTTGGATTCCGTAAAAGATCATAAGGGGAATCCAGCCGTTTTTACCCCCTACGCACTCCCTTGTAATGTGGATTTCGAGAAAACAAGCGAAGCAAATACCTACATCCCTGAGAAGCTGACCGTAACCTATGAAAAACTGTCCGCAGAAGATACCGCTTTCGCGGGTGCATACCCTTTGCTCTTAAAAGGAATAGCGAGTAAAATGATTAAACCCCAGTTTCATGGCAGAGAGCATTTAAATATCAACGTGTTTAATGCTCATCTACGGGATAAAAATCCCATCGTCATGGCAAATCTAAATCAGCACTCGCTGGTCAGTGTTCCCATGCACCCAGATTTTCCCGGAATCCGTTTCTCTTATGCCTACGCGTTTTGGAAAAACCATGAAAATGAAGCGCATAAAAAAAACATAGCCGAGGGCCTGAAGCTTTTCGAAGAAGTTTATGGCTATTCCTCTCTAACCTTTACCCCACCTGCACAGCAGCTTGCTAGCGATCTCTATCCTTATATCGCTAGCCTGGGTGTAAGAGGCGTTGATAAAATGCGCCAAACCAAGCGTCATAAAGGAGAAGGTGTCTACGTGAGTGAAAAAAATCGTTTAGGAGAAAAAGGTCCCGGTAATACAATCGCCATTGTACGGAATTGTGTTTTTGAACCGAATCAGCGCCCCATCGACTGGGTGAATTTCACGTTTAAACAAATAGAAGCTGCCTTCTTCTGGAATAAACCCGCCATTATTAGTTCCCATAGAGTGAACTTTAGTGGGCATATAGACCCAGCAAATCGTAAAAAAGGTCTCGAAGACCTTAAAAACTTACTGAACGAAAGTAGTACGTACCTGGCCTGATGTGGAATTTGTCGCTATCGATGATCTCGTGCAGACTATTCAGGCCGAAAACTTGTGATCCCTTGAATTTTCCTTACCTTTGCAGGAGAGGATTTTCGGCTAGAAGTAAGGTATACATTTTGTTTTTATTTTTTTTAAAGTGATGTTGAAACGAGTAGCGTACTTAGGGTATTATATCAAACAGCTGGACCGTAACCAGTTTGATACATTCGCCAACCATGTGGCGAAAACTAAGGGCAAATCTACCTTTTCGCTAAAGGCAGATGCGCTCTCCTCCGTGTTTCGCTATAATGTTTCTCTAATGGAATACTTTCAATTCCGATTTTTCGAGAAGACAGCCGCCGAAAGAAGCCAGTGGGCAGGGACAGGGTATATGTATGAATTTCAGCTCCACATGAATCCTAAGGCTGCGAGGAATATCCTGGATGATAAAACGCTATTTTATAAAGCATATACGGAATTCTTTAAACATCAAGTGGCTGACTTAACCTCCCTAAAAGAAAATAAAGAGAAGGTGCTAAGCCTTTTAACTAATCCAGCAGGAAAAGTAGTACTCAAAGTCTCCGATGGAAAATGTGGAAAAGGTGTTCTCATTCGTGAAACGAAAGATTTTACAGTAGACAGCCTGATTACTTTTATGGAAAAAGAAGGCTACGAGCTGGCTGAGCAGTTCTTAATCCAGCACGAGCGCCTACAGGAGCTTTCACCATCGGCAGTTAATACGGTACGGATTTTTACACAGTTAACTCCCGATAATCAAGTTGATCTATTAGGCTGTCGTTTGCGTATATCTGTTAACTCACCTGTAGATAACATGGCCGCAGGTAACCTAGCAGCACCCATAGAGGATGCCACGGGAATCGTCTCTGGGCCTGGTGTGTATAGCGACATCACGAAAAAAGAAGCGCATGTGCATCCCGTTAGTAAAGTAGCCATAACAGGTTTTCAGGTTCCCTTTTGGAAGGAAACACTCGAAATGGTAAAAACGGCAGCGCTTAAGCATCCACAGAACCGCTCCATTGGATGGGACGTAGTCATCACAGCAGATGGCCCTGGACTAATCGAAGGAAATCACGATTGGTGTAAATTACTTTGGCAGCTACCCGTGAATAAGGGACTTAAAAATCAGTTAGAGCGATATAAATGAGGATGATGTACCGTGATTACAGTAAAAGAGGGTTAGATATCTTGCTTTCTTTAGTGGTGCTTTTCATTACACTCCCTATTTTAGCTGTATCCATCATAGGATTGGCTGTGCAAAATAGGGGAACACCTTTCTTCTTCCAGAAAAGGCCAGGTAGACAGCAGCATCCCTTCTTCATCATTAAGCTGAAAACGATGACAGATGCGAAAGATCCACAGGGAAACTTACTGCCAGATGCCATGCGTATTACCGCACTAGGAAAAGTGATACGAAAGCTGTCTATAGATGAACTTCCTCAGCTCATAAACGTCCTTAAAGGAGATATGAGCCTGATAGGACCGCGACCACTCCTTTTTAAGTATGTGCCACTGTATTCTAAAGAGCAAAATCGAAGACACGAGGTTCGACCGGGTATTACAGGATGGGCACAAGTGAATGGTAGAAACTCTATCTCATGGACGAAAAAATTTGAACTAGATGTGTATTACGTTGATAATGTGTCATTTCTTCTAGATATGCATATATTTTGGCTCACTATATTAAAAATACTGAAACGCGAAGGTGTGAATCAGTCCGAAATGACGCCTATGCAGCCCTTTAATGGTCATAATTAACTCGTGAACGCTCCGAATAAAAGGATATGATGAATATATTGTTTACAGGTGTAGGAGGTCCTACCCCGAGAAGCTTTGCTTACGCTTTACAGTCCGTGCTACGTTCTCTTCGGCGAATTTTTACGGTACCGATATTAACCCTTTGGCCATCGGTTTATATCAAAAGCATCTTTTTAAGGAAACCTATCTCATAGCCCCTGCTAATGATGTGGAGGCCTACTGGCAAGATATCGAAGAGCTCATCGAGCGATTAAATATCGATTATGCCGTCATTCTTCCCGAGCTAGAAGTTATCGAGTGGCGAAACGCCAAGAAGCCGGCACGCTTCCATGTCCTGCGCTTATACCGAGCCTTCAGGTGGCTGAACTCCTCGTGGATAAAAGCATCATGACAGAGGCATTAGCAGAATTACACGTCGTGCCTAAATCTGTCGCCTTTACCCGGGAAGAAGAAAACCTTTCTGCCATAGGCCACATCCTGGGATACCCGTACTGGGTACGCAGTAGCTCAGGTAGCAGTGGTCTAGGCTCTCTTAAAATATCCAATGAGGTCGCCCTACGGAACTGGTTGGTACTTAATCCTGATGTGGAATTTTTCCTCGCCAGCCAGTATCTCCCAGGTAGAAACCTAGCCTGTAAACTCTTATACTGGAAGGGTAAACTCGTTCGGGCTGCCTCAGCCGAACGCGTGAATTACATCATGGCCAAGGTGGTCCCTTCAGGCATTACAGGAAATACCTCCTTCGGTAGACTCTTAAACGAGCCTCAGCTGGTAGAGATAGCGGATCGAGCGATGCAGCATATCTTTAAGAAAACAGGGTGACCCCCCACGGTTTTTACACGGCAGATTTTAAAGAAGATGCCGACGGAACCCCCTACATAACGGAAATTAATGTACGTCACGTAGCTTTTACGCAGTGCTTCGCCGCAGCTGGCGCGAATTTTCCGGCAGATACCTTGCAGCTCCTAACAGATCCTGCATCCTTTGATGCGAAATTTAAAATGTATCAGTTCCCAGAAGAAACGATCTTTCTAAGAGATGTGGACGAGCGCCCTATCCTTATGAAAGAATCTCAACTCCTGGCGAAGAGACTAGGCCTAAAAAAGGTGTAAGCGCTTCTATTTCTTTATTTCCTATAAGTAAAACCATGATACCCGCTATTCTAAAAACGCCTTCTCTATTCCTTAGTCAAAAAATCAAGCATATTGGGAAATACGTGTACCGTAAAAGGGGCGTGAAAAAAAGTTGGGCGAAACGGTTTAAAGGAATTCAAGAGAAGCATCCCGAATACTTCCATCCAGTGGATGCAGTGCTAGAAAATGAACATGCAGCCTACTGGAAGGTCTTACATAAAAAGCCCAATCTGGCGACGCTGAGACTCTGCAAGGCTATCTCTGGGAAAGCATGTAGGGAAATTGTTCCAGAAGAAATCTTCGTAACCGATATAGAGCCTACATTAAATCCCGATACGAGAACTTCGCTTCTCGCCAACAAAAGTTTTAATGCGGTCTGGTTTGGTGCAGACCTATTCCCTACAGACTACTTTCATAAGATAGAAGGCCTCTACTACGATGCCACACTTACGCTTATTTCCGAAGAACAGTTCGAACAAGGAATGCAGCAGCTGTCCTTCCCTTTGATTATTAAACCCAATAAGGATTCCTTTGGAGGGAACGGAGTGCAGACTATCACATCAGCCCTACAGCTTAAACAAGAGGCCCAGAGGCGAAAAGACTTTGTGCTGCAAGAGAAAATTCAACAGCATCCTTTTTTTCATAAGTTTAATGCGCATGGAATTAACACCCTAAGGGTATATGTGTACCGCTCCGTTCTGACAGATGAGTTTCATTTCCTTCATGCTGCCCTAAGAATGGGAGTAGGGGGGTCTTTAGATAATGAAACCTCCGGGGGGATCGTCGTTCATATCCAGGAAGATGGGCGTTTAAATGGTTTCGCAGTGGATAAATATGGAACTAAGGTGACGCAGCATCCTGATACCCACCACACTTTTGACGAACACATTCCCTCCTTCGATAAGCTCAAAGAGGAGTCCCTTAAAGTCGCTAAAAAAATATTCTTCTGTAGGGTTATTGGCCTAGATGCTGTGCTCGATAAAGAAGGCAAATGGAGGTTTTTAGAATATAACCCCCTTGGGCATACGATTCGATTCTCGCAGTATGCAGGCCAGCCTTTTTTCGGTAAATTTACCGATGAAGTGCTCACGTACTGCGCACAGAAGCACTGGACACAGCAGTCTGTTTAGCGTGCAGCAGCCCTTGTTTTAGCTTCTTTAGCTCCTTACAGAAAGCGTCCCCCAGACCCCGCTTACCGGTAAGAGCATAGGCGGCCAAAACCTATTTATTCACCCTTCCCCGCTAAAACTTTTTTTTATTTTCTTTAGGGCTGTCTAAACGAAATGGTTACTTTTGTGGAGGTAAACCTTTTACAATAATAAAACTTGTTTTTTAATCGCCCATTTCGTCCCTACACAGTTCTAGTTCCTATGTTTAAGTTTTCTATCCAAACCCTCTCCCTTCTAGTCGTTTGTATACTCCTGCTAGGTAGTAGCTGTGTTTCCAATAAACGCATCGTGTACCTACAAGATTTGGGAGATGCCTTTCCTTTAGTCACAGAATCTCCCCTCCTCGAAAATAAGGCCGAAAGTTACCAGCTCCAGTATAACGATGTCGTGGACATTCAAATTCAAACCACCTCAGAGGAACTCAATATGATCTTCGGAGTTTCGGCCGCTCAAGCGCAAGCAGCCATGGCAGGCGTACAGGGGGCTAACCAAGGGGGGGACATCTTCTTCTTACAGGGTTATACCATAGATGAAGAAGGAAATATAGACCTACCCTTAATCGGTTCGGTAAGCCTCCTAAATCTTACCATCCCAGAGGCGAAAGAAAAGATAGAGGGTCTCATGATGGAATATATCCGTAAAGAAGATCTCTACGTACGCGTGCGATTAGGTGGTATTCGCTTTGCGACACTCGGTGAGTTCTTTCGTAATGGAAATCATACCATCCTAGCGAATCAAGTAAATATCTATCAAGCGATCGCGCATGCCGGAGACATGACCCCCATAGCGAAGAGAGATGAGGTCGTCCTGATCCGACAGTATCCGGAAGGAACTAAATCGTTTCGGTTAAATCTAAATGATAAACGCCTCATGGAAACAGAGTTCTTTTTCTTGAGACCGAATGATATGCTTTACGCGGAGCCTCTTAAAGTACGGGAACTGGGCGCTGGTGTGGACTTCGTCCAAACGCTACAGTTTACTGTTTCCATCTTGACGGCCGCACTGCTGATCATAAATACCGTAAATCAATAAAATGAAGTATTGCGGTCTTTTTATCTTGATACAGCGTTAGCTAGTTACCTTACGTAAGACAAGTTTTTGTTATGCTCGCATGTATTGTTCAGGCTAGACTCGGTTCCTCTAGACTGCCGAATAAAATTTTACTGCCTTTTTATGAGGGAAAAAGTGTACTCGAAATTCTTCTGACGAAAATTTCTGCTCATTTCCCTTCTCTTAAATTAATCGTGGCCACGACCGTAAGCCTAAGCGATCAGCCGATCGTGGACCTTTGTGAAAAACTACAGGTATCCTGCTTTAAAGGGGATGAAGCTGATGTGCTCAGTAGATTTATCGATGCAGCTGAGGCATTTCAGGTGGAAAAAATAATTCGAATCTGTTCGGATAATCCACTTCTTAACCTGATGGCTTTACAAGAACTCATCCAGATAAGTGCTTCCTCAGCTGCTTCCTACGTTTCTTTTAAGACGTCTGCAGGTACGCCCACTATAAAAACACATTATGGCCTGTGGGCAGAATACGTTACGGTAGAAGCACTTAAACAAGTAAAGCAGCTTACCCAAGAATCCCTCTACAGGGAACATGTAACCAATTATATCTACGCTAATTCAAACGTATTTAGTACGTACCTAGCGCCTATCGCCAAGCAAATCGAACAATATCCGCAACTGCGAATGACCCTCGATACGAAAGCTGATTTTGAGCTGCTGCAGCAGATTTATGCAGAAATACCTAATTTCGATGGCAGCCCAGAGCAACTTATAGAAAAAATCGCAGCGAATGAGGAATGGTTACAAATTATGCACAAGCAAATAATTCAAAATGAGAAATAATATGTCCCACACGTATGTTATTGGTGAAATCGGACAGAATCATAACGGATCTGTCGATATAGCTAAACTTTTAGTAGATGTGGTTTCTAGGCCGATTTACGATAAGCTTTTTAATAATACGCTCCCCATTATGGATGCTGTAAAGCTTACCAAACGTGATCTCAAACAAGAGCTCTCACATTCACAAATGTCCCGGCCTTATGACAACCCGAATTCCTTTGGAAAAACTTATGGAGAACATCGTGAATTTTTAGAACTCAGCGACGAGGAGCACTTCGAAGTGTACCAGTACGCCAAAAGTAAGGGTCTGGACTTCGTCGAAACGCTATGTGCTATAGGATGTCTTTCCTTACTAAAGCTTTTTACACCGGATAAGCTAAAAGTGGCTTCCAGAGATTTAACAAATCTTCCACTGCTCGAAGCGTTAGCAGAAACTAAAATTCCGCTTATCGTGTCCACTGGTATGGCGGGTAAGAAGGAACTGGACGATGCAGTTGACGTTATCACGAAATACCATAGTGACTTATCCATTCTACACTGTGTCTCGGAATACCCTACCCGGTACGAAAACGTGAACCTACGAACGATTACCTACCTGAAAAAACACTATCCGCAGTTTACTATAGGGTACTCCGATCATACGATAGGGATCGCCACTCCTATAGCCGCCGTGGGTATGGGGGCAGAAATTATCGAAAAACATATCACCCTAGATAGAGGGATGAAAGGTACCGATCAGGCAGGCTCCCTCGCTATCGATGGAATCTATAGAATGATGCGCGATATACGAAACTTAGACCTATCCCTAGGTAAAGAGGAAATCTATATAGAGCCCTCCGTACAGGCTGCACGTGAAAAGTTAGAACGCTCGATCGCTACGAAAAGTCACTTGCCTAAAGGTGCCATAATCCAGGAAAAAGATTTACACCTGCTAAGCCCAGGAGATGGGTATAAATGGGCCCAGCTGAATGAGCTAATCGGTAAAAAAGTGCTGCAGGATATTCCTAAAGATGAAATTATCTATAAAAATATGATCGAGTAAATGGAACTACCTGCTACACTTCCGAAGCTCGTCATTACAGATATAGACGGCGTGTGGACCGATGGGGGTATGTATTACGACCAAACAGGAAACGAATGGAAAAAATTTAACACCGCTGACAGTGCCGGTGTATTATTCCTAAAATTATTAGGTATCCCTCTCGCCATCATCACAGGGGAAGAGACACAAATCGTCCAAAATCGCGCCTATAAACTACAAATAAAATATCTGTACATGGGCGTGAAAGATAAAGTGGCCGTAGCGCAGAACCTCTGTAAGGAACTAGGCATCGAACTGAACGACGTAGCCTTCATAGGCGATGACCTGAATGATATGCAGCTACTGCAGCAGGTAGGCTTTTCTGCTGCGCCTATGAACGCACCCTTCTATGTGAAAAGTATCGTACACCATCGCTTAGAACGGAAAGGGGGGGATGGAGCCTTTAGGGAGTTTGTGGAGTTTATCCTCCAGCAAGCAGGTGCTTTAGATACTGCCTTAGCGATGTATTTTGAAAATACGCAGCGCCTAAGACAGTAAGACTGTTCCTGCTTACTTGTTTACTTTTATCATGACTAAAAGATGCTAAATACCTTAGATAATATCAAAAGTGCCTATTCTCCTCAGAGACATAAACTCCATAAAAGTCTGGTACAGCAACTCGCAGATACGCTCAACCAGTTTCACGGTGTGAATTTTTCCATACGCTTCTGGAATTTGTGGCTTTCCCCTTACGCCGGTTACATTATCAATAATTATGCGGATTTTTCACAGGAATCCTTTACCCCTCCCGTGAAAAATACTGTTGAGGAGCTTAGAGCTAACTGGAAAACTGAGGTTGTTAAGCTGCTAAAGAAGATAAAAGACTATCCGAACTACCTGGCCTTTAAAAAGATCCTAAAAGAAAATAATGAACTGCATATCGGATTTCCACAGGTGGCTGCTGTCGATCAGGATCTCGGTACGCGACTGCCGCTGCTAGATAGAAGCTGGAACTTCGCACGCTCAAACTCTAAACGCGATAAATTACTGCGCCAGTATGCGCCAGCACAGGATCCCTTTTATCGCAATGTGCTCAGTGGGCTCCCTAAACTCTATGTAGAGGCTTCCGTGATGCCCTGAATAGTATTCCCTTACTGAATCCTGCCGAAAAAAAACTTCATTATCATGTCGGGAATCATTACATGGAGCTTGTAATTGCTACGTATATAGAACACGGAGCGAAATTACACTGGTACCAGCATGGAGCCTACTACGGCGAGCTAAACCATGGAGCACAAGTGCGTGAAAGAAGAATAGCAGATGTGTACAGAACCTGGGGCTGGAAAATAGAACCCAAAGATGAACCCTGGAAAGCATATCGCCTCATGCGCTTTCAGCAAGATTACGCAAAGCAACAAAAATCAAATCGCTATCCACTTCTAATCGTCTTCGGGGTCATCAACTCCGCTTACACCGATACAGAGTTTTTTACAGCGTATTTTAAAGTATTCGATCAGAAAATCGATAAAAATAAGTACCCAGTAATCGCAGCGAGACCAAGACCCTTTTCTAGATTGTTTTCGAACCAAAAAGAAGTGGAGTTTCTTAAGCGCTACGCATACTTCACGATTTGCTCTGACCTAGAACCGATTACCCAAAACATAGCTGAGTCTGAGCTTATCTTTCAAATAAGTGTCCCAGCAACAAATTTCCTAGAGTGTCTGGCCGTAAAAAAACCGGTGGTAGGCATTTTATCTAATGACCAAGAGACAGAGATCGTAAAACCCTTTTATGCCTTCTGTAAGGAAAAAAAGATTTTGCACGACTCCTTAGAATCGGTGTTAGCGCACATTAATCATTTAGATGTAAGCAGCTGGTGGCAAGAGGTGGTGAGCGACCCACGTTATCATGAATTTGAAAAGCGCTTCTTTAATACCTAACCCTTCCAAATAGTGTCTCTGCTAGTACTGCTGATTATTTAAGGCCCTTCGGGCCTTTTTTTATGCCCTTATGGCTAATAGCCCAATGCATGAATCACAACGGGAGGTTTATGCCGCTCGTCCTATTCTTTTTGCTTTTGATAGGGTGAATTTTGCAGGTAGGCATTCTTTTTGAAAGAATTTTTTGGGGCATTACCTCGTTTCCATGGGATTCATTTATCTTTGTGAAAAATGCGTTTTTACGCAGAACCACAACTAATACGTAATTTTTCATCTCATTTGGCCATTTCAGGTCGGTCGTGTTTTGAATGTAGTAGGAGTAGCGGTATGTGTAGGAACCCCTAACCCAGTCTGATCGCTACGTCACTATGCTGTCCTTCCTGAATGAGGAATGTGCACCGCATGGGACCGAGAGGGCGAAGCTGTATCGGATACGAACTGGGACTTTTTATTTTGTACCAAGCACTGTCATTTTCTTCTTAATCGTTTTGGTGAACGCGACTATCTTAATCACAGGTGGCGCCGGTTTTATCGGTTCTAATCTCTGTGCCTACTTCTTACATCTGGGTGCCAAAGTTACCTGCTTGGATAATTTGGCTACTGGTCATCTCCATAATTTAAGTGCTTTTATAAAGCATCCGAATTTTACCTTTGTCGAAGGCGATATCCGGGAGCTTCAAGTCTGCCAGGAGGCTTGTGCCGGACAAACCTATGTGCTGCACCAGGCAGCCCTGGGATCTGTGCCTCGCTCCCTGCAAGACCCCATTACGTCAAACGAAGTAAATGTCTCCGGGTTTTTAAATATGTTGGTCGCTGCCAGAGATGCGAAAGTGAAACGCTTTGTCTATGCGGCCAGTAGTTCCACCTATGGAGACTCCGAGGTCCTACCGAAAGTAGAAGATACCATCGGGAAGCCACTATCTCCCTAAGCGGTGACCAAGTATGTGAATGAGCTGTACGCCGATGTTTTTTACCGTAGCTATGGATTACAGAGTATCGGATTACGCTATTTTAATGTAATTGGTAGGCAGCAAGACCCGAATGGCGCCTATGCTGCCGTCATTTCCCTATTCGTAAAGCAAATTATGCAGCATCAGAGTCCTGTGATTAATGGGGATGGGACGTACTCGCGCGACTTCACCTATATTGATAATGTGATTCAGATGAATCACTTGGCCCTTGCTACAGAAAATGAACAGGCGCTCAATCAAGTATACAATACAGCCGTAGGCGATAGAACTACTTTATTAGCCTTAACGCAACTACTAAAGAAGCATTTGAGTCAGTATGACCCAAAAATAGCCGAAGTAGAAATCCTTCATGGTCCGGATAGAAAAGGGGACATCCCACATTCTTTAGCAAGTATCGAAAAGGCAAAGTGCTTATTAAAGTATAGGCCAAGTCATTCGCTAGAAGTTGGAATTAAGGAGGCAGTAGCCTGGTATTGGGAGAATTTAAAATAGCTTTCCAACGTATCCCAAAGTGTTGTGTTATGCCAGTATTTTAAATGCAGCTAGACTTCTCTTTATATGCATACCACCTATGCCCGCTTACAGGCAAATTAATCATAACGCGTGTTCGAGGCTTACGCAATGTCCTATCACATGTGAATTTAGCCTCTCAAATTTCAGTAGGATGTGAAGTGTCCTTGGTCTTCAAGCAGTTTAGTAGGAAATGGTTAAGTCCTCTTACTGTGAAAACTTAGATGTGCTTCTCTTAGGTCCTATTCTTCCTAACCCGGCAGAGCTTATTCTGCAAGATTACATGGGGGAGGTGCTAAAAGAGATTAAGATGGCTTATTATATGGTGGTTTTAGATTCCACGCTAGTATGGTTGGTTTCCGAGACACGCGATTTTTTCCAGTATGCAGATGCTTCTATTTATGTCTTCCCAGTAGCCTGGTCGAAAAAGGCGGGGTGAAGAAGCTCTATGCCGTGCTGAATGATGTGCATTTGAATTCGGGCTATGGCTACGGGTACGGTTATGGAGCGAAGTCGGGGTATTATGTGGAAAATAAATAAATAATAAATGTTCTTTATTATTTATTTAGTATGTTTTAATGAGTTATTTAATTAAACAATATAGCAATATAGTATTTTATGATACCTGTTACTAAGCCTTTTTCACCACCAATAGAAGAATATATTAAGCTAATTGAGGGGGTTTGGAAACGAAATTGGTTTACAAACAACGGTCCACTAGTTAATGACTTAGAACTAAAGCTAAAGGACTTTCTTGAGTTAAAACATATTTTGTATGTTACAAATGGAACAGTAGCCCTTCAACTGGCAATTAAGGCGTTAAATCTAACAAAAGAAATTATTACAACCCCATTTAGTTATGTTGCAACTACAAGCTCGGTGGTATGGGAGGGGTGTAAACCTATATTCGTTGATATTGATAGAGAAACGTTAAATATTGATCCAAATAAGATTGAGTCTGCAATAAATAATAATACTGAAGCCATTTTAGCAACACATTGCTTTGGAAACCCTGTGATGTAGAAACTATTGAGAAAATTGCAAGAAAGTATAAATTAAAAGTTATATATGATGCTGCGCATTGTTTTGGTACTAAATTTAAAGGGAGAAGTATCTTTGAGTGGGGAGATATTAGTACTACCAGCTTTCATGCGACAAAATTATTTCACACCATTGAAGGTGGCGCTCTTTTTTCAAAAGATCCTGAATTAATTAAACAGTTAGCTTGGAGGAGAAATTTTGGTCACGATGGTCCAGAAAATTTCCATGGCGTGGGAATAAATGGCAAAAATTCAGAATTTCATGCAGCTATGGGTATTGTAAATTTAAATTACATTAATCAAATATTGGATTCACGAAAAAAACAGGCTTCGTTTTATAATCATATGTTAGCCGAAAAAAATATTGTAATGCCCAAGATTCACAGTGATGTAGAATTTAACCATTCATACTTTCCAGTAGTTTTTGAAAATGAGGATGTGTTGTTGAATGTAAAAAAAGAGCTTGAAGTTGCTGGTATTTTTCCAAGACGATATTTTTACCCTACATTGAGTTCACTGAATTATGTTCAAAATTACAATACTCCTGTAGCAGATCATATAGCAAAAAGCATTTTGTGCCTTCCAATGTATTTTGAATTAGGCGAATTTGAAATTGAAATGATTTGTAGGCGAATTCTAAGAGTTCTTAATAATTAATTAACGTGAAAACACCTTTTTTGATAATATAATTCGTGTTATTTATAAAATGAAAGAAGTAAATATCTTACTTAGCGCAGTTGGTAGAAGAGACTATTTAATAGACTTCTTTAAAAACTTGACAGATTATGATGTGCGAATTGTAGCTGTTAACTCTATTGAAGATACCACTGCTATGTGGAAAGCAGATGTATCTTATGTTAGCCCAGAGATTCGGTCTAAGGATTATATACCTTTCCTTTTACAAGTGTGTGAAAAAGAGTCGGTTGATATCATTATTAGTCTTTTTGATTTAGATACCTTATTCCTGTCATACAGTAAAAGCAAATTTGATGAGATTGGTGCTAAACTTATAATGCCTGATTTTAATATTGTTGAAATCTGTTTAGATAAATTAAAAATGTCTAACTTTTTAACTGATAATGAATTTGATACGCCAAAGATTTTCTTTAGTTTAGAGGAGGCAGAAAAAGCTTTAAAAAATAAGACGATAGCTTTCCCATTGGTAATAAAACCAAGATGGGGACAGGGTTCTATTGCCACAGAGATAGTTTATAATAGAGATGAATTATTTCATGCATATAAATTGCTGACTAGCAAAATCAAGAACACAAGTATTTCTCATATTGAAACACTCAATTTTGAAAACACCTTGCTAATACAAGAATTCATAAAAGGGCAAGAATATGGAGTAGATTGTATAAACGATCTAAAAGGATTCAATAATGCAGTTGTTGTCAAGAAAAAAATAGCTATGCGTTCTGGCGAAACTGATGCTGCGGTTACAGTAATGGATAAGTCAATAACTGAAGTGATATCAAAGCTTGGTAACTTGTTAAAGCATGTTTCTATTATTGATATTGATGTAATTAAGAGGGAGAATAAAATTTACATTATTGATATTAACCCAAGATTTGGTGGTGGTTATCCTTTCTCTCAAGCTGCAGGTGTTAATTTGCCAAAGGCAATTCTTGATTGGCATTTTGGTGAGGAAATCATTAAAGAGTGTTTTGATTACAAGCCCAATATATTATCATTAAAAGGGATTGCGTTAGCCACCAAACTTAAAGATGAGGCCTAAGCTTTTGTTTATCAACAATATGGCAGCACCCTATCAGGTTAAGTTCTGCTATGCTTTGCAAAAGTATTTTGATGCCGAGATGTGGTTTTATACTCACTTAGAATCTAATAGGCCTAAGTGGTGGGCACTACCGCTTGGCGATAAATGTAGGGTTTTAGAAGGCTCGACATTTCATCCGATTTTTAATTACAGCAACCCAAATTTATTTGAGCTTGTTAAAGAATATAATCCAGATATTGTAATTGCTGGCGGCTTTTTTTTTCCAAGTCAGTGGAATGTAAAAAAAATGGTGCAAATCAAATAACAAAACATACATTACACTTGGCGAACGAGTATCCTATAAGGGTTACAACCCTTTAAGTAAAGCTTTAAAGAAAATTATCAAACGTTTTTTTGCCTTTCTATACCGTGATATTGACTTGTTTCTTGCTATGGGTGAAAAACCAATGGAACAAGCGATTGATGAGTTAGGTTTTTGTGCTCAAAAAGTTATTTTAGCTCGATATCCTCAGGATATAGATGTAAATTTAACTCATCTTTTGAGAAAAACAACTGATTCTCCTATCCTCATTTTTCCTAACCGCTTAGATGAATCATATAATCCTTTGTTTGCGCTCGAAGTTTTTTCGGAGTTTTTAAAAAAATATCCGAACAGTATTCTCAAGATGAATGAAATGGGTGAGTTGAAGAATGAGTGTCTCACTTTTATAGACCGCAACAACTTGTCAAATAATGTTGTATTTTTAGAAGGGATAAGTTCATGGGATGATCTTCCAAAAATTTATGCTGAGGCCCATGTCGCTTTGTTTACTGCTACCGATTCTAATGGTCCTAATTCTTTGATAGAATGTATGGCATCTGGTACTGGTGTTGTTTTAAGTAACCTCATCTTCAATACCGACAAGTATTGCAAACATGAGATAAACTGTTTTAAGCATGATTTGCATGTTAATGATTTTGTTTCAGCTTTGATAAAATATGTCGAGGAGGAGGGACTTATTGAACAACATGGATCAATAAGTAAAAACTTAGTAAGAGAACGCTCTGTTTCAAATACAGCAAAATTCTACGCTGAGATAATTCGTGAACACACTAAGCATCATATAAATATTGATTAGTAGTTTTTATATCATCATTTGCAATAGAAAAAAACAGTTAATGAATATTTTAAATCTCATAGCCCGAAACCAGCTTTTATTTACTCAAGATATTGGCTTTCATGAGAAGGAATTGAGTGAAGTGGTTTCTTCATCCCGTTTTTTGGTGATTGGTGGAGCGGGTTCCATTGGGCAAGCCGTTACTAAAGAGATTTTTAAGCGTAATCCTCTTAAACTCCATGTTGTAGATATCAGTGAGAACAATATGGTGGAGTTGGTTAGAGATATTAGAAGCTCTTTTGGTTACATTGATGGAGATTTTCAAACTTTTGCCCTTGATATTGGCTCGGTAGAATATGATGCATTTATTGAAGCTGATGGTGAATATGATTATGTGTTGAATCTTTCGGCACTTAAACATGTGCGTTCTGAAAAGGATCCGTATACACTCATGCGAATGATTCAAGTTAATGTTTTTAATACGGATAAAACCATTCAGCAATCCAAAAAAAAAGGGATTAAAAAATACTTTTGTGTATCTACGGATAAAGCTGCCAACCCTGTTAACATGATGGGGGCTTCTAAGCGCATCATGGAAATGTTTCTGATGCGCAGAAGCACAGACATTGAAATTTCAACCGCTCGCTTTGCCAATGTTGCATTTTCAGATGGGTCTTTACTACATGGGTTTAATCAACGCATTCAAAAGCATCAACCTATTGTAGCACCAAATGACATTAAAAGGTATTTTGTCGTACCCCAAGAGTCTGGTGAGTTGTGTTTAATGTCTTGCATTTTTGGTGAAAACCGCGACATCTTCTTTCCTAAATTGAGTGAAAGTTTGCATTTAATCACCTTTGCAGAAATTGCAGTCAATTATCTACGACAACTAGGCTATGAGCCTTACATCTGCTCTTCTGAAGAAGAGGCTCGTCACTTTTTCAACACGGATCACAGATCACATATCACAGGTCACAAATACTGGCCTTGCTTATTTACCGCAAGCGACACAACCGGCGAGAAAGACTTTGAAGAGTTTTTTACGGATAAAGAAGTGCTCGATATGGAGCGTTTTCAAAATTTGGGTATCATTAAGAATGTTTTGAATATAGAAACTGATAAACTTGCTCATTTTGAAAATACTATTCTTGATTTACGAAATAGAGGCGGGTGGACAAAGCAAGAAATTGTAGACTTGTTTCACTACATGATTCCTGACTTCGGTCACAAGGAAACAGGTAAATATTTAGATGCCAAAATGTAATCATGGAGTTCAAAGAGACAATTAACTTTTTTCAGGATAAATTCAATTCCAAGGATTTCATACCTCTACACGCTCCGGTTTTTAACGGAAATGAGCGTGCTTATGTGATGGATACTTTAGATTCTACTTTTGTTTCTTCTGTGGGAGCTTATGTGGATAAAGCAGAGCAGATGATGGCTGAAATCAGTCAGACGCAAAAGGCTGTAGCTGTGGTAAATGGAACATCAGGTTTACAAATTGCCATGCAATTGGCCGGTGTCCAACGAGGCGATGAGGTGTTTACCCAAGCTTTGACTTTTGTAGCTACAGCCAATGCAATACATTATACCGGTGCAGAGCCTGTTTTCTTGGATGTGGATTATGATACGATGGGGCTTTCGCCCAAGGCTGTATCGGAATTTTTAGAAGAATTTGGAGAAAAGCGTGAAAACAGCGCCTATAACAAGAAAACCGGAAGAAGAATAGCTGCTTGTGTACCCATGCACACCTTTGGGTTTCCAGTTCATTTGGATGCATTGATGGCTATTTGTAGTGAATGGAATATTCCTATAGTTGAAGATGCTGCTGAGTCACTTGGAAGTTATTATAAAGGGAAACACACCGGATCTTTTGGGCAATTGGGTGTATTTTCTTTTAATGGAAATAAAATAGTTACTTGTGGGGGTGGAGGTATGATTGTTACTCAAAGTGAAGATCTTGGAAAGCTTGGTAAACACTTGACCACAACGGCTAAAGTTCCTCATCCTTATGAATATGTGCATGATTATGTAGGTTACAATTTTAGAATGCCCAATTTGAATGCGGCTTTGGTTTGTGCGCAGTTGGAGCAGTTGGATACTTTTGTAGCTAATAAACGTACTTTGGCTCATGACTATGCTGCATTTTTTTCCGGACAGAACATCAAGTTTAGAACGGAATTAGAAGATACGCAAGCCAATTATTGGTTGATGTGTGTAGAGTTGGAAAATGTAGAAGAGCGCAATGCATTTTTGAAAGCCACCAATGAAGCTAAAACCATGACGCGCCCTATCTGGCAATTGATGTATCGCTTACCCATGTACCAACATTGTTACCGCGATGCTCAAAAAAATGCAGAGTTTTTAGAAGAACGAATTGTTAATATACCGAGTAGTGTCAGACTCTAAGAAGGTTTTTATCTTTGGTTATTCAGGCCACGCTTACGTGATTATTGAGTCATTCATGGCTGCTGGTTATACAATTGCAGGTTATTTTGATTATCATGAGGCAAAAACAAACCCCTATCAAATACCCTATTTTGGTTTTGAAGGCTCTGTAGATGTTTCCTCTATTGTAAAAAGTGATTACGTTTTTCCGTCAGTTGGAGACAATATTATAAGAGCCAAATTGGTATCATTTTTTGAAAAGCATCACTTAAACCAATGTGTGCTCATTGATCCTAGTTCAAAAGTCTCTCATAGTTCAAGCATAGGTTTATCAACTTATGTAGGGGTCAATACAATTATCAATGCACATGCACAGATTGGTAAAGGTGTTATTATTAACACAGCAGCTGTTGTTGAACACGAATGTGTAGTTCAAGATTTTAGTCACATAGCACCCGCTGCCGTACTTTGTGGAAATGTAAGCGTAGGGAAAAGTACTTTTATAGGTGCTAATTCGGTTGTCAGAAATAATATTTCCATTTATGAGAAATCTACTGTTGGAGCAGGAAGTGTAATTGTAAAAGATATTATTACGGCTGGAATTTATTTTGGTAATCCTTGTAAACAGCAATTTTAATGAAATATAAAAATAGATTTATTGAATCATCAGCTACATTACTTGACTGCCTAAAAAAAATGGATCAGCTTGATAAAAAACTATTATTAGTTTTTGAAAAAGAACTTTTTATCGGACTTGTCAGTATTGGTGACATTCAAAGGGCAATCATTAAAAATCAAAGTTTAGATAGTCCTGTTAAGTCTGTTCTTCGAGGAAGCATCCGTTATGCAAACACTTCTATGTCTATTGAGGAAATTCGCGAAATGATGATTCAGCATAGAATGGAAATGCTTCCTGTGCTAGATAAGGATAAGAATTTGGTTGAAGTGTATTTCTGGGAAGATATTTTTCGAGAAAATGAACAAGAATTTGATTCTTTTAATATCCCAGTGGTGATCATGGCCGGCGGATTTGGAACGCGTTTAAGACCTTTAACCAATGTTTTACCTAAGCCATTGATTCCGATAGGTGAGAAAACCATGTTGGAGGAGATTTTTGATCGCTTTCATCGGCATGGCTGCACTCAGTTTTATATATCAGTGAACTATAAAGCAGAACTGATTAATTTTTACTTACAATCGTTAAATCTACCATACTCAACAGACTGTTTTTTAGAAGAAAAACCCTTGGGAACTGCGGGTAGTTTACATTTGCTTAAGGGAAAAATAAATGAAACTTTTTTTGTAAGCAACTGCGATATAATCATTGAAGATGATTATGCAAATATTCTGAAGTATCATCAAGAAAATAAGAACGAGATTACCTTAGTAGCTGCTCTAAAGCACTTTCCAATAGCATACGGCACTTTAGAAACTGGGGTAGATGGGGAATTACTAGAATTAAAAGAAAAACCAGAGTTGACATTTAAAATCAACAGTGGTATGTACGTATTGGAACCTCATCTTATTGATGAAATTCCAGAAAATGAGTTTTTTCATATCACTCATTTGATTGAAAGGGTAAAACAAAGAGGAGGAAAAGTAGGTGTGTTTCCAGTAAGTGAAAAATCTTGGAAGGACATAGGGGAGGCCCATTTATTAGCAAAGTATTTTAATGCAAACTAAGAAAGTTTTAATTGTATCTGAGTCTCACTTGATTAAGACTTTCGTGAGTCCAACTTTAAGTCGTTTAAAAAACGAACATAATGTTTTATTTGACTGTTTTATTATTTCACCTATTTCTAACGAAGACAGGTTAGCACATAAACGAACTTTTAATCATGTTATTTCTAATGAATATATTAATGGGCCACTAACAAAAATTCGCAAGATTGGCATTTTATTTTCTTTCTTTAACTTATGGAAGATTTCCAGAAATTTACCTAAATACGATATTGTTCACATCCATTACCACCACTGGTATATAGCATTAATTAGTAAAATTTTACGCAGAAAATGTTCAAAGTTAATCATTTCTTTTTTTGGCTCTGACTTTAACGAAGTAAGTAAATTTCATCACTTTTTCAATAAAAGAAGTATTGGTTTGGCAGATACTATTTGTGCAACAAACCCTGTTTTCCTTTCAAAAATATTTAATTTTTATTATTTAGACGCAAAGCGTAAAGCGAGCTCCGTTCTTTTTCCGTTAATGAGTTCTTTTTCTGAATTCGAAGACTTCCTTAAAAATAATGATTCTATTATGGCAAAGAACGCATTAAATCTTGATAAAAAAATTATTACTTGCGGTTATAACGGAGCGAGAATTGTTCAACACCAATCCATTTGGAAGTCGATCGTTGAAAGTAAAATAAAGAAAGAAGAATATAAAGTTATTTTTCCAATGACGTATGGAACTGGAAAAGCGGAGTCTATTAATAATTTGAAACAATCAGTAGCTGGAAATAATTTTGATGTTTCAATAATCGAGGATTATTTAGAAATTAATGATTTAAGAAGGCTAAGATTGTCAACAGATATTTTTATACATATACAAACAAGAGATCAGTTCTCAGCGAGTATGCTAGAGCATTTAGCAGCTGGATCCGTATCAATCATAGGTAAGTGGTTACCGTATGACTTACTCAGAGAAAAAGGTGTTTATGCAGTTTGGATCAATAGTCCAGATGAGTTAACTGAGGCACTAAATAATGTGATCTCCAATTTTCAAGTGCATAAAGATAGAACTTCTGTAAACCGTCGAATCATTCTTGACTTGGTTGATTGGAATAATATCAAGAAGGATTGGGTAAAAGTGTATAGTCTGAACTGATGAGCGGATTTTCTGGTATATTGATTTTTAACGATGCGTATCATGGAAAATTGAATTCAATTGATTTTCCTCGTTATGTAAATCGATTTTACAAAAAGAAAAAGGAAATTAAAGAAGATGGATTTATTGCTTGCCATTATGCAAATGATAAATTTTCTAATGATAAATTTTTAAAAGAGAGTAACATCTGTGCTGTAGGTTTTGATGGGGTTAGATTGGAAGGTAACGAATGTGATCCTAATTCCTCAAAGGATGATATGCTTAATTCCATTATTAATGTAAAAGGATCGTTTACTGCTTTACATTATGATAAAAATAGTAAGGAGCTCTTCTTATTTGCAGATCAGATGAGTTCACGCCAACTCTTTTACTTTGTTAATGATGATTTTGCAGCTTTTTCATCCTCAATCTTTTTATTATCAGATTTACTTAGACACTTTGAAGTAAAATTATCCCTATCTGAACAAGCCTCTTATATGATGCTTTCTTTAGGTTATATGCTTGAAGATTTTACTCTGGTAAATGAAATCAAAAAGATTAAAGCTGGCGAATATGTGCATATCGCAAAAGGTAAATCAATCAATCATAGATATCATGATTATTACAGAGATATAGCATATACGAAAATTAATATAGACTTATTATCAGAGTTAGATCACTGGTTTAAGAAGTCAATAGATTTGGAGTATTCAAAAGATATGCATTATAATTACGAACATATTGCTACTTTAAGTGGTGGATTGGATTCCAGATTGAATGTAATGCTTGCTCATGAGTATGATTATAAAGATATCACAGCGCTCACTTTTAGTGAGGGCTTTAAATCAGATGAACTCATTGCACGTAAAATATCTTCTGATTTGTCGTTGAAACATATTGTACTATTACTCAATAATGGGTTTCAACTATATGACCTTGAAACGCCCTTATGCTTAATAATTGTGCAGTGTATTATTTTGGAGCTGCGCAGACATTTGCCGCTGTGCGTCGCTTAAATCTAAGTAGCTATGGATTGTTTCATAATGGAGGTTTAGCAGAAAGCAGTAAAGGAGCTATTTAGGAGCGCCACATCACGAAACCCCAAATTTGAGAAGAAGATACGTGGTTTCAGACAAACTTTTTAATAAGATAGATGAAGCGATGCTCAAAAGCATTCTACAGTCGTATCAAAATGACGAAATGTTTATAACCTATAATCGAGGATTTAATGCCATTCACAATGGCGCTTGGATGACATTGCCATTTACCGATACAACATATACTTATATGGATTTAGAGTTTGCTCATTTGGCTTATTCTATAGATCCAGCATTAAGATTTGACGCAAAACTTACAATTGATTGGATGCAAAATAAACATCCTAGGCTTATGAAGTATCCATGGAAATATGGAATTAAGCCTACGAATAGCAGGTCTAAATTATTGATAGGTAAAGTTGTCAATAAACTCAAAAGAGAATTATTAGGTGATAATGACGTGCCAGTACCTTTTGACGATTGGTATAATAATGACATTAAGCTTCAGACTTTTGTAGATGGGCAGTATAATAGCAGTCTTAGTTGGCATTTCCTCCCCAAATCTGTGATTAAAGACATTCAATTTCTTTTCAATCAAGGAACTATTTTTGAGAAATTTTTATGCATATCATTTTTGAAATCTGTTGAAATGATTTTTGTTAGGAATGCTTGAGTTATTCTCAAAATCACTTGGTGAGCTCAAAAACGTGGCTCAAAAAGGCTTGTTTCACTTACTTTCAGCCAATGGCTTGATATTCATTGCTGGTTTTGCTTCACAGTTATTTGTTGCTGGGTTTTTAGATCCAATAGAAATTGGGCAAATAAAAATTATGCAGACCTATATTGGATTCGCAGGTATTTTAGGAGGACTTGGATTTAATGTTGCTCTCATTCAAATAGCTTCCAAAGATGGAGTTTCTGAGATCGAAAGAAATCAATATTTCAATATTTCCTTGTTTATTGGATTTATTTCTTTTATTGTATTATACGGTATTCTGTTTATAATTAATACGTTAGGTTTAATATCAAATGATATTGAGATTAAGCGCTTGTTTCCTTTGTACGCTATTTTTATACTTCCACTCATTCTTCAGTCTTCGTATTTGTCATTTTTTCAGGCCATAAAACAAATAAAGAAGATGGCATTTGCACAGTCATCAACAAAAATTTTATCAGTTTTAGCTATTGTTTTAGCTACATGGCGTTTTGGTCTATTAGGATATATTTGGGCAGTAGTGATTAGTTCATTCATTGGTATTCTTATTTTTGAGATGCAAATTAAGGCTAGCATATTTAGAAGGGTTAAAAACTACTTCATTAAAGAACAGGTAAGAACGATGTGGTCTTTATCTGGATATGCTTTGGCTGCAAATATTATTGGAACTATATTAACCACATTGGATATATATATGATCAATTATTTTGTGAGTAATCGATCTGTTGTAGGATTCTATATGTTTGCTCTAACTTTAGTTTCAATTTTTCAGTTATTCCCTACAAGTATTCAGCAAATAGCTATGCCTTATTTTTCAAACAAGTCAAATAATTTTAGTGAATGGCTACGGATATATAAAAAGTACAATATTATAAACCATTTCGCTATTCCTATTTTCGTATTTATTGGTGCATCAACTATTGTTTTTTCAATACCTTTCCTGTTTAAAGGAAAATATGATGAATCCATTCCATTTTTTATATTGATATCAGTAGGTTGGGGGATACGTAACATGAACATTATGAAAGGTATAGCGCTAATGGGTAGAGGAAAGTTTAATTTAAATTTTCGATCTTCATTTATTTCATTGCTAATTTCATTGCCCATAGTCTTTTCCATGATTTTTTATTACGGTATTAGAGGTGCTATATTCTCTCATATTGTTATTGGCATAGTAAGTTATATAGTTACGCTAGCCATTTTCACAAGTTATATAAAAAACACAAAAAATAGTCCATGACTAAATTTAATATTCTATATTTCGCTTTTGTATCAGACCATTTTGGAGGAGTGGAACAAAAAATTATCGGTCAGTTTGATGCGCTCAAAAAATATAATGATAATACATATCTTTATTTTGTTTCATCAAGTGTACCAAACGCAAAACTCAAGAGTGTAATTGATGCAAGAGATAAAGTATATTCCTTTGTAAATACAACAGTTAGCAATGCTTTTTCAAGAAGGAAAGAAAAATTTGATTTTATAACAAACGAATTAAAAAAATTCTCACCATTAGATACCGTAATTTACTTTAGATATCCCAATGCGGATTTTTTATTTCTAGATTTTTTAAAGAAAAATTCTGATTATAAAATTGTTACAGAGCATCAGGAGTTTGAAAATACATTTTTWAAAATATAAATTTAATGGAAATTATTTAAGGAATATTCTAGAATCATTTTATGGTAAAAAAGTTAGAAAGTATATAAATGGATTTGTTGGTGTTACTTCTGAAATTATAGATTTTCAATTTAGAATTTTAGGAAATAGTAATGTTAAATGGTTATACTTAGGAAATGGCATTTCTGTAGATAAATATAATTTAAGAAATCCAGCTGAGAATAATAAAATAAAAATAAATATACTTTTTGTAGGAGCTGGGTACAAAACCCATGGACTACACAGAATTTTTATTTCTTTAAAAAAAGTACATAAGTTTAGCAAGACCAACAGAGAAAATTCAAATTTTTATTGTCGGTGACAGCAAAGAAATGACTTATAATAAAAATTTAGTAAGACGATTAAATCTTCAAGAATATGTTACATTCAAGGGCTTTTTACAAGGTGAACAGTTAGATGCATTATATGATTGGGCTACTATTGGAATTGGAAGTTTAGCTATTGGACGTAAAGGTTTAAAATATACATCCGAATTAAAAGCTAGAGAATATATTTCCAGAGGTTTGCCTTTTTTTTGGTCAACTATTGATGAGGATATCCCAGAAAGTACAGGGTTTATTTTATTTCTCGAAGAAAATATTCCTTTAGAATTTCAAAAAATTTTGCAATTTAATCGAGGTATTAATCAAAATGAAATAGCACCACAAATGAGAGCGTTCGCTAATGCCAATTTAGATTTTAGAGTAAAGATGAGCAAGTTAAATAAATTTTTATATGAAATCTTACGAAGTTAACTACTTTGCCCATGAAACAGCCGTAATTGATGATGGTTGCAATATTGGAGCAGGAACAAAAATATGGCATTTTTCGCATATTATGTCAAACTGCATTTTAGGTGAAAACTGTAATATAGGTCAAAATGTGGTGATAAGCTCTGATGTGGTTTTAGGCAGGAATGTAAAGGTTCAAAATAATGTCAGTATCTATACTGGTGTTACTTGTGATGATGATGTGTTTTTGGGTCCCTCTATGGTATTCACTAATGTTATTAACCCTCGTTCAGCAATAAATAGAAAGAACGAATACATGAAAACACATGTAGGAAGAGGTGCAAGTATCGGAGCTAATGCTACAATAGTTTGTGGACACGATATAGGTAAATTTGCCTTTATAGGTGCTGGCGCTGTAGTAACCAAGCATGTACCTGATTATGCACTTGTTGTAGGTAATCCTGCTAAACAAATCGGTTGGATGAGTGAATTCGGTCAGCGCCTAAATTTTGATACAGATGGAAAGGCACAATGCTCAGAGAGTAAGGAATGGTATCAACTTGAAAATAATAAAGTAATAAAGCTTTAGTATATGGAAATCAAAATGGTAGATTTAAAATCTCAGTATGAAGCCATTAAAACTGAGGTTGACAAAGGCATTAAAGAAGTTATTGATACGACTTCTTTTATCAAAGGTGAGGCCGTGCATGCCTTTCAAAGAGAACTTGAGCTATATTTAAACGTAAAGCATGTGATTCCTTGTGCTAACGGAACTGATGCTTTGCAGATTGCTATGATGGGATTGGGTTTAAAGCCTGGTGATGAAGTAATCACCTCATCTTTCACTTACGTAGCCACTGCTGAAGTTATCGCGCTTTTAGGATTAACACCTGTATTGGTTGAGGTGCATGAAGATACTTTTTTAATCGATCCAGCAAGTATAGAGGCAGCCATTACAACCAAAACCAAAGCTATAGTACCCATTCATCTTTTTGGGCAGTGTGCAAATATGGAGGCCATTTTGTCTATTGCGGATAAACACAATCTCTTTGTTATCGAAGATACAGCGCAGGCAATAGGAGCAGAATATCGCTTTTCGAATGGAGAAGTAAAAAAAAGCCGGTTGTATGGGAAATGTTGGATGTACCTCCTTTTTTCCATCAAAGAATCTCGGATGTTATGGTGATGGAGGAGCTATGTATACCGATGATGATGAATTAGCTAAAAAGTTAAGAATGATTGCAAATCATGGCCAATCAATACAATATCATCACGATATTATTGGGGTGAACAGCCGTCTTGACAGTATCCAAGCGGCTATTTTACGCGCAAAGTTACCGAATTTAGATTTATATAACCAGAATAGAGCCCGTGCTGCTGCATTTTATGATGATGCTTTAGCAAGTGTTAATTGGCTACAAACACCTAAGCGTTCAGCAAAATCTACCCATGTCTTTCATCAATATACACTAAAGCTTAAAGAAGGAGTAAATCGCGATTCTTTACGTAATTATTTGTCTGATAAAGGAATTCCAAGCATGATTTATTATCCAGTTCCTTTACATCTTCAAAAAGCTTATAAAAGTCCTCTATATCCTGATGGACACTTTTCAATTACTGAAAAGCTGTCAAAAACAGTACTTTCTTTGCCAATGCATAGTGAGTTAGACGAAAAACAATTGACCTACATTACACAAACTATTCAATCATATACAATAGAATAACAATGGAACAGAAGAAATTTGGCTTAATTGGTGCGGCAGGTTATATAGCACCAAGACACATGAAAGCGATAAAGGATACCAATAATGATTTATTGGCTGCATTCGATCCTTATGACGGCATAGGAATTATGGATAGCTATTTCCCAAAAGCTTCTTTTTTTTGTAGAGTTTGAAAGATTTGACAGACATATTGACAAGCTAAGAAGGAAAGGACAAAAGCTCGACTACATCAGCGTTTGTTCACCGAATTATCTGCACGATAGTCATATAAGATTTGGTCTTCGCTCTGACTGTGATGTTATATGCGAGAAACCTATTGTATTAAACCCTTGGAATATTGATGCCCTTGAAGAAATTGAAAGGGAAACAGGCAGAAATGTTTATTGCATTCTTCAACTTCGATTACATCCATCAATCATTGCCTTACGCGATAAAATCTTATCAGGACCCAAGGATAAAGTTTACGATGTCGATTTAACATATCTTACCTCTAGAGGAAGTTGGTATTATACCTCATGGAAAGGCGATATAACCAAATCAGGAGGGATAGCCACCAATATAGGGGTTCATTTTTTTGATATGCTCACCTGGGTATTTGGTGACGTAAAGGATTTGATAGTTGAAAAGCATACTGTTGATGTAGCTAAGGGGTTTTTGGAATTGAGTCAAGCTAGAGTTAATTGGTTCTTGAGTATCAATGAAGACTACCTTCCTGAAAGCGCTAAACTTCAGGGCAAAAACGTTTAGATCCATTACAGTAGAAGGTGAAGAACTCGAATTTAGTGAGGGTTTTACAGATCTTCATACAATTACTTATCAAGATATTTTAATAGGAAAGGGTTTTAAAATTTCTGAAACTAAAAAAGCCATTGAAATTGTTCATTCTATCCGAGTGTAAATTTTTTAAATCTGCATGAAATTACTTAATTCTTTTA
>NZ_AJYA01000014.1 GCF_000265075.1 Nitritalea halalkaliphila LW7 | reverse complement strand
CTTTGGGCATGCCCCATTCCATGTTTGGCACAACCGCCTGACCGAAGCAGGTTTCGCCGTTTTTCGTTTKGCAAGCGTCGGCGTAGGGGAGTCGGATGGAAATTTTCAAAACGCCGTTTTATCCGATTTTATGGACGATGCCCGCTCCCTGATACGAGCTTTTCGACAGCAGATGGGAGACTCTTTTCCTCAGATCGGTATTTGGGGACATAGTGAGGGTGGAACTATCAGCCATGCGCTAGCCGCAGAACCGGGTTTAGTGGATTTCCAAGTTTCCATGGCAGGCGCTGTGGTGCCAGGCGTGGAGATGATGATTCGGCAGACCGCCGAAGTATCGCGCACCGCTGGCCTTAGCTTCGACCAAGTAGAAGAGGCCGTAAAGCGAAACGAGGCCGTTTATGCGTTGATGATTTCAGAGCGAACCAGTGATGAGGTGGCTGGCGACATTAAAGCGTTGATGGAGGAGATCGCTGGCAGCCTGCCCCTTCCCGAAGCACAGCGTCAGGCCCAGGCGAAAGCCCTAACGGAGGCGTACCAAAGTGCCTTAAACCCCTACCTGCGCTCCCTGTTGCGCTTCGATCCACAGCCCTTCCTCGCTCAGCTAGAGGTTCCCACGCTGATTTTGCTAGGCGGCAAAGATGTGCAGGTGGTGGGCATGCAACAGGTACGTGCGCTCGAAAAAAAACTTTGCAGACAAGAAAAATATCACCGTAAAATTTTATCCTGAACTGAATCATCTCATGCAGCGTGCAGAGACAGGCGGCGTGAATGAATATGCTAGCATCGAAGAGACCTTGAATGAGGCGATGCTGGCAGATGCCTTGGAATGGTTACTGGCATTACCGAGTTCCTAAGGACGCATTTTTCCTGAGGTACACAAAGCTGCCTATCGGGATTGGCCCTTAGCAGTAAAAAAAGATGCCTAGACAGCTGGTACTCCTTCCGTCTAGGCATTTTTAGCTACTTTCGTTTTCTTTCTATTTTACTTTCTTTTTCTTTCTTTTTCCGAATTTTAGCTTTCGTTTTGTTTCTTTTGCTTTCTTTTACACTTTCGTTTGCTTTCTATTTCTTTCGTTTTGATGGGCGCAAAAAATCCGCCTTCCCCAGCCATGGGGCAAGGAGACACGAATTCCTCTAGCTAAATCAGGTCCTGCGCTGACAGCCTTTAATAGCCACGTGCGCGATCATCACCGCGTGGATCTGCCCCTCCCTCGAGGCGCCCATCCGGTAAGCGTAAGATGGCATCCACCTTTCCAATGATGGGATTGTACCCTTCATTAACCAAATACCCGCGCTCTTGCAAGCCTTCACCAAAACAGAGTCGAATCCATTCGGCTCTAAGTTGATTAAATCCGGCAACCACTGATGATGGAAACGAGGCGCATTTACAGCTTCCTGCATACTCATATCGAACTGAATGACGTTCAAAATAGTCTGAAATACGGCCGTAATGATCGTAGAGCCACCCGGCGTGCCGACCACCATAAAGAGTTCCCCTTCTTTTTCTACGATGGTGGGGGTCATGGAACTGAGCATACGTTTTTCGGGAGCGATCTCATTTGCCTCCGAACCGATGAGCCCAAACATATTCGGAACTCCTGGCTTGGAACTGAAATCATCCATTTCATTATTGAGAAAAAAGCCTAAGGACTCCACAAACACCTTAGACCCATACGCTCCATTTAAGGTCGTCGTAGCCGAAACCGCATTGCCAAAAGCGTCGACTATGGAGTAGTGCGTTGTTTCTTCCTTTTCGTACATATATACCTCACCGGCTGAAACATCAGCAGAAGAAGTAGCGGTCCCCGGTCGAATATCTTTTGCACGCTCTTTTAGGTAGCCAGCATCTAAGAGGGCATCCACCGGAATCTCCGTAAAATCTGGATCACCCAAGTAGGTGGCACGATCAGCATAGGCGCGGCGCATAAGCTCTACCAAAAGCTGCATGTAATCCGGTCGGTTATGCGAAAGACCACGGAGCCTTTGATGCGAAAGCATCCCAAACAGCTGCCCGAGCGTCACTCCTCCCGAGCTAGGGGGTCCCATCGTGATCATGCGGTAGGGGCCATAGGTAAAGGTAACCGGCTCCCGCCAAACGGCACTGTACTTTTCCAGGTCCTCCATGCTTAATATCCCTCCGCGCTGCTGTACATCGGCTACTAAACGCTCTCCGATACTGCCCTTGTAGAAGGCATCTCGACCCTCCTGCTGTAAGGTTTGCAGGGTAGCAGCGAGGACGGGATAGCGTATCATCTCACCCGCCTTAAAAGGGGTGGCAAAAAACGTTTCCGGGCCATTCACGTCGATAAAGGCCTGCCGATTGGCCGCTAGGCGCGCCTCCTGCTTTTCTGTCACTCGTACCCCCGCAAGTGCCAGCTGAATGACAGGCTCGAGCAGCTGCTCCATAGGTAGGCTACCAAATCGCTCATGCACAGCATATACGCCCGCGACCGTGCCCGGCACTGCGATCGCCAGCGCCCTGAGTGCTTAAACCGGGGATCACCTCGCCATCATCGTCGAGATACATGTCCCGTGAGGCTTTCAAAGGCGCTTTCTCCCGGTAATCCAAGCTTCCTATTTCCCCCTCCGCTGTCCGGTACACCATAAAGCCACCGCCACCCAGATTCCCCGCGAAAGGGTAGGCCACAGCCAATGCCAGCTCTGTGGCGATCATGGCATCAAAAGCATTGCCACCGGCCTGCAAAACGGATAGCCCAATGCGTGCCGCCTCATCACGTGCGGCAACGACCATGGCATTTTCTGCGACTTCACCTCGGAATTTAGGTCCAGTCTCCTGCTCGTAGCAACTTGTAACGGCTGTCAGCAGCAGCAAAAAGGAAAGTGCCAAAAAAGGCAGAGGCTTAACAGTTCTTCTCATTCGTTCAGCAAAGTAGAATTAAACAGCTTCAAAATTCTTTTGTATTCATCCGTCCAAGAGGAGGGCTCCACAAATCCATGATCCTCAATGGGATACACAGCCATCTCCCAGTTGTCTTTTTCCAGCTCGATTAAACGCTGCGCCAGCCGTACGACATCCTGAAAATGCACATTAACATCCAGCATACCATGGGCGATGAGTAGGTGCCCCTGTAGCCTCGGCAAAGTAAATGGGAGAGGAGCGACGATAAGCGATGGGGTCATCAGCTGGCTCGTTTAAAATATTAGCGGTGTAGCCGTGGTTATAATGAGCCCAGTCCGTTACGGAACGTAATGCCGCACCAGCGGTAAAGGTGTCAGCCGCCGTAAACAGGGCCATCAGCGTGATAAATCCACCGTAGCTGCCGCCATAAATACCGATCTTGCCCGGCTGCACCCCTTCTACCTCCATGAGATACCTGGCGCCATCCACCTGATCGGAGAGGTCTTTGCCTCCCATGTGGCGATAAATGCCCGTGCGCCAATCCCGGCCATAGCCTGCCGAAGCACGGTAGTCGATATCCAAGACCGTATAGCCCTGCTCACGAAGCAAGTTGTGAAACATAAACTCCCGAAAATAGGTGGACCACCAGTAATGCACATTTTGGAGGTACCCGGCGCCGTGCACAAAAATGACAGCTGCGCCATTTTTTTCTCGGGATCGGGGCGGTAAATGCGGGCTGGTACCTGCGCTCCATCTTGCGCCGGAAAGCGGATAATCTCTGGATCATACCAAGAATAGGCCTGAAATTCTTCGCTTTGACCAGAGGTCAATTTTTTCGCTTTACTTCCTGCTTTGGCTTCTTGGATGTAAAGTTCCCAAGGGACATTCGAGTAGGAATAGCGGATGGCAAGATGTTTTTCATCTGGAGAAAGGCTCACCTCATTATTTCCCTTCAAGCTGGTCAGGCGCTCTGCCTTGCCCCCCATAAGGGGCATTTTGTAGAAATGACGCAGGCCTGGATCCTCTTCCGAGCTGGTAAAAAACCAAAACTTCTCGTCACGCGAAAGCTGTGGATCGAAAACCTCGAAATTTCCGGCTGTAAGCGCTTGCTGCTGACCCGACTGGATATCGTACAGGTACAAGTGAGAATAGCCCGTTTCTTCAGATTGGAAATACACATGCCGGCTATCGGGCAGCCAGCCGAGCGTGCCTGTTCCCATGGCAAACCCGATACCCGGCCCTGCTACCCAAGCTTCGTCCCGCTGTCTGCTGATCACCTGCACACCAGCCGTTTCCCAGTCCAAGCGCACGATCCAGCGGTCTTTATTGTCATAAGCGCGGATGGAAACCACTGCCTGCGTCCCATCAGGAGAGAAAACGGCTGCACTTGGGAACACCACACGATCCTGCTCAGGCCAGTCCTTATCCGGGTAGTCGGCTAAAAAATCCGGCTTATCCTGAATGCCTGGGAGCCCGCTAAGGTCTACTTTTTTCGCTTCATGCTTTTCGGTATCGTAAATGAAAAGCTCACAGTGGCCGGCTTGTCCCCCACCTTCGTGCGGGTCTGCAGGTTGGTCGTGTAGCCGCTGCTATGGGCATAGTCTGGGACGATCGTCCCTTTGTTTTCCGCTCGTTCAAAGGTAGAAAAGGTGATGTAACGGCCATTTGGAGATACCTGCATGGCGCTGGCGGCTTTTCCATTCAAGTAATGGCCTTCCGGCGTGGCGCTGGTTGCCTTTCGGTAAGCCGCACTGGCTTCGCTATTGGCTTTGCGCTCGCGCACCACCTGAAGAAGTTCTAAATTCTCTTCCTGCACCCATCGGTCATGCTTGTGAGCGGGTGCGCTTTCTTCTTTCGGCTTACTACCGGACTGGATGTAGCTGATCCGCTCCAGGGCCCCCGAAGCCAATGTGTAGCGGTAGGCATTATTGCTGTAGATAAAAAGAATTTCCTTTCCATCGGGGGAAAACGTGAGGCCGCCTACCGAACCTGGCAGACTGAGCAGAAGGCGCTGCTGCCCGGATTTAAGCTCATGCAGGTACAGATCACCACTGCGTACAAAAGCCTGTTGGGTCTTTTTCGGATTAAAAACGGCATTTCGGGGAATCAACATCCGCTGCTCCTGGAGGGACATTTTTTCCGGTTGGCTCGCGCCAAAGGGATCCAGTACGTACAGGGAGTCCGCGGCATTGCCCTCAGGATTATAACCGAAATAGAGCTTTTTTCCGTCTGGGGTCCAGTTCACACTGCTGGGAAAAGTTCCCATCCAAGCAGGATCCTGCATGATTTTTTCTACCGTCAGCGCGTCCTGAGCCTGCCCCGTCAGTGCGGTCAGCAGGAGGGCGCCGCATAGCCATATCCGTTTCCTCATATTGCGTTTCTTTTAATTTGGGTTAGCATCTTACAAAAGGCTAAAATACGCCCTTTCCTCGGAAAGTGGCTATGATTTCTGATGAATGCACCTACGAAAAGCAGGAAAGGAGGCTGAAAACCTTTGCCGCACAGCGCGTTTGGTTAAAAAAGAGCTAAGGTATGGAAAAGCATTATTGGTCGCGCCTAACTCGGGCCATGGTGGTGCCGGTACGGCTGAGTTTCCTGTTTTTTTTGATTTTTCTGGTGCAAGTGTCGTTTAATGTGGACTTAGGCTTTTTAGGCATCTATCCGCAGAAGCTTATCCATCTGCCCGGGATTTTTCTGGCGCCATTTATCCATGGCAACATCTATCATTTGCTGGCCAACCTAGCCCCCTTTTTAATTTTGACTACAACGCTTTATTTTTTTTACGACAGGGTAGCGGATAAGGTGTTTTGGTCCGTGTATTTGATTACGAATCTTATCGTTTGGGTGATAGGTCGCCGTATTTTCATATTGGGGCTTCGGGGATCGTGTACGGCTTGGCCAGCTTTCTGATTTGTTTGGGCTTTTTCCGCATATCGATAAAGGCCTTGATTATCTCTGCCTTAACCCTTTTTCTATATGGCAGCACACTCTACGGTGTCATTCCTACCGATCGGAAAATCAGTTGGGAATCCCACTTGGCAGGTGCTGCGGTAGGCTGTGTGGCCGCCTTTCGGGTGGCACGGCTGCCACGGCTGAGTCGTTTCAGTATGGAGAAGCGCTAAGGAGCTGGCAGCGGGAAAAAACCGAACTTTTTTCCTTTGATTCGGTTGAATATCTTTGTCATTATATTTTGCGCCAGCAAAACCGAAAGGAACCTAAAGCTGTTACCCTTATGAAACGAAACAAGATTATCTTTCTGCTTCTCTTCTTTCTTTTTATGGCCATCATCTTATATGTGAGCTATGATATTTCCTCTCGGACGACCTTTCCCGGCTCTAAAGGAAATTTAAAGGAGAGAATCGCCCCTTCAGAATAAACCATGGATAGAGGAAAAAAAATAGACGTCGATAAAATAGATTTAGAAAAAATGAAGGAAATGACCACGGAGAACCCGGGGTTACTTCCGTATGCGCACACTTCCGGTGGGGCACTGGTGAAGCCCGAAGATGTGGGTAAAATTACCGGTCGCGCCATCGCCGCCATGCAGTCGCAAACCGAAATGCAGATGGCGCAGCTTTACGAACAAATGCAGCTGCTGGCAGATCAGGCGAAGGCCATCCAAAAGCGGGTAGAGGTTTCCGAACGCATCTATCAGGCCTCCATCGCCTTCGAGCCCCTGATTAATCACCGTTATTTTTTATATCAAAAAAACGAAGGAGGCGACTTTCTCAGCATGATCGCTCCTGAAGAATGGGGCCGCAAGCGGCAAAACGATCAGATTTTCGTGGCGGAGGTAAAATTATTAGCCGATCATACCTGGGAAATCCTGCGCGAAGCGTAGTTTTGTCCTTTTTCACACTGAAACCCTTCGTGTCGTGCGAGATGTAAAAATTCAAGTGCTCCGTGAGGCTGTCCATGCGCTTTCTCCAGAACTGGAGGACAATAGCGAGGTGGCCGTCCAGGAGCATTTCTTAACAGGAAAAGGGCAGGACTGGCTGGAAGAAGTGTTCCGCGCCCTGGGGGGCAAAGGCCGCGCTCCTCTCTTAAAAAAGCTAAAGTTTGATCTGAAAATCGGTAGAAATGTCTTTCTCTACGATGATGAAGTCCATTTTAATCGCTACCGACTAGAGACCTTACGCTCAAGGGTTTATGAGGAGATGACCTTCGAGTGGATCGCCGCGCATAAGCGCCTCTGCCGCACCTACGAGAAAGCGGCCTGAAGGGAGGTGTGCGCGAACGGGTATGGCTGGGGCCACCGCTGGCCCAAAGGCTTTTCGGAGCCGCAGGCACGCCACCTGAACTGCAAGGGGGAGGGCGCCCGGCTGGAAGTTGACCGCCTATAACGATGCGCAGTACGATATCCTCTGTAAGCTGCACGGTCTGCGCCTCCATCGCATCGCCTGTTACGAAAATCTGCTCCTGCAGGGACAGCTACAAAAAATAGATGCTTTGCTGCTCCAGCCTAGCCCTGAGGTTCGCGAAAGCATCGGCCGCTGGTGCTTGCGCAAGGTCGGCTAAGCCCCTCTAAACAGACGAAACCCCCTCTAGCGCAAAATAGGCTAGAGGGGATTTCGTCTATTTTGGCCGCAAAGGCCTACGCGAAAACCATACAGCGCCTTAGGCAAACAGCCCGTACAGCTCTCGGTCGATGCGGTTCACTACTGCGGAGAAATCCTCTGGATTCGCGACATAATCCATCTGATTTACATCGATTACCAGGAGTTTACCCTCCTTGTACTGCGCGATCCAGTCCTCGTAGTGGGTATTTAAATTTTTCAGGTAGTCGATCCGTATCGCATTTTCATAGCTGCGTCCCCGTTTTTCGATCTGCCCCACCAGCTTGGGAATGTCTGCCTTCAGGTAGATGAGCAAGTCTGGAGGCTGCACGAAAGCCACCATAGAATGGAAAAGGCTCAGGTAGTTTTGGTAATCGCGCTCCGAAATCAACTGCGATCGGTACAGGTTAGCAGCGAAAATATAGGCATCTTCGTAGATGGTGCGGTCCTGAATGACCGTCTCTTGACTCTCCCGTATCTGGCGGATCTGATTGAAACGAGAATTCAAGAAATACACTTGCAGGTGAAAGGACCAGCGTTTCATATCCTCATAAAAATCAGAGAGATAGGGATTATCATCTACCGCCTCGAAGGTAGCTGTCCAGCCATAATGCTTGGCTAATTTTTCTGTCAGTGTGGTTTTTCCGCTACCGATATTACCGGAGACGGCGATATGCATGCCCTTTTTCATAGGAAATGTACGGTTTTGCTGGCGCAAAAAAAGGCGGATGAAGCACCATCCGCCCGATTTTTCTTGCCTGTCGGTAAAATTACTTAAATCTCGGGGAAACTACTAGCTCCTTGCTACCTGGGGTGTGCACATAGAAACCTTCTCCTGTCTTAACTCCCTTAAATCCAGCTTCTACCATGTTCACTAAAAGTGGGCAAGGGGCATATTTTGGATTGCCAAATCCCTCGTGGAGCACGCGTAGAATGGATAGACATACGTCTAATCCGATAAAGTCCGCAAGCTGAAGGGGGCCCATCGGGTGCGCCATGCCCAACTTCATGACGGTATCGATTTCATGCACACCAGCCACGCCCTCGTACAAGCTGTAGATGGCTTCATTAATCATCGGCATCAAAATACGATTGGCCACGAATCCAGGGTAGTCGTTTACTTCCACGGGAATTTTCTGCAGCGACTGGCTAAGCTCCATAATTTGCGCACAGACTTCTTCTGAGGTCGCATAGCCTTTAATCACTTCTACTAACTTCATGACCGGCACTGGGTTCATAAAGTGCATGCCGATAACCTTATCTGGGCGTCTTGTGACCGCGGCAATTTTCGTAATAGAGATGGAAGAGGTGTTGGTGGCTAAGATCGCATGAGCGGGAGCATGTGCATCGATCTCTCTAAAAAGCTGTAGCTTGATGTCCATATTTTCGGTGGCCGCTTCCACGATAAGGTCTGCAGCAGCTACTCCAGCAGCCACTTCTGTGCCTGTCTGAATACGCGCTAAAGCCGCCTCTTTTTCCTCTGCTGTAAGCAGCCCCTTAGACACCTGACGGTCATAGTTTTTACCTATGGTAGCTAAAGCTTTTTCTAGTGCTTTCTCAGATAAATCGATCAGTGCTACTGCATACCCATGCTGGGCGAAAACGTGGGCGATGCCATTTCCCATGGTGCCCGAACCGATAACCGCTATGTTTTTTATCATATCATTTGGGTTTATTTGGACGATACGCCTAAGTAAGCATAAAATCCAATAAATGTTTTGTTTCTCTTGTAAAGCTACTGGCTTCGGAAAGGTTTTCCAATTTTCAGATGAATTAATTTGTGTAACTTTGTCCTATGGAGGAGTTAGGAAAATTAAGCCGCTTGCCCATTGCGCGGCTGAGCGCAAACGGTGCCTATCTAATGACGAAAGCAGGGGAGGAAGTGTTGCTTCCCAATCGCTATCTCAAAGGGGAGGAGCAGGTAGGCCAAGAGATAGAAGTGTTTATTTACACGGATAGTGAAGATCGGCCGGTGGCGGTGACGGACACGCCGAAGGCCATGCTGGATGAATTTGCTGTCATGGAGCTTAAGAGCCTAACCAAAATTGGGGCTTTTATGGACTGGGGCCTTTTAAAGGATCTTTTTGTGCCGAAGAGTGAGATGCTGCCGACGATGGAGGAGGGGAAGCTCTACCTGATCCGTGTCTGCCTGGATTATAAGGGGGAGCGCCTAATCGGTTCGGCGCGCTATGAGGATTTTTTAGAAAATCCGGAAGGGGTTTTTACGGAAGGAGAGGCCTTACCGGGTCTATTTTTCTCCCGCAGTCCGCTAGGTTATAAGATCTTGCTACGCGATAAATACGAAGGTCTGCTCTACAGCGACGAAGTGTTTCGGAAAGTGTATTTAGGGAGTTATGAGGAGGTGTACATCAAGAAGGTACGGCCTGACGGCAAAATAGACCTCAGCTTGGACCCGGTGGGTAGAGAAAAATATGAGAAAGGGGCTGAAAAAATCTTGTTGGCCCTGCAAAAAGAGAAATTTTTGCCCCTCCATGATAAATCATCACCCGAAACAATCAAAAATGTGCTGGGAATGAGTAAAAAATCTTTCAAGCAAGCCATCGGACAACTATACAAGGCAAAGCGCATTCGAATTGAACCCGACGGGATTTACTTGACAACAGAAATATAAGGCTTTTCTTTTCTTTATCAAAATTAAAATCCGAAATATTTTCTATTACTAATAAATTAGATGGACTTAGAAGCGTTTGGGCAGAAGAGTAGAAGTGCTTTGCCGCAGGCCAAAAAGCTCAGCCAGAGGCTCAGAAAAATGAAGCCGAAAGTGGTGGATGAGACCTTCCACACCCTGCATGAGGCTGTTTTCGAGCAGGTGGATTGTCTCAGCTGTGCCAACTGCTGCAAGACGACCTCACCGCTTTTTTTACGTACGGATATCGAACGGCTGGCGCGGGTATTTTCCATGAAGCCGGCCGAATTTATCGATGCCTACCTGCGCCTGGATGAGGAAGGAGATTATGTCTTGCAGCACAGTCCATGTCCCTTCTTGGGTGCGGATAATCACTGCTTGGTGTACGAAGAGCGCCCGAAAGCGTGCAGGGAATATCCCCATACCAATCGGAAAAAAATGCACGGAATCCTGAATTTGACGGTCAAAAATACCCTTATTTGTCCCGCCGTTCACCAAATTTTCAAGAGATTGAAAAGGATTTAGGAAATTAAAAAAACTCTTCCCTATTTTAGGTCTTTGAAACCTATTGAATCTACAGCATGCATACTCAAGAAGAAAATTTTTTGGCGATAGATGTTGGCGGAACGCACTTAAAAATCGGCATTGTCAGCACCAAGGGCCAGGTTCTCCATTTCTATAAAGAGGATACCAAACCGTACCGGGAGCAAGCAGCGGGTTTTCCTGCTGGGTTTATAGAGGCGGTCGGCAAGTACTTGGACAAGCACCCTGAGGTGCAGAAGGTGGGCATTGGGCTTCCGGGCCTGATCACAAAAGACCGCAGCACACCGCTTGAAATTCCGGCTATTCCCTCGCTGAATGGCTTTCCGCTACAGGAGCGCCTGCAGGAGGCTTACGCCGACAAACAGTTTTTTCTCGAAAACGACGCCGCTGCGGCCGCGATCGGAGAATATCATTTTGGCACGGAAAAAACGCCGGAGGATTTTCTTTTCATCACCATGGGGACTGGCATCGGTTCTGCTCTGGTACTGAATGGACAGGTCTTTAAGGGAGCGAATGGCAATGCCATGGAAATGGGACACATGCTGTCTCGCGGTAATGAGGGCCTCGAGCGCCTTATCGGCCGAGATGGCATCCTGCGCATTAAGGACCGCATGATTAAGGGTTACCCGGATAAGGCGGGGACTCTGCGCGACCAACCCTTAGGTACGCATCTGCTCGTGGATACGGCACGTGAAGGAAATGAAGTTTCGCTGATGGTTTTCGAGGAGGTGGGCCGTATATTAGGTGAAGCCATCGTCTCGACCATTCGTCTCGTCGACGTGCACACAGTGTATTTCGGTGGAGGCATTTCTGCAGGGCTAGAGTTTATGATGCCCGCACTGGAGCGCACCATCCGCCAGTACCTGACGACTTACTATGTAGCGGATTTGCGCCTGAGTAAGGCCACCTTAGAAAATAATGCCGGCACCTTAGGGGCTGCTGCACTGTGTTTCTTGAAGTAGGGCGGCTCCTGTGAAGCTATAGCGTGGACTTTGGCCGGAGGCCAAAACCAAAAAAGCCTGCTTACTCCAACGATGTAAGCAGGCTTTTTTTCGCCCTTTTTGTCCGCTTCCGTACCAGAAAGGCTGGATCGTGGCCCTAGAACTCCCGACTTAATCTCCCGGGTTAAGGCGTGTGATAATAACCTCAGAAACACGGCTATAGGCGTTTAAACGGAAAATCAACTTGAGGACCTGTTCTTCTTCAGCTTCGCTGCCTTCACAGCGAGGAGAGGGCTCCAGGTAGTAGATAAAGAAGTTTTGGCTGCGGTCCACGAGTTCCACACGGTCTGGGCGTCCGAACGTCTTGATGAGCGCTTGGTTATCGGAGGCCAAAAAGTCATTTTTTATCGGGCGTATCGTTTCAACGAAGGCGCTGCGCTCCCCTTTACAGCCATCACGATCTGCTTTCCACACCTCTAAATCCACGCCTTCGACCGAAATAGCCGAAGAGCAGGAGCTGAGTGTGGCGAGAAGTAAAAGGCAAGTGCGGTGAGGGAAGACGTTAGAAAAGAATGTCGAATCATGCGTGTGAGGTTAAGCCTGAGCAGTAAAAGTACTGCCTAATTCGCAGAAAAAACGGCTTCAGCGCCATTATGTTTAGAGAGGGGTAGGAGCAAAGGTAAATTTTGACAGCAGAAGACAGGGATTTGCTCAGCCATTACGGCTTGGTTTTTCGCTATTTAGGAGGGGAATTATGCCTTAGGCTAAACGCTTCTACCCGTTTGCGTGTTGGAAATGCAACGTACGCTCCTGCGGAATACGCATTTTAATCTTTATATTAGCAGCCATAAATCTACGTCCTATGTATTTTCGATTTGGTAAAGTCTTTCACTTCGCAACAGTTTTACTCTTTATTATCATCTTTCTCTACTTATATGCGTCGATGCCTGACCGTGTCGCCATAGAAATAACGGCAGAGGGGTATCCTTTAAAGGAACTGGCGAAAGACACTTTCTTTTATACGGGCATATTCATCTTTTTAGGTCTGAATGTGGCCCTGCTCTTCCCCGCGAAGTTAATAGAGAACGGAAGCATCAGTTCTATTCGTCGCATATTTCCACGGGGAGATGTGTTCCGCGATCAGATGTTGACCTGGATGTACACCTTCGTAGGCATTTTAAACCTTTCCATGGGGCTCCTCACCTTGTTTGTGCATAGTTTGAACAACCTGAACGAAGTCACGAGCACCACGTTCGATAGTTTCTTTTACATCATCCCCGTGGTCATTACCCTTTGGATCGGTGGCCTGTTTTATTTGATCGCACAAAAATTTAAAGCAATACAAGCATAGTTCCAGCAGCTACATGGCAGAACAGAAAAGTACCTATACAGAAGACAGTATTAAGTCTCTGGACTGGCGGGAGCATATACGTCTGCGTCCAGGGATGTATATCGGTAAACTGGGCGATGGAAGTGCTCAGGATGACGGTATATACGTTTTAGTAAAAGAAGTTTTAGATAATAGTATCGATGAGCACATGATGGGCTATGGACGTACCATAGACATCAAAATTTCTGAGCACCAGGTGGAAGTACGCGATTACGGTCGTGGAATTCCGCTTGGAAAGGTGATCGACTGCGTCTCCAAGATCAATACCGGCGGCAAGTATGATTCTGGAGCCTTCCAGAAGTCGGTAGGCCTGAATGGGGTGGGTACCAAGGCCGTGAATGCCCTTTCCAGTCATTTTACTGTGCAGTCTTTTCGTGATGGAGAGACGAAAAAAGCCAGCTTTGAGAAGGGGATTTTGATCGAAGACCATCCAGTAGCCCCTACGAAAGAGCGTAACGGTACCCGCGTCATCTTTACGCCGGATGATACCGTATTTAAAAATTATCATTTTATTCCCGATTATCTGGAAAACCAGATCTGGAATTACGCCTTCCTAAATGCAGGGCTAAGCATCCAGTTTAATGGGAAAAAGTACTTCTCCGAGCGGGGTTTGTATGATCTTTTGCTGCGCAAAGTAGACGAAGATGCCCTCCGGTACCCGATTATCCACCTGAAAGGAAATGATATCGAGCTGGCCCTTACGCACAGCAATCAGTACGGGGAGGAATACTACTCTTTCGTAAATGGGCAGTATACCACGCAGGGCGGAACGCACTTGGCGGCCTTCCGTGAAGCCATCGTGAAGACGATACGAGAGTTTTACAAGAAGGATTTCGATGCTGCTGATATCCGACAGTCGGTGGTGGCAGCCATAGCAGTTCGGGTGCAGGAGCCAGTCTTTGAGTCGCAGACGAAAACCAAGCTGGGCTCCCAGTCTGTGGGACCAGACGGTCCTACGCTGCGCACTTTTGTGAATGACTTCGTGAAAACGGCGCTGGACAACTACCTGCACAAGCACCCCGATGCGGCCGATGCGCTTTTGAAACGGATTTTGCAGTCAGAGCGTGAGCGCAAAGAAATCTCCGGCATCAAAAAATTAGCGAATGAGCGCGCGAAGAAGGCGAACCTGCACAACAAAAAGCTGCGCGACTGCCGCATTCATTACGATGATCCGAAGGCAAACGAGGAGGCGAAAAACAATACCATGTTGTTTATCACCGAGGGGGACTCTGCCTCGGGCTCCATCACGAAATCGCGCAATGTGCAGACGCAGGCGGTTTTTTCGCTGCGTGGGAAGCCCCTAAACTGCTATGGGATGACCAAAAAGGTGGTCTATGAAAACGAGGAATTCAACCTCCTGCAGCATGCCCTAAACATAGAAGACGGCATAGAGGGGCTGCGCTACCGCAAGATCGTGATTGCCACTGATGCCGATGTGGACGGCATGCACATACGTCTCCTTATTATGACGTATTTCTTGCAGTTTTTCCCCGATCTGGTAAAAAATGGGCATTTATACATCTTGGACACGCCCCTTTTCCGGGTGCGGAATAAAAAAGAGACCATTTACTGTTATACCGATGAGGAGCGGCAGCGTGCCATCCATAAACTCGGCAAGTCTGCTGAAATTACCCGCTTTAAAGGCCTTGGGGAAATTTCCCCAGAGGAATTTGGTGGGTTTATCGGGGAAGACATCCGCCTGGATCCCATCATTTTAAATAAGGAAACGAAAATCGCCGATCTTCTGGGGTTCTATATGGGGAAAAACACGCCCAACAGGCAGACCTTTATCATCGATAACCTGAAAATCGAAAAGGACATCGTCTTCGATGATCCGAAGCAGGCCCAAGAAGAGGAAGAACAAGCGCAAGCTTCCTAAGTCACCTATTACCAAGCGAAAAGCGGTTTAGACAGTATCATGAACGAAGAATTACCAGAAGAGCAATCCGAAAATAAAGAGACGAATCTGCAGGGGACCGTTCCCGTCACAGGGATGTATAAAGACTGGTTTCTCGATTACGCATCTTATGTTATTTTAGAACGTGCCGTTCCGGCGATCGAAGATGGCTTGAAGCCTGTACAGCGCCGAATCTTACATGCCATGAAGGAAATGGACGATGGGCGCTTTAATAAAGTCGCCAACATCATCGGCCAGTCCATGCAGTACCACCCGCATGGGGATGCCTCCATCGGTGATGCGATCGTGAATCTAGGGCAGAAAAACCTTTTGATCGAAACGCAGGCAACTGGGGCGATGTGCGTACAGGTGATGGATCGGCAGCCCCTCGCTACATCGAGGCGCGCCTGTCGAAATTCGCACTGGAGGTTGTATTTAATCCGCAGACGACGGAATGGCAGCTCTCGTATGATGGACGAAAGCGTGAGCCGGTGACCTTACCGGTCAAATTCCCCCTGCTTCTGGCGCAAGGGGTGGAAGGTATCGCAGTGGGACTTTCCACGAAGATTCTCCCGCATAATTTCTGTGAGTTGATCCATGCCTCCATCGATGTCTTGCAGGGAAAGCCAACGAACGTGCTCCCCGACTTCCCGACAGGAGGGCTAGCTGATTTTTCGGAGTATAATGAAGGGCTTCGCGGGGCCGCATTAAAGTGCGAGCAAAGATTGAAGAGGAGGACTCTAAAACATTGGTTATCAAGGATATTCCTTTTGGTACGACAACCAATTCCTTAATCGATTCGATCTTAAAGGCGAATGACAAGGGGAAGATAAAAATTAAAAAAAGTCGTCGATAACACGGCAAAGGATGTAGAGATCCAGATCCAATTGGCCCCCGGCCAGTCCCCAGACATGACGATCGATGCGCTGTATGCCTTCACGGACTGTGAGGTGAGTATCTCCCCGAATGCCTGCGTGATCATAGAAGACAAGCCCGTTTTCCTAACGGTAAACGACATTCTTAAGTACAACACCCTTCAAACGAAGGAGTTACTGAAGCGGGAGCTGCAGATTCGCGAGGGAGAACTTCGGGAGAAGCTCTTGTTCTCTTCTTTAGAAAAAATCTTTATCGAAAATCGTATTTACCGGGACATCGAAGAGTGTGAAACCTGGGAAGCGGTTTTAAGTACCATCGATGCGGGCTTAACTCCTTTCAAGCCTGATTTTTATAGGGAAATCACGCAGGAGGACATTATTCGGCTGACAGAAATTAAGATCAAAAGGATTTCCAAGTTTGATACCTTTAAAGCGGATGAGTTGATGCGGCGCCTACAGGGTGAGTTAGACGAAGTCCTCCATAATCTGGCGAATCTGACCGATTATGCGGTACAGTACTATGAAAACCTCTTGCAGAAATACGGTAAAGGGCGCGAGCGGCAGACCGAAATTCGTCAGTTCGACACGATCGAAGCCACGGTGGTGGCAGCGAACAACACCAAGCTTTTTGTGAACCGAAAAGATGGTTTCATCGGCTCAGGGCTGAAAAAAGATGAATTTGTTTGCGACTGCTCCGACCTGGATGATATTATTGTCTTTCGTCGAGACGGAGAATGTGTGGTGACCAAAATGCAGGACAAGGCCTTTGTGGGTAAGGACATCATTCATGTGGCCGTTTTCCGGAAGGGGGATGAGCGCATGGTGTATAACATGATTTATCTGGACGGTGAAAGTGGGAAAGCAATGGTAAAGCGCTTCCAGGTATTGGCCGTGACGCGGGATCGGCACTATGCGCTAACCAAAGGGACGAAAGGGAGTAGGGTTCTTTACTTCACGGCGAACCCGAACGGGGAGGCTGAAATCATTACGGTGGCACTGACCCAGGCGCCAAAGCGAAAATCAAGGTCTTTGATTTTGATTTTAGCAGTATCGATATCAAAGGCCGAAATGCGGGAGGAAATATCCTCACGAAGTATCCGATCCGAAAAATCACGCTAAAAATGCAGGGCGTCTCTACCCTAGGAGGCTTAGACATCTGCTACGATGCGGCGGTGGGACGCTTGAATACCGATGGAAGAGGGGAGTGGATCGGAAATTTCCTCGGAGAGGATAGGATCGTGGTCTTTTATAAAAATGGAGATTATGAGTTGACCAACTATGAGCTGACGAACCGCTATGAGCCGGAGCAGGTCTTGAAGATAACCAAGTTTGATCCCCAGGCTCCCGTGGCGGCGGTTTATTTGGACGGAACGTCCAAAGCCTACTTCGTAAAGCGTTTTCTCATAGAAACCAGCTCCTTAAACAAGCGTTTTAACTTCATCACCGATCATAAAAAGTCACAGCTAGAACTGGTTACCTGTGATCCTCAGGCGCAGCTTGTGCTGCTACCTGCCCAGGGGGATACGGAACTTTCCTATGATTTCGATATGATGATCGATGTGAAGGGCTGGAAGGCCATCGGAAATAAGTTGGCACATCAGGATTTCCGCTCGATTCGCATCGTGGAAAGTAAGTCCAAGCCGAAGGAGCAGGTGGAGCAGTCCACAGCACCAGAAAAAGAGGACGATGATGCCCAGATGCGCATGTTTTAAGCGATAAAGCAGCAGGTTAAAGGATGAAGGAGCAGGACGTTATACAGTATCGCAAAAAGCGTGAAAAAGCCTTTCAGGATTATCTGAAGGGCTTTATTACGCCGCATAAACTGGCGCTGATGGAACAAGTGCTGGCCAAGCGGACGCGGCATTTTACCGTGGTGCTGGAGGATATTTACAAGGCGCATAATGCCTCGGCTGTACTGCGTACGGCGGACTGTTTCGGTATTCAGGACATCCACATGATCGAAAAAGAACATGCCTATCAGGTAAATCCTTACGTAAGCAGAGGCGCCGCACAGTGGTGGATGTTCGGCGTTATCAAAATGGTGGGGGGACAGCATTAGTGGATTGTGTGGACACCCTGAAGGCAGCGGGCTATACCGTGCTTGCCACTAGCCCAAAGGAGGGGAGCATGGCTGCGCATCAGCTGGATCCCCAAAAGAAAACGGCACTGGTATTCGGGAATGAACATGCAGGGGTGAGTGAGGAGCTAATCGAAGCCGCGGACGGCTTGGTGCACATTCCCATGTTTGGGTTCTCAGAATCGTTTAATATTTCAGTGGCGGCGTCGATTTTACTGCATCAGCTGCGGACGCAAGTGGAACCGGCAGCATTGCCTGATTTTTACCTGAGTGAAGAAGAACGCTTTCAGCTAAGAAGCCGCTGGTATCGGGATATCGTAAAAAATAGCGCCATTCACGAGCGCCAGTTTTTTTCCACCTTCGAACAGGAGGGATAGACAGGGGGAAACAGGCATAAAAAAACCAAGGAACTCGTTAAAGCCCCTTGGTTTTTTATGTGCTTACCGCATTAACGCGCCACGATCGGAAGCGTAATTTTGCTAGGGTATTTATTGCTATGGTGGATGGAGTTAGTGGCCACCACGCCTTCTGTTTCGTCGTAATTATTCCCTCCCGTGTTCATATTGCGATCGAAGCGTGGGAAATTAGAGCTGGAAATCTCAATGCGGATCTGATGCCCCTCTTTGAAATAATTAGAAGTAGACATCGGCGTCATCTTGATCTTATACACTTCGCCCTCCTGCATGAAGACTTCTTTATCATAGCCCTCGCGGTAGCGAACCCGCTGAATCGTCTCATCTAAGTTGTAGGCCTTACCATCAGGATGCACATCGATCAGCTTTATCGTCACGTCTGTGTCCTTCGCGTCAGAACTTAGGTACAGCTCTGCTTCGATAAAGCCGCTCACCTCGATACCTGCCTTTAAAGGGGCACTGGTGTACACTAAAATATCCTCTCGAAGTTCCATTTCTGATTGATCGAAAGAGCCTCCTTGTACCGCATTACCTGTACAGCAGACATTTCCGCCATAGGAAGTAACAGGATCCATCGGATCATACTGGAAGGTGTCTGGATTGTCTTTGGCCCCCGGGCGACGGGTAGAAAGCGTGCCATCCCCTAAACGCGAATTGGCTTTACCCCCGCTATTCAAATAATAGGTCGTCATCTTTGCCTCCTTAGGAGGCCACTGGTCCGCCGTCTGCCACTTATTTTCTCCCATCGTATAGTAGGTGACGCGGGAAAGCTCCTGCTTGACCCCATTCTCCTCGCCCTTTAACCACAGGTCAAACCAAGCGGTGATCATTTCATCGTATTGCCAGCGGGCGTCCCCCATAGAGCGCTCACCGACTACTGTATTTTCTGTGGCACGTGTGAAGGCACAGTGCAGCGTAGGGGCGATGACCAAATACTGATTATCGCGGATACCGGGATCGCTAGCATTTTCACGCACATGGTTAAAGAGTGCCAAATTCGGGCTGCTGGCTACATCGTACCAGCTCACGAACCAAAAGCTCGGCACGTGGAAGTCCATATCATCATGATAAAGGCCACCCTCGTACCACTTGGGGTCATTTGGCTTGCGGGTAATCATTTCCTCGTAAATGCCCTGAGGTCCCTGTACGTTTTTAAGAATATCCTGAACAGGCAGGTGGCGCAGGCCTTCTGACCAGTCAATGCGCGGATAGCGGGGTGCCATGTCGTAAAACCGCTGCAGGCGCTGTACATCCTCTTGGGCGATGCCTTCCGGCAAACGGGGCGCTAGAGGATCATGCTGGGTGCCGTAAAGCCAGGCCGTAAAAAGCATTTGCCCCGCACCTCCACGGTACCAGTTGCCCTGCTCGAAATATTCTCCTATGCGTCCCACGCCAGCACCGAAGCCTGGGGAACCATGGCCGCATGGGCGGGATGATTCATGGCCGCCACCGCCATCTGCCACTCCGCAGTGGAGGAACAACCGATGGTGCCGATCTTGCCGTTAGACCAAGGCTGCTCTGCCATCCAGGTAAAGGCATCGTAGCCATCCGTGAGCGGCGTCCCGAGAATGTCCCAGTCGCCCTCCGAAAAGAAGCGACCACGCTCATTTTGCACCACATAGGCATAGCCCTTTTTTACCCACTCATAGGCCGTTTGCATGGTACGCGTCACCAACTCACCATCCCGGTAAGAGTTAAAATTATAGGGTGTTCGCGAAAAAACGATGGGCACGGGCTCATCTGTTTTGGGGCGATAAATATCTGTGGCGAGGCGTTTGCCATCTCGCATCGGCATCATGACCTTCTGGTCTACGATGGCGATTTCCTCCAGCTGATCTAAAATACTAGGACCCTGCTGTCCGCGCTGCTGCGCAAAGGCCCCCGTAAAGCAGCAAAACGCCAGCAGGAGCCCTAAAAATCTTGTTTTTCTCATAGTGAAGTACGGATTTACATCGAATTTTCAACTAAAAAACGATAAGTAATCCGAATTTTCACCTGCTTTTCTATGAAGGGTCGATACGGGGGTTAATGGGAGCAGCTCCACCAAAAAAATCCTACTTGCCCCCGCGGCTTTTTCGAAAGTTTTCTAAAAAGCGCTGATGCACGGGAAGGGACTGCTGATTTTTAGGCTGCACCTTGCCGGACTGCCGCTGTTTTTTGCGCTTCGCGCGCGCCTTCTGCCGCCGCTTTTTATCCTGCTCTTTACTTTTTACTAAAACCGTGCGCGCGGAGATGCCCACCTGCCCACGGAAAAACTCCTCCCGGCCGGCCAAGTTGATATTGGCTTATAATCCACTGAAACGGTTACATTAAGCAAGGTCATTTCCACGCCGACGATAAAATCCATCCCCGTGGTGCGGTTCCCATAAGTTTGAATGATTTCCCGCGTGTCTGGGTTGCGAACGAAACTTTCTTCTACGCCCGCAGATAGGCCAGCGCCGTAGTAATAATTAAAACGTTTGGAAATCACAGGAGAGTGGCGCCGAATCAGTGCATGCGCGGTGGTATTGGTACTAAAATCAGATTGAATAATACCTTCCACTGTCAGCCTGGGCATTAGGCGCTGCTGTGCGGTGATGCCTACTGTACGGCTGATGTCGTTATTCCCCAAGCGCAAGCCTACGCCGGTGCCATAGCGCTGCGCCTGAACGGTAGTACCATTGAAAAACAGACAGATAGCAACTAATATGAAGAGAAGTATTCGTGTTTGCATGCGGGAGGTGAATGTTCAAATATCACGCCATAAAAGTAAGTAGCTTTCCGGTAGAAGCAAAAGCACAGGCATTTTTCTTCTCCGCATTACCTATTCCCGCGGGAATTGTTTTTCTTTGAACTTACAAAGCTTGATCTCATGGCAAAACCTGATTTTGATGATATTTTTATGGAGCTGGCAGTCAACCTTGCGCGGCGCTCTCACTGCATTAAAAAACATGTGGGCGCGGTGCTGACGAAGGACACACGCATCATCTCTGTAGGCTATAATGGCCCCCCGGCGGGTACGCACAACTGTGATGAGGAATTTCCTGAGACCGGCTGCGCCCGTGATAGTAAGGGCTCCTGCACGCTAGCTATCCACGCAGAACAAAATGCGATTCTCTACGCGGTGAAAAATAATTCATCGGTGGAAGGTAGCACGCTTTACGTGACGCTGGCTCCCTGCCTGGCCTGTGCACGGATCATTTTTTCCATGGGTATCCGCAAAGTGGTGTATCTGTATTCGTACGCGGCTTATAAAGGCTTGAAGGAGGATGAAGGGGTGGCCTTTTTGCAGAAATTCGGGGTGGAGGTACAGCCTACGGCAAAGTCATCCAAACGGAAGATCCTTTGGTGTAAGGAGGAGTCCTAGGGCTCCTGTGCGTGGGCACCCTTTTTTGCCGCCAGGCGGGGACTACAGAATATTCACCTCGCGCTCGAGTAGGATCCCAAAACGCTCCTGTACCACCTGCATGATTTCCTCACTTAATGCGAGCACCTCCTCCCCACGTGCATCGCCATAATTGACTAAAACGAGGGCCTGACGTGCATGCACACCTACTTGACCTTTGGTCAAACCTTTAAAACCCGCCTGCTCGATGAGCCAGCCTGCGGGAATTTTAATGCCACCGGCTGCAGGGTAATGCGGCATGTTCGGATGCCTAAGGGCCAGGCGGTGGTACTGCTCCTCCGGCACGATAGGGTTTTTAAAAAAGCTTCCAGCATTTCCGATCTGCGCAGGGTCCGGCAACTTCGACTGGCGGATCTGAATAACAGCTTGCGCCACCAGCTCAGGACTCGGAGGAGCCCCAGCGGCCAGTTGCTCCACAGTGGCGGCGATATCCCCGTAGTCCATCCGGAGTTTGGGTTGGGTATGCAGCTGAAAGGCCACCTCTAAAATGATATAGCGTCCTTTTAAGGCTTTTTTAAATACACTTTCCCGATAGCCAAATGCACAGGCTTCTGCATCGAAGCGGTGGACCTCGCCTGTGTGCACTTCTAGGGCCTCCAGGTAGGCAAAATGATCCTTTACCTCCACGCCGTAAGCGCCGATATTTTGCATCGGAGATGCGCCCACCGTTCCTGGAATCAAGCTCAGATTTTCCAGACCATAATAGCCCCTTTCTAAGCACCAGCAGACAAACTGATGCCAATTTTCCCCCGCGCCTGCACGCACCAGCACTTGGCCCTCGGCCTCTGGTTGGGCCTGAATGCCACCTATCGCCATGTGGATGATTAGCCCCGGAAAATCCCTTGTGAACAAAATGTTAGAGCCACCCCCCAGAAGGAAGTAGGGCATCTGGCGCTGCCGCGCAAAATCCAAGGCCTCAAGTAGTTCCGAGAGATTCGAGACAGCAGTGTAGTAACGTGCCTGCTGTGCGATGCCAAAAGTCGTGAGCGTTTTAAGGGAAATATCGGTCTGCATGGAGGTATTTTCGATGTTCGAATTACGGAAGATTTTCCATTAATCGAAAACTTTATGCTATTTTGCTCCGAAAGAAGCTGGAGTCATGAAAGAAATCGTTATCAACGGTGTCCGCATCCGTCCGGGCCAAACCCTCAATATTGAAATCGCGATCGCACGTCTGCCCACCCATACCTTGATCGATTTACCGGTTTTTATCCGGCGGGCAAAAGAAGATGGGCCGACGGTGCTGATTTCAGGCGGCGTCCATGGGGATGAGATTAATGGCGTGGTGGCCGTGAAGCGCTTATTAGAAGAAGATGACTTGCAGCCAGTAAGAGGGGCGCTGATTTTTATGCCGCTGGTGAATATTTATGGCTTCCTGAGTAACTCCCGTAGCTTTCCAGATGGACGCGACCTGAATAGAAGCTTTCCGGGTTCTAAAAAAAGGCTCGCTAGCCTCTCAAATCGCCTATATTTTAAGCACGGAAATCATTCCCAATATTGATTTTGGAATCGACTTTCATACGGGAGGGCGCATGCTGTCTAATCATCCTCAGATACGGGTAGACTACCGCGATAAAAAGGGGATGGAACTGGCCAAGGCTTTTGGTACGCACTACATTTTAAATTCCCCTCACATCGATAAATCCTTCCGAAAGGAAGCTTATAAGCAGAAAAAATCCATTTTGGTGTACGAAGGAGGAGAGTCTTCACGCATGGATGAATTCGCGATCGAAGAGGCAGTGGCAGGCTGCAAGCGCCTCCTGCATGCGAGAGGTATCATCGATGATACACTACAAATCCCTGCCCCGAAAGAAACGCTCCTGCTAAAAGAAAGTAGCTGGCAGCGCGCGAAGGTATCCGGCATTTTTAACTCCACTGTGGCGCTGGGAGATGCGGTGCGCAAAGGCCAAATTTTAGCCAAAATCTCCGATCCCTACGGACAGGTCAAAGTTCCTGTGAAAGCATCCACCAATGGTTTTGTGGTGGGTCTCAACAATAACCCTGTCGTCAACGCAGGGGATGCACTTATTCACATCGGGAAAGCCTAGGCCTTTACCGCTGTTGCCGTACGTTGAAAAGGAAAAACTCGCCATTGGTGATTTGTTTGGAGGGGCGCGTGCTGAGATCACCGCCACTTTCCACGAGGCGGTCTGTTTCTTCCGCATCGAAAACGAGGGCTTCGAACCGACCCGTAATGCCTTCTGCATTAAACCCGGTAAGCATCAGACTACCGGCGTCTTGCGCCGTGGGATTCTCTCTTCTCAGGAGACCACCGAACCATTCTTTGCCATCAGCATCAGTATAAATGACATTCAAACGGTTAACGGTTTCGGAGCCGAAGGGCACACGTTCACCCATCTGATAGGGGATCTGTACATCGAAGGGATCAAGCGAACGGGCCACAATCACGATACTTTCTTTTAGATTTCCCTGCCGATCTCCCTCTATCGGGCGGCCATTAAACATGGAAATCACCATAACCCGCGTGTCATTTCCCGTATTCGAAGGTTCTAATATAAAAATGCTGCCGTCTCTGTTGGCGCGGAAAACGCGCTCTTCTCCATCTATGGTAAACCGATACATGTAGGCGGGCCCTTCTTCCTCGCTTTGGAACAAACTACAACCGGAAATAACGAACAGCGCGACGAAGACAGCAAACAACTGGGAAATAAATCGAATCTTCATAAGGGGGTACTCAACTAAGTAATAGAACATTCGAAATAAACGATTTTTGCCTTAATAACAAAAAAGCCATGCAAAATCAGTGTTCTTTTCTGATTCGGCATGGCTTCATTAGGCTATTGGTAACTTAACTAAAATACGTTTTTAAGCCTGCGATGCGCTCTTCTAAGCGTGCCTCCACTGCGCGGTAGGCTTCCCGATTCGGAAGTGCCTCATGCACGGAGAAGTAGTATTTGATTTTCGGCTCTGTCCCTGAAGGACGCGCAGAAATCTTACTGCCATCGGCCAAGTAAAACTGCATCACATTCGAGGAGTCCACATCGAGTGGCGTTACTTTTCCGCTCGCCACGTCCGTAACCGTACCCTGCAACACATCCACCACAGTCACCACAGGAATGCCATTAATTTCTTTCGGAAGCTCTGTACGGTACTGCTTCATGAGTGCTTGAATCTGCTCAGCACCATCTTTACCCTTTTTCGTCACAGAGATCAGCGACTCCTTATAGAAGCCAAAACGCATGTAAATTTCGGCAAGGGCATCCTGCACCGTCATGCCTTTAGTAGCATAATAGGCCACGATTTCGGCTGTCAAGCTACAAGCAGACACTCCGTCCTTATCCCGAACGAAATCTCCCACGAGGAAGCCATAACTCTCTTCACCGCCACCGATAAATTGTTTTTTGCCCTCCTGGGCTAAAATCACATTCGCAATATTTTTAAAACCGGTCAAAACCCGGTAACAAGGCACCTCGAAACCTGCACAAATGCGATCGATCAGCTCGGTGGTCACGATGGTATTTACCATAAATTGATCACCGGTCAACTTCCCCTGCTCCTGATACTTCGTGAGTAGGTAGTAGGTGAGGAGTGTGCCGGTTTGGTTTCCATTCAGTAGCTCGAAATCACCCTTTTCATCTGGCACACAGGCGGCGTAACGGTCGCCATCCGGGTCACAAGCGAGGACCAGCTTGGCCTGCTTTTCTTTGGCCAGGGCCAAAGCCATCGTCAGCGCTTCCGCCTCTTCTGGGTTCGGATACACCACGGTCGGGAAGGTCCCATCGGGCGCCTCCTGCTCGGGCACCACATGGATATTTTCAAAACCAAAGATGCGTAGGGCTGCCGGCACCATCTTGCCCGTGACCCCATGGATCGGAGAAAAAACAATCGGCATGTCCTTCTGAGCCGTGATGGCCAGCGGAGACAGGCACAGCTTCTTCACCTCGTTCAAGTAAATCAGGTCGAAATCTGCATCGATATAGGTGAACAGGGCGGGATTTCCTTCCCACTTGACTTCGTCGATGCTCGCGATCTTCTGCACCTCTGCGATGATATTTTTATCATGGGGCGCCACGACCTGCCCACCATCTTCCCAGTAGGCTTTGTAGCCATTATATTCTTTCGGGTTATGGGAAGCCGTCACCATCACACCACTCTTGCAGCCGAAGTGCCGGATGGCAAAGGACAGCATCGGGGTAGGGCGGCTTTCTTTAAAATAGTACACCTTAATGCCATTCGCCGTAAAGACGTTGGCCGTAGTTTCGGTAAAAAGGGTATTGTTGATGCGGCTATCGTGGGTGAGGGCCACCGCTATCTCCTGACCGGGATAGGTGGCGTTTAGGTAATTCGCCAAGCCCTGTGTCGCCATGCCGATGGTATAGACATTCATGCGGTTCGAGCCCACGCCCATAATGCCGCGCAGACCACCTGTGCCGAATTCTAAGTCTTTATAAAAGGCATCCACCAGGCGCTGCTGTCTTCAGCCGCTAAAAGGGCTTTAATCTCTTCTTTGCTGGCAGGGTCGATGGCACTGGCCAACCAACCTTCGGCCTTCGCACGAATCATCGGATCTATATTGGTCATAGGTTTGTAAAAAGTTTTGTTGTCTGGTTAAAATTAAAGAAATACCCTGAAAAAGAAACAACAATGCCCGATTTTTCACCGGGCACTGCTGTATTTTCCTGAAAAGTAGCTTAGAGATTGCCGCGCAACTCCTGCTCACGTTCGATCGCTTCGAAGAGGGCCTTAAAATTCCCTTTGCCGAAGGATTTCGCCCCTTTTCGCTGGATGATTTCATAAAAAACCGTCGGTCGATCCTGCACCGGCTTGGTGAAAATCTGCAGCAAGTATCCTTCATCATCGCGATCCACGAGTATGTTCAGGTCCTTCAGTGGCTGCAGGTCTTCGTCGATGCTGCCCACGCGGTCGAGCAAGTCATCGTAATAGGTATTCGGCACCTCTAGGAATTCTACCCCTCTGCGGCGCAGCTCAGAAACGGTATGGATGATATCATCCGTGGCGATGGCCAAATGCTGTACGCCTGCACCCTGATAGAAGTCGATATACTCCTCGATCTGGGACTTTTTCTTGCCCTCGGCAGGCTCATTGATCGGAAACTTGATAAATCCATTGCCATTCGAGACTACTTTAGACATCAGCGCCGTGTAATCTGTAGAAATGTCCTTATCATCGAAGGTGATCAGCAAGTTGAAGCCCATCACTTTCTCATAAAACTCCACCCAGGTATTCATTTCACCCCAGCCTACATTTCCGACACAGTGGTCGATGTATTTTAAGCCAATCGGCTCAGGTTTATAAGTAGACTGTCGCGGCACATAGCCTGGCAGAAAGATGCCTGAATAGTTGGACCGCTCCACGAAAAGGTGCACCGTCTCCCCATAGGTATGGATACCCGAAATGACTACCTCACCATGTTCATCCTGCAGGACTGTTGGTTCCTGATAGGCTTTCGCTCCCCGCTTGGTCGTCTCTTCGAAAGACTTGCGTGCATCATCTACCCACAGCGCCAGTACTTTCACACCATCTCCGTGTGTTTTCACATGTTCGGCGATGGGATGTTCCGCCTGTAGCGCCGTCGTGAGGACGAGGCGAATTTTATCTTGCTTGAGCACATAAGAGGCGCGGTCTTTTACGCCCGTTTCCGGTCCCGCGTATGCGATCAGCTCATAGCCGAAGGCATATTGATAGTAAAGGGCAGACTGCTTGGCATTGCCCACATAAAATTCCACGTAATCGGTCCCATTAATGGGGAGGAAATCCTGTTCCATAACGTCTATGATTTGGGTTTATAGCTCGAAAACTCGTTTACACAAAGGTAACAAAATATTCTTTTCCCTTCGTGCGCTCATCACATTCTACGGCCTTTCCTTTTCTGCTCTATCCTTTTGGCCTACCGGCCAAAGTAAACTTATTCGGGAAACTTATTCGGGACTTAAGCTCACGCTGCCGGCGTTCTGAAAAAGAAAAGGGACATAAGCGTATGGTTGAACCGCTAAAATCTTTATATTTGCAACAATGTTGCATTTAATAAAGCGCCGCCTCCGCCGCCTCGCTGACCTTATCGGCCTCTCTGCCTCTGTTCTTTGCATGCTGCACTGCTTGCTTGTTCCTGTAGTATGGTCTACCGGCTACTGGTTAAAATCCACTGAAGGCCTCACCTTCAGCGCTCCGAAGGCAGCTATATCCGAGCAGGATCCCAGTCTCTCCACCGAAGGAACGATTCGCCACTACGGATTAAAATATCAAAAAATCATGGCGGAAAACCATGTCGACCACCCGCATACCCAAGCGGGAAGCCCAGCTGACCACCGCCATAGTCATGGAAAAGGGGGTAGGCTCTGGCATATGCTGGACTATTTCTTCGTCGCCATCGCACTCTTGGCCGTGTACGAGTCGAGTCAAAAAATGGCCTCCAAAAGGATAAAAATCTTGCTTTGGACTGCTGTGAGCGTGTTTGGCGCCAGTATTTTACTCCATGAGGTATATCCGGCGCTACTTTATCTCTCGCTGAGTGCTTCTGCCTTTTTGGTCTATGGCCATTACCTGGGATGGAAAGCGGGTCGGGCCAGTGCAGAAAAACACACCTAACCTTTGCCCGGAGGGCGACTTTTACCGTACCTTCGCTCCATGAGACAGCCCAAACCTTTTTTCTATCAAGGCCAGCCCCAACTTGGAAGTGCGGAGGCCCTGCGCTTTATGTGCCTCTCAGATGGCCATCTTGGCCAGAAAGACAGCATGCACCCCGACCATCTGGAGACCTTGGAACAGGCCCTACTGCGCGAAAAGGAACGCATGGCCTTTTGTGTGTATAATGGAGACCTGGTGCACGACTGCCCGGAGCGCCTGCCCGAAGTGGCGGAGCTGTTCCGCAAGCAGCAAGTGCGGCTTTTTGCCACCCGTGGCAATCATGACCACTGCCCGGAAGAAGACTGGAAAAGGATTTTTGGCCATGGCCTGAACCACCGCTTCCAAGAGGGGAAAACAGGCTTTATCTTGCTGGATAGCAGCGATGAACAGGGAAGTTACCGCTGCGTGGATAGGGCTTTCTTAGCAGAGAGTCTGGAGGCCTATCGGTCTCTTTCGGCGGTGTTCGTCGTGACCCATTTGGCCCAGGGGGGCCAAAGCTACCACAGTATTTCCTGCCCGGATTTTCTGCCACTCCTCCAGCGCTTCCCGAATGTGAAGGCGGTCCTACATGGCCATGACCACGATATGAATGGACAGGTCTACTGCGCCGGTATCCCGCATCTCTGGTCGGGCCACATCGGAGGAAGCTGGGGACTGCCCGAAACGATCTACCGAGAGGTGATCGTAGAGCCGGATGGACTCCTGATCAGCTGCATACGGGCGCTACGAACAGGTGAAATCCTGCAGGGACATGTCTTTCGAAATCGGTTTTGACCCTCGGTCAATACCTGCGCTTAGCCCATAAGCTGCTGCCAAAGCGTCCACAGGCCTTTGCCAGATAAAAGTAAGCTAAGGCTTGCGAAAAAAAGCAGTAGCCAGCGAAAAAATGGCCCAGCCGTCTGGCTTTGGCGGATAAGATGCCAGAGCCCAAAGCTCAGTAAGGGCAGCAAAAGGGCATTCGTAAACTGCGCCAGCGCGATGAGTTGGAATAGGTCCCAGCCCATCCACCCGATCCAGGTGGCCAGGCCCACGATCAGCGCCATAAGCCCCCGCATCGGCAGTCCGCGCAGTGCTGTGGACCAGTGTAAAAGGCTGCATACTACATAGGCGCCCGCAAACGCGGCTGTGAGGGCGGAACTGAGGCCGGCCGCTAAAATCCCAAGACCTACCGCCAAGGGAGCCCAGGTGCCCAGCAGGGGGCGCAGGCCTTCGGCCAAATCCGACCAGTGCCGCAGCCCGACTAAACCACTGCCCGCTCCTGTAATCACGATGGCCATGGAAATCAATCCCCCCAGCAGGAGGGCCTGCGCGAGGTCGCGGCGCACCCAGCGGGCTTGCACACCCTCGGGATAGCGTTCACGCACTAAGCCACTGTGCAGGAATAGGTTATAAGGCACTACCGTGGTGCCTAAAAGGGAAAGAACCAAGAAGGAATCACTTTCGATACGGGGAATCAGGCCTCGGGCTAAGGCCGCAGGTGCAGGCTGCAGCGCCACAGCGGTTCCGATAAAGGCTAGGGCCAAGAGTGCCACCAAAAACAAGACGCGTTTTTCCAGCTGCCGCATATTTCCCAGCACTAACAGCAGCGCCACCGTCAGCCCGAGAAGCCCCTGAAAAACGCCTATCGGCCAATTTTTCGCAAGAGGGGTCAGCTGCTCTGCCACCAGCGCCAACCCGAGCGCCGCTCCACTAAGGTTACCCACCTCATAGGCGGTATTTCCCACACCGATCGCCGTGATGAGCAGGACCAGCATCAGGCTTTGCCCAAAGGGCCCGGCAAAAGCTTCTCCCGAAACTGCTGCGCCAGCGGTCGGGCATCCTGAAGGCTCAGGCGAAAGGCGGCATCCTGCAAACTGTACGTCATCCCGATGCCCAGCACCAGCACCCAGAGCAAAGAGTAGCCGGCCTGTACGCCTGCCATGCTGCAGACGGTCACCGTGCCTGGCCCGATAAAGGCGGCCGCAACCCATGCGCCAGGACCGATTTTCCAAGCTTTTTTCTGGGGTTCAGCCTCCATATTAGGGGCGGTTTAGGAGTGCGTAGAGCGCAAAACTGCCCAACCAATGGGTTCCTTCGTAGTTTTCGTCCACCAGCTCGGGAAGGGCCTGCCGCACATGGGCGTCCGCGATCGGCAGCAAGTGGGCGAGGGCTTCCGGCTGGGCCTTTACCAGACCGTACAGGCACCAGGCGCGACTGAAATTTAGCCCATCGAGGTGCACCAGTTTGCCATCTGCGCGGTCACTCACCTCTGCCACCTCTAGGCTAAAGTCAGGGGAGTAAAGGGCGGGCAAAAAGGATTTTGACCAACGGTTAAAATCGGAAGGATCGAGCACCTTTCGCATCAGGTCCAGGGTCTGAAAACAAGGGGAAAGAAAGTCGTAGCCCGAGGGTTCATAGGCCAGCGGGCAGTCTTGATCGGTATAGAAAAAGCGTTTCGCATGCTTTTCGATTTCGTAGGCGAGGGCTGTTTCGCCGGCTGTTCGGGCATAATCATAGGCCAGACTAAGCCCAAAAGCCGTATTCGGATGCTCTCCCGAGCGTACGGGATAGACTAATTTCGGCAAGAAGTCCCGATACTTGTCCACGATCAGCTGCGTAAGCGGGGCGAGGTTGGCCTGCAGTTCCTGCGCCATCGGATCTTCCAGGTCTGCAGGGCCTCCGCCAGTTTAAGGAGCCAAGCCCATCCGTACGTCCGCTCGAAGCTGCCATTTTCTGGCATGTGAAAATAGGCCACCTCCGCTACAATGTGGTCTGCCTGCAGGCGCCTGGCCAGTAGCGCACGCACTTCCTCCGCCTCCGGCAAATCTGGAAATCGCTTAAGCAGCTCCACCATCATCCAGTGGCCATGCACACTTGAATGCCAGTCAAAACACCCATAAAAGGCCGGATGGAGCACTTCTGGAGGTAGCAGGTAACTGCTATCGGCCAGCACTTGGTTTAGCTTGTTCGGATACACCACCTCGGCACAGTGGAGGGGCAGGGCGATCAGGCGCGAGGCCTCCTCTCGGCTAAGTTCCGGCGCTTCTGAGACWGGTTCAAGKCTAGGGATTTTTGGCCGCAGGCAAAAGGAACAGAAAGGCGAGCCAGTAACAGTAGCTCGCCACAGGGCCGAAGCGTAAAGGGAAGAAAGTGTCAGGCATTGTCAGGCTTTAAGCAGATGGGATCTTGTTTATCCAGCAAGAAAGCCATTTCTTGCAAAGAAAAAAAATGCTTTCGATTCTCATTTTTCTGGTTTTAGGGCTGCAGGTGCTCCTGCTGCTGGTTTTGCTCCGTGCCGGGCTCTTCCGTGATCAGGCCGCCGCGCAGGAACGGCTCCTGCAGACCATCCGCCAAGAGCAACAGCAGGAGCGCCAAGAGCTACAGGCCACCACCCAGCGCCAATTTTTGACCTTCGTTCAGGCCATGCAGCAGCAAAGTCGTGAGCAGCGGGAGGCCTTGGCGGATTTTGGGCGGGTATTCGAGCTGAACGTAGAGCGCTTTAATCAGCTTCAAAAGGAGAAATTTCAGGAGCTCCTCTTTCGGCAGGAGCGCCTGATGGCGCAAACGGAAAAGCAGCTGGAGCGCATGCGCGAAACCGTGGATGAAAAATTGCAAAAAACCTTGGAAGCACGTCTGGGACAGTCCTTTGCGCTGGTAAGCGAACAGCTGCAGGCGGTACAAAAAGGGCTAGGAGAGATGCAGCATTTGGCTACGGGGGTAGGTGACCTGAAAAAGGTGCTCAGCAATGTGAAAACCCGCGGGGTGCTAGGGGAGTACCAGCTGCAGGCCCTTTTGGAGCAACTTTTAGCCCCTGATCAGTATGCCTTAAATGTAGCGGTGATTCCAGGCCGTAATGTGCGCGTGGAATTTGCGATCAAAATGCCTGGAGTCTCAGCTGATCGTCCACTCTACCTGCCGATCGATGCCAAGTTTCCACAGGAGAGCTATGAGCGCTTGCTCCAGGCCTATGAAGGCGATGACTTGACTCGCGTTCAACAGGCGCGTGCTGTTCTTATTCGGACCGTTAAAACATTTGCGGCTACGATCGAAAAGCAGTATCTTATGCCACCGTTTACAACTGATTTTGCGCTGCTGTTTTTGCCTACTGAGGGCTTGTATGCCGAGTTAGCGCGGGAGCCGGGCTTCATACAGGAGTTACAGCAGCAGTACCGAGTGGTGCTGACGGGCCCGACGACCTTAGCGGCTTTCTTGAATAGCCTGCAGATGGGTTTTAAAACTTAGCGATCCAGCAGCGTAGCAGTGAGGTATGGCAGGTCTTGGCAGGGGTGAAGGCAGAGTTCTCCAAGTTCGGCGGACTGATCGCTAAGGCGCAGAAGAAGCTGCAGGATGCCAATCAGGATTTAGACCAACTGGTGGGGACCCGCACCCGCGCGATAGAACGTAAATTACGGGATGTATCACTTTTAGAAGATGAGCAGCATCATGATGATAAGCTATTGCCTTAATCGCAGGCAGATACAAAAGCCATTAGGTGTACTCCTGGGGCTGTTTTTGGTCCTTGGGGCAGCGCCCCTACGTGCCCAAGTCTGGCAAGAACCCGAACCGCTCGTGGAAATCGACATGGAGGTGCGCGAAAACTCCATCGTGATGATCGAGGTGGCTCAGCAGTTGGTCGTGGATCAGCGCTACGAAAAAGCCTTAGAAATCGTGCAGCGGGCCTTGCAGGACGATCCCTATTTCCACCCTGCCTACCAAACCTATTATTCTGCGGCCAGTCATTTAGAGGAAGCTTGGCCCGAGCTTATCACGACGCTGGAGAAAGCGACGCGTGAAATTTTTCGCGAAGATGATGAATTGATCTTTTACATGGCAAATGGGCTCTACTGGATGGGGCGATTTCCGGAGGCGCTGGCGCGATTCGATGAGGCCATTCACTGGAGTAAGGTGAATGGAGAGGATTTTTACTTGATTTGGAACTATCATTTTAACCGGGGCAACTGCCTGCTGAAGATGCGACAGTATGCGCTGGCGGTGGAGGCCTATGACGAAGCGGCGCGTTTAAATCCGGTGGATGCAGGCATTTTCGCAAATCGCGGCATCTGTCACCATTACCTAAAAAATGCAGGACAAGCCTGTGCGGACTGGCAGGAAGCACTGGATCTCGAGTACCATAAAGCTGCGGAATATATCGAAAGATATTGTGATTCGGGTAAAAGCCAGTAATTTTGTGCCATTCAAATTCCCTTAGGGAGCTACTAGATGAAAATTGTTATAGCCGGCGCCGGCGACATGGGCTACCACTTGGCGCAGCAACTTGCGGCCGAGGACGCAAACGACATCACCATTATCGATGAAAATAAGGATACCTTAGATTATGTGGGTACGCACTTGGATATTTTAACCGTTTTGGGTGATGCTACCTCGATCGCGATTTTGCGGCGCGCCGCCGTTCAGGAGGCAGATCTGTTTATGGCAGTAACCACCTCTGAAAAAACCAATATGCTTTCCACGATGCTGGCCAAGCAGTTGGGGGCAAAAAATGTGATTTCTCGGGTACGCATTCATGATTATCTGGAAGAAAAAAACCAAGGGATATTCGCGAATCTGGGCGTGGATAAATTGATTAGCCCCACCATGCTTTGTTCAGAGGAAATCGTGCGCATGATAGAAAATGCCACCTTTACCGAGGTGTTCGAATTCGAGGAGGGCAAGTTTAACATCGTCGGCATTACCCTAGACCAATACAGTAAGTTGGTCAACCGCCGCATCGCGGACATGGGCAATGAGCCTATTTTCAAGGACATCCGCATCATCGCTATCGTACGGGATCAGCGGACGATCATTCCACGTGGCAGCACCTACATTCGCAATAACGACCATATCTTTTTTATCTCCTCCAAGCAGGCCAACGCCTCTATTTTGGAGCTTTTGGGTCAAAAGAAGGTGGATATTTCCAATATCATGATTATCGGAGGAGATGACATGGCCTATACCACGGCCCTGAAATTGGAAAAAGAGTATAATGTTACCCTAGTTCATAAGGAAAAGGAGCGCTGTAAGTGGCTTGCCGAGCAGCTGAACGACACCCTGGTCATTCATGGTGACTACCGGAATATAGAGTTGCTTTTAGAGGAAGGCTTGGAGCAGATGCAGGCCTTTATCGCGCTGACAGAAAGCTCGGAAACCAATATCATTACGAGTTTAAGTGCGAAAAATCACAAGGTCTACAAGGCCATCGCCCATGTGGATACGCGGGAGTATATCCATATATCACACAGTATCGGGGTGGATTCTTTGATTAATAAAAAACTGGTGGCAGCGAATCAAATTACACGCTTCCTTCGGAAAGGCAGTGTTGAGGCGGTATCGGGCATTTATGGAGTGGATGCGGAATTTGTGCAGTATTCCATTTCGAAGGGAGGGCGCATGACCCGAAAACCACTGAAGGCCTTAAACTTTCCGGATTCCGCCATTATCGCGGGCATCATTCGGGGCGAGCAGGTCTTCATTCCGGATGGGGAGTTCCGCTGCGAGGCGGAAGATAAGGTCATTGTTTTTGCTTTGCCTGCGGCCAAAAGCGCATTAGAAAAAATATTCAACTAGCCATGATCCACGGAAAAGCGATCGCCCGGGTGATGGGTATCTTAATGCTCCTGGTGGGGGTGCTTATGCTCCCTGGAGCCGCCTTCAGTTATTATTACGGCAGTAGTGACTTGCTGGCGCTGCTCGGATCCTCTGCCATCAGCATTCTTTCAGGGCTGGCCTTTTTCTTTGCTTTTAAGGAAGATAAAGATGGCATTCGCAAGCGAGAGGGCTACTTGATCGTAGCGCTGACCTGGGTAGTTATGGCCATTTTCGGCATGATGCCCTACATCATCAGTGGTGCTATCCCCAAAGTGCCCGATGCCCTTTTTGAGACCATTTCGGGACTTACCACGACGGGAGCCACCATTCTTACAGATATCGAAGCCCTACCACAGGGGCTGCTATTCTGGCGCAGCATGACGCAGTGGATTGGCGGCTTAGGGATTATCGTCCTCACCGTCGCCATTTTCCCGCTTTTGGGGATTGGCGGCATCGAGCTATTCGTAGCCGAGGCCTCGGGTCCGACGAATGACAAGCTGCACCCCCGCATACGCGAAACGGCACGTCGTTTATGGTTGTTGTATGTTGGGCTGACGGTGTTAGTTGCTGTTTTGTATTATCTGTTTGGTATGAATTTATTCGATGCCGTCAACCATGCGCTGACGACTATGGCAACAGGGGGATTTTCGACCAAAAATGATAGTTTTGCATTCTTTACTAGCCCTGCACTTCAGTACATCGCCATCATCTTTATGTTTATCGCGGGCACCAACTTCACTGTCATTTACTTTTTCCTTACCGGACGTGTGAAGGCCGCTTTACGCTCTGATGAGTTCAAGGCCTATGCGGTAGTGGTCGCCTTTTTAATCGTCGCGATCAGTGTGCCCATTTATTTTTTGGGCGACAGTGGAGTAGAAGAGGCCTTTCGCAAGACCGCTTTCCAGATCATTTCCATGATCACCACGACGGGTTTTGTATTGGACGATTATACCGCCTATCATGAGGGGATCACGCTTATCTTTTTTATGTTCCTGTTCTTTGGAGCTTCAGCGGGCAGCACCTCTGGGGGAATCAAGTTCGTGCGTCATTTGACATTCTTTAAGAACAGTTATTTGGAGTTTAAGCGCATCATTCATCCACGTGCCATCGTTCCCTTAAAAATCAATGGAGATCGGGTGACTGGTAAGATCATTACCTCGATCATGAATTTTTTACTTATTTACCTGATGGTTTTCGTATTTGGTTCCATCTTCTTGAGCTTTATGGGCTACGATATCATTACCTCTTTCGGGGCGGTAGCGACATCGTTAGGAAATGTAGGTCCTGCTATCGGCGGTGTAGGTCCAGAGGACAGTTGGAATTTCTTCAATCCTGCAGCCAAAATCTTCTTGGCCTTCTTGATGCTGTTAGGACGTCTGGAGCTCTTTACTATTTTGGTGCTCTTCACGCCCTACTTCTGGAAGGCGAATTAGGCTCGCGGAAAAACTAAGTTAAAGATAAATGGTCTTAGGCACAAGATAATCGCTGATTCAGGAGATAGCTAAAAAGATGGGGAAAACCCAGTCTTTCCCCATCCTATTTAATTCTTCCGCTTTGACGAAAGCTTCAGTTGGACCGACTTTTCAGGAGCATGCAAGTGCCCTTTGTATGGACACACCTTTAGGAGGCGCATGATCGTTTGCTTTCCTTTTCATGTTCGTTTCCTTTCTTTTTTCGGGGTTTCGTGATCGTTTGGTTTCGTTTCCTTTCTTTTTGATGTTCGTTTGGTTTCGTTTCCTTTCTTTTTGGCCAGCAGGCAGGGAGTGAGAAGGGATAGTTCATTCATCCGAAGCCCGGCTGCATAAGCAAAGGCGAGGAGGAAGCGGTGTTTGAGGAGTCTTGGGGCAGCAAAGATGTCCTTGCATTCCTGTTTGGAGAGGACTGTTGGGAGCGTTTGGGTATGTTTGATGGAGGGCATATGAAGTGCCTGATCGTTGAGACCGAAGAGTCTGTACCAGTATCTCAGGCCAAAGACGGTCTGTTTGAAGAAGCTGATGGAGAGGTTATCATAGACGGTAAGGCGATAGAGGTATGAGTTGACCTGATCGATGGGTACTTCATGTGGTAGTTTACCGAAGTGAAGTGCCATATGGGCGATGTTCCGTCCGTAGTTGCTGGCCATGCTTTTGGAGCATTGGTCGAGAACCATTCGTTCTTCGAACTGGGAGAATGCCTGTTTGAATCCCGGCACGACGACCTTAGCTTTTGGTACGGTAGTCGTGTAATTTTCTTTTTTGAAAGTCATGATAAGTGAATCTGGGTATACTGATGTATACGAAAAATCAGCTATCTTAGGGAAGGAAATGGAATGGCAAAGCTAGCGAAGCTTTTGTTCAACAGGCGTTTGGCTCAATGGCGGGTGAAGTGGTTAATTGAACATTCTGCCTCGCATCAACTTTTGTGGTGTATTGATCCGCCACTGCGCCAAGCGCCAAAACGTTGGCAGCAAGTGTATTAAGACAACAACACGACAAACAAACGAGTTACAGAAACAAAAAAAAGTAAACCATTTTGACAGGTAACCAAAGACATAGAAACGATATTACAAACGGACAACGAGTAAGCCGACACTCATTGCCGACCCTATGCTTTTTATTTTTTTCCCACCCGCATTTTTTAAAAACAATTTTAAGCCAGCCCGCAAGTGGCACATTTGGCTTTGTCCCAAAACACAAAGCCGACCCTTCGCAAAGCCAAAAGAGCCACTTTTTTGCCTACGCACTAATGACAGTTCTATGAAAGAAATTGAAAAGTATGTTTGGGAGCTTTCAGAGAAAGCTAATGGCTTTCTAAAAGCTGAATACAATATCGAATCCTTTAATATTTCGCATTTCCAATCAATCAATTTTTATTTGATTGACAAAGTACTAAATACAAATAAAAATCTTTTTATTGAGTCTTTCGATAAGGAGTTACCTTCAATATCTCAGTTCCCTACTATTCTCGCTGCTGCAATATCATTATTCTTCAAAAACTACTGTGACGATAAAACAGAATATAATATTGGGGATGTTATTCAGGGTTACAATGGGACAAGAGGAAAAATTATTAGAAAAGAAGATGATAACTTTATCGTGGCAGTTCCTAGTGATGGTTCTTTGCGAACATTAACTACAAAACAAATTAAAAAGAATTGGATTATTACAAATGCTGACTTGAGCAATAGAAAAGTAAAGACAAAATTTACTGCATATAAAGAACTCTATTCATTGCTTTTTAAAGTCGAATCGTTTCCATCAAAATTCAACTATAAATCTGCCATAATTCTAGAAAAAAAAGAATTTGATGATGAAATTAAAAATCAAACATACACCAATATTGACATTCTGAAAGCAATTCCCATAAGATGGATTTCTAAAAATGGCACACAATCTTGGAATCACATACCGATTGAACCAATGATTCTTTGTGTACCTGATTTTGAAACATTGGAAGAATATATTTTGGAAAAAGGAATAAAAATTGAAAGCTTAATTGTAATAGGAAAAAATAAATACAAGGACAACGACTTAACAAAAATCAAACGTTATTTGAGAGAAGGAGATATTCCAAATTGTGTAATTCTTGGTAATGAAGGTTTTGAAGATAATAATTCGCAGTTTTTAAAATGGAAATGGACTTATGAAGAGTTTGCTTTACTTGAAAATTTGAATATTGGTAGAATTGAATCCCTTCAAATTCAAGATTCTAAATTTGAAGTGGCAATAAACTCTTTTATAGATTTTCTATATAGCCTAGAAACTACATATTCAATCAATCTCAACAATATAAAAACGTTAAGAAAATTTCTGTATCCGTTAGTTTTATCCAAAGAATCAAACAGTCGAAATACCAACCAATTAGATTACGTTCAACATTTGATGCACAAGGTTAGCAGAGAGTGTATAATTGAAAACTTGTATAACCAAAACATTGATCCTGCCCAAGAAATAACAAATGTTGAACTATTAATAGACGGGATTTTCGGCACCTTCAAAAACGATAAATTTCGACTACTTGACAAAGTAGATTTTGATATAATTATAATTCCTGAACCGTTACTTCCCAATTGGAAGAATGAATTTAAATCAAAATCAAAATTGCTTTCATTACAAGAATTTTTTAAAACACAGAATAATTTCACAACGACAAAGCAGGTTTTAGTGTTAAGCCTTTTTGGAAATGGAATGCAACCATTTGATGTTGTGAGAAACTTTCTAAACACAAAACATAATTATAAATTCTTGTGCTATCAAGAGGAATCAAAAATACTAGAAAACCTAAAAAATAGATATTTCAATGAAATAATCGGTGAATACACTTCTAGCGATAGAGAAAAGATAACAGGACTTAAAATTAATGAAAATTTACGCCTATTGAAAATTAAGGTTTCAGACTTAATAGAGAACCTACAC
>NZ_AJYA01000013.1 GCF_000265075.1 Nitritalea halalkaliphila LW7 | reverse complement strand
TAAACGGTGGCTACCTTTAAGGCGCCTACCAAAACCGGAATAATCCCTAAAATCGTCATAAGAAATCACGTTTAGATGAAACATAAAACACAACTCGCTTGCAAACTTACCCCTCATGTGCGCAGCCTTTTTGCAGACTTGTCAGGGCCACCTCAGGAAATCTTTACTTCAGCAAAGCTCCCTTTTCGCGCACTCCAGAAAGACACCGCTTTCAACAGCACAAAGAACGTTACTATCTGCGCAGCCTTTTTGCAGACTTGCAACACCGCTCTCGAAAGGCTAAAGTCTTTTAAAATCGACGGCCAGGGATCTCCTTAGATGCTCCCTCTAAACGGCCGTCGAACCGGTACGCCGCGGACATGCCCTTACACACATCCCTTCTGAAAACTCCTTCGTCTTCAGGAATTACTGTCCCGCGGGACAAGGGAGAAGGCTCCGCTCCACTACTCATCTCGCTTCAGCTTGCGGACCACATCCACCACCGCTTCTAAAACAATGAGCAGAATGTCCTCTGGCTTCTTCTGAACATCCATCATGATACTGCCATTTAAAGGGTGAAACATCTGTTTATCGACCGAAGTAACCTTTACTTCTTGTCGTCGCCGAATACCTTAATTATAGGTGGTAGCGCGACCACTAAAACGGTGGCTACCTTTAAGGCGCCTACCAAAACCGGAATAATCCCTAAAATCGTCATAAGAAATCACGTTTAGATGAAACATAAAACACAACTCGCTTGCAAACTTACCCCTCATGTGCGCAGCCTTTTTGCAGACTTGTCAGGGCCACCTCAGGAAATCTTTACTTCAGCAAAGCTCCCTTTTCGCGCACTCCAGAAAGACACCGCTTTCAACAGCACAAAGAACGTTACTATCTGCGCAGCCTTTTTGCACACAACCAAAAGCTAAAATCCCCCCCCCTGTAAACTCATGAAAAAAACCTTCACCTGCATCGACGCGCACACCTGCGGAAACCCCGTACGCCTCGTCACAGGAGGAGTGCCCTTCCTCCCCGGAACCAGCATCAGCGAAAAACGCGCATACTTTATGGAGCACCTCGACTGGAACCGAACCCATGTTCGTTTGCTTTCTTTTTCTTTCTTTTTTTATGTTCGTTTGCTTTCTTTTTGGCCTTTTCCTGCTTTCGTTTGCTTTCTTTTCCTTTCTTTTTACACTTTTTTTGCTTTCGTTTGCTTTCGTTTGCTTTCTTTTTAAAAAAAGCCACGCGAAGGCCCAAGAAATCGCCCCAAAACCTCGAGCCCATAAGGCCGGACCTTACGGCAGCCCCTCACCACCTCCCGAACCCCGATGAGAAAAAATAGCAATAATCGTTAATACGCCAAGAGACCCATAGGGGCGGACCTTTCAGTAACCATTTCACCATCTCCCGAAATTCGATTTTAAAAATTAGCGAAATACGTAAAAACACTTCGAGCCCCATAGGGGCGGAACTTTCGATAACCGCGCGGCTTCAGCCCGCGGCACCAGAAACGCTCCAAAACACATCCGCGGAAAGGAAAAGGCCACAACAGCGAAAAACATCACCGACGCGGAAGATTGAATCAAAAATAGCTCATTTCGCAGTATGACAAGTGAGAAATGAGCTCATTACACTAATTCAACTATAAAAGCCGAATTCATTAAAATGTGCAGGAATCTAGAATGAATAATCGTATATTTGAAATAAAGTAATCCATTATGAAAAAATTATTCCTTTTTATCCTCCCTCTAATAATCCTTGCTGTTGGGTGCAGCACTTCAGAGGACCAGCAACCATTTCAAGAAAAAAATGGTGCGTGTTGAAATTGATCTTTCAGGTGATCTAGAACAGATGCTGAACGTTAGTATAGGTGATTTGAGAACTTCTAACAGAACACAAACAGTAAATGTTGGTGCTGAAATAATATTTCCAGTTAATACTAATTGGACTTTTGTTGCAGAAAATATTCATAGCTTTACTATAGTTGATCCAACAATCGATAGAATAGTTATTCAATCTCTTGAACCTGCCACTAGGGTAGGAATTGCACTTTTGTGCTTTACATTTAATCTTCCAGAAGATCAGGAGTTCTTACGTGCGAATGTAAAAGTATTTGGGGATAATGTGCTGATAGAAGAATTCTCCTTTACAGCTAACCAGATTGGAGAAAATATCCTCTCAAAAGAAATCATTTTTTGATAACCTTTTTTGGTGTAGTGAGCTGCTGCCATGCGAGTCAATTGCAAGATACCCTTGTAATATTCGCCAGGTAGCAGCTCTTTTTTTTACCACTCCTGGGGCTTCCCTTACGGGCGGGCTATATGCTGCAATCTTTTCCCCTGCCTTTAATACGTCTAAAGGGGAAAGATTTACGCTGCTATCCCTAAGCCTATTCCCCTCTGCAATCAAATCCCCCCCTAAAAATCCCCTTGCCCCTTTACCGAATAAATCCTACCTTCCAAAAAAATCCCCCCCTGTAAACCCATGAAAAAAACCTTCGCCTGCATCGACGCACACACCTGCGGAAACCCCGTACGTCTCGTCACAGGAGGAGTGCCCTTCCTCCCCGGAACCAGCATCAGCGAAAAACGCGCATACTTTATGGAGTACCTCGACTGGATCCGAACCGGACTCATGTTCGAACCCCGAGGCCATGACATGATGTCCGGCGCCATGCTCTTCCCACCCGCAGCACCCGAAAATGATGCCGCCGTGCTCTTCATCGAAACCTCCGGCTGCCTGCCCATGTGCGGACATGGTACCATCGGAACCGTCACCATCGCACTCCAAGAAGGAATCCTACAGGCCAAAACCCCCGGAGTCCTCCGCCTCGAAACACCCGCTGGACTGGTCCTGGCACGCTCCACCCAAGAAGACAAGCGCATCTCCTCGGTCACCATCACCAATGTCCCCAGCTTCCTCTACCAAGAGAAAGTGGCCCTCCAACATCCCGACCTCGGCACCCTATATGCCGACATCGCCTACGGTGGAAACTTTTATGCCATCATCGACCCACAGGACAACTTCCCCGGCATGGAGCACTTCTCTGCCGAACAACTCACCTCCATGGCCCGCAGCCTACGCCGCATCCTGCGCGAAACCCTAACTCCCGTCCACCCCGAAACCCCGACACTCCGCGGACTCTCCCATGTCATGTGGACCGGAACACCCACACAGCCCGGCAGCAGCGCCCGAAATGCGGTCTTCTACGGCGAAAAAGCCCTCGACCGCTCCCCCTGCGGCACTGGAACCTCCGCACGCATGGCGCAGTGGCATGCACAGGGACGCTTGGCCCCCGGCCAAAACTTCGTCCACGAAAGCATCATCGGCTCCACCTTTACCGGAAAAATCGAAGGTCTCAGCCAAGTTGGAGACCTCCCCGCCATCATCCCCAGCATCAGCGGCTGGGCACGCATCCACGGCTATAACACCCTCTTCATCGACGATCAAGACCCCTACGCACATGGCTTCCAAGTTCGCTAACAGCCCCAAGGCCCAAGCCCCCATCCTCCTCGTCGGCAGCGGCATCATCGGCCTCTTCACCGCCTATTACTTGCACCGAATGGGCCGCGAAGTCATCCTCCTGGACCGCAACAGCAGCCCGGAAAGCACCTCCACCGGAAATGCAGGCATGGTCGTCCCCAGCCACATCGTTCCACTGGCCGCCCCCGGCATGATCGAAAAAGGCATCCGCTGGATGTTCTCCCCCAAAAGCCCCTTTTACATCCACCCCAGCTTAAACTGGCAGCTCTTCGACTGGGCCCTCCGCTTCCGCCGTGCCGCTACCGCCGAACAGGTGCAGCGTGCCATCCCGCACCTAAAAAACATCTCCCTGCTCAGCATGCAGCTATACCAAAACTTTTTTGCAACACATGCCGCCGAAACCGCGGCCTTCACCCTCCAGCAAAAAGGCCTGCTCATGCTCTACCAAACTGCCGCCATGGAACAGGAAGAGCTTGCCTTCGGTGTGCTCGCACGCCAAAACGGCATAGAGGCACATGCCCTGAGCCCTACAGACATCGCCCGCCTCGAACCGAACACCCCCGTAAAAGCCCGTGGAGGCCTCCTCTTCCCCGGAGATGCCCACCTGGACCCCGCCGCCCTGATGGAGTACCTGAAAAAACATTTGCGCACCTGTGGCATCCCCATCCATACCGGCACCGAAATCCATAAAATCGAACGAAATGCAGCCGGGCAGGTCCAGCGTGTCCACAGCCAAGGGGACAGCTGGGACTGCAGCGCCCTAGTCCTCTGTAGCGGCGCCTGGACGAGCAGCCTCACCCGACAGCTCGGCCTAAAACTGCCGCTGCTGGGTGGAAAAGGCTACAGCTTCCTCCACGCAAACCCCTCCGCAGCATCCGCCAAGCGGCCATCCTCTGTGAAGCGAAGGTGGCCGTCAGCCCTTACGGGCAAAAAGTACGCTTCGGCGGAACCCTCGAAATTCAGGCCACCACCGACAGCCGCATCCACCACAGCCGCATCCAAGGCATCTACGAAGCCGCCAAAAACTTCTACCCCGAATTTCCTTTGACATTTCCCGAAAACAGGGCCATCTGGACCGGACACCGCCCCTGCTCCCCCGACGGCATCCCCTACATCGGCGCCATCCCCGGGAGCACAAATGCCTTCGTCGGCACAGGACATGGCATGATGGGGGTCAGCATGGCGCCAGCCACAGGCCTGCTGCTTGCGGAAAAAATCACCGGAAAAACGCCCTCCATGCCACTGGAGGCCTTCCAGCCCGATCGATTTGCACGAAAAGCCTAACGCAGGCCTAATTTCAAACCCGCAAATACATTGCGCCCTGGCGCGGGCTGAAAAAATCGACCACCAAAGGCATTTAAATCATTCCCCAAGCTGAACTCGGCGTCCAACACATTATCCATGCCACCAAAAACCTCCAGCACCATCCCGGAGCGGAGCAGTCGCTGCCAGCCCAGACGGAACGTCATGAGGTGAAAGGAGTCTTGAAACACCGTATTCGCATCGTTCAGGGGCAGCGCATCCACATACTGGTGGGTGAAGTTCAGGTAAAAGCCCGGGCGCGAACGTACATCCAGCGTCGCCACCAGCGTATGCGGCGCCACTCCGGTGAGCTGATTGCCGGAAAAATCATTTCCCCCGCTCTCGAAATCCGCAAAATTAAAGAAATGCCCCGTGTACGCCAGCCCGGTGCTCAGCTGCGAAAGCCAGGTGCTACTGGAACTGTAGAGGGCCTTGCGCGCAGAAATCTCGATCCCCCGCTGCCGTGTCGCCCCCGCATTTCGGAAAAGGACCACACCCTGCTCATTCGTAAAGGTGGTGATGGTCTCGGAAAGAAAAAACAGGAAGGCCGTGGCGTCGATTTCGATGCCCGCATAGGTTCCCCGATGCCCGAGCTCATAATTGATGCCCCGCTCTGCCTCCAGCTCTTCATTGATACTGCCCTCATTCGTGCGTACCTCCGCGATGGTGGGCGGACTGAAGCCGGAACTCACACTGGCATGCCACATGCGCGCCCGTGGACCGGTATAGGCCAGCGCCACCCGCGGCACCAAGACGGGATTAAAGCGCCGCTCCAGCGCTCCGGTAGGGCCTCCCGCCGCATCGATCGAGCGGTCGATACCGAAAGTAGTGAAGTTTTGGCTCGCGCCAAAGGTCAATAAAAAGCGCTCATCCAACTGCCATTCTGCCTGCTGAAACAGGAAGCCCTGCACCGTGCGCAAGTCATCCGCAAAACGCACGGTGTCGGCCACCCCGTTTACATTACCAAAATTCAGAGCAGCGGTCAAGCCGTACTGGTACTCCCCTCCTGCCACCAGACGTAGCGGGCGCCCCAGCCACTCGGTGTCCAAAGAAAAAGTGCTGCGCCCCCCATAAAAAAAGGCCGTTTCACGCTTGTAATCCAGAATAAAAGGGTTTTCAAATTCCTTGGTGCCCACATAAAAAGAGGTCGTGTTCGCCCAGCCCTCATCCGCGCCCCAGCGCACCTCATGAACCGCTGACGCAAAGAGGCTTTGCTGCTGAATGCTACTGTTTTGTTCCACCGAGCCTGGCCGAGCCTGCCGTCGATTCGCCGCCACCTGCTCCGCATTTAAGGCTCCAGGAATCTGATAATCGAGATCAGAATACAAAAGATGCAGGGAAAGTTGGCCCGTCTGCTGCTTGGGCAGGATCGCTTGCAGCTGCAGCACCTGTCGGTCTAAAGCCGAATGCTCCCGATACCCATCCGCGCTTTGCCGCACATACGAAGCGCGCAGAGAGGTTTCACCGATTTTTTGCTCTACTCCGAGGCGGTAGCGCTGCATCCCAAAACTCCCCACCTGGTAGGCGGCCTCGATGAGGTCTTCCTGCACCTCACCCCGCGGCCGAAAATTGATCACACCCCCATTTCCGGCTCCATAGATGCTGCCCGCTGGCCCGCGGATGACTTCCGTATCCGCCACATTCGCGATGTCCAAAAGGTTTAAATCGGTGGTGCCATCCGGCGCTGTGAGGGGAATGTCATTCCAGTAGATTTTGGTATTCCGCACACCGAAAGGGGAGCGCAGCGCACTGCCTCGAATGGAAACGCGCAGGGAGCCGGGCGCACGCTCCTCCACCCGAATGCCGGGCTGCGTATTAAATGGAGCCCGCAGCGAGGTCTCATCGAAACGCTTCCACTCGGCTTCACTGATGCGGGAAATCGCCCCGGCCTGCTCTCGAAGCTCTCGCGGAGAATCAAAGCCTTGCACGGTCACCTGCTCCAAAGACTGACTCAGCGGCGCCAGCGCCAGTTCCACCTGTGTCCCCAGCTGCTCGGCAGCCAGACGAAAGCGAAAAGGCGCAAAACTCAGGTGCTGCACTTGCCCTTCCTGTCCAGCCACGGCCACCGCCTCCGGCACTTCCACCTGCCCCTGCTCATCGGTTACCAGCCGCACCTCACCCAGCCGCACCAGTGCGAGCGGGATGGGAGCACCACTGGCCTGATCGCGGAGCTGTAGGACCGTTTGCGCTTCCAGCGCAAAACCGATAAAAAGAAAAACAACACTTAGGTAAGATGCCAAACGCATAGCCGAAGGGGGGTCTGTTGAGAAGTTTACTACCCCCTAAACCGAAAAGCTCCCTTCAGGTTCCTCCTTCCATAAAAAAACACGGAAAGATCCTACACGCGTACTCGTTTTTCCTCCTCGAACTTGGCCTTTACAGCCTTCAGCTCACTCGGGCGGCTCATCACCATGGCGTAAGCCTCTTTTAGGGAGCCACTGGCGCGGACATCCTGCACGATCGCCTGCCACTCGTGAAAATTAAGCGTCAGCGGGTTATAGCTGTCCACCTGCTCGGTAAGCCCATAACTCGGGCGCTCCTCTTCAGGCTGAAAGGTTCCGAACATGCGGTCCCAAATAATAAACGTGGAGCCATAGTTTTTATCCAAGTAATGCGCATTCGTGGCATGATGCACGCGATGATGGGAGGGCGTCGTGAAGATATACTCGATCGGCGCGGGTAGCTTGCCGATGTACTCCGTATGGATCCAAAACTGGTACAAGACCGCGATCTGATGGCAAATAAAGAACACGATCGGGTCGAAACCCGCCAGCACCACCGGGATAAAAAAGACGATTTTGATGTGCTGCGTCCAGGAAAGGCGGAAACTCACCGACCAGTTATACTTCTGGGAATTATGATGCGTCACATGCGTGGCCCACCAGAAGCGATTTTCATGCGCGACGCGATGCGCCCAATAGCGCCAAAAATCGATCCACACGAAGCAGAGCACATAGGCCCACCAGGTATGCGGAATCGTCCAGGGCACCAAATTATAGAAGAACAAAATAATCCCAAAGGTCAGCACCTTAATCGCAGCACTCATGCCCACGTTCACCAGCCCGATAAAGGTGGCGGCCAGCGTATCCTTGCCATCGTAGTAGTGGCGGTTTTGGCGGGCGGAAAGTATCCACTCGGCGGCCACCAGCACGAACATGACCGGCGCCGCATACAAAATGATGTTGGGAAGGTCCATGGAGAGGATTTGCTCCACGGTGTAAGTTTCTTTACTCATGGTGAAAAACGTGGTTAAAGTAGGAATTTTTCTCCTCTTGATCCCTGAAAAGACCCTTTGCATACCCATTTGGCGCTCCCGCGCCAAAAATCCATGCAAAAGCGAATCGCTACGGATCAAGCGGAAATTCGTTAATAGGAAATGTACGAAATCGAGGGCTTAAATCCAATTTTAGGGCTACCCCATCCTGCGCTGCGAAAAAAATAGTAAACGAACGGAAACTAAACGCTTATAAACGCTTATCAGGAAATGCGGCTCCAGTTGAGTTGATGCTTGCCCTGCGCACGGATTTGGGTGAGGATGCGGGCATTTTCGGGGAACGCGAGGCTGGGATCCTCCTGCAAGATCCTTTCGGCAGCCTGCCGCGCCAGCTGAAGAATGGCTCCATCCCGCGCCAGGTCCGCGATGATGAGGTCCGCCACGCCGCTTTGCTGGGTTCCCATCAGATCGCCCGGACCACGCAGCTTCAGGTCCACCTCCGCGATTTCGAAGCCATCATTGGTCCGCACCATGGTTTCGATTCGGACTTTGCTGTCCTTCGAAAGGGCATACTTCGTGATCAAAATACAATAGCTTTGGGCAGCGCCCCGCCCCACTCTTCCGCGCAACTGATGCAACTGAGACAGGCCGAAGCGCTCCGCATTTTCGATGACCATAACCGAGGCATTCGGCACATTTACCCCCACCTCGATCACCGTGGTGGCCACCATGATCTTGGTCTCACCCTTCACGAAGCGCTGCATCTCGAACTCCTTATCGGCGGGCTTTTGATTGCCATGCACGATGCTCACCGGATACTCCGGAAAGGCCCGGCAGATGCTCTCAAAACCCTCCATCAGGTTATTTAGCTCCAGTGTTTCCGACTCCTCGATCAGCGGATAGACGATATACACCTGCCGCCCCTCTTGAATCTGCTTGCGGATAAAAGTAAAGATCGTCAGGCGATCCTTTTCGTAGCGGTGCACCGTCTGAATCGGCTTACGTCCGGCAGGAAGCTCGTCGATCAGGGAGACATCCAGGTCACCATACAGGGTCATGGCCAGCGTCCGCGGGATGGGGGTGGCCGTCATGACGAGCACATGGGGAAAGCGCGCTCGTTTTTGGCCCAGAGTTTTGCTCTTTGGGCTACGCCAAAGCGATGCTGCTCATCGACGATCGCCAAGCCCAGGTTTTGGAAGCGCACCACATCTTCTAGCAGCGCGTGTGTGCCGATCAGCAACTTCAGGCTGCCGTCCAGCAGTGCCGCGTGGATGACGCGCCGCTGGGGCTTTCGGGTGCTTCCCGTCAGCAAGGCCAGCTCCAGCCCCATGCTTTCTGCGAAGCCCTTTAGGCCTTCATAGTGCTGCTGAGCTAGGATTTCGGTAGGCGCCATCAGGCAGACCTGCGCCCCCGAGCCGATGGCGATAAGGCACAGATAAAGGCCACCATGGTTTTCCCGGAGCCCACATCTCCCTGTATGAGTCGGTTCATCTGCTGGCCCGAGCGCATGTCCTCGAAGGCCTCACGAATCACGCGCTTCTGGGCTCCGGTCAGGTCAAAAGGGATTTTCTCTGCATAAAAGGTGCTCACCAGGTGGGTGCTGCCCAGACGTAAGCCAGGGGAGCGCTCGCGGTTCGTGAGCTTGAGCAGCAGCAGCCGCATCTGCACGAAAAAAAACTCCTCGAACTTGAGACGGAAGCGGGCGCGCTGCAGGCTGTCCTGATCTTCTGGCAGGTGAATTTGACGCATCGCCTCCGCCTTCGGCATCAGACGATGTTCCTGCAGGAGAGCATCGGGCAGTGTTTCACGCAGATGCGGTATCGCCAGCGGCAGCACCTGTTGGAGGAGCTTGCCGATTCCGCGTGGATCTAAATTACGGGCGCGCAACTTCTCAGTGGTGGCATAAACAGGCGTAAAGGCATTGCCTCGCTGCCGTGCCTCGGAGAGCAGCTCCAGCTCCGGATGCGCGATGCTAAACTGCCGACCATACCGCGCGGGCTTGCCCACCACCACGTAAGGGACCTCCACCTGCAGGTGCTTGAGCACCCACTGCAGGCCCTTAAACCAAGTCAGCTCCAGGATCCCCGTTTCATCGTAAGCCTGCACGACGAGGCGTTTTTTACGCGCTTCCCCCACGGTTTGGGCAGGGCGCAGGCGTAAAATCAACTGCACGGTCTCCATCCCCTCCTGCAGGTCCGCCACCTTATAAAACTGGGTGCGGTCCTCATAACGAAAAGGATAATGCTGCAGCAGATCTCCGAAGGTCCGAATTTGGAGCTCCTTTTCCAGCAGGGCGGCACGCTGGGGGCCAACCCCCTTCAGGTATTCGATATGTTGCTCAAAGAAACGGCTCAAGGGATGCGAGAGAAGTCTGGCGCAGGAACGCCAAGACAAAGTAAAGCGCGTAAAATTACTAAAATTATCCTTTGCGAAAGGATTTTTCTGCCCAGATCAGGCAGCAGGTTTTTAAGATGAAAAAGCCCCACCTTACAGGAAGATGGGGCTTTAAATGTGGTGCGGAGCACAAAAAAACCTTATCCGTAGATTTCCTCTAAGGCCTGCGCCAAACGGATACCCGCAGCGATCAGACGCTCCTCCACATGGTGGTAGTACTTGTAAATATAAGGATAACCGATGCGGCCATCCTCAGGGATGTCATACATAAAAGGCCGTAGGGCTACATTTTCCTTCAACCAGTCCGCAGGAGTGCCCGCCGTGTACTTGCGCACCATTTCACTATCCACACGCTTATACAGCTCTTTCGCCATTTCAGAGTAGCTCATCTGCTTGGTGGCGATCAGGTCAGAATCCCACACGGCATGGATATTCGTGTCTTTGTTGAAGAATTTTACCTTCACATCATTTCCGCCGCGATCTCCCGGCTTGCCCACATGAAAGGGCTGATGCAGATCTCCGGTGATGTGAATCAACATGCGTAAGTAATCACGTTCCTCTTCCGCGCTAAGCCCCCCCTTTTTTAGGATGTCCTTTATGCGCAAGAACGCTTCGTAAGCATCGCCCGCTTCCTCTTGTAGGGAAGGGTCATAGGTGCCATCCACTGTGGTCACCCAGTGCCAGGTATAAGTATACGCATAACGCTCATCGGAACGGATATTATCCATCCACACGCCTACGCCCGAAATAGACTGCTGCTGCAGGATAGCCTCCACGCGCTGTACCGTCACGGGTTTCATCTGCCACTCGGCCAGCTGGCCGATAACATAGTGTCCCAGTGCCCCCCAAGCAGACGCCTGAGCGTATAAGCCGACCACGAAAACGAGCGTCAGGCTTAGCGATTTTAGATTTTTCATGTTTAAGATGAAGTAGATGATAGTTCCTGAATGGCCAGGTAGGCTAAAAGCCCCGCGCCGATTTCCATCGCATCTTCGTCGATGTCGAAGGTCGGCGTGTGAACGCCACTGGTGATGCCGCGGGCCTCATTTCGAGTGCCTAAGCGGTAAAAACAGCCGTCCATTTCCTGTGTGTAATAGGAGAAATCCTCCGCCGCCAGCCATAAATCCAGCGGCAAAACATTTTCTTCTCCCAAATAGTCTTTTGCCGCTTGAATCGCACGCTCGGTAAGCGCTTCGGCATTTTGTAAGAACGGATAGCCCTTCCGCACCTCAAAATCCACAGTTCCTCCCATGCCTTCTACCAGACCCGTAGCGATTTTCACCATTTTCTCATGAGCATCTGCTCGCCAGGCCTCGTTCATGGTGCGGAAAGTACCCTGAATTTTCACCTCATTTGGGATCACATTCGTGGCGCCCAAGGCCTCGATTCGACCAAAAGAGAGCACCGCAGGCACTTTCGGGGAGCAGTTTCTGCTGATCACCTGCTGCAGCGCTACGATTAGATGGGCCGCGATAAGCACAGGGTCCACCAGCGTCTCCGGCATAGCACCATGCCCGCCTTTCCCCCTGACCGTAATGTATAACTCATCCGCGGAAGCCATGTACATCCCTTTGCGGAAGCCCACCTTTCCCACCGGAATCAGCGGCATCACATGTTGTCCTAATATCGCCTGAGGCGCAGGATTTTGGAGCGCCCCCTCCTTGATCATAAGCGAGGCTCCCCCGGGGATTTTCTCCTCCCCCGGTTGAAAAAGTAACTTGATGGTTCCTTCGAAATCGTCTTTGCAGTCCTGCAGAATACGGCTGCGCCCAAAAGAGAAGCCGTATGCACATCGTGTCCACAGGCATGCATCACCTTCACGGGTGGAGCGGTAAGGCACCTCGTTCGCCTCGATGATGGGCAGGGCATCCATATCACCGCGCAGGGCGATCGTCTTTTTTTTCTGGATTTTTTCCCTCGATCAGGGCCACAATCCCAGTCTCCGCCTTGCGCTCCACCGCCCTGATACCATAGCTGGCTAAGGCCGCTTCCACGTAGGCTGCCGTCTCGTGCTCCTCAAAGGAGAGCTCGGGATGGGCATGTAAATGTCTTCTATCGGCGATAAATGCCTGTTTATAGGCCTTCGCCAAGGCCTGAATCTTCTCCTTCACTAATTTCTTCTATTTCAGGTAGTTTATAGCCTCCCGCACGAAGCGATCGGAAATAATGCGTGTCATCGGAAACTGCGCCTTCAGCTGAAAGTAGGTATCCAATGCCTCGAAACGATGCAGAAACTTGCCTACTTTCACCAGGTAGCGTGGGTCTTGGTACTGCATGATAATCTCCATCTCGGGAAAATCTTCTTGGATTTCCTCCCGGGTAGTAAAAGCACCCTCACGGCTAATGCCACTGAAAACCAGCACCGTGTAAGCATTATAGTAAGGCTGCTTACTGCGCTGCTCGCGCAAAGCCTCCGCCACCTCTGCCAGCGTTCGGTCGAAGGCGATCACAGAGGGACTGCTGCTACTTAATGCCTCTTCTACGGCATCTGCCTGCCCCTCAAAGCGCGGAAGAAAAGGGCCTAAGTCCTCTTCCCAAGTGGCATAGCTGTCCTTATCCGAGGCTGCCGGACGGAGTAAGCTACAGGCCGTCCCCACCAGAGTGAGGAGCAGAAAAGGCAGCAGCCTGCGCGTGACCGCGAGGCTGAAACCTGCTGTATGCTTTAAGCATCGAGAACTACACATTTTCCGTCTTGGAGGTCTTGTTCTACTGTTTTGTACTTCACGTCTTTCTTTACTTTACCATCGGCATACTTAACCGTCACCCGGTCATTACGCCCATAGACCTTTTCAGAGGAACGTGGTGCCACCACCTGCGCCTCTGCTTTGCGGCTCGCCGCTACGGCTGCTGCAGCTGCGGCGGCCTGTCGGGCTGAAGCTGCTTGTAAGGCACTATTCGCCTCCTCCTTCGATGCCTCGACCTTCGGCTCTGGCTTACGTCGCGCCTGCTGCGCCGCACGCACCTGCTCCGGATCCTGCGTAGGGAGCTCGGCTTTCGCCAAGAAGGAAATCACATCTTCATTCAGACGACCTACGAAGCGCTTAAACATCTCGAAGGACTCGAACTTATAGATCAAAAGCGGATCCTTCTGCTCGTAAACGGCATTTTGTACCGACTGCTTCAGGTCATCCATATCACGGAGATGCTCTTTCCAGTTTTGATCGATGATCGCTAAGGTCACGTTTTTCTCGATCGCACGGATCAAGTCACGCCCCTGATTCGCGAGTGTGGACTCGAGATTCACCACCACGCCGATCTGCTTGATGCCATCAGTGATCGGCACCATGATTTCCTTCACCGTGCCGCCACGCTGCTCATAGACATTTTGGAAGACAGGAAGTGCCTTTTCTAAAATACGCGCATTTTTCTCTGCATAGCGCTTACGGGCAGCATTGAAAAGCATAGACGTCAGCTCACCACTATCCTTCGTTTTAATGTCGTTCGGATCGAACTGATAATCGATGCCCAGCGAGCTGAAGATATTCATGCGGAGGTTATCCATATCCTCGGAGCTCTTGGCTACCTCTACCAAGCCTTCACTCACATCATACATGATGTTTAAGATATCCAACTCAAGGCGATCCCCGATGAGCGCATTTTTTCTACGCTTGTACACCACTTCCCGCTGGGAGTTCATCACGTCATCGTATTCGAGTAGACGCTTCCGAACACCAAAGTTGTTTTCTTCTACTTTGCGCTGTGCGCGCTCGATAGATTTCGTAATCATGCTGTGCTGGATGACCTCACCTTCCTCTAGGCCCATCTTGTCCATCAACTTAGCGATACGCTCGGAGCCGAAAAGGCGCATGAGGTTATCTTCCAGCGAGACGAAGAACTGAGAGGAACCCACATCTCCCTGACGACCGGAACGTCCGCGCAGCTGCCGATCCACTCGTCGTGATTCGTGGCGCTCTGTACCTACGATGGCCAGACCTCCTGCCGCGCGAGACTCCGCTGTCAGCTTGATATCTGTCCCACGACCGGCCATGTTCGTGGCGATGGTTACCGTGCCTGGCTTTCCAGCTTCCGCGACCACATCCGCCTCACGAGCATGCTGCTTCGCATTCAATACTTGATGCTTGATTTTTCGGATGGTGAGCATACGGCTGAGGAGCTCTGAAATTTCCACTGAAGTGGTACCTACCAGCACCGGGCGACCCGCCTCTGTTAAGGTGACTACCTCATCTGCCACCGCATTAAATTTCTCACGGACAGTCTTGTAGACCTTGTCCTCCATATCCTTCCGCACGATCGGCTTGTTCGTCGGGATAACGACCACGTCGAGCTTATAAATCTCCCAAAACTCCCCTGCTTCCGTCTCCGCCGTTCCGGTCATACCCGAAAGCTTATGGTACATCCGGAAGTAGTTCTGAAGTGTAATCGTCGCGTAGGTCTGTGTGGCATTTTCCACCTTTACATTTTCCTTCGCCTCGATCGCCTGGTGCAAGCCATCCGAATAGCGGCGACCTTCCATCACACGCCCCGTCTGCTCATCCACGATCTTCACCTTGCCATCGACCAGGATGTACTCAGTATCTTTTTCGAACATACAGTACGCCTTCAGCAGCTGATTCACCGTGTGAATACGCTGGGCCTTCACGCTGTAGTCCTTGATGATTTCCTCCTTACGGATCAACTTTTCACGCTCATCGATACTTTCATCCTTCTCCATCTCGGCGATTTCCACACCGATATCCGGTAAGATAAAGAAGTTCGGGTCCTCATTTTTCTTCGTGATGACCTCGATACCATTATCCGTGAGCTCCACACCATTCGACTTCTCTTCGATCGTAAAAAGTAGCGGCTGATCCGCCTCTGGCATGTTACGCTTGTTATCCTGTAGGTAATAGTTCTCCGTTTTCTGTAGAATCACGCGAATGCCAGGTTCGGAGAGGAACTTGATAAGAGGCTTATACTTCGGCATCCCACGATAAGCGCGAAAAAGTGCTAACCCTCCTTCTTTTTCATTGCCTTCGGCAATTAATTTCTTCGCGGAAGTGAGGTAAGCCTGAACCATTTTGCGCTGCTCATCCACAAGAGTCGCCACACGAGGCTTCATTTCAGCGAACTCATGCTGATCGCCACGCGGAACCGGTCCTGAAATAATAAGCGGCGTACGGGCATCATCGATTAACACCGAATCCACCTCATCGATCATCGCGAAGTGATGCTTGCCCTGCACGAGATCATTCGCATCGCGCGCCATATTATCACGCAGGTAGTCGAAGCCAAACTCATTATTCGTCCCATAAACGATATCTGCCGTGTATGCATTACGACGCTCCGGCGAGTTCGGCTGGTATTTATCGATGCAGTCCACGCGCATGCCATGAAACTCGAACAGCGGGGCATTCCACTCGCTATCGCGCTTGGCTAAGTAGTCATTCACTGTTACCAGATGGACGCCACGACCCGCTAAGGCATTCAGATACGCCGGCAGGGTAGACACGAGTGTCTTTCCTTCCCCCGTCGCCATCTCTGCGATATTTCCTTTATGGAGAACCATCCCACCGATGAGCTGCACATCGTAGTGCACCATATCCCATACTACCTCTGTACCGGCCGCTATCCAGCTGTTATGCCAAATCGCCTGCTCACCCTGCAGCTCCACATGGGCTTAGCCGCAGCATGCATGCGGTCCAGGTCGGTGGCGGTCACCACGAGACGCTTATTTTCTTTTAACCTTCTGGCAGTTTCCTTAACCACAGCGAAGGCCTCGAACATTACCTTTTCCAAGGAAACTTCTAAGGCCTCATTCCGCTCTTTTTCTACCTGCTCGATTTGATTAAAGAGGGCATCTTTCTCCTGCACCTTCTCCTCCGAAAGCGCGTCGATGTCCACTTTCAGCTGGGAAATCCGCTCGTCGAAGGATTTCAGGTCTTCATTTATCCGACCTTTTAATTCCGCTGTTTTGGCCCGCAGGCATCATCCGAAATCCCCTTTAAGGCCTCGAAAGCAGCATTTATCTGCTTCACCTTCGGGAGCAGCTCCTTAATATCTCTATCTGACTTCGTTCCGAAGATTTTAGCCAGTCCTTTTGCGACAAAATCTAACATATAGGTTCACTTTTCAACCCCTAAAATTAGGCTTATTTATTACTTTTGACAATTTAATCCAAGAAAGACCGCATTCAGTCCTTCCCTCGTTTGATTTCTCCTCGAAATACCTGATGCGCAGGCCCCGTCAGCCAGACTTCCCGAAAAGTACCCCTCTCCGCATCCCAATCGTAAGAAACGTGCAGATTTCCACCCTTCGTATGAATATGTACTTGATTGACAGCTTTTTGTTGCCCGAAAACTAATGCCGCAGCGGTCACTCCTGTCCCACAGGAGAGGGTTTCATCCTCCACACCACGCTCATAGGTGCGCACGAATAGACGGTCAGGCCCCATTTCTTGCACAAAATTAACATTCGTCCCCGCCGGCGCATAGTGATCGGCGTAGCGAATCTCCCGGCCTTTTTCCACCACGGGGAAGCTAGCCACCTCTGGCACGAAGCAGACATGATGGGGGGAACCCGTGTGCACGAAAAAATCAGAGTCAGCACCCGTGATCGTACTAATTTCTCCCATTTTTAAGCGCACCGCCTCCGGGCTATAATGTGCCTCATGGGGCCCATCGATCGCCAGGAAAGAGGTGCTCTCCTGGATATGCCCACAGAAGTGGGCAAAGGCCACCGCACAGCGCGCTCCATTTCCACACATGGACTGGGAACCGTCCGCATTATAATAGACCATTTCGAAATCATAGCCCGCCACAGGCCGGATCACGATCAGCCCATCCGCCCCGATGCCCATCCGCCGGTCGCAAAGCGCCTGCACCAGCTCCAGGTCCTCATAGGGGAAAGCCTCACGAAAGCCATCTATGAGCACAAAGTCGTTTCCAGTACCTTGATATTTATAAAAAGGGAGATCTTGTTTCATAAGAATAAGCGAGAACAAAAACTAAACCAAGCTAATTCGGTTCTGCAAACATAAACATTTGTCAGGAAAAGCGACTAAATGTCCGAGAGCGGTTTTAAATGTACTGCCTTTCTATTACCTTTAAGCAGGTATTCTATGGAGTAGCAATCTATTGTTAATCAAAAATAACCTTATTCTATGAAAAAAACTACCTGGAATGTTTCGCGCAGAAGCTTTCTACAGCGAAGCACCAAGGCTACTTTAGCGCTGGGCATCGGCAGTAGTGTCATCGGCTCGGCTTTCTTAAGTGCCTGCAGTAGTGGGGATGGAGAAGACGAGGAAGAAGGCGTCCTTTTAGCCACGGGCTTCGCCCAAACGGCCCTAGCCTATGACTATGCAGCACTGGAGCCGCATATCGATGCCATGACGATGGAAATTCACTACAGCAAGCACGCTGCCGCCTATGCGAATAACTTAAAAGAAGCCGCAGAAGAAGAGGGCGTAGACACCTCTAAGCCGCTGGAAGAAGTGCTAATGTCGATGAGCAAGTACTCCACCAAGATGCGGAATAATGGGGGTGGGCACTATAACCACGAACTTTTCTGGAGCACCATGAGCCCAGACGGGGGAGGGGCTCCTTCAGGGGCTTTGGCCGCCGCCATAGACGCACAGTTCGGCTCCTACGATGCCTTTAAAGAAGCCTTCGAAACGGCCGGAAAAACCCGCTTTGGCTCTGGCTGGGCATGGCTCGTACTCGATAAAAACAAAGGCCTGGCAGTCGGCTCCACCCCGAACCAAGATAATCCACTCATGGACCTGTCTGACTTCCAGGGCATCCCGCTACTCGGAAATGACGTCTGGGAACATGCCTACTACTTGAACTATACCAGCGACCGGGCAGGTTACTTGTCTAACTGGTGGAATCTAGTGAACTGGAAAGCCGTAGAGGCACGCTATGTGGCTTTAATGGGCTAAAAATTCAGGCTGATAGCATACCTAGCAAACAGGCTCATTCCTTCTAAGGGGTGGGCCTGATTTTTTTGGCCGCGGCCAAATCCCCAGCCGATTTCCTAACATTTCCTGTCAAGCTGCAGTTTATGCTGTAAACCAACTATTTAGCACCATGCACCCTGCTACTCGACAGAACCTCATCGCGACGATCCTGGTGTTTGCTGGTTTCGCAGCGGCCATTTATGGGCTTGTGCTCGCCCAGCAAAGTCTCTACAAGCGTTCGCTGCTGCAGTCGGGCATCCCTGTAAAAGGAGAAATTATCGCCCTAGAAGAAGTAGAGGTGCGGACTTTTTCCTCTGCCGGCACCCTGCACTTTCAGGTGCCCACCGTCCGTTTTCAGCACCACAGCGGCGAGTGGATCGCTTTTCGCTCGACGGCACAGTTTCAGGCCGAGCGCTTTCACCATCGCGTGGGAGACCGTGTGGAGGTGCGCTACCTACCGAATAAGTCCCACGAGAGGCTGGTGCTGGCCTATGACGTGGTGCTGGCCGGCATTTATGGCGACTATTACACCAGCGCCCCGATCCGAAATAATAGGCACTGGGGATTTTTTGGCTTTGCGATTTTCTCGTTTTGGCTCGCGCTGCTCCAATTTAGACCAAAAAAAGTTTATCCATACTTTCCGAGACATAGGATAAAACAAGCTGCACAATAAGAAGAGACAGTACGTCTTAAAAAATAATAAGCGTTTAAATGTAAATATTCTACTTTATTTCATAAATTAGTGCTAGTAACTCAGCACACTATGAAAAGTTTATTTACAATCGCCCTTTTTTTCGGGCTTCTACTTCAGACGGGGAGGCTGTATGCACAGTCAGACCTGAAATTTGGTAAAATTTCTCCCGAGCTTTTGCTTCATGACCATGCCTCCGACTACCCGGATGATGCTGCCTTGGTGCTGCATCATGGGACTAAAGGAACCATCGAATATCAGAGCAACTTAGGCTTTGTGATCAAGTATCAAGTCTATAAGGTGGTGAAAATCCTAAAAAAGGACGGCTTGACCCATGGCGACCTGGAAATCCCCTACTACACTTTTCAGGGAAGCCATGATCAGGTGTCCAGCATCAAAGGAAATGTGTATCAGGCCGTAAATGGCAAGGTGCAGCGTACCAAAATCGGGAGGGAGCATGTCTTCGATGAGGCGGTAAGTAAAAACTTTGCACTGAAAAAAGTATCGCCACCTCAAGTTCAGGAGGGTGCCATCGTGGAGATTAGCTATGAGCTTTCTTCCGATCTGCTGCACTATGTGCGCGAATGGTACTTTCAAGACTGGATACCGACCGTTTGGAGTGAATTTAATTTTGAGTACCCGGAATACTTTCAGTATGCGCAGACCTCTCAGGGCTATCTACCCTTTACCGTGTCCGAGTATGGTGAAGGAAGTGGGAACGCCATGTGGACCGAGAAGGAAACAGTGGACAGCCGCCTACAGCGCCAAAGCAATTATACTACCTCGAACGTACGCTACACGACGCGCAAGATGCACCTCGCCATCGCTGATGTGCCTGCCATGCGCGCAGAGGCCTTCATCGATAACCCGATGAGCTATGCCTCTCGCATAGACCTGCAGCTCCTCCACGTACAGTTTCCCAATAGCACCAGACAAACCATCTCAGGCAACTGGCAAGATGTGGCCACCAAGTTAATGCAGGATGAGGATTTCGGTAAGCACCTAGCTTCCAGCCGTTTCACCCGTCAGCTGCTCCCCTCCATTGTAGATGAGTCGGATAGCCCAGAAGAAAAAGTGCAAAAAATATACGCGCATGTTACCCAAAAAGTAGCTTGGGAGGGTTCTCGGGGTCTTTACCCTGGCCAAAGCCTGGAAAAAGTGTACAAAGAGGGCAAGGGAACTGTTCCAGAGATTAACTTACTGCTCGTGGCCTTGCTACAGGAAGCGAACTTACCGGCTTATCCGGTCGTAGGCATGAGCCGTGATCGAGGCTTTTTAAACCAAAGCTACCCGGTCATGCACAAGTTAAACTATGTAACTGCCTTAGTCAAGCTGGAAGGGAAAGATCTGGTTTTAGATGCAAGTGACGCAGCCATGCCTTACGGGATTTTGCCCATGCGGGCCATTAATAATGCTGGCCTGGTGATCGAACCTAGTGGTGCGCGCTGGTGTGAGCTGCAAAATGCCAAGCCGAACAATACGGTGGCACTGCACGAGCTCACCTTAGGACCGGATGGGCTCACCCAAGAGGTGCAGCGTAATACTTTTGGTTATGAGGGTACGTATCTGCGTAAGAAATATTTGACCGAAGGTCCTGACCACTACAGAGAAGAACAGCAGGCCGCGGCGAAGGACTGGCACATGCACGCCTTTTCGGTAGAAAACCCACTGGATAAGGAGCTTCCTTTCGTTCAAAAAATGAATTTAAGTGGTGAAAAGGGCTTGATCTATGCGGGAGATCAGATATTCTGTTCGCTTTTCGAGGATGCCTATCTTACAGAAAATCCCTTTAAGCGGGAGGAGCGCGCCTATCCTATCGACTTCATTTATCCCTCTCGTCGCCAAACGGTCGTCCTATTAGACATTCCCGAGGAATATGAAATGGAGGAGCTCCCTGGAGATAAAATATTGGAATTTCGTGATAAAGGCATTGTCTACCGCTACAGGTGCTCCATGCCCTCGCCGACGAAAATCCAAATCATGATTAGTTTCCAAGTGCAGCAAACGATGCATGCGGCTACAGATTACGCGGCGCTGAAACAGTTTTTCGAAGATATCTCAGAAAAGCAAAAAGAGGTCATCGTCTTAAAAAAGCGTACGCATGAGGGCCTTTGATTCGCTTTTTCAGCAGCTTAGGGGCGGCATTTTCCCTACACTACTGCTGCTCTGGCTTATCGGCAGCCCCCTGGCTGCGCGACAGATCCCCCCTGCTCGTATCCAAGAACACGTGCAGACGGTTACAGTGAGCCCAAATGGTAAGTTTACACTACAGGACCGCTTGGTCATTACGATCTTCCGATCGGAGGCGGCAGACCTGGCTAAGCTACAGGTTCCTTATTCCTCCAGCATCAAAGTAAAAAACATGGCGGGTACTGTGCATGACCTTCTGGGAAATACGCTGTATAAGTTTAAGAAGTCGGATGTAGAAGACTTTAGTAATTTTAGCTCTTTTTCGATCTATGAAGACAACCGGGTAAAGGTTTTGGACCTGCGCCAGACGCAATACCCCTATACCGCTACCCTGGAGTTTGAAATCGAACTGCCGAATTTGTACTATGTACCCAACTGGGTGCCGCAGCGCTACCCCAGCATCCCTGTGGAGAAAGCCTCCATCACCTATCAGTACCCTAAGGAGACCGAAATTCGTTTTCTAAGCCGTCACCTGGAAGAGGCGCGCCACGCGCAAAGGCAGGAGGGGAAACTTCAGGTACAGTCTTGGGAAATCGGACCTCTTTCCGCCTACACGCCAGAACCGATGGCCGTGCTTGAAGAACAGCGCAAACCGATGCTGTTAGCATCTCCCGGTAAATTTAGTTTTGACGGAAATTCAGGAGACCTAAGCAGCTGGGAGGAAATGGGGCGCTGGTTTTATGCCTTAAATGCAGATAAGCGCGAACTATCCGCACAAACTAAGGCAGACGTACACGCCTTAGTGGCGGGGCTACCCGATGATGTGGCGAAGGCTGAAGCCTCTACCAGTACATGCAGGGGAGGACCCGCTACGTCAGCATTCAGCTGGGAATCGGCGGGCTAGTCCCATTCGATGCGAAGTCAGTGGAAAAAAATGGTTTTGGCGACTGCAAGGCGCTTTCAAATTACATGGGGGCACTGCTGGATGAAGTCGGAATTCCGAATTTCTATACCCTCATCCATGCGGGAGAACAAAACAAGCCTTTCTTTTCTGCTTTCCCGGCAGATTACTTTAACCATGCGATCCTGGCTGTGCCGCTAGAGCAAGATACGGTCTTTCTGGAGTGCACAAGCCAGCAGACGCCCTTCGGCTTTTTAGGGGACTTTACCTCCGATCGGCATGCCCTGCTGATTACTCCCGAAGGAGGGAAATTGGTAAAAACCCCCACCTATCGTGCAGAGGTTAATAGGCAAAAACAAGTAGGTAACTTCCAACTAGACGAGGGAGCCAACCTTTCCGGCCATGTTTCGATGACGCGTAGTGCCTTACAAAGCAACCTAGGAGGCATGCTGCAGCTGCCTTACGCGAAGGAAAGCGCTAAAATGGACTGGATACAGCGCATGTACCGCCTGCCTGGCTTGTCCGTGGCCGATTACGGTTTCGAGCGCTCCGGAAATCTTTTGCCTGAAATCCACTTTCAGGCAGAACTACAAGCCAAAAAAGTGGGGCAGCTGGCAGGAGGACGCATTATCTTACAGCCCAACCAGTGGAACACCCTTGAAACTGGCCTACGCCCCGCCAAGGAGACGCGCGAAAGTCCTTTCCGGATTTCTATGGGGTATACCGATGAAGATGAAATTTCCTATGCCCTGCCGGCAGGTTCGAAGTGGATCAGCTGCCCGAACCGGTGGTGCTAGAAATGCCCTTTGGCTACTTCAAATCAGCGCTGGCCTACCAAGAAGGGACGCTCCTCTTTCGACGTGAGCTGCAGGTGAAAGAAGGACAGTATGCGCCAGAGTTATTCAATGAGTATGTTGGATTTTTAGAACAAATCGAGCGTGCCGATAAACAGAAAGTGATCCTTAGAAAGTCCCCGTAGGCAAGAAAGGCTGGGCGCTCCTGACAGGGGATGTCCAGCCTTTCATATTTTTACACTCGCCAGCTTACTTGTACTTTTTCCGCTCATAAGCGCTAATCTCCTCCTCCCTATCCAGCACATAGCCGAGCATATCCGTTCCTGCCAGCAGACAGGCCTTTCGGAAAGGATCCAGCGCAAAAGAAAAGCGAAGGTCAGCACTTGCTGGTACCTCTACACGCTGCTCCTCTACCAGCACGAGCACCTCTTGCTCTAGCGCTGCGAGCTGGGCACAGGCCTCTTCTGGAAGTCGAAGAGCCAAAATCCCATTATTCAAGCAGTTCGAGTAGAAAATATCTCCAAAAGAAGGGGCGATAATCACCCGAATCCCAAAGTCGGCTAATGCCCAAACCGCATGTTCGCGGCTGCTCCCCGTCCCGAATTCTGCTCCTGTAAGCAAAATGGAAGGGGGATTTTCCTGGTTAAAGGGGTGCTCCAGTGGATTTCCTTCCGCATCGAAGCGCTCGTAGACCAGCAAGGCATCAGCCATGCCTTCCCGCTCTGAGCGTTTTAAAAACTCTCCAGGAAAAAGCCGATCCGTATCCACTTGGCTGTCGGGGAAGTATAAGATGCGATCACGTATGCTGCGTAGGGGTCTCATGGGCTCTTTTCGTTTAGCGTAATCTTTCCGTAAAGTGCTGACAGCGCGGCCGTTCGCGGGCTACAAAGCAGCGTACGCGCACCGGGGCCCTGCCTTCCCTCAAAGTTCCTGTTGGAGGTACTCAAACAGCGTGTTCCAGAGGCCATCTTATCCTCATTCATGCCCAGACAGGCACTACAGCCCGGCTCTCGAAGGGGTGCTCCAGCAGCTGCGAATATACGGTCGAGGCCCTCCCTTTGCGCTTCGCGCAAAACGCTCCGCGAGCCGGGCACCACCAGAATCCGAAGGCGCGGATCCACTCGGCGACCCTTCCAAATGGCCGCTACCTCTCGTAAATCTTCGATGCGCGCATTCGTGCAGCTGCCGATAAAAACACTGTCGATGGGCTCCCCGAGGAGGGATTGCCCCTCCTGCAGCTCCATGTAAGCCAGTGCCTTGCGGTGAGCCTCCCGCTGACTTTCGGGCAGCTCGGCGGCATGGGGAATGCGCTGTGTAAGCGAAATGGCCTGACCGGGGTTGGTGCCATAAGTAATCATAGGCCTAAGCTGCTGATATCCACCTCAAGCAGACGCTCCACCTCCGCTTCAGGATCACTTCGGTAGCTGGACCACACGTTCAAAAGTGCTTCCAAGTCCTCGCGATCCCGCAGGCGTGGGCGCTCTCGCAAGTACCGCAGCGTCACGGCATCTACTCCGACCAGCCCGCCGCGTGCACCGAGCTCGATGCTCATGTTGCAGAGCGTCATGCGCTCCTCCATAGTCATATTTTCCACCACAGGCCGGCATACTCGATAAAATACCCCGCAGCACCATTCGCTCCGAGCCGCTGTAAAACATGTAAAATGATGTCTTTCGCGCGCACTTCCTCCGCTCGGGTACCGGAAATATGGATGCGCAGCTGCCGCGGCTTGGCCTGCACCAAGCACTGCGTGCCGAGCACCAAGCCTACCTCTGAGGTTCCGATGCCAAAAGCCAGCGTACCGAAGGCACCATGGGTGCTCGTATGGCTATCCCCGCAAACGATGGTCATGCCCGGCTGCGTGTAGCCCAGCTCCGGGCCCACCACATGCACGATGCCTGATGCTCGTGCCCCAGATCGTAAAGCGTAATGCCATGCTGCTCACAGTTCGCCTGTAGCAGCGCCACCTGGCGTGCCGCCAGCGCATCCCGCAGCGGCAAATGTTGGTTTTCCGTCGGCACATTATGATCCGTCACGGCGAAACAGCGGTCAGGTCGCCGCACCGAAAGGCCACGCTCTTCCAGCATGCGAAAAGCCTGGGGCGTCGTAACCTCATGCAGAATATGAAGATCGATGTAAAGCAGAGATTGCCCTCCGGGCAAAACCGCCACCTCATGCGCTTCCCATAACTTATCGAAGACCGTTTGGGGACGCCTAGGGTCTGATTTAGGCATGGCTTTCTTGTTTTCGAATTTTTAAAGCCTTCAGCCAGCTGCCCACCGTGGCGAGGGCGGCTACGTCCACTGATGTGCTGTAGCCCGCTTCCGCGCAGAGGCGTACAAGCTCTTCGGCGGGGACATTGCCCTTCGCCCCTGGCACAAAGGGGCAGCCTCCCAGTCCGGCTGTAGCCGTATCAAAATGCCGATATCCGAGGGCCAGCGCCTGCCGGACATTCGCCTCCGCAAAGCCATACGTCTGATGGAAATGCAGACTGATCCGCGGAGCTCCTTCCTTACCAAGTAAGCCCGCCGCCTTTCCCAAAAGGGTGGCCGCATGTTCCGGCTCCGCATGCCCGTCCGTGTCCGCCAAGCAAATGTCCGCGACGCCCCAGTCCGCGATGCGCTGTAGTAGTTCCCAACTGTGAGCAGCGGGTGTGGGGCCTTCGAAAGGACAGTGAAAAGCCACGGCCAAATACACACGGAAAGAGATGTCCTCCTCTTTGGCCCTGCGGGCCAAGGTACGCACCTGCTCCAGACCCTCGGCCACCGACATGCGGACATTCCGCTGGTTCATGGTCTCGGTCAGCGACAGCACATAGGAAAGGTGTTTCGCTCCATGCTGCCGGCCCAGTTCATAGCCCTTCACATTCGGGATGAGCGCGTGCAGGGCCTGTGGCACATCGGCTAAGCGCTCCAGGAGTTCCCCCGTACCCGCCATGGTCGGCACCGCTTTAGGGGAAACGAAGGCCCCCACCTCCACGGCAGGAAAGCCCGCCCCGAGTAACTTGCGCACCAGCAGCTCCTTCTCATCCAGCGTGAGCAGGTAAGGCTCGTTCTGGATACCATCCCGAGGGCTGACTTCGAGCAGCTCTACGTGATCAGTAGGGCTCATAGAATCCCCCTTTCCTTAAGCTGCTGCTGCTCAGCATCACTGAGCCCCAGCCAGTCGGCATAGACCTCCGCATTATGTTGGCCCAGCTCTGGGGCAGCGCTGCGCACCTGGCCGGGCGTGGCGGAGAGCTTTGGAAACACGTTTTGCATAACCAGCTCTCCGACCCCGGGGTGCTCATGGGTGATAAGCGCCTCTCTTGCTTTAAAGTGAGCATCTTCCAGCATGTCCGCTGGCGTAAAGATTTTGCCGGCAGGCACGCCCCCTCGTCGTGCTTGGCAGTCGTCAGCAGATCCGAGGAGGAGAAATTCACGGACCAAGCGCCGATTTTTTCGTCCAGCTCCACCTCATTTTGACCCCGGCTGACATGGTCGCGGTAGCGTGGGTCGTCGATCCACTCCTCGCGCCCCATCACCTCACACAGGCGGCGAAAGACGGTGTCTTGGTTAGCGGCTATCAAAATCTCGCCATCGGCAGTGGGGTACACATTACTCGGCGCGATGTTCGGCAGGCGGGAACCCGTACGTTCACGCACATAGCCTGTTTTATAATATTCTGTTACGGTACTTTCCATCATGGTGAGCACGGCCTCGTAGATGGCACAGTCCACCACCTGGCCTCGACCACTCACTTCGCGGGCACGCAGTGCGGCTAAAGCCCCCAGTGTGGCATGGGTGGCGGCAAGGCTGTCTCCGATGGAAATACCCACACGGCTAGGCGGCCGATCCGCTTCCCCGACGATATGCCGAAGCCCCCCCATGGCCTCTCCGATGCTGCCATAACCAGCACGTGGAGCATAAGGGCCAGTCTGCCCAAAACCACTAACACGCACCATGATAAGCTTGGGGTTTACCGCGGAGAGGGATGCATAGTCCAGCCCCCATTTTTCCAGCGTCCCCGGTCGGAAATTTTCCACTAGAATATCGGCCTGCTCGATCAGGCGGCGCAAAATATCCTGCCCTTCCTTTTCGCGCAGGTTCAGGGTGATGGACTTTTTATTGCGCGCCAGCACAGGCCACCAGAGGGACTGCCCGTTCACCAGCTCGCGGCCCCACTTGCGGATGGGTCACCCTGACCGGGGAGCTCCACCTTAATAACTTCAGCGCCCATGTCGCCCATCAGCTGCCCACAGAAGGGGCCCGCCAGCAGCACACCCAGCTCGATCACGCGGATGCCGGTTAGGGGTCCATGTTCTAATCCTTTTATCTTTTCCATACCTATTTCAGGTTATTACATCGTTTTTTAAGCGCCTCTAAAGGCATCACATCTGCATATTTGGCTTGCAAGTCGTATAGATTCGCCTCCTTTATCGCCGCACTACGGTCTTCCACGGCATCTTCCAGCACGATCGGCAGGTAGCCATACTGCATGGCATCTGTGGCAGTAGCCCGCACACAGCCGCTTGCCGACAGGCCCACATGCACCAGCGTATCCACGCGAAGAAAGTTCAGCGTGGCCAGCAGCGGCGTATTATGGAAAGCACTCGCATACTGCTTGGTTAAAATGGGTTCCTTTGGCCCGGGGGCCAATCCTTCCACCCAATCGGCCCAGTGCGGATGGGTCTGCAGCAGCGTAAGGGCACTGATTTTCCGGAGAAAATGCCCGCCCGTCCAGTGCTGCTGATCGTAGGCCAGGCGCGTGTAGAGCACAGGCCAACCAGAACTGCGTGCAAAGGCGATACTTTCCAGTATCTGCGGCAGGGTTTCGGCGTAACGTGGGCTGTACAGGGGAGATTCGGGTAGGAAATAGCCCGCGATGAGGTCGATGACCAAAAGGGCGGGGCGCTCCCCCATACCTAAACTTCCTGCAAAACCGGGGTCTGTCTGTTTCATGTGTTGAATATGGCGTTAGCGCGACTTAAATGCTGCTGCATCAGGCGGCGTGCTTCCTCCGGGTTCCGCGCCTCGAAAGCGGCGATCATCGCATCGTGCTCCTCCAAGCTGGCTGCTGTCTTCTCGGCATCGTAATGCTGATAGGTGCGGACCATGGTGGGCATGTTGATGTTCAGAAGCAAAACATCCTCTAAGGCACGATTTCCGGTATGCGCCCAGATGCACTGGTGAAAATCCAAGTTGATTCGCGTCATCTCCTCGATGGCTTCCTGTGAGGGATGGGAGGCGATGGCCCGGAGCTGCTTGTTCATCATGCGCAGCTCTTCGAGGGCACGGGCAGGGATGTGCTCCGCACAAAGTGCCACCGCCTCACATTCTAAAATGGTCCTCACGAAGAAATTGTCTTGCACATCTTTATTCGTCCACACGCGGACACGCATGCCGCGATTCGGCAAGTACTCCAGCCAGCGCTCTTCCACGAGCTTTTTAAGGGCCTCGCGGATGGGGGTGCGGCTGATGCCCAGTTTCTCGACGAGCTCTAGCTCGATCAGGCGTGCGCCTGGCGGAATGTCGCCAGTTCGCAGCATGGACTTGATGGCCTCGTAGGCTTTTTCAGATGTAGCAGACACAGATGATGCGATTTAAGTCGTTTATGCACGGATAAACACAGGTGGTTTCGGAGGCTCCAAGCCCGTTTCAGCCAGGCAGCTCTCCCGAAGTGCGTCGATGCTTCTTCCGCTATTAAACATAGGCAAATCTCCGCGGCCAGCACGCATCTTTTCGCGTAATTTTTCGGTCGCCGCCGCGTCCAAGGTTTCCTCTTCAGTGATGCAGACGCCATAGCCTTCTTCAGCACCGCGAACAGAAATGAGCCCCCGGCGCACGTCTTTTAAAACTTTCTCGGGTTCACGCTCGAGGGGATCGCCCCAGCCGCCACCACCCCAGGTGATGAAATGCAGCTGATCGCCTTCCTGCACACGGATTCTGTCACACTTGGCAGGTAAAAACTCCCTAGAACCATCTGTGCGGACGAGTTCTTTGCGGCTACGAGCCGCGGGCGCCCCACCATTCACTCCCCAGGGAGGCAAGAACCAGCGATCGTCGTGGATAGAAATTTCTCCCGGTTCGAGGAAACGGTACACGATGTCCACGCCATTACCTCCGCGATGCTTACCCGCACCACCGGAATCCTGCACGGTCTCGTAGCGCTCGATGCGTAGCGGGAAATAGGCTTCTAGGAATTCATTTGGCACGTTCGTGAAGGACGGCCACAGGGAGTGTCCATCCGGCCCATCGCCGAAAGGCTTGCCTGGAATCCCACCAAAACCAATTTGGAAGAGCTGGAACCAGTCGCCTTCCTTATCGTAGCCGCTGTACATGAGGTGCGGAGAGGAAGAGAAGCCTGCTGCGTTCAAGAACTCCGGCTGGCGCTGACCGAGGAGCCCGCCGAGCACATCGAACATTCTGCCCAGCGCATGGGTACGGCAAGAAAGGGCTGCCGGGTAATGCGGCTTGAGAAGGGAGCCCTCTGGAATGCGCACCTCCACGAGGTCGTAAAATCCATCGTTGAAGAGAATCTGCGGATCGAAAACCATGATCATGTAAATGCCAAAAAACATTTTGAACATGTTCTCATTCAGGTAGAAGTTAATTGACCCGAAGGCTTGCGGATCTGTGCCATCCCAGTCTAGGATCACCTTATCCCCCTCCCGCCGCATAGAGCAGCGGTATTTATAGGGACCGAAGCCGCGGCCATCATCGCAGAGGTAATCCTCGAAGTAGATGGTCTCCTCGGAAACGGTCATCTGGAAGAGCTTACGCATGGCTTCCTTATTTCGGTTTAGCGCGGCTTCCGTGGCGGAGCAGTAGGTGTCTACGCCGAAGCGGCTACAAATTTCCTTTACGCGCCGATCGGCCGTGCGGCAAGCGGCGACGATGGCGTTAAAATCAGAGCGGTTCCAGTGGGGCAGGCGGCACTGACGTAGGATTATTTCCATGGCCGTGCTGTTAAAGACCCCTTTCTCGTAAATTTTAAAGGGTGCGAAGCGGATGCCCTCTTCGAAGATCGTAGTAGCATCAGTCGGCAAACTGCCGGGTACCTTGCCCCCCACATCGGTCATGTGCCCGAACATCGCGGACCAGCCCACGAGGCGCCCCTCAAAGTAAATCGGCATGAGCACGAGCCAGTCGTTCAGGTGGGAAACGGCCCCCTCCACGGCATAGGGGTCATTCGTGAGGAAAATATCTCCTTCCTCGATGGTGCCCGCATAGCTTTTCAGAAAGCCATCCACAAAGGAGCCGAACTGACCCACTACCATCTTGCCATTCCGATCCGCAATCAGCGGAAACTCATCGTGCTGCTCACGAATTCCCGGCGACATGGCCGTACGGAATAGAACAGCGTCCATCTCGAAGCGAGCATTACGCAGCGCCGACTCGATAATATCTAAGGTGATCGGATCGATATCGCCCACTTGGATCGGGCTATCGTTCGTTTCGATTATTTGTGCTTTGTACATGGTTAGCTTAGTTGGTTGGATTGATAATTAGATTTCCGAAGGCGTCTACTACGGCCTCATGCTTCGGCAAAATCACCGTCGTAGCGTCCATTTCCGCCACGATGGCTGGCCCTGGGATATGGTTGCCCTGCTTCAACTTGGCGCGCTCATAAATGGCCGCCTCGTAGTTTTGGCCCTCATACCAAAAGGTGTCGTGTCGCTTTACCAGGGCCTCGGAAGCGTCTTCGGTTCCTTTTTCCAACTCCTGCACGTGGAGTTCTTGCTCCTGCTGCTCCACGATAGCACGGAGATTAACCAGTTCATGCGGCAGGTCTAGCTTGAAGGTAAAGAGTTGCTCATGAATGGTATCGAAAGCTGCTATGGCCGCCTGAAAGCCATCCTTTTTTAAGTCTTCTATCGTCACCTTTACGGGCACTTCGAAGCCCTGACCGGTGTACCGCAGGTCCATCTGATAGGTGTACACGCGATCCTCTGGAGCGATGCCTTCTTCCTCCAGTAGGGCAGCAGCGGACTCGCCGAGGCTTTGCAGCTCCGCTGCTAAGGTGGCGGCATCTAGGCTTTCTAATTTCGCTATCTGCGTTTTCGCGGCCTCATTTCGGATCTGTGTCGTGGCATCCCCGTAGGCACAGAGCACCCCTGGGCTAGGCGGGATGATGACAGGCCAGGAGCCCATCAGCTTGCCGAGGGCATTCGCGTGAAGGGGGCCGGCTCCGCCAAAACCGATGAGGGCGAAATCCCGCGGATCGTATCCCTGCTCGATGGACACCAGACGGAGTGCTCCGAACATGTTTTCATTCGCGATGCTGATGATTCCGGCAGCAGCTTCCTCGAGGGAGACTCCGAGAGCATCTGCGATTTTCTGGACCGAGCGGATGGATGCCTCCCGGTCGAGCTGCATTTCGCCCCCGAGTAAATCTACAGGCAAATAGCCGAGCACCACATTTGCATCGGTCACGGTAGGCTCCTCGCCGCCTTTACTGTAGCATGCCGGACCCGGCACGGCTCCCGCGCTTTCAGGGCCTACGCGGAGGGCTTTCGTAAGCTCCGGCACTTTCGCGATGGAGCCACCACCCGCCCCGACGGTGCGTACATCCAGTGAGGAAGCGCGTACGGAAACGTCTCCCACACGGGTTTCGCGGCGGACCACAGGAGTACCGTTTTCGATCAGCGCCACATCAGTGGAGGTACCGCCCATGTCATAGGTAAGCAAATTTTTAAAGCCTGCTTTTTTCGCGATCCACAGTGCGCCCTTCACGCCGCCCGCAGGACCGGACATCATCAAGTTGACCGGCTTTTCGGCTGCGATGTCAAAAGACATCAAGCCACCATCTGAGCGAAGTACCTTCGTGGAGGCTTGGATATTATTTTCGCTAAGGGTCTTTTCTAAAGAGGAAAGGTAGCGCGAGAGCGTCGGGCGTACATAGGAGTTGGCCACGGTGGTGACCGTACGCTCGTATTCACGCATTTCAGGAAGTACGTCGGAGGAGAGGGACACCGGGATTTCGGGCCACTCTTCTTTAAAAATGGCAAGTATGCGCTGCTCATGGGCATCATTCGCGTAGGAATTGATCAGCGACACGGTGATGGCTTCCACGCCACGTTTTTTTAGTTTGGCGATGGCCTGCCGCACGGAGTCTTCGTTAAGCTCCCGGACGATGCTACCATCGGCGCCGATGCGCTCCAGTACTTCTACGGTATCTTCCAGATCGGCTAAGGGCTCTGGCTTGTTCCAGACGATCCAGCCTGCAAGCCCTCCCGGAACAAAAGAACGGGCGATCTGCAGGACCTGCCCATAGCCATCGGTGGTCATCAGCCCCACGCGTGCGCCTTTTCGTTCTAAAACAGCATTCGTCGCCACGGTAGTACCATGCATCAACTCCTTGATATCGGCTGGCGATACGCCCGCTTTTTCGCAGGCTGCTAAAATCCCATTCAGGATACCCTTAGACTGGTCCTCAGGGGTGCTGGGCGTCTTGGCCCGGTGCGTTTCCCCCGTGCTTACGTTCATGAGCAGAACATCGGTAAAGGTTCCACCCACATCTACTCCAATGCGGATTTTTGACATGATTATGATTGGGTTTATTGGTTTTGTATTTTTGTATACAATTGTGAATTTATCATTTAAATCCGCTCCAGTCAAGATTTGTTTAGCTGCGAAAAAAAGAATCAGACCCTTCAAATGCCGCACCCACCCACATAAACAAAATTAAATATGGAATCAAGGAACGAATCGCTCCATGAGCCGCATAAAAAAACGGTAAGCAGCTCATTTTCCGTAAAATATAAGTGCTTACCGTTCATGTAATTTTTACAATAAATTGATTTCCTGCCTTTTAAGGAAGCACGATGGCTTTCCCGATGACCTTTCGCGCCTGCAGGTCTTGCAGCGCCTGTATGCCTTCCTGCAGGGAGTAGCGCTTGTGGATCCTTTGCGCCAGCCGCCCCTCCTCCAGCCACTGCATCAGCTGCCGCGTATTTTCGAGATGTACCTGCGGCTGCTCTTGCGTGAAGCGCCCCCAGAAAACCCCGATCAGGTCAGCGCCTTTCAGTAAGGTCAGATTAAAAGGAAGGCTGGGAATCTGGCCTGCGGCAAAACCCACGACCAGGTACCGCCCCTTCCAGGCCATGCAGCGGAAGGCAGGCTCCGCAAAATCTCCACCCACGGGATCTAAGACCACATCGGCACCCTTTGGGCCCAGCTCTGTTTTAAATTGCTCCCGAGCGCGCTCGGCCTCATACACAAAAGCCTGATCGGCGCCTGCCTCCAGACAGGCCTCTACTTTTTCTGCGCTCCCGACGGCGGCGATTACTTCTGCGCCCATCAACTTGCCCAGCTGAATGGCGGCCATTCCGATGCCACCTGCGGCGCCCAGGACGAAAAGCCGCTCCTTTGGCTGCAGGGCAGCCCGATCCTTCAGGGCATGGTAGCAGGTCCCCAGCGTGTAGAGGGCAGCGGCCGCCACCTCATCGGAGAGCCCCGCCGGAAGCGGTATACAGCGGGCAGCAGGGACGATAGCCATCTCAGCGAGGCCGCCCCAGCCTGAAAGTGCTAAAACCCGGTCCCCCACACGAAAGCCCTTCACCTCTGGTCCCACAGCGCGCACACGCCCCGCCAGTTCCCCGCCCGGGGAAAAAGGCAGTGGTGGCTTGACCTGGTATTTATCTGCTATCATGAGCAGGTCGGGAAAATTCAGACTGCAGGCCCTCACCTCCAGCAGGAGCTCACCCGCGCCGGGCACCGTTCAGGCAGTTCACGAAATACAAGAGTCTCGGGGCCTCCATAGGCCTCACAGCGAAGGGCTAACATAGGGATTTTCAGTTTAGGTAAGGGATATATTTTAATGGATAAATAGGCTATTCTTTAATTAAAACGTAATTTTGAGCAAATTCATGTAAAAACCCAAATATGTCATTAGCAACATACATTAAAACGCACCAAGAGCGCTTTATTCAGGAGCTTATCGACCTGCTGAAAATCCCTTCGGTAAGTGCGGACCCGAAATTTAAGGGGGACGTTTTAGCAGCAGCGGAATTTGTGAAAGACCAACTCCTACGTGCGGGTGCAGACGCAGTGGAAGTGTGTCCTACGGCGGGCTACCCCATCGTATATGGAGAAAAAATAATTGATCCTGCCTTCCTACTGTGCTCGTGTACGGGCATTACGACGTGCAGCCAGCTGACCCGTATGAGCTCTGGGACTCCCCGCCCTTCACTCCGGTGATTAAGAAAACCGACTTACATCCGGACGGGGCGATTTTCGCACGCGGATCGGCAGATGACAAGGGGCAGGTGTACATGCATGTGAAGGCTTTCGAGGCCATGATGCAGACCGACAGCCTCGCCTGTAACATCAAGTTTATGATCGAAGGTGAGGAAGAGGTAGGTTCGGAGAACTTGGATCTCTTCGTAAAAGCCAATAAAGAAAAGCTACAGGCCGATGTCATTTTGATTTCCGATACGAGCATGATCAGCCTGGAGCATCCGTCCGTTACGGTGGGCTTAAGAGGGCTGGCGTATATGGAAGTGGAAGTGACAGGACCGAATAGGGACTTGCACTCCGGCACCTATGGTGGTGCGGTGGCTAATCCTATTAACATTTTATGCCAAATGATCGCTTCCCTGCAGGACGAGAAGAATCGCATCACGATTCCCGGCTTTTACGATAAGGTAGAAAACTATGCTGACGCCTACCGTCAGGCGCTGAATGAAGCCCCTTTCGATTTAGCGGATTATAAGAAAAAATTAGCCATCGCGGATGTGCATGGAGAGGAAGGTTTCACGACGATCGAGCGCGTGGGCATCCGCCCTACCTTAGATGTAAACGGTATCTGGGGCGGGTACACAGGAGAAGGCGCTAAGACCGTTTTACCATCGAAAGCCTACGCGAAAATCTCCATGCGCCTGGTGCCGAATCAGGACCATAAGGAAATCGCAAGGCTTTTCGAGAACCATTTTAAGGCGATCGCCCCTGCTTCGGTGCAGGTGAAGGTGACGCCACACCATGGAGGTCAGGCTGCGGTGGTGCCTACCGACTCTCCCGGATACCGCGCTGCCGAAGCTGCCATCATGGAAACCTTTGGCAAGACCGCTATTCCTACACGTGAGGGCGGAAGCATTCCGATCACTTCCTTGTTCCAAAAGGAACTTGGATTAGACCCGATTTTGTTAGGCTTTGGACTGGACACAGACGCCATACACTCTCCGAATGAGCACTATGGTGTGAAAAACTACTTGATCGGCATCGAGACGATCGCGAAGTTTTTCCAGCATTTCCGTAAGGAGCTGAGCTAAATCCAGTGCAGACACGTCCCTAAACCCAATTTTCAGCCTATGCAGTGGCCCGATGCCAGCCGCATAGGCTGATCCTTGTTTTATCCCAGCTCCACGAGTTTCCCATCCCTCGAAACCGCGGTGCTAAGCCTTTTATCCTTATGCCGACACCTCAAGTACTCGTTCGTTTTCTGCTTTTAAGTTTGGCTAGCTGCTTCTTTCTGGCCAGTCCTGGACATGCGCAGCTGGTTCAGCCTCCCTCTTGGACGATCACGGTGAGTGAAAAAAATCCCGCTGTGGGCGATCAGGTGACCCTGGAGCTGCTGGCGAACATCCCGAAAGACTGGTACATTTACTCGAATGACTTCAGCGAAGATGTGGGGCCTATTCTGACGGCCACGGTGCTGGACGACTCCTTTGGCCTGCAGGCCAAAGCCCTGGTCCCAGATAATCCCCGCAGAAAGTTCGACGAAATCTGGGAGGGAGAAGTGAGCTACTTCGCCGTAAAAGGCCGCTTCACGCAAGAATTCACCGTGGAGGCCCTTCCTGCTGCCCTAAAAGGATACGTGGAGTACCAGATGTGCTCCGACATCACCGGGCAGTGCATCCTGTTCGAAGAGGAATTTAGCTTTACCTTCGCCGGTGCGGCGGGGGCCGAAACAGCTTCGGCAGCTGAACAAGGAACGGAAAGTCCTACTGCAGAGGAAACGCCAGCAGCAGAAGGACAGGAGGAGCGCACCTACATCGACCTGAACGCAGATGAGGCAGAAGAAAACCTACTGGGCTTTATGCTCATCGCCTTCTTAGCCGGCCTAGCCGCGCTGCTGACCCCCTGTGTATTTCCGATGATTCCGATGACGGTAACCTTTTTTACGGGGCGTGCAAAATCCCGTGCTGGAGGCATTCGAAACGCTCTCATCTATGGCCTGAGCATTATCGGCATCTACACGATCGCGGGGACAGCGGTGGCAGCGATTCAGGGGCCTGAGTTCGCGAACTGGCTCTCCACCCACTGGGTGCCAAATGTGTTTTTCTTTTTGGTGTTCCTGTTCTTTGCGGCAGCCTTTTTAGGCATGTTCGAGCTGACCTTACCCTCTGGATTAGTAAATAAAATCGATGCAAAAGCCGATAAGGGCGGCTTGGCGGGCATCTTTTTTATGGCCTTCACGCTGGTTTTAGTCTCCTTTTCCTGTACAGGCCCGATCGTAGGCTCCATCTTGATTAGCTCCGCTGGCGGTGCCCTACTGAAACCGATATTGGGGATGTTTGCCTTTTCTTTGGCATTCGCCATCCCTTTCGCCCTTTTCGCCATCTTCCCGGAGTGGCTCAACTCACTACCGAAATCAGGCGGCTGGCTGAACTCCGTCAAAGTCGTTTTGGGCTTTTTAGAATTGGCGCTGGCCTTTAAATTCCTCTCCGTCGCCGACCAGGTGTACCACTGGGGCATTTTGGATCGAGACATTTACCTGGCGATTTGGATCGTCATCTTTGCGCTGCTGGGCTTCTACCTTCTGGGCAAAATTCGACTTCCGCATGACTCGCCGATGGACTACCTGAGCGTGCCGCGTCTGATGCTGGCGATCGTGACCTTCGTTTTCGTGGTGTACCTCATCCCGGGCCTGTGGGGAGCTCCGCTCAAAGCCCTCAGTGGCTACCTCCCGCCGATGGCCACTCATGATTTCAACTTGATGCAAGCTGGACTGAGCGGGGCCCGAAGCAGTGGGGAGAGCAGCTTGGACGAGGTGCCGAAATACAGTGATTTCTTGCATTTGCCGCACGGCATCGAGGGTTACTTCGACTATCAGCAGGCTTTGGCCGCGGCCAAAAGGCAGAACAAGCCGCTATTCATCGATTTTACGGGCCATGGCTGTGTAAACTGTCGCGAAATGGAGGCCCGTGTGTGGGCAGATCCACAGGTTTTACGCCGCCTGCAGGAGGATTTTATCGTGGTGGCCCTGTACATCGATGAGCGCTACACCCTTCCTGAGTCGGAGTGGTACACCAGCGACTATGATGGAAAGCTGAAGCAGACGATCGGTAAGCAAAATGCTGATTTTCAGATCACTCGATTTAATAACAATGCCCAGCCCTACTATGTCCTGCTGGACACGAATGAGGAACTGCTCGTCCGTCCGAAGGGCTACGACACGAGCATCCCGAATTTCGTCCAGTTTTTAGATGAGGCGAAAGCGGAGTTTGCCCGCCGCTAGTGGCAGCAGAAACCTGTAGAGGCAGGTAAAAACACCTTAGGGGAGCTGGCGGAGCAGGTCAGCTCCCTTTTTTTCTATAAAGTCGCGAATGGAGCTGTACAGCAGCCATTGGTTTTGCGCCCTGCGCAAATTATGTGTCGCGTCCTTCACCTTAAAGTAGCGGTCGCCGTCCAGCCAGTCGCTGAGAAAGCGGAGCCCGATCATCGCCGGAAGGAGTTGAGCCCCGAAGAGAAGGCTCTTGCGCTCCGCCGCTGTGAGGTAGTCGGCAGCTCCGGCCAGATAGCCCTTTAAAAGCGCTTGAAAACGGCTCGGGTCCACACCTATCCGTGGCCAGTCCACGCTATCCTCCGGCAGGGTGCAGGCCACGGTACGGACCAGATCGCCAAAATCATACATGACGTAGCCTGGCATGACGGTGTCTAAATCCAAGAGTGCATGCACCTGCTGCTGCTGCTCGTCGAAGATGACATTCGTGATTTTGGCATCGTTATGCGTCAGGCGCAGCGGGAGGTGGGCACAGTAATGGAGATAATCCTCCACCATAGGGGCGAGCGTGGCGTACTGCTGGATAAGCGCAAGGGCCTGAGTGGGTTGCGCGCGCTGACTGCTTGCGCGCAAAGCTAAAAAATGCTGGAAGCGCTTACCGAAGTGGTGGAAATCGGGAATAACTTCTTCGTAAAGCGAGATTTCTTTTTGATCGTCCCTAAGAAGCCCTGCAAAACGCGCGAAGGCAGCGGCGAGGTTTTCTGTTAGGGCGAGGGTGTTCACTTCCTCTAGGCAGGGGCCTTAAAAAAAGGGGTAATCCGGTAGCGGCTGGCATCGAACTGCGTAAAAAGGGCTCCGTCTCTGTTCGGAAGTGGAAGGGCTAGGTGGAAAGGGAGGGGGCTGGCGTTCTCCCGTTTCCGTAGGCGCGCATGATTCGCGGCTACCGCTTGGGCATTAGGGAAAACGTAAAGGTTAAACCGCTGCAAGACAAAGGCCTCTCCCAGGCGCCAGGTATCGTGAATATGTCCCTGCTGTAGGGGCTGTGGCAGTAATCCGGGGGGCACCTGCGGATAAACTTCAGGTACGGAGCGAAAAAGGGCTTCCAGTGCGGGAGATAAGGTCGAGGCCATGAGGAGCAGGGCTGGTTTCAGGCCAAATTTGGCTAAAAATCGCTGCTGGAAAAATTACTTGGTGAAATTTCTTTAATTTTAGGTCTTTCACTCTTCATTACCCTTTACATGCAGCTCAGTTCGTTTGATTGGCTTATCATCGCTTTGTTTTTTCTACTCAGTCTCGGGATCGGATTGTTCACCGCTCGAAAGGCGGGAAAAAGTGCGCGGGACTTCTTTCTGTCGGGTAGGGACATGCCCTGGTGGTTACTGGGGGTTTCGATGGTCGCCACGACCTTTTCTGCTGACACGCCCAATTTAGTGACCGACATCGTTCGCAAGCATGGGATTTCCGGCAACTGGGTGTGGTGGGCTTTCTTGCTAACGGGCATGCTCACGGTTTTCGTGTATGCTCGCCTGTGGAGGAGGTCTGAAGTGGACACCGATTTGGCTTTCTACGAGCTGCGCTATGGGGGCAAAGCGGCGGCCTATTTACGAGCCTTTCGGGCTGTTTACCTTGGGATTTTCTTTAATGCGATCATCATGGCCACCGTTTGTTTGGCTGCCATCAAAATTTTGGTGTTTTGCTGGGCCTAAATGCTTGGCAGACTTTGCTTTTCATCGGTGTGGTGACCGTCTTTTACAGTGCTTTAGGGGGCTTAAAGGGCGTATTGTTGACCGATTTCTTCCAGTTCTTTTTGGCTTTAGCCGGAGCGATCGGCGCCGCTTATTTCATCGTGGGCCTGCCGGAAGTGGGCGGGCTCGAAGCCCTTTTTCAGCACGAAGAGGTGGCGGGCAAGCTCGCTTTCTTTCCCGACTTTAATGACCCGAACCTTTACATTCCCTTATTTCTGATGCCCATCGCGATTCAGTGGTGGGCGACCTGGTATCCGGGAGCAGAGCCGGGAGGAGGTGGCTACATCGCACAGCGCATGCTCGCCGCCAAAAGTGAGGGGCACGCATTAGGCGCCACCTTGTTTTTTAATGTGGCACATTATGCCTTGCGCCCTTGGCCTTGGATACTCATCGCTCTAGCCTCGCTCATCGTATTTCCCTCTTTAGAGGCACTCCAGTCTGCCTTTCCTCATATTCCAGCGGATAAATTAGGAGATGATTTAGCCTATTCTGCCATGCTAACCTTCCTGCCAGCGGGTCTACTTGGCCTCGTTTTAGCCTCCCTGATAGCGGCCGTTATGAGCACGCTCTCCACACATTTAAACTGGGGAGCCAGCTATTTTGTGTACGATGTGTACCAGCGCTTTCTACATCCGGAGGCCTCGGAAGGCCAGTTAGTCCGAGTGGGCAGACTGACTACGCTGAGCTTGATGCTGCTGGCGGGCATCATCGCCCTGTTCCTCCAAAACGCGCTAGAGGCCTTCCAGCTCCTGCTTCAAGTGGGTGCTGGAACAGGCTCATTTTTATCTTACGCTGGTTTTGGTGGCGAATAAATGCCTATACAGAAATCTCCGGCATGCTGATTTCCTTCCTTGTGGCTCTATTTTTAGAGCGTTTAAACCCTGAACTACAGTGGATCCCTATGGCCCCGGGCAGGAATACCTAAAACTAGTTTACGGTGTAGGCATCACCACGATAGGCTGGCTCTGCGTCACACTGCTGACCCCTGCTGAGGATACAGCGGTATTGCAGCGCTTTTATCAGCTCACACGTCCGGCTCCTTGGGGCTGGAAAGCAGTCCTCAGCCCCGCTATTCTAGAGGGAACACACGAAAAAAACACCCAGCTGGGTTTCCAAATCGGAGCCATGCTTAGCGGCACCGTCTGCATCTATGCCTTACTTTTAGGCACAGGCTTTGTTTTATACGGGGCATGGCCCAAAGTCCTACTCTGCGCAGTATTTTTATTCGTGTCGCTACTTTTACTTCTCTATTTTATCCGAAAGCAGGACACACCCCAGGACACCTAAGCTACTCATAAGCATGTAAACGCAGCTCTATTTCCTGTCGTAATAGAGCAAAGTATGAGCGGAGCTCTTCAAAGTAAGGCTCTAGGTCCACGCTTGTCTCTAGCTTTTCCATCGCGATCAAGCGATCCGCTAGGTAACCGAACTTCAAGCTTAGTGCGATGCCCTTTAACTTGTGTAAATAGCGGTTGATACGAACACGATCTCTGCTATGCACCACCTTCTCTAGCTCTGGCAGCACAGCAGAAATTTCTCGAATTCCCTCCTGCAGCAGCGTCTTGAAAAGGGAAACATCCCCGTCTAAGAGATCCAGTAAGCCTTCTTCTGCTAAGTGCGCCTCATCGAACTGTATCTGTGCCCGTCCATCCGCTTGCAGCACCTGTTCTAAAGTTTGGAGCAAGCGTTTTTTGTCTATTGGCTTTGTAAGAAACTCATTCATTCCTGCCGCCAAACAGCGTTCGCGCTCTCCACGAATGGCTCCGGCGGTAAGTGCGATGATCGGTGTAGCTGGTAGCCCCGCCTCCGCCTCTAGGCTTCGGATTTCTCGCGTGGCTTCATAGCCGTCTAATTCAGGCATCTGTATGTCCATGAATATTAAATCTGGCTGCACTTTTTCAAAAAGCTCTACTGCTATGCGTCCATTTTCTGCTTCGATAATTTGGGCAGCAGGTAAATGATTTTTTAAAAGCGTTTTTATCAGTAGCATATTTAGCGAGACATCCTCAGCGATCAGAATGCGCACTTCCCCATTCAGGTTCACCAGGCTATCCTGCGCCTTTACTACCCGCTGGGTTGCATCTTCAGGAGCATCACTCAAGGTCTTGAGTGCATGAAACAGCTCAGAAACTTTAGCTGGCTTAATAAGTTTTACATCGATTATGTTACCGATCGCACTCTTACTCACGGTATGATCATCCGCAGAGCTATACAAAATAATTTTAGGCAATACTCTACCCTGATTTTTAAACAAACGATGTATCTCCTGTATCGTCTTGACCCCATCCATAAAGGGCATGTGATAATCCACGATCAATACATCGAAAGAAACCTCTTTACTTAACAGCGTGAGCGCAGCGATGCCATTATCCACTGACTGCGACTGTATATTCCAGTGTGCGAGCATCTGCTCGAGAATAAGCTGATTATTTAGGTTATCGTCTACGATCAAAACGTTCTTCAGATCGGAAAAAGAAGACACCTTCGTGGCCTGCCGCTTTAGAATAGGGCGCTCTAAGGTAAAAAAGAATGTGGACCCTACCCCTTCCTCGGACTCAAACTGAACTTCTGTTCCCATTTTTTTTGCTAGCATCTGCGAAATCACCAAGCCTAGGCCAGTACCCCCAAACTTACGCGTCGTAGAAGTGTCTGCTTGTGAAAAGCTCTTAAAAAGTTTGTCCCGCTGTGCCTCAGAAATTCCTATTCCTGTATCACGCACCTTGAACGTGAAGGCACCCATCCCCTCTGACAGCTCCTTATACGAAATCGCCAACTCCACTTCCCCTTTCGAGGTAAATTTAATGGCGTTACTCAGTAAGTTGACTAGTATTTGTTTCAAGCGAATCGGATCCACGACCAGGAAGTTGGGCATATCTACCGCCACATTAAGTAAAAACTCAATATTTTTCTTTGCTGTATTGTACTTGACGATATCCGCCGTTTCTTCCGCCAGGTAAACGATATCTGTTTCGACCTCTTCTAGTTCGAGCTTTCCAGCCTCGATCTTGGACAGGTCTAAAATATCATTTATAATACCAAGCAGAGAATGAGCTGAGCTATTAGCGCTCTGCACATATTGGAGCTGCTCGGCATTTAACTCTGTATTAACTAGTAGATCCGTAAATCCAATCACCCCATTTAAAGGTGTACGGATTTCATGGCTCATATTCGCTAAAAACTCCGACTTGGACCGATTCGCCTGCTCTGCCTCTTGCTTCGCGTGAACGAGACTAGCTTCCAGTTCTGCGCGGCGCTGCACGTTTACGAGTAACTTCGCAAAAACTTGTAACAGATTACTGTCTACTTCATTTACGGGATGGAGCTCATGTACCCAATCAAATCCCACGAACCCCTTCAAGGTCTCGTCTTGGAGAAGTGGAAAGGTAATTAAAGACTGAATGCCCTGAGGAGTTAATATTTCTTTTAATTCCCCTTCTTCCAGTTGGTGGACATTTTCAACCTTAAAGATTTCTCCCTCTAAATGGCGTTCGACCCAATGAGAAACCAAATCGAGCGGAATATTTTGCAGATTTTCTAACTCGGGTTGAATTCCTTTTGCACACCACTCATACGTATTAGAGCTGCAGTTCTGTTCAAAATCGTAATCAAAAATATAGGCTCGATCTGCATGAACAAAGGCCCCCAGTTCCCCAAGCGACCTATTGATCATAGCCGACATTTGATCCAACTCTAAGTTAATATACTCTCCAGAGATTTTCAGTAGCAGCTGTTGAAGGGCGACATGGCGTTTGTTTTCTTCTTTTACGAGCTGCTCGTTTGTTACATCCTGTACGAGTCCGAAAAGCCGATGTTCTCCCCCTTCATTTATCGAACGAAAGGAAATTTTAACCCAGCGCATCGCCTGGTCTTTCGTGCGGAAGCTAGTGGTATAATTTTTATAAACCCCTGGGTTAGCACTCACTTCTTCTATAATCGCCTGAATCTCTTGGCCCGCCTGTTCTCCATACCGAGCGAGCGTTTCCTCGACTCCGAGCGGACCCTCTTCCTTCGCACACTCATAAATGGAGTACAGCTCATCTGTCCAAACGATTTCTCCCGTCTTAAGATTGATCTCCCAAGCCCCCATATTGGCGATTTTCTGAGCATCGTTTAATAAATCCCGCTGCTTTCTAAGCGTTCTCGTGCTGCGTACGCGTTCCGAGATATCCCGAGAATTAGCGATAACAAACTCTTCTCCGTTAATCGTAGCAAGTTGAACCGTTACTTCCACAGGAAAAGGAAAGCCTGTCTTTTGATTGTAATTAACACCCTCTATCAGCAAGGTACCCGCATGGCGGAGCTGTTCGATATGCTGCTGCCAGGCACCTTCTTTTTTAAAGATTTCTTCAAAATCCCAAACAAACAGCTCTTCTGGCTCGAAATCATGAATACCCAAGCGCTCCTGCGCTACTCGGTTCAGATAAAAAACAGCACCAGTGGTGCGCGCTACCTGTAAACCGTCGGAAGATTGATTGATGAGATTTTGGAGCAGCGACACCTTGAGCTCTTGCTCCTTATATTCATTTATTTCACTTAGAAACCCGATCATTCTGGATTTCGGCCTTCCTTCCGCATCTAAAAGAAAGCGTCCTCTACAGTTAAACCAGACCGCATGTCCCTGTTTATGGAAAAAACAAACATCTAAATCAAATAACTTCTTCGGATTCGCTTTCATCTGCTCGAGCAAAACAAGCGCCTCCTCAAAAGATTTTTCAGCCACCTGCTGCTGCCAATTAAATGCAGGGTCTTTGGCCTCGGCCAAAGAAAAGCCTAAAGATGTCCATAGCTCCTCGGAAAGGTGTATCTTATCAGGATTCTCCGTATCCCAATACCAAACGCCGTCAGAGATCGAATGGATCATAATATCGACCGCATCTGTATTAGACTTAAAAAATGATTCTAATTCTATGGCTAAGTGGTTCATAAGCAGAAAATAAACAAGGCCAAGATACACAATAAAAGTATTGCTTACTTACATTGGATTTAAAAAGCCATCAATAAAATGAATTATTCCATTCCGAGCGTCTACATTTCCCTCGATTACAGCCGCTTGCTCATTTAGCACGCGCACCCCGGACTGCAGCGTTACCGAAATAACATTGGGCTCAAAAAGCGTAGGTAGTGTTTCCTCCTCTATAGCGCCTAGGAGGCGTCGATTAAACACTACATGATACAGGATGCGATTTCGTGCTGCATCTAACTGCACACTATCCGCGTCCTCTGGTAAGGCCACATTCGCCCATAGCGCTAAGGACTCTGGACTCGGAACGAAAACCGTTATCGGCGAGAAAGCCTGAAGCGTGTCGACTATAGTTAAGCGCTCTACCACCGAAACGAAGAGGGCAGCGTCTTCCCGCTCTAGTAGCGTTTCCCATACGGTCTTTTCTTGCCCTACGGGCAAATCCTCAAAAGCGTCGCAGGACCAGAGGCATATCCCTACCAAAAACAATAGCCAAGCTCTCTTCATCTATCATCAATTTAAGCCTAAAGATAAAACAAAAAAACCCACGATAAATCGTGGGTCAAAACTATGAGGCAGTTTTATTTATCCTTCCATGTCATCGTCTTCCTCTTCTGCCATTTCTGGTAGAATGACTGCATCGATTACGTGGATAACACCGTTAGTAGCTAACATATTAAGACTATCGCTATTTAGTGGCGCACCACCTACAGTCATAGCAGTGAGATCAACAGTGATTTCAGCTCCACCTAAAGTGGCTACTTCCATACCATCTCTTAGATCCTGAGAGAATGCACGCGTATTTCCGATAACGTGTAACTGAAGCACTGCAGTTAAAGTCTCTACATCGATATCTTCGATACCATCTACCTCGAGGGCCTCATAAAGCGCCATAAAAGCAGCATCAGTAGGAGCAAATACAGTAAAATCATCCTCGAAACCGCCCATGAAAGCTCCAGCTAAATCTGCACGCTGTAAAGCGGCTAAAAGTTGTGTAAACTCAGGAGTTTCAGCTTCAGTAGCAGCGATTACCATCTCGGCGATGTTCTCACTTGGTGGCATTAAGACGAAGTCTAACACGTGAATTACACCGTTAGAAGCGTCGATGTCTGTTTGTACGACACGGGTGTTACCGTTAATCCATACATTACCGTTTTCTGCGATGCTCACGAAGATAGGCGCATCAGCTACAGTGTTTAAGCGGCCTGCTTCTAAGTTAGCAGCCATCGCCTCACCTGCTAGTACGTGGTAGGTCAATACATCTCCTAAACCCTCCATGCCAAGTAGAGCGTCAGCAGTCAGGTTATTTTCCTCTAAAAATGCTTCGAAGGCGGCATTAGTAGGAGCGAAAACAGTAAATGGGCCATCAGAAGAAAGCGTTTCTACTAGGCCTGCTGTTTCAACAGCCGTTACTAAAGTAGAGAAATCTGGTGTGTCAGCAGCGATTTCTACGATATTAGATTCTGCTGCTGGAGGGGTAGGAATCGGATCATCCTCATCACTACATGCGGTGAAACCCATCGCTAGCGCTAACCCTAGCGCTGGCGTCGTGAACTTACTGTACTTTTGAAAGAAATTCATAAAATAATTGGTTTAGTGAATTACAAAGATATATACTTGATTTTAATTAATAAGGTTATTGTTATTTTTATATTCTTTCATTTTCATACTGAACATTTAACAAGTACTATGCCAAAGAGTAGCATCCAAGGGAAAAAGGAATGCCTTTCGGCATAATTTCTACATGTATTCCTTCATATTAGTGTATACGAACAGGTTTTCGATTATGTCTCAAAAAAAAAGTGATTTTTTTGGCTACTCCTGCTAAGACCATGACTACAAACACGCTAGCGAAACTATTCCAGCACGGGGATAGAAAAAATCAATTCGATTCCCTTATTTTGCACCCTATGCGGATTTTCAGACTCTACCCCTTATTCCTTATTCTTCTACTTCCTTTAGCCTGTAAAAAACAGGACAGCTGCAGCCCAGACCCACGGATTACCAGCAGAGAGATTTCCTTAGAGCTGATACGACTGGACGCAGCATTCCAAGATGCCGAAGATGCACGTAGCATACAGCGCATCTTAGAAGAGCATCCTGAGTTTACCACGCTATTTTTTGGCCTCGATGCACTTAACCAAACGCAGGAGCTTGCCGAGTCCTTATTTGACCTCCATCAAGATGCCATTTTTAAGCCTTTAGACGAGGCGCTGGCAGCTGAATTTGGAGACATCACAGCGTTAGAAAAAGAATTAACGGAGGCCTTCCAGCACTTCACCCATTATTTCCCCCAAGAAAAATTACCCCGTCTCTACTTTATTAATAGTGGATTCGCGGCAGACTTTATTTTAGATGAAGACATTATAATCATCGGTCTGGAATATTTCTTACCCGAAGAGAGCGGTTTTGCTCCACCGGAGCTCCCCTACTATATCCGGAAACGCTATGCGCCGGCCTATTTAGTGCCTAACTTGATGACGGCACTCTCTACGCGCTTTAATGCCACGCAGCCCGAAGATCGCACGCTTCTGGCAGAGATGATTTATTATGGAAAAGCCTACCACTTCACGAAAACACTTTTGCCCTGCACGCCGGACAGCCTCATTATCGGGTATACAGCTGACGAGGTGGCGGCATCTTATGCGAATGAACGCTATATCTGGTCTTTTTTCGTGGAGCAAGACCTCTTTTTCGAGACCAACCCCTTTATTATCCGCAAGTACACGGGAGAGGCGCCGAACACAGACGAGATCTCTCCTGATGCACCCGGCAGGCTGGGCCGCTGGCTGGGTTGGAATATCGTGGATGACTTTCAAATAAAGGAGGGCTTAGACTTGGAAACCTTAATGGCCGAACCACGTGCCGATCATGTTTTCAGGGCTTCGGGTTATCGTCCGAGGGAGTAAGTGGCAGGGGATCTTTTTTGCGCTTAGCGCGCAATCCCCTCTCGAAATGCTTACATAAATGGGTAATGCTACACGCCGAGCATTTCGGGCTTCGGGCCAGACAGGTATAGCGGCCATGTAAAATCAACCAGTGATGTGCCTGGTGTACATGTTCCTTCGGAATATGGCGAATTAAGTGTTTTTCTACCTCTAATGGGGTCTTTGCTGTGAGCGGGGCGAGCCCCAAACGTCGGGAAACCCGAAAAACATGGGTGTCCACGGCCATATTCGGCTGATGCCAAATGACGGAGGTGATGACGTTAGCCGTCTTGCGGCCTACACCGGGGAGCTTGATCAGTTCATTAACGGTCTGGGGAACCTCACTTTGGAACTCTTCCACTAACATTTTCCCCAGTCCCAGGAGATGTTTGGTCTTGTTATTCGGGTAAGAAACGCTCCGAATGTAAGGAAAGAGGCTATCAAAATCGCTGTTTGCCAAATGCTCGGGAGTCGGAAAATCCTGAAAAAGTTTTTCCGTGACGATATTGACGCGCTTATCTGTACACTGAGCCGATAGCACCACAGCCACGAGCAGCTCGAAGGGATTCCCATAGCGAAGCTCTGTTTCCGCCTCCGGCATAGCTACTTGAAAGTGCTCGATCAGCGCCGCATAGCGTTCCTTTTTATTCATAATATCCGCTGTTTTCCTGTAGTAACAAAAAAAGAAGAAAAAAGGGATAAAAAAAACCTGATTGCTCAGGTTTACCGATTTTCAGACTTTCTCTAAGCCCACTTTTTTCGCCTTTCGGAGCACTTGAGCTGCGGTGAGGCTGGGCTGCTTAAAAGAGGCATCTAATGCGCGCATGCTTTCTCGAATCGATAGGTATTCCTGAAAAAGATCTGGCTGCGTCAGCAGGTAAGCATGAAAAGCTTCTTCCTCCAAGGCAGGCATTTCTCCGTATACGAATCGTAAGAGATCATTTGGGGTAAAAGGTTTTGTCATAGGCACTTTGTATCACGTTTAGTTTTTTCCTCAGATTAATCAGAGCGTAGCGCATACGGCCTAAGGCTGTATTAATACTTACTCCGGTCTGGTCAGCAATTTCCTGAAAACTTAAATCCATGTAATGCCGCATGATCAAAACTTCCTTTTGAGGCTCGGGCAGCTCATCGATAAGACGGCGTATTAGGATAGTCGTCTCCTCCTTTACACGCGCATCCTCCACCGTTTGTTCGGCAAACTGCAGAGAGTTAAAGATATCCACACCGTCTTCCATGACGATCTTAGGATAACGTTTTGCTTTTCGAAAGTAATCGATCGCTAAATTATGCGCGATTCGCATCAGCCAAGGCTGAAACTTACCCTCTTCACTGTACGCATCACTACTTAAAGTCTGCACGACCTTAATGAATACATCCTGTAATAAATCCTCCGCTACAGCATCATCTTTCACGATGAGCTGAATCGTAGTAAAGACACGCGACTTGTACTTCTCTACTAATGACTCAAAGGCAAATTCATTTCCAGCACGGAACTGCGCGATCAATTCGCTGTCCTTAGGACTCGTCCTTTTGTTCATAAATTCTGACTGTTAAATAACGTAGAGGTTTATGCCATAGTATATATTTTATCGTGCCTTATTTTAAAAGAATCATTCGCTTATTTTGCCCGCGTAAAGCATAATTGGCAAAATCAGCTTTTAACAGTATTTTTAACCCATACCTCAACTCCAAATGTAAGTAAAGGAATGCATGCATGCAAGATTTTAAGTGCTTTCTTTCGCGGATTAAGTGCTTAGAGAAAAGCGTGTCTGCGACAAAATTGTTATCTTCGACGTATGAAAAGTACGTAATTCCTTCATATTTCTGATTATCAAGGAGCTACTTTTCCTTCAAAAGCGAAAAATCGAATAAAAATAAGCTACGTATTATGGACATCACCGGAACAGTAATCCAAATTTTAGCCGAGCAGAGCGGCAGCTCCAGAAGTGGGAACACGTGGAGAAAACAGGAGTATATCATCGAGACACCTGGCAACTATCCAAAAAAAGTGTGCATCGCCGTATGGGGAGATAAAATCGAACAGTTCGGCATTCAGCAGGGCGAAACCATCACCGCAGGCATCGAAATCGAAAGCCGTGAATATAATAACCGTTGGTACACCGACATCAAAGCATGGCGCGTAGACCGCGAAGGCCAGTCCGCTAGCGCTGGAGCAGCTGCGGGCAGCGGAAATAACTTCAGCCAAAAATCTGCCGGCTCCCCAGATGTGAGCTCCTTCTCAGACGATAGCGCTGAAGATGTGCTCCCTTTCTAAACGGTTTATCGAACTTAAAAAAACTTAAGGCTGAAGCCGTAAACCGAAATAATACCCCATAAAGGTACCCAGGCCCATGAGCATTAGGCCGATACCGACTACAAGTAGGAGCGTTCCTAAGGGCATGTCCCATGGAACGTCTCCTATTTTAAATTTTATGCGCCGATTAAAATCCATCGTCTATTTTTCGTTTTGTTAGCGGCTACACTCAGCTACCCTAAGGCACCTCATGCACTTCTTACCTCCCAGACCGAACCCTTCACGCCAGATTTTCAGGAAATTCGGTATAAAATTTGCGCTACCGCGCAAAGGCAACAAACACCAAAACAGCATTTGCCGAATCACCGACTTATTCGGACGGACCTTTTACCACTCAAGGGTAAAAACGGCAAGTACATACTGGCAGGCCCTCAAATAAAAAAAGAGCGGACAAGCCGCTCCCGAAACACTAGTTTTCTCTCTTCATACTTATTTTCTTAACGCTGCTTTCCAGCCTTTAGTTTCGATTTCCTCAGCACTTTTTAGTACTGTTTCAGCTAAAGTAGCCTTGTAAGCGTCTAATCGGGCACCAAGTTCCTGATCGTGAGCACCTAAAATACTTGCTGCTAAAATGCCTGCATTTTTCGCTCCGTTTAGGGCTACAGTCGCCACAGGAATCCCACCAGGCATCTGTAAAATCGACAATATACTGTCCCAGCCATCGATGCTGTTCGAGGATTTAACGGGTACTCCGATCACCGGTAAGCTGGTCATCGAAGCTACCATCCCCGGCAAATGGGCCGCTCCTCCTGCACCCGCGATGATGACCTGAATTCCGCGCGAACGCGCCGAACGGGCATATTCCACCAGGCGCTCTGGCGTACGATGTGCTGAAACCACGGTCAGCTCAAAGGCAATCCCTATTTCTTCTAAAAACTTGGCCGCTTCGGCCATCACCGGTAAGTCCGACTGGCTCCCCATGATGATTCCTACCTGCTTTGTCATGCTTGTATCTGTATTTTAGCGCGAATTTCGTCTGCCATCGGCTTTAAATCACTCGGATTATCCGCTAAGATGGTAATATGTCCCATCTTTCGGAAAGGCTTAGTGAATTTTTTTCCATAAAGATGTACATATACTCCAGGGAGCGCCATCACCTCTTCCATACCCGCTACGATCGCTTCACCCTCGAAACCAGGCGCACCGAGTAAATTAACCATAGCCGCAGGGCAGCGCAGGGCGTATCCCCTAAAGGCAGACCCATGATCGCACGAAAATGCTGCTCAAACTGTGAAGTAAAATTGCCCTCTATGGTATGATGCCCACTATTATGAGGCCGCGGCGCCACCTCATTTACGAGCAGACTGCCGTCTTCCAGTAAAAACATCTCTACGGCTAAAATTCCCGTCATATCTAAGGCGTCGATAACCTGACGCGCCAGCGCCTGAGCGCAGGCCTCTACCTCAGGGGATATAGGGGCAGGAGCATATAAATACTCTACTAAATTCGCTGTCGGATGAAATGCGCAAGCTACAGCAGGATAGGATTTTACCTCACCTGCCGTATTTTTGGCCACGATGACCGCAAGTTCTAACGAAAAAGGAACCAGTTTTTCTAAAAGACCGGGCGCATCGAACGCCTTGTCCCAGTCAGCCGCCTCACGAATGATCTGAACCCCTCGGCCATCGTACCCATCCCTGCCCAACTTATGCACAGCAGGAAGAAAATCGGTATGCCGCTGCGCATCGGCACGATCCGAGGTCAAACGAAAAGGAGCAGTGGGAATTCCATGCTCCTCGTAAAAGGCCTTTTGAAGCCGCTTGTCTTGTATCAACTGGATGACCTCTGGCTCTGGATACACCTCCTTGCCAGCCGCCTGAAGGCGCTTAAGCGCATTCGTATTCACCTTTTCGATCTCGATCGTGATCAGATCGCACTGCATACCGAACTGAAAAACAGTCTCTTCATCCAGCAGGTCACCCTGCGTAAACTGATGCGCCAAAGGACGACATGGAGCCGCCGCGTCGGGATCTAAAATATGTATGGTGGCATTATAAGAAATCGCGGATTGAATAAACATACGACCCAGCTGTCCACCTCCTAGAATGCCGAGCGTCTTACCTATGGCTGTCTTTTTCACAAGCAACGAATGAGTTTGATGTGAAACAAAATTACAGCAATAAATTTATTTTGTCAGCATCTAAGACCAGAATACTAGACCGGACGCCCGCCAATTAATCGTAACAAAACCGAAATAATGGCCAGCACCAGCAGCACATGAATCAGCGCTCCTAAACTATACACGAAAAAGCCTAAAATCCATCCTATCAGCAGGATTAGGGCTATTAAATACAATAATGAACTCATGGTTGTTGTCGTTTGGTTATGCACTACCTAAATCCAAAACTGTGCCAGCCCGAGTGAAATCCCGTAAATGGATGAAAATCAGGCGCGCCCACCTCCGATTCGAACACCCATTAATTCCATTAGCTTTTTCGCATTAAAACTTGGACAAGGTCCCGGCTTCAACCTGTAATCAAAGTCGATCGTCCGCTCCCTGACCTCACTATGAAAGCTGTAATTTACCACGTAGGAAAGCCGCTCAGCCAGCCCACTCAGCTCAATATCATGGGTGGAAATAATTCCTTGACAGTGGCCCTCCCCAAGCTGCTCGATCAGCGCAGTGCTCCCCATAATCCGGTCCTCCGTATTCGTCCCCTTCATGATCTCATCCATAAGAAAAAACATCCTGTCACCCGCAGCTAATCGCTCGATCAAGGTCCTAATCCGTGCCATCTCCGCATAAAAAGAACTCACACTTTCGGCCAGATTATCCGCATTCCGCATGCTCGTAAACAAGTAAAAATCCCCCAGCGTCACCCCTTTGGCCGAAGGCCGGAGCCCCACCTGCACCAGCAGCACACTGAGCCCCACGGTACGCATAAAGGTGGTCTTCCCGGACATGTTTGCCCCCGTTAATAGCATGATTTTTTGGCCAGGGCCAAAGGAAAAGTCGTTTGCCACCGCCCGCTCGCGCGGCAAAAGTGGATGACGCAAGCCCTCCGCCGTGAAACGCGCATCAGCAGTCTGCTCCACGCTGCCCTCTAAGCCCTCCGCTACACTGCTCAAAGCTAAATTTGCCAGAACTTCCAGCTCTAAAGCAGCCTCACGCCACGCTACATAGGACTTTCCATGCCGCTTAAACCATTGCGTGTAGCGCCACAAATAATAAAAGTCCACCCAGGCGATGAAATTGAAAATGAGGTAAACCAAATTAAAACGGGACTCAAGCATAAAAACCTGTTGGGAAATACCGCGAATTCCCTCCGCCGTCTCGTGCTGCTGAAAAACCTGCACGAAAGGGGTCAAAGCGGGCTCCTGATGCAGCGAAGACTGTCGAAAACGCACGAACAGCTGCTCCATACGCCGCACCTGTCGACTGTCCGGAAGCGCATCGGCCACAGCTTTTAAACTTTTGAAAACAAGCGCTAACACGAATAGGCCTCCTAAAACCCAAATGCTTAGATACAGTGCAGAAACTACTTGATACAGTACCAAAAAAAGTAAGGGAATCCCGATGAGAGGTCCTAGCAGCAGCGGAATCCAGAAGCCGCCACTCCAAGTGCTGCAGGCAATTCATTTGTGGCCTTGAGCTTCTCCTTAGCATCGTAAGTGGATGCCGCCAGCGCAATTAAGTCCAAAAGCAGCTCAGGATCCTGCCGAAGTGTGTCTATAGCCGCCCGCCGAGCATCTGCCTGTGGATCTTGGGGTTGGCTTGCGCCAAAAGGGTGGCTAGCCGCTCCTGCGCATCTGCATGAGGACTGTAATTTAAGAGCTGAAACACGGAATGCTCCCCGAAAACATCTAAATCAGAGGTGTACGGGTGCTTGGAATCTTTAAAGGCCTCACCGGAAGGATAGCCGCTGAAGTCCCGCGAAGCCTTTTGGCGCAAGCCCTCCGCTAAACGCACGCGCTCCTGACAGTAACGCAGCTCCTTTTCCGCGGTAGCCGTACGCTTCACCAAATATAAAAAGCCGCCAAGCAGCAGGAAAAACAGCAAGCTGTAACTCGGATGCTCCGAAACCGCTAAGATGAGAAACGTGATCAGCCCTGCGAACAGGCCGAGCCGCGCTAACGAAAGCAAAAAAACCAATCGCTTGATCTTGTCTTGTCGCTCGCGGAAGTGCTCCTCCCGCGTTTCAAAAGATAATGCCATCAACAAAAGTACACAAATCTACCCAGCCTGCCAGCATAATTAGGCGCTTAGAATAGCAGCGTAAGCGACGTATCGAATGAATAAATAGCCAGACTACATAATTTTATGCAATATTGTTGCATATTCAAAATAACTTATGTACCTTTAACCCATCATTCAATTGTACTTCATTAGAATGATGGTGGTTGACAGTGAGACCTCGAACTTTTCGAGGTCTTATTTTGTTTCGCTAAGCATGAAAAGATTCACACCCTTCCTGTTTTTTATCGGCTTTAGTGCTTTACTACTAGGCTCTTTATCGGCCACAGCCCTAAAAGAAGACATGTGGGCGCTTTTCGGAAAGACCCGCTTCATTGAGAAGTTGAATAGGGAGTATAACATGTACTTTCTCTACCCCAAGTTTCCCGATGAGCTCATGGAGTATGCCGGCAAGGAGGTGGAAGTGACTGGCTTTTATATTCCACTGGAGATGAACGACGCGAACATCGTGGTCATCTCAAAATACCCGATGGCAGAATGCTTTTTTTGTGGAGGGGCAGGACCTGAGTCGGTCGTAGTGGGATACTTGGAAAAAAAACCATCCAGAAGGTTTAAAGTGGACGAAATCGTAACTGTGAAAGGCCGCCTACAATTGAATGAAGACGACATCGACGAACTCAACTTCATTCTGAAAAATGCCAGTATCTATAAAAAATAATTCCGAAAAAAAACTTCCCGTCACCGTTCTCAGCGGCTTCCTCGGAGCAGGAAAAACGACCTTACTGAATCATGTCTTGCACAACAAACAGGGCCTCAAGGTGGCTGTTATCGTGAATGATATGAGTGAAGTGAACATCGATGCGCAGCTCGTAGCACGCGAAAATACCCTTTCGCGAACAGAAGAAAAGCTCGTGGAGATGAGTAATGGCTGTATCTGCTGTACACTGCGCGAGGACCTCATGGAGGAGGTAGAAAAATTAGCCCAAGAAGGGCGCTTTGACTACCTGCTCATCGAGAGTACTGGCATCTCAGAACCCCTGCCCGTGGCACAGACATTTAGCTTTGTGGATGAGGAAAAAGGGATCGACCTGAGTCGCTTCAGTCGGCTGGACTGCATGGTCACCGTGGTAGATGCCCTAAACTTCGCTAAGGATTTTGGAAGCGCTGCCACCGTTCACAGCAGCGGACTGAATGAAGATCCTGAAGACCAGCGCACGATCGTCAACTTACTCACCGATCAGGTGGAGTTTGCCGACGTCATTTTAATAAATAAAATCGACCTCGTCTCTCAGGAAGATGCAGAGGAGCTGCAGGCCATCATTCGCAGCTTGAACCCTAAAGCACGCATCTACCTCACCCAAAACAGTCAAATAGACCCCTCTGCCATCCTAAATACAGGGCTTTTCGATTTTGAGGCAGCCAGTGAAAGTGCCGCCTGGCAGGAAGAACTGCGTCACGAGCACAGCCCCGAAACAGAAACGTATGGCATCGGTTCCTTTGTTTTTCGTGCAAAACGCCCCTTCCATCCGACGCGCTTCTGGGACTATCTGAGCGGGCAGTGGCCCGATACCATTATCCGAAGTAAGGGACTGTTCTACCTCGCTTCACGTCAAGATGAAGCCATTTCTTGGTCACAAGCAGGAGGCTCCCTAAAAGCAGAGCCTGCTGGCGTCTGGTGGGCGAGTATGCCCTTTGCGGAACGCATGCGCCAACCTTCCTTCCTCAACTACCGTGAGGCGATCGAGGACAAGTGGGACAAAGAGCTGGGGGACCGCCAAAATGAGCTGGTCTTCATCGGGCAGGATATGGATGAAGCCATGATCCGAGAGGAGTTAACATCGTGCTTGCTGGACGATCGGGAATTTGCGAATTTTCTAGCTGGCGCAAAATTTGAGGATAACTGGCCCATCCCCCGTTTAAAACCCGATTAACATGAAACGCTCCGATTCATCCCCAAACGAAAAACCTGCAAACACGAAGAAAAACCTGGAAAATCAGCTTGTACAGGCTGAAAAAGAAGCGTCTGTGGGAGAAAAAAGGAACGCAGAAGAACAAAAACACCTCTCCCGAAGCCCGCGCCAAAGCCAAACAGGCAGCATACGCCGCCAAATGGAAGGCGCTGGAAGCGGCAGAGGCTGAAAAAGCAGAAAAGGACACGGACACAGAGGAGGATAGCCGGGATTTCGGAGGATTTCCCAGTGATATCTCCCTGGGGCATAACCTAGGGTGCACCCCGGAGCGTAAAAAAAGGCGAGACTGATGCTCGCCTTTTTTTATTAACTCCAGATAGGAGCACCTCGAAAAATCACTTTGCGCCCAGGCGCAAAACACAGGCGCTCCGCTTCCCTTAAGCTCCTTTCGGATCGCCGGGCTTTCCTTCTGGATAGTAATGATGCACATCCTGCTGCGGGAATGGAATCTCGATATCATGGGCTTCGAAGGCCTCCTTAATTTCCTCCATTTTCTCCCAGTATACTGCCAAAGGTTAGCGGCATCGGTCCAGCAGCGGACAGATAGGTCGAGCGAGCTGTCTCCGAAAGTAGTAAATAGCACCACTGGCGCCGGGTCTTTATGCACGCGCTCATCCTTTTCTAATAGCTCTAAAATAACGCGACGTGCCTTCTTTAGGTCTGTGCCATAGGCCACCCCCACGGACATCTCCACACGGCGGGTAGCTTGTCGGAGAGGTTCACGATCTTATTATTCGCCAGGGCACCATTCGGCACCGTCACGACTTTATTATCAAAATTACGAATCTTCGTGTACAGGATCGCGATGCTTTCCACAGAACCGAGCGTGCCCTGCGCATCGATGGTATCACCTACGCGGAAGGGTTTAAAAATCAGGATGAGTACGCCTCCGGCAAAATTCGAGAGGGAGCCCTGTAGCGCTAAACCGACGGCCAAACCTGCCGCACCCAAGATAGCCACGAAGGAAGCCATCTGCATGCCTAGGGTGGTGGCGATACTGATACCTAACAAAACATATAACAGCGCACTCAGCAAACTCTTCAAAAAAGTAGCTAAAGAAGCATCTATCTCATATTTAGTAAAGGCATTTCCTAGCAGACGGATGGCAAGCTGAATCACATAACGCCCTACCAGGAATAGCAAAATAGCCTTCACTAATGCGGGGCCTACATCCTTAAGTGCTAAATCAAGTAAGCGTTCGGTTAATAGGTCTAATTCCATAAAATTTTTGATTTTTTTTAAAATTACATTTCTCCGCTATTTTATGCAAAGAACTTGCCACCTGAATGCCCAAAACCAGCGAATTTCCACTTTTTCGAAGCCCGCTTCCTGACAAAGTGCGCGTAGCTCTGCTGCACGAAAAGCCCTTCGAACCGAAAGGGGAGCATCGTTTTGTACCATGGGGCTTTTCGAAAACAGGCGTGTGAGCAGGCGAATGCTATAAAAAGCCAGGGGATGCCGGTGCAGATCGTTGATGATAACACCCAGCTGCACTTTCTCGCGCAGGACCCGCAGCAGGGTCACAAATTCGGCATCGTTCAGGTGATGGGTGAAAAGCGTGCAGGTGGCTACATCTGTCCCTTCGGCTAAAAAATCAGGGGCAAAGACGTTTTTTTGGAAGACGCGCACCTCGGGGAGGTCGACCAGATTTTTCTGAGCCGCCGCCACCGTGGCCGCATTCGCATCTACTCCAGAGAACTCGAAGCGATCGAGGACCTTTTGGGCCCGGGCCCAATTCCACATCACGCGCAGCATATCGCCACCCCCACAGCCGAGGTCGAGGACCCGGATTTTGCCCGAAGGGCGCCGGCGCAACCAGTACCGGAGGCCCGAGGTGGTGACCGTATTTCCGCCCAGCAGCCTGTTGATGGTTCGAAGCTCCCGTAGAGTCTGCTCCAGCACGGGGCCGGAGGCTTCGAAGTCATCCATCCATTCTTTCTCGTAGGAGCGGGTGCGGAAATCAGGCTTCATAGTTTAGGAGTAAGGTTTCTAGGGTAAGGCCAGGGCCAAAGCCCATCGCTAAGATCGGGCCATCAGGCTGCTGCTGCATCCAGCGTTCCAGCACGAAAAGAATCGTGGCCGAAGACATATTGCCATGCGAAGCGAGCACTTGGTAGGAAGGTTCGAGCTGGCTGCGATCCACACCGAAGGCCTCACTCACCTTGGCTAAAATCTGCTTGCCGCCAGGGTGAATGGCGAAATTCGGAATGCGGTCCAGGGCGTAGGAAGCTTGGAGGCGGCCCCGAAAGCGGTCGATGGCGCCAGAGAGAAGCTCGGGTACGTACTTGGTTAACTTCATTTCAAAACCGAAATTACCGATTTCCCAGGCCATGTCCTCCTCTCCAGCTCCTACGAGGGCGCTGTATTTTTGAAGGAGGCGAAGCGAAGGCCTTTTCGGGGACTTTGGCACGATGAGTGCCGCCGCCGCACCATCGCCGAAAAGCGCATTCGCGAGCAAGTTATCCTCGGTAAAGGTTTTCTGGAAGTGCAGCGTGCAGAGCTCCACGCAGACCAGCAGCACCTGCGCATCGGGCCGTGTCTGGCAGAGGGCATCGGCTAGCTTTAAACCATTAAAAGCCGCATAGCAGCCCATAAACTGAATGCTGTAGCGCTCCACATCTGGGGCTAGGCCGAGGCGCTGCTGCAGGTCCACCTCCAAGCCGGGCGCATACATGCCCGTACAGCTCACCACGATCAGGTGGGTAATGGTTTCGGGCGACACCTCCGCCTGCTTCAGGCATCGGCCCGCGGCTTCCGCCCCTAGGTCTGGGGCATGCAGACGGTAGGCCGCCATCCGGTCTACGGTAGAAGGAAAGGGTTCCAGGGCTTCGTTTGGAGGGAAAAACTGGTAGCGAACAGGCTCTGACTCCTGAAAATCTCGCAGCACACTCTGGCGCGAAAGAATTCCCGACTGCCGATAGATGAAGCGCAGCTTACGCGCATCATCTCCCTTCAGCTGGTGGGCCCGCTCCATAAAATCAGCGATACGCTGCTGGGGAATATCCGCCCCGGGATTAGCCGAGCCTATGCTCGATATATAGCTATTCATGCAGTAATTTACGCGTTATTTGGCTAACTTGGTTATGCCTACCAAACATCCTGCTCACATAAAAGTTATGGCATCGATGACGCTTACCTTTAAATCCGCGGACTGGAAGCACCTCCGCATCCCCTTTTCGTACTACCTGCTTCCCGTATTTCTTTTTGCGCTCGCTTTTATCCCGGACCCGGATCCTACACGCTTTCTGCTGGTATTCATTAGTTTACATCTCTTCCTATATCCCTCCAGTAATGGCTATAACTCCTACTTCGATAAGGATGAGGGCAGCATCGGGGGCTTGCGGACACCACCTAAAGTCACGAAAGGGCTTTATACACTTTCTTTGCTCTTTTTCGGCATCGCCCTGCTCCTTGGGCTGGCGGTGAGCCTTCCCTTTACCCTGCTCATGCTACTGTACGGCTTGGTCTCCATGGCCTATTCCCACCCCAGCATACGTCTGAAAAAATATCCTTTTGGCAGCTGGCTCGTCGCGGGAATCTTTCAGGGCTACCTGACCTTCATCATGAGCCTCAGTGGACTCGGAGCAGGTGGGCTGGAACTGCTCATCCGGCCCGAATATGCACTCCCCGGGCTGCTGACACCTTTGTGCTCATGGGCTCCTATCCGCTGACACAGGTGTACCAGCACGAGGAAGATGCGCGCCGTGGGGACCAAACGCTCAGCCTCCTACTCGGAAAAAAAGGCACCTTCCGCTTCTCCGCAGTCTGGTTTCTACTTTCTGGTCTGGCCTTTGCGGGGTACTTTTGGGCCACGGGCCAAAACTGGGCAACTCTCGGGTTTTTCGTCTTTTTAAGTCCTCTCCTGCTGTTTTTCGGCTACTGGATGCGAAAAGTCTGGCAAAACCCCGAGCGCTACTGCGATTATACGCATGCCATGTGGATGAATCGGCTTTCAGCCACTGCGCTCAACCTGTTTTTTGCCTGGTACTGGCTGGAAAGTGGAGAAAATCTCCTGCTTTTTGCCCTAATCCATTAATTTTGTAACCATGGGAGAGAAAAAATGCCCCACTGCGGGGAATGGTCCGCCTGGAATGGAGACATGCGTGACGCCTGCGATCACTGCGGAAAACCACTCGGCGGACGTGACTTGGACTACCAGGAAAAACGAGATGCCGACACCAAGCGTAATGAAGAACAGTGGATTTTTTACATCAAAGAAAGCGACTCCGAGGCTGTAAAGCTGGCCAAGCAGGTTGGAAATTTCTTCTACACGATCTACATGGGCATCATCACCTTCATTGCCTGGCTGATCGCCGTGCTACCCGGCTGACCCCACATTTTACCCACCAAACAGGACAGCCATGGACACACATAAAAGCGCCATCAACACCTTCCACGTGTGGCTGAGCCCCTATTTCTGGGTTCCGGCACTGCTGTTTTGGATCAACCAGTACATCGAACGCGTGCTCGAAATCCACCTGCCCTACATCCATGCTTATGGAGATGACCTTCTTGCCATGCCTGTGGTTTTCGGCCTCACGCTGCAAGTCTATCGCTGGATTCATCCATTGCGGGAGGCCTTCATTTTCACCCCCGCACAGCTCATCGTCGGCCTGCTCTACTTTTCCCTGCTCTTCGAGGTCCTGCTGCCACGCTTTTTGAGCACCTATACAGCCGACCCCTGGGATGTGCTCTGCTATGCCCTGGGCACCGTATATTTTCATTACCTCCTGAACCGCCCCGCCTGCCGCTACTAGTTGCCTTTCCTTTCACTCAGACTTTTCATACAGGCGCGCTCCCGCGCAAAAAAAACACCTAAACAGCCGCTCTGAAGGGCTTAAAACCAAGTCTCCTGCACCCAAAACACCCGCTGCTCCAGCGCTGTGAAGATATAGTTCCCCTCATGATCTAGCACCAGCTGCACGGGCTTTTCCGCCTTCAGTTTCATGTCAGGGAGTGCTGGACGCGTTAATTCCAAGTAAAGCTCCGTCTCCGGAATAACCGTGATACGACCGGGCGTACGCCACTTTTTCCACTGACCACTCTGTACAGGCGTAAACTTTTGATCCCCCTGAAACAGGAGTTGCTGCACCCCTAGCTGAGAGGTAAACTCCAGGACACTTTGGCGCAGCGCGCCGAAATCCCCGAAAACGTGCACCGCCTCATGCTTCGAGGCCTTCAGGTAGTGGAGCGCAGTGGCGTAGGCTGTTTCTGGCGTACACTGTAAAAATTTCAGGGGGTAGTGCGCCCGCAGCAGCTCGGTTTCCCGCGCCGCGAACTCCTCTGAGACCAGCGCCACATCGATTTTAACGCCCCAAGACAGCACCTTTTCCAGCACTGCCTCCGCCACTAAAACCGTCGGCGCCCACTCCAGCAGTGCGCCCATAGCCTCGGCATCCACTCCCGCTACATCGAGCAGCAGCAGTGCCGGCTCCTGTTGTTCCTTTACAAAATGATGACTTGACATGTACGTTGTGCGTTAAATCCTGCATGCTTCACCTCTGCTTTGCGCTAACCGCGCAAAAGACCCGCCTCCACTACCTGACGCTGGCGCTGAAAAAAGGCAGCGGCATTTTGGTAGGCAAGTTTAGGTAAATACGCACTGGGCAGGTATTGTGCCAATTTTTCCAGCAGGCTCGGATAACAGCTGGCATTTTCTACATTCGGGAAGTAAAAAGGATGGCGAGAGGGGTCAGGGAAGTTTTTCGTGTAAAAATAATCCGCCCCGAAGCATAAGGCCTCTGGGCCAAAACGCTCCATGCCATGCACGATATGGGCAAAAATCCGCTCAGGATTCTCTGTATCCAAAAAAGCTCTCAAAAAATTTATACCGATGACACCCCCGCGCTGCACCACTTCCTGTGCGAACTCATCGGAGATATTACGCGCATGCGGCCACACCGCCCGAAAGTTCGAGTGAGAGGCTAAAACCGGTAATGTTAATCCTGCCTTCTCGATATGCTGGAGGATTCCCTCCGCGAGCAAGTCCGAGGTATGGGACAGGTCGATGGGAATGTGGAGCTCCGCCATCGCATCCAAAAGCTTTTGTCCATCCGCTTTTAAGCCCACCCCCTCGGTGTAATTTCCTCCGCCGAAGCGATTTTCAGTATGATGCGTCAGGGAAATATAGGCCAGCCCGCCCACTGCATGATGGATGGCTTTCAGCCGCTGAAGGGCCTGCGGCAGCGGGGTATTTTCTTCCGCCAGCCCGGCCGCATTTTCGATCGCCGCCAGCGCACCGATGCCCGGATGAGCGCTTAAGTCCTGCAGCTTGCCCGCCTCCATCGCATGCACCCGATCCGCGTACGCCGATAAAAGATGCTGGTAAGCAGCCACCTGGCGATCTGCCAGCGCCATACTGCCAGGCCGCACATCGGTATAGATCGCGAAAACCTGTAAGTGAACACCTCCCGCCTGCAGATGGGGCAGTGCACAGGCGATAGCATCCGCCTTCATCGGATCGGCCTGAGGCACTACAGCTAAATACGACAAGAGATCGCAGTGGGTATCCACTATAGGAAATGAAGATAGCATAAGGGTTTGGGTAATTTTATGGCAAAAATCCGCGTGTTTTTTAATACTTTTACCGATTGATTCGGTTATACGCTCAACAGCTTTTCCCTGTTGGAAAAGAAAAGCCGTGCAAATCTCCCAAAAAAATACCAGAATGCCCATCGCCAGACCTTTTAATTTTACGCAGTGGATAGCAGAAAACCGGCACTTACTGCGCCCACCGATAGGGAATCAACAAGTTTACCTAAAAAATGACGATTTTATCGTGATGGTGGTCGGAGGCCGAACAGCCGGACTGACTTCCATTATAACGAAGGAGAGGAGTTGTTCTATCAGGTAGAAGGCGACATCGTTTTGAAAATCGTGGAAGAGGGACAGGTGGTGGACATCCCGATTCGAGAAGGAGAGATGTTTTTACTACCTCCCCGTGTGCCCCACAGCCCCCGCCGCCCGGCAGACACTGTCGGGCTGGTCATCGAGCGCTACCGAAGAGCCGGGGAGCAAGACGGCTTTCTCTGGCACTGTGAAAACTGCGGTCACGAACTCTTTAAGCATTTCGAAGAAATCACTGACATCGTGAGCCAGCTGCCTCCTATCATGGAGCGCTTCTGGTCGAACCCCGCACACACCACCTGCTCCTCTTGTGGTACCGTTATGACCCGCTAATCGAACCCTATGGAGACGACCCCTAAAGCATTTATATTTCAGGAGGGCCTGGCCTTTGCGCAAGCGCTGGATAAGCAGGACCCCCTACGTAGCTTCCGTGAGCGCTATTACTTCCCGCAGGTGCATGGGCAGCCCGCCCTTTATTTCTGTGGAAATTCACTCGGGCTACAGCCCAAGAGCACCTCAGAATACCTGCAGCGCGCCCTGGATAGCTGGGCCACGAAGGCAGTGGACGGACACTTTTATGGCGAAGATGCTTGGTACCACATTCGCCAGTTATCCAAGCCCGCCCTAGCCGCGCTCACCGGGGCAGAGGAACACGAAGTCGTGGCCATGAATAACCTGACGAGTAATTTGCACCTGCTGATGGTCTCCTTCTACCGCCCTTCGGGCAAAAGGGTAAAAATCATCACCGAAGCGGGCGCTTTTCCTTCCGACTATTACGTCCTGGAGACGCAGCTGCGCTACCATGGCCTCGACCCGGATGCCTGTCTGGTGGAACTGCAGCCTCGAGAAGGGGAGCAGACCCTGCGTACCGAAGACATCGAAGCGAAGATCCGAGAGGTGGGGGATGAGCTTGCCTGGTCATGATGGCGGGCATTCAGTACTATACTGGACAGCTTTTTGATATGCAGCGCATCACCGCTGCTGCCCATGCGGTGGGTGCCCTCGCCGGCTTCGATCTGGCACATGCCATCGGAAACGCCCCCCTGGAACTCCATGCCTGGGGTGTAGACTTCGCCACCTGGTGCAGCTATAAATACCTCAACTCTGGCCCTGGAAATGTGTCGGGTATCTATGTACACGAACGCTGGGCGGAGCGCCCCGATCTACCACGCTTTGGCGGCTGGTGGGGACACGATGAAGGCGAGCGCTTTAAGATGGAAAAAGGCTTCCAACCCATGTACGGTGCCGATGGCTGGCAGCTGGCGAATAGCAATGTCTTGGCCCTCTACGCGCACCAGGCGGCACTAGACCTCTTTATGGAGGCAGGAATTAAAAGATTAAGGGAAAAAAGTGAACAATTAACAGCCTACTTAGCGTTCTGCTTAGGGAAGATCGGCACCCTGAAGGAGTGGGTACGCATCATTACCCCTGCAGAGCCAGAGGCGCGTGGCTGCCAGCTCAGCCTACAAGTGAAAAAGGGGGGCAAGGCACTTTTCGATGCCTTATACGCCCGCGGTGTAGTGGGGGACTGGCGCCATCCCGATGTCATTCGGATAGCACCCACCCCGATGTATAATCAGTATGAAGAGGTGTACCGCTTCGCCCAGCTTCTCGAAGAAGAGCTGAAGCGGTTTACCTGAACAGGAAGTAAAGATGACGAAAGAATCAAATGCAATAAACATACTGGGTGCGGGTCTGATCGGCTCCCTACTCAGCATCTACTTTAGAAAGCGTGGGCTAGACGTACACGTGTATGAAAAGCGCGCTGACGGCCGCCAGCAAGAACTCCTCGAAGAGGGACGCTCCATTAACATGGCCCTCAGTGATCGGGGTTGGCGTGCACTGGATAAAATCGGCTTCGTGAGAAAGTCATGCCCTTAGCCATTCCGATGTACGGGCGCCGGATTCACGATGAGCATGGAAATACGAGCTTTATGCCTTACGGCAAAGAAGATCAAGCCATCTACTCCATTTCCCGCAAGAAATTCAACCAGCTGCTCATCGAGGAGGCGGAGGCGGTAGGTGCTGCCTATCACTTCGAGCATCGCTGTGAAGACGTCAACTTGGAGAAGCGTGAAATTCTTTTTAACACCCCTGCTGGACCTAAAAAGGTTTCCTCAGAAGTCATCATCGGTTCCGATGGCGCGTACTCCTCCCTGCGCATGGCCATGCAAAAGCAAGTTCGCTTTAATTTCCGTCAAGAATATATCTCACATGGCTATAAGGAACTCACCATCCCAGCTCGCGAGAATGGTGGCTTCGCCATGGATCCGAATGCCTTACACATTTGGCCACGGGGCAAGTTTATGTTGATTGCCCTTCCCAATCCGGATGGTTCCTTTACCTGCACCCTGTTTTTGCCCTTCGAGGCACCAAGGTCTGCTTCGAAAAAATCCAAGATGCCCGTGACGTAGAAACCGTCTTCCGCACCTACTTCGATGATGCCTTCGCCTTGATGCCAAATCTAGCGGAGGAGTTCTTCAAAAATCCAACGGCGGCCCTCGTGAACATCGAATGCTTCCCTTGGGTACAAAATAAATGCCTGTTGATCGGGGATGCCTCCCATGCGATGGTTCCTTTTTACGGACAGGGCATGAACTGTGGCTTCGAAGATGTCTTTGTCTTAGATAGCCTGATCGATAAAATCGGCACCGCTGCTTGGGAGCTGATTTTCGCCAAGTTCCAGAAAATACGCAAGCCGAATACGGATGCGATCTGTCAGCTCGCCCTGGATAACTTCATCGAAATGCGTGATGCCGTGGCGGACCCTAAGTTTCAGATCCGTAAAAAAATCGAAGCCAAGCTGCACGCCCTTTATCCGAAGGAGTGGGTGCCGCTGTACACCATGGTCACCTTCAGCGACATGCCCTATGCGGAGGCTTATGCGCAGGGACAGCTGCAGGATGCGATCATGCGACAAGTTCTGGCCGATCCACTCATTACCCAAAACTGGGACAAGTTGGATTACGAAGATATCATCAACCAAATGGATGCCGCGAAAGCGGTCTGAATCTAAAGAGGCGGTAAGGGCGCTTACTTTGCGCGACAGCCGCCACTGAGAAGTCACAAATGCCCAAATAAAAAGAAAAACCTTTCGAATCCTTAAAATTCGAAAGGTTTTTTTGTCTAGGAAGTAGGACAGACGAAGAAAGTGAGCCTATTCCTCTTCTCCCGTCGGCGTCCACTTGATGGTACAGCCGATCGCCTTAGTAGTGGTCACTGCCACATTTTTATTTTGCATGATCGCCGCCATAGCATCTTCCACGTAGCGCTCCGTCACAGCGCTGGCATCTTGGTAGTTATTATCGATAGCGCCGATATACTTCACCACGAACGCATCGGCCTCCTTATGCAGCAGATAAACATGCGGCGTGCGTGTGCCTCCATAGGCCTTTATCACCTCCTGTGTCTCATCGTAGACATAAGGGAAGGGAAAGCCCTTATCGCGCGCGCGCTCCTGCATTTTCTCATACGAATCGCCCGGACTTACCTTCGGATCGTTCGGGTTAATGGCGATGACGGGGTAGCCTCTGGGGCAAATTTCTCGTGCAACGCGATCATGCGGTCCTCATAAGCCACTACATAGGGGCAGGAGTTGCAGGAGAAAATCACGATGGCGCCTTTCGCATTCGAGAGACCACTAAGGGAAACCCAAGAGCCATCGACACTCTTTAACTTAAAGTCGCTGGCCTTATCGCCTATCTTTAGCCCTTGGCTATCCTGTGCAGAGGCGGCTGCGCCCACTGCCAGTAGGCAGCAAAACAGTCCGAAACGGAGTAGGTTTTTCATGATATATTTATTTATGGGTGGAAATTAACTCAGATAGTGCGGATTCACTTAACTCTCCCTCATGGAAATAGGTTTCTCCATTCGCCTTTACAAAGAGCGTGGCAGGAATAGCCCCCGACCAGGAAGGGTCTATTTTATCGATCCAGGCATTAAAATCTACATCATCTAACAGCAGGACAGGATGCTGCACTTTTCTTCTTTCGATGAAGGAGGTTACCCGCTCCGGCTTGCGCCCATCGTCCATGCTGATAAAGAAGAGGTCCACGTTAGGGTCAGCTGAGGCTAAAGACTCGAAGTGCGGCATTTCCTTAATGCAGGGCGCACACCAGGTGGCCCAAAAATTATAAATCCGCAGCTGATCAGAGGGCGCTTGAATATGCGCCTCCAGTTGCGGGAACTTAATGATCGTAAACGAGTCGCTTTCAGCTTTAGGTAGGGTCGCCCAAAAAGCCTGAGATGCACCAAGAAAACAGACAATTAGTAAAGAAAATAATTTCATGACTATCTAGGTTTGCTTTTGTACTTTATCACGTAACAATAAGATCATATACACATGTATCTAAAATGGATTGAGTCGCCTAAATTGATGATTCGAAAGAAAACCGAAGGAAATATGCTGGATTCCAATCATGTATGTAACTGAAGACATGTAATCAGGGTTTCACCGTTCGTAAAAAAGCGGCTCAGAAGGCTAAAATCGGTCATTCGCGGGTTGAAAATATTTATCCACACTTATCCACACTTATCCACATTGAATAAAATTAAAGCCACAACTCTCTGAATTTCAGGCGCTTGTGAAATAAAAGAAAAATTTGATTTTGTGGATAACGGTTTGAAAATGAGAATTTTAAAATATGCAAGTCCTTAAAAATCGGCAGCATCCAGAGAAAAAAAGAAGAAAGTTTTTCGTTGATCAATCTTGATTTTGTTTAATCAAGCGCTTGCGGTACGCATTGAAAATCCTCGATTTTGAAATAAAACCTAAGTATTTTCCATCCGCTAAAACAGGGAGGTTCCACGCCCCAGAGCGCTCAAACTTGCCCATAACTATTTGCATATTTTCACCTAAAAATATAAAGTCAGGAGGACTGTGCATCAGGTTTTTTACTCGCAGCTGATGCTGTTTTACAGGGTCAAACATAATCGTACGGATATCATCTAAGGTAACGATTCCGACCAGAGCACCATCCGCTCCTAATACAGGAAAAATATTCCTTTTTGACTTTTTCACGAGTTCACAGAGTTCTGCCAAGCTGGCCTCCGGTTCGGTAGGAAGCAGGTCTTTCTCCGTTATTTTCCGCAGATCGATCTGGTCTAAAAGCTCCTCATCCGTGCTTTCTGGAATATAACGCCCTGTATCCTGCAGCTGCTGCTTGTATAGGGAAGCCTTATCGAAGTAAGTGGTCGTAAGAAAAGAAATAGCAGACACCAGCATCAGCGGCAAAAACAGGGCATAGCCACCCGTCAGCTCAGCGATTAAGAAGATAGCAGAAAGCGGCGCATGCTGCACCCCACTCATCAGACCACACATCGCCACCAGGGTGAAGTGTGCCACCGGAAGAGAGACTGGAAGCCATCCGAGGTAATTCAAGACATAGGAAAAAAGAAAGCCTGCAATAGCTCCCGCAAATAGAGAGGGTGCAAAAATTCCACCACTGCCTCCCGCTCCTATCGTGATAGCCGAAGCGATCGGCTTAACCAGCAGGACTAAGCCTAAAAAGAGCACAATGAACAAGGCTTATCTACCTCCGATAAAAAAGGGGAGTTTTGAAGTATTCGCGCAGGGTCATTTGCGATCAGCGCATTTAGCGTCTCATATCCCTCCCCATAAATGGGCGGAAAGAAAAAGATGATCAAACCGATAAACGCTCCCCCGTAAAGTAATTTTACTGCAGGCTCCTCTAATAGCCCCATTAACTTTTCAGTACGCAGCACGATTCGACTAAAATATAGGGAAACTAAACCCGTAAACACCCCTAATAATAGGTAATATGGCATGTGAGCCGCTAAAAAATCGTCTTGCAAGTTAATTTCTAAAATACTACCCGAATCGGCGAATAATAGGGCCGTGATAGACCCCATAACGGAAGCCAGCAGCAACGGAATAAAGCTCCCCGCACTCACCTCCAATAAGATTACCTCTATCGCAAAAATAACCGCTCCGATGGGGGCGCCGAAAATCGCAGAAATCGCCCCCGCTGCACCACAGCCGATAAGCAATGTCCGCTTTTTCGCATTCAGGTGCATGGTAAGCCCAACATTCGACCCGATGGCTGAGCCCGTCATCACGATAGGCGCCTCCAAGCCCACAGAACCACCGAAACCTACTGTGAGAGCTGAAGTGAGCACCCTGCTGAACATTTTCACCCGCGGAATCAAGCTATTCTGCTTACTGATCGCGTAAAGCACATCCGGAATTCCGTGACCGCCTACATCTCTTAGAAGGTAATTACCCACTATATACGCTAAGGAAATCCCGATTAACGGGTAGATAATATAAAAGAAATTGGCGTAGGCCGCATTAAAATCCTGCGTTAAAAAATGCTGAATCGCATGCACGGCCCACTTCAGAAAAACCGCTGCCAAACCCGAGATAATCCCGATCACAGCACTAAGCAGCAAAACAAAGTTTTTTGTGCTTAAATGGCGCAAGCGCCAAATCAGAAGTTTGGAAAGAAGAGTTTGTGCCGCCACGGGTGTTCTGCTTATGCGCCTTGTTTAACGGAAAGATTTTCCCGCAGTTAGCGCTTGATCCAGACCTATAACACTATTTAAAACCAAGCGAAATGCTTGAACGAAGCCCTCTTGATCCACCCGATCAAAAGTATCTGAAGCTTTATGGTAATCCGGATGATCGTCCACACCAAAATAAATAAAAGGTACTCCTTCACGATGGAAGGCGGCGTGATCGGAAGCCATCGTCCAGTCACCTGGTCCTGGCGTATCATGTCCATACACGAGCTTGATATCCCCTGCACCCGCCTGAACAGGGTCTAATACCTGCTTCAGCTTAGGATAATGCGCTGTTCCTACCGCCCATAACTCCCGCGCTAAATCGAATCGACTCAGCATATCCATATTAATAACCACCTCCACTTGCTTCATCGGAAAGGGAAAATCTGCCACCAAGGCCCTAGAACCATGATGTCCGAGCTCTTCAGCATCCACGACTGCAAAAAGAATGGAGTTTTCAGGGCGATTCGTACTAAAATAACGTACCATTCCTAAGAGGCTGCTACACCGGAGGCATTATCATCCGCGCCATTAAAAATCTCCCCCTCTTTTTCACCCAAGTGATCGTAATGGGCCATAATTACGATAAGTTTCTCGGAGCGTGTGCCGGGAAGAAAACCGATGATGTTTGTAGCATCCTCATAGGCCTTTTGCTCCCTGCGGGCCTCAAAACGGAACGGCTGCTTGTAACCCGGAAACTGGGACCGCAGCCCAGCCTGCTCGAAAATTTCGATAATATGTTTCTGGGCCATCTTACTCCCCTCGGAGCCCGTTTTGCGCCCTTCAGTGCGTCCGAAGCTAGGTATTCAAAATCACGCAGCATGGCCTCCGTGTCTGGGGAGCTCTGCGCCAGAGCCGCAAAGGACAAGAAAAGGACAAAAACACCTTGTATGAATAATCGGAATATAGTTTTCATGTGCTTTGGTTTAATATGCCCTAAATTTCATGGAATTCTACTAATAGTGGAAACATTTTCGAGAAAAACTTCCGCCCGAATCTAATATCATGCGAATTCTACGTTAATTTTATAAGTGAAATTTAGACCCATGTTGCGTTTACTCCTTCTGCTCTCCTTTTTTCTTTGGTACAGTACCCCTGTCCTCAGTCAAAACACTCCTGCCGACCTCTTTAGCGGGAAGATGATGGTGCTGATTTCAGGCGCTCCAGATGCCAGTCCCTACTTGGAATGGCAAGAGCTAGCCGAAGCGCTACACCCCGCCTTAGTAGCTGCGGGAGCTGATCCCATCGGATATTTTGAGCTCGAAGAAGTAGCCCTTTCAGAAGAAAGTCAGCAGCGCTTCGCAGCGGGTTTTGCGCAGCGCCAAGTACAAAAAATCGCCATTCTCACACGAAAAAGTTCCGGCAAGATCACCTGCAGCATCATGCCTTTTCAGCCCAACCGAGAAATGGTACGGGTCGATGAACTCTGGCAGCTCGAAAGTAATAATGCGAGCGATTTCTACGCCGAAATGGAAACCCTCGGACAGCAGCTTAGCAGCACCAACTTCCTCGTGCTGCAGGTGCCTGAATTCCCGAGCATCGCGGGGGGCGCGGCAGGAGCGAGTGCTGGCTCTACCGGAAATGCCGGATCCGCCCGCTTCTTGCGCAGTAAACCCCTAAATCTGGATGTCTTCGCGCTCGGGATACCCCTGGCAGGCTTTCAAGCAGGAGCGGGACTCTTAAATAACTTCCGCTACGATCGACTCGGCCTCAGTGAAAGCCGCATCGCCCTAGAGCGCACGAAGGAACAGCAGGACCTAGAGCGGCTTTTCGAAGCCTATTATCCGCATCGTTTTGTATTTTTAGATCAGCCGCAGGAGCGGCAAAGTCTTCTTAATCAACGCATCCAATTTATCCTTAGTAAATTAGAGGGGCGTGAAAGTGACCTTATGGAGAGCATGGGATTTCCAGTGCCAGCAGACCGTAACACCCAGCGGATCGTCACGAAATATTACATCAAGTTTCTGGTACGTGATGAAAATTATGCTGGCGCACAGTGGGATGCTGCCGAAGACCCCGGGCAGGCACTCGAAAATTTCTTGCTACAGCTTCATCCGGCCACTGCAGATCGGGAAAAATAAAAATGGAAGCCCGAGGGCTTCCATCACGCTAAAGAATGTTTTTCGGGTGATTAAACAGACTCAGCTTACTTATCTATCGCTCCCATAACACGCTTCATAAACGTATTCATGGCTTCTTTCTTGTCCATTCCTCCCTTAATCATTTGATTTACTTCCAGGGAGCCGTACATATTCGATAATAATTCGCCTATTACCTCTATTTCTTCATCTTTTAACGAAGAAACTTCGGAAATGTTTTCCAGTAGCTCTATAGTTTCATTTACCCAGTCCTCATCATTAGACTCGATAAAAGAAACGATCTGCTTAATTAGTGGTAACCTCATCGATTAATGCTTTAAGTGCTTCTTCTTTATTCGTTTGAATCTGATTAACTAAGCTTCCACCTTTAAAGGCTGCGAAAGTCGGCAAATTCGTCACCTCAGCCATTTTACGTGATTCCGGATGCTTCTCCGCATCTACATATACAAAGGTAACGCCCTCGTAATCGCCGGATAAACGCTTCATTTTAGGCTTCATGATTCGACAAGCTCCACACCAGGTGCACCATACTGCACGATCACTTTATCGTTATCTGCCACTAATTGGCCTAAACTATCTGATTCTAATTCCTGTAGCATATTGTTATTGGTTTAGTACTTAATGGATGACACAAAGATAATATTTATTGAATTATAAAACCAATCGAAAAAAACTATGGGCTATTTAACCTATCTATCCCCATATAAATTCGACTGAATAAATGGAATACAGGCTAATAACACGGCCTGACCATAATATGTTCTACGTGTTAAGGCGCCTTTCGTTAGTATTCCTACAGCACCGGAGCCCTGCTTGGATTGCTGCCGCTGAAAAACCTGATCATCTGCCTGCCCTAATTCCATACCTTGCTCGACTAGCTCTTGAATCACTTTCGGCAAAATAAAAGAGGCTGTCCGCGCCTTGCCACGCTTACCTTCACGATCCAAGATTACGATCCATGCAAAGGCCTCCAACTCCTCGCCCACATGCCCGACTCCGCCTTCGATACCTACCCAATAGTCCGCTTCTGGAAAAGCATTTTTAGCATTTTGGGCACGATTTAGCGCCCCCTGAAAGGTATCCGCATCACCAAAAGGCTGATCCGCTACCCCAGAGTCCACATCTAAACCCTGAACCAATAGGTCCGCCATAAACGCCTGACTGAAACCATCGTGCACACTGGCTTGCTTGACAGGATTTTTACTCCCTACTATAATGTGAAATTTTTGAAGGTGCTCCGAGGTTATATTTCTTCTTTTTGGAAACTGCATACGACCGGGGTGTTTAGGCCAGGTTAGTGAAGACCTGATTCACATCATCGTCTTCCTCGATTTTTTCTATTAATTTATTCAACTCTTCCTCCTGTGCTTCATCGAGCGCGATGGTCGTACTTGGGAACCACTGAAAATCTGCATTCGTCACTTCGATTCCACGCTCCTCCAGCGCTTTCTGCATATTGCCGAAATCTTCGAATGCTGTGTAAGCGAAAAACTCACCCTCATTTTCAGCGAGCTCTTCCAGTCCGAAGTCAATTAATTCTAACTCCAGCTCTTCGATATTCAGGTCATTCTGAGGAAAGCGGAACACTGCCTTGCGTGTAAACATAAACGAAACCGAGCCAGAAGTTCCAAGGGAGCCCCCATACTTGGAAAAATAATGCCGCACATTCGCCACTGTTCGGTTCGTATTATCGGTCGACGTCTCTACTAAGATGGCGATGCCGTAAGGGCCATATCCTTCGTAAAGCACCTCTTCATAGTCCTTCTCATCCTTATTCGACGCACGCTTAATCGCCGCCTCGATCCGATCTTTCGGCATGGCCGCACCCTTCGCGTTCTGAATCACCGTACGTAACTTGGCATTCGTCGCTGGATCAGGACCGCCCGCCTTTACCGCCATCACGATTTCCTTTCCCAGGCGCGTGAAGACTTTTGACATTTTACTCCAACGTTTAAATTTTCGTTCCTTACGAAATTCAAATGCTCTTCCCATAACGTTTCAGCTAAATTTATTCCCGTAAAAATAGTAAATCTTTCCCTCCAGTGGATAGTGGAAAGGCATTTTTAGCCTGGAAAGGAGTGAAAAAAGCGTTCCCTTTGCGCCCCGGCGCAAAAAAAAACGCAAGACCTCTTTAAACCTTTAATACGGCAGCACATCTAAACAGTAGATTCGAATCTTTACTAAACCTTACAACACTAAAAAAAACTGAAAATGAACACGATCAAAGTAATAATTATAGGTATTTTCCTCTTTGGCTTACAGGGCGCCTTTGCACAGCAGGGACCGTATGGCCCCAGGGGAGGACAGGAAGCCGGAAAAGGGCCCATCGAACGCATGTCCGAGGTGCTTGAGCTTGACGCTGAGCAGGTAGCCGCATTAGAAGCGCTCATGGGAGAGCAGCGAGAAAATCGTATGCAGCAGCAGGAAGCATGCGGAAAAATCGGGAACAGCAGCAGAAACAGTTTCAAGCGGGTATTCAGGAGATACTAAGCGAAGAACAGTGGGCGAACTGGCAAGCCTACCGAAAGGGGCAGCAGGACGTTCGCCAGCAGCAGCGTAAACGTATGCAACAGAGAAGGGGCGGGCCTAAAAACCTAAATTGATCCCTTTTCGCCTCCCTCCGGCCACCACCGGAGGGATTTTTTTTGCTAACCCTTTCGGCACCAACTACGTATATAAGTGTAGATCAATGGTTAAAGGAATGAAACAGCTACCCGTACACGCACTTTTTGTAGCCTTTCTGTTGCTGGGCTTATTTCCCTTTGCGCAGGCGCAAAATGACATTCGTAACTTCATGCCGCCGCCAAGACCCCTTCCTGCTGTACAACCTATACAGCCGATTCAGCCCGTAATGGCAATACAGCCTATGAAGGGAATAGATCCTTTTACAGGAATACAACCTATAAAGGGAATAGAACCTTTTAAAGGAGTAGAACCTATGAAGGGTATAGAACCTTTTAAAGGAATACAACCTATGATGTGGATAGAACCTATGCCAGATTTTCCACAGATGCCGGACATTCAACGCTTAGAGCTCATTTTTATAAAAAATTTTAGAAAGAAGAAGGTTTCAGAGGGTGAGGCCAAAAGAGCAAATTCGTCTGCCCAAACTTCTCCCTCTAATAGCGGCAGGGTGCAGGAAGCACATATTTTCCCTACGCATGCTGGGCTCCCTAACGTTACACCCAGTCAAACGGTTCGGAAGCAGCCGGATGGAACAGTAGAAATTTTCCAGACCACTAATGGAGTTCGAGAGCTAAACCCCTCTCATGTCATCCGGCCGCAGGCAGACGGTTCCCGCCAAGTATTTCGTGTAACAAACGGCGTTCAGGAAATCGCTCCCACACAAGTAATCCGGACACGTGCGGATGGTACTCAGGAGGTCTTTAACACAACAAGCTTCGGAATACCGGAGGTAGCACCCGCACAAGTGATTCGAACACAGCCAAATGGCACCCAAGAGCTGTTCAATACGCGCTTTGGGGTTCCCGAAGTAGCGCCCGCCAAAGTGATTCGCAGCCAGCCGAACGGCACGCAAGAGGTGTTTTCTACCACCAACGGGATTCCTGCACTGACACCAGTAAAGATCATTCAGCCGCAGCCGCCAGCATTTCCACAAATACCCTCCCCTGGTACGCCCCCTACTTCTAACCCGCCTGTAAGTGCATGGCCTACATGGCCTTAAACTCGGTCGGGTATAGTTAGCGGAGCCTCATGCTGTACCAATAGGTGAGCCTGTGAAAAAATGAGTATACCATGGCCCTCGATAAAGGCGAACAGAGCAAAGCTCCAAGAGCTTTTTATTTTTCAAAGCGCACTAACAGCAAAAGCAAAAAGCACCTCCGAGGAGGTGCTTTCAGGGGCTGTGTCACCCTATCATCAAACTAAAACGATTCAAATTAAAAATTTGCTTACTGTTTTTCTTCCACATAAGGTTTCGAAATATCGAAATAACCCTCATCTTTCCGCGGCAGCGTGCTTTCACCCATTAAATATTCATCCACGGCAACGGCAGCTTCACGTCCTTCTGAAATAGCCCAAACGACAAGGGACTGCCCTCTACGCATATCACCAGCTAAAAACACCTTCGCATTTGTGCTCGCATAAGGAATATTTTTTCCAGTTTTCGGCAGTGTGTTCTCTTGGGTCTGTACACCAAATGCACCGAGTAGACCATCCTGTGCCGGACCTGTATATCCTATCGCTAAAAAGGCGAGATCACAAGGCACCACGCGATTTGACCCTGGAATTTCCACGAACTGCATACGTCCATCAAGATGTTTCCATTCGATATCTACCAGCTCTAAACCAGTCACCTGACCTGCTTCATCGCCTAAAAACTGCTTTGTAAGTACAGAGAATTTTCGCTCTGCACCTTCTTCATGCGAGGAGGAAGTGCGTAGGGTCATTGGCCATTCTGGCCAAGGGTTCACCACCGCACGCTGTTTTGGAGGCTCTGGAAGTAACTCCAGCTGCGTGATCGAAGCCGCTCCATGACGATTAGAAGTACCGATACAGTCACTACCCGTATCACCGCCACCGATGACGATCACATGCTTTCCGGCAGCAGAAATAGGATTCTCTTCGATTTCTCCACCGATTACCTGATTTTGACGTCCTAAAAAATCCATAGCATAGTGCACTCCCTTCAGGTCTGCACCGGGAATAGGTAAGGCGCGTGGCTGGGCTGCTCCTGTCGCTAAAACCACAGCATCAAAATCTGCTAAAATGGCACTTGCTTCGATCGTCTGGCCTATGGTGACATCCGTTTTAAACTGCACACCCTCTTGCTCCATAACCTCGATTCTACGATCGATTACCCATTTTTCCATCTTGAAATCCGGGATGCCATAACGTAAGAGCCCGCCCACCTTATGGTCTTTCTCAAATACAGTAACTTCATGCCCCGCTTGATTCAGCTGGTCTGCAGCGGCTAAGCCAGCAGGTCCAGAGCCGATTACAGCCACGCGTTTACCCGTTCGCGTAGCCGGTGGGGCCGGCTGAACCAAGTTCAGCTCAAAGGCTTTTTCTGCTATATTTTTCTCAATTAACTCGATCGTAACCGGATCCTTATTGATACCTAACACACAGGAAGCCTCGCATGGTGCTGGACAGATACGTCCTGTAAACTCAGGGAAGTTATTCGTTGACCGTAAAATTCGATACGCCTCTTCCCACTCTTGCTGATAAACTGCTTCATTAAAATCTGGGATAACATTTCCCAGCGGACAGCCCGAGTGGCAGAAAGGTATGCCACAGTCCATACAGCGCGCCGCCTGTTGGTTTAACTTCTCCCCAGAAAACGGCACATATATTTCCTTATAATCTTTTTTTCTTTCCTCAGGGCTACGCGTCTCTGGCGTCTCCCGCTTATAAGCTATAAATCCTTCTTTCGCTCCCATCTTACACTAATGTTTTTGATTTTTCAACTGCTCGCTTACGTAATACTTCTTTATAATCCTCGGGATTACCTTGATAAAGTCTACCTTACGTGTCTCCCAATCGTCTAAGAAAGTCTGTCCTAGAACGCTTCCTGTACCTGTTACGTGCGTCTGTAACGCTGTCTTTATCGTCACGAAATCATCTTCATTTAAGGGATCTAAATCGACCATCTCCGTATTCACGAGGTAAGTATACTCCTTCAGAATATACGCGATACCTCCACTCATACCTGCTGCAAAATTTCGGCCTATCTCCCTCTAAATTCAGCACCATACCTCCCGTCATGTACTCACAACCGTGATCTCCTATACCCTCGATCACTGTTTTCACACCCGAGTTTCGCACACAGAATCGCTCGCCTCCCTTACCATTAATATAAGCCTCACCAGAGGTAGCCCCATAAAAAGCCACATTCCCGATGATGATATTAGACTCAGCCTTGAAATTCGCATTACGACTCGGGTACACGATGAGCTTTCCTCCAGAAAGTCCTTTACCGAAGTAATCATTCGCCTCCCCTTCCAGCTCGAAACGAATACCCTTCGTTAAGAAACTACCATAACTCTGCCCAGCCGAGCCACGAAACTTGATCTGAATCGTATCCTCTGGAAGACCTGGACTTCCGTAAATCTTGGAAACCTCATGGGAAAGCATCGCCCCGACAGTACGGTCCGTGTTCTTAATCTCAAAAGAGCCTTTTACTGCTGTCGCCTGCTCCAGTGCCGGCACCGCTACTTTAAGCAGCTGCCGATCAAGTACCTTTTTCAGACCAAATTCCTGATCGATTTGCTTGTAAATCCCTACATGGTCGGGCACCTCCACCTTATGGAAAATAGGCGTAAAATCCACCTTATCCCACTTCCAATGCTGTAGGTTAGAAACCACCTTTAGCACATCGCTTTGGCCCACCATCTCATCCACTGTTCGGAATCCTAGTGAAGCCATAATCTCACGAAGATCTTCTGCCAAGAAATTGAAGTAGTTGACCACATGATCTGGATCTCCCGTGTACAGCTTACGAAGCTCTGGATTTTGGGTAGCGATACCCACAGGACAGGTATTCAGGTGACACTTCCGCATCATAATACACCCTTCTACCACAAGCGCGCCCGTAGAAACGCCCCACTCTTCAGCCCCTAAAAGCGTCGCTATAGCGATGTCCCGCCCTGTACGCATCTGTCCATCCGCTTGTAAGGTCACGCGCGAGCGCAAATTATTTTTCACCAAGGTCTGATGCGCTTCAGATAGGCCCAGCTCCCAAGGGAGACCAGCATGGCGGATAGAACTTAGAGGCGAGGCCCCTGTTCCTCCGTCAGCACCTGAAATCAAGATTACGTCGGACTGTGCCTTTGCCACACCAGCGGCCACCGTACCTACTCCCGCCTGAGAAACAAGCTTCACATTAATACGTGCCTTACGATTCGCGTTTTTCAAATCATAAATAAGCTGCGCTAAATCCTCGATAGAGTAGATATCATGATGTGGGGGAGGGGAAATCAATCCTACTCCTGGCGTACTGTGACGCACGCGACCAATCCACTCATCTACTTTATGCCCAGGAAGCTGTCCACCCTCTCCAGGTTTCGCCCCCTGCGCCATTTTAATTTGAATCTCATCCGCATTCGCCAGATAATTACTCGTCACACCGAAACGACCCGAAGCCACCTGCTTGATGGCAGAACGCTCCCAGTCACCGTTAGGCTTGCGCTCAAAACGTATTTCATCTTCACCTCCTTCACCACTATTACTCTTCGCACCGATACGATTCATCGCGATCGCAAGCGTGGTATGAGCCTCATGCGAAATAGAACCGAAAGACATCGCTCCCGTCGCAAAACGACGCATAATCGAACTAGCCGGCTCCACTTCTTCTACCGGTATCGCGATACGCTTCTTAAACTCAAACAAACCTCGCAGCGTAAGCGCATCGCGTGTCTGATCATTAATCTTTTGAGCGAACTTCTTATAGAGATTAAAATCCCCTAAACGGGTAGATTTCTGTAAGAGGTGAATCGTTTCTGGGTTAAACAAGTGCTTCTCTCCTCGCCGCTTCCACTGATAAACACCTCCGGTTTCTAACACCGGACCACTTCCCTTAAAAGCTGCGCGATGGCGAATGAGCACCTCTTCTGCTAACTCATCGAAGCTAATACCCGAAATCCTGCTGATCGTACCCTTAAAGCAGCGATCGATAACCTCTGGCCCTAAGCCGATAGCCTCGAATATTTGCGCCCCCTGATAGGACTGCAAAGTGGAAATGCCCATCTTCGAAAGTACCTTTAACAGCCCTTTGCCGATGGCATACTGATAGTTTTTAAACAGCGTTTCCTGAGGAAGAGACTCTCCGCCCAGCTGCCCTTTTTCATTTAAATCCTTAAGGGTCTCTAAAGCAAGGTAGGGGTTGATAGCACTCGCACCATAACCGATTGCCGTGGCAAAATGATGGGTCTCACGAATGTCTCCTGACTGGAGCACTAAGCCCGCACGCGTACGTAATTTTTTCTTTACCAAATGATGGTGGACCGCACCTATAGCTAATAAACTAGGAATCGGTGCATGCCCCTCATCACAATTTCGATCCGAGATGATAATGATGTTTTTACAATCATAAATCGCTGCTTCCGCTTCAGCACACAGTTGATCCAGCGCCTGTAAAAGCCTTCCTGGCTCATGATCTGCCACGAAAAGTGCCTTCAGCGTGATGCTTCTGTACCCCTCTCCTTCTAAATGGTATAGTTTTTCTAAATCTTCATTTAATAAAACAGGCTGCGAAATGTGTATCTGCTTCGCGTGCCTTGGACTTTCGTCCAAAATATTATGACTCTCTCCGATACGCGTAAATAACGACATGACCAGTCGCTCTCGAATCGGGTCGATAGGTGGATTACTCACCTGCGCAAAAAGCTGCTTAAAATAATTTGAAATGTGTTGACTCTGTTTAGAAAGTACTGCCAGTGGTGTATCCGCACCCATGGATCCGATAGCTTCCTGTCCACTTTGGCCCATAGGGGCCAAAACCACCCGCAACTCTTCCGCTGTATAGCCATAAGCCGTCTGACGCATTTTTAGGCGATCCAGCGCATACGGGAACTTCAGTTTCTCAGGCGGGGCGATGAGCCTCAATTTCAGACGCTGCTCATTTATCCAGGTCTCATACGGCTTATTCGCGGTGACCAGCTGCTTCACCTCTTCATCGAACATGAGCTTGCCCTTACCGAGATCCACATACAGCATGCGACCCGGAGAAATCCGACCTTTTTCTAAGACCGTAGCCTCTCGAACAGGCAAGGCACCCACCTCGGAAGAAATTATAAGTCGATCGTCACTCGTCGTTAAATAGCGCAGTGGTCGCAACCCGTTTCGATCTAGAGTCGCACCGATCGTCTTCCCATCTGTAAACAAAAGTGCCGCAGGACCATCCCAAGGCTCCATCATGGAGGCATGGAATTTATAAAAAGCCTTACGATCCTTATCCATCAGATGATTATCCTGCCAGGCTTCAGGCACCAGCATCATCATCACATGCGGGAGTGAGCGGCCGCTCAGCGCCAATAGCTCCACCAGTGCGTCGAGGTTCGCAGAATCAGAATTCTGCTTATTCGTAACCGGAAGTAGCTTGGCGATCTCCTCGTCCGTGAAGTTTACCGAGCGCATCAGCGACTCCTTCGATTTCATCTTATTCAGGTTCCCCCGAATCGTATTGATTTCCCCATTATGGGATAAAAAGCGGAAAGGCTGCGCTAAGCGCCAGTTTGGAAAGGTATTCGTACTGAAACGCGAATGCACCACCGCTAATGCGGAAGCGATTTTGTTGTTTTGGAGATCCTTATAGAAGGGTAAAACCTGATCCGTTCGAAGCTGTCCTTTATAAATAAGTGTAAACGCACTGAAACTAGCGAAATAAAAGGCATTATTGACCCCTGGAATTTGCTTATTGATCACATGCGTCGCATCATTACGCAGGACATACAGCTTACGCTCGAGGTCGATATCTTGTAACCCATCCTTATGCGTAACGAATACCTGCTCGATATTCGGCATCACTTCTAAAGCACCAGAACCCGGCACTGTTTCGTCTACGGGCACCTGTCGATAGCCTAGAAGTTTAAAGCCATGCTGCTTGATAAGTCCGTTAAACTGCTCCTTCGACTTCTTATATAATTGTGCATTGCGAGGGAAAAACACCATCCCCACACCGTAGCGGCCAGCATCGGGAAGCGTGATGCCCGAACGCTGCGTGACCTCTGCTAAAAAACTATGAGGAATCTGTATGAGAATGCCCGCGCCATCTCCCGTCTTAGGATCTGCCCCTCTACCACCGCGGTGCTCCATGTTGCTCAGCATGAATAAGGCATCGCTAATCGTCTCGTGGGTTTTTACTCCTTTCACGTTAACGACAGCCCCTATCCCACAAGCGTCATGCTCGAATTCCGAACGATATAATCCTGTATTCATTTTCAAAATAGGTTGTTAATTTCAATTTGAGTTGCTGAATATACAAAAAATATTTGACAATTTTAAATTAAAAGCAAGAAACACCCCCTTTTTGTAGACGAAAATATACAGAACAGCCCCTTCCTTTACCAAAAACCCAAAGGAAAAACAGAGGAATAGCAAGCCAATTTTTCCACCAGACACAAAAAAATCAGAAAACACACATAAATTTTAAACTGAAATCACGCATCCCTACACAAAAAACAGGTAAATAGGCTTGTTTTTAAACTTATACCAAATTAACACTTTGACTAGAAAAAAACACCACAAAGCCGAAAAAAATATTAGGAACACCTCACAAATCGACAGCGGTTTCTTCTTTTCCCATAGATTCATTGGGGAAAAAACCTGCAGGTCAAAATATTTTTATTTAATCTAAAAAAAGAGAGGGATAACAGTTGAAATACCCTGACTATCCGCTTAATCCTCGAAGTCCGGAGGAGTGACCGGCCGAAGTACTTTGACCTTTATTTTGTTAATCTTTCGATCATCTCGACCCACCACCGTGAACTGCATAAACGCATGCTCTAAAGTAGTACCTGGTTTAGGAAAATGTCCATACATCTCCAGCAATAGGCCTGCTAAAGACTCACTTTCTCCCTTTACATCATCGAAGACCTGAGTATCGACTCCTAACTTTTTACAAAAATCATTTAAAGACAGCTTACCTTCGACCACGTACGTATCATTACCTAAATCCTTAAAGAAAAAGTCCTCGCCCTCATCGAATTCGTCATTGATTTCCCCGATAATCTCCTCTATCAGGTCTTCTAAAGTCACGAGACCCGAAGTACCCCCATATTCATCAACTACGATCGCCATGTGCACCCGTTTCTGCTGAAAATCCTTTAAAAGACTATCCACCTTCTTGTTCTCTGGCACAAAATAACTTTTGCGCAGCAACTTCACCCACTCAAAATCCGGAGCCTCCTGTAAATGGGGAAGTAAATCTTTAATATACAAAATACCTGAAATCTGATCGATGGTCTCATGGTATACGGGAATCCTAGAAAAACCACTCTCTCGAATAATTTCCAGCAGCTCAGAAAAAGGGGTATCGTCCTCTAATGCAGTAATTTCCATCCGAGAACGCATCACCTGCTTAACCGTTAAAGCCCCGAAGTTGACGATTCCTTTTAAGATTTCCTTTTCATTATCCGTCGTATCTTGTGTCGTAATCTCTAGCGCTTGGTTTAACTCCTCACGCGTTATGGCCGCACTTCTTTTCTCCACCCGCCCCTGAATCAGTCGGCCGAGGGACATCAAAAAGAGCGAAAGGGGCTTTAAAACCCAGCTACTCGCCGCCAAAAAAGGAGCCATCACTCGGGCAAACGGGATTCTGGCCCGGGTGGCATACACTTTCGGAACGATCTCACCGAAAAAAACGATGGCGAAGGTAACTCCTACCGTTTGAGCCACTATAATAACTAAGCCAGAGGTGGTGCTCCCGAAAATCTCCCAAAGAAAAAAGGTGCTTAGCGTGACCATCCCGATATTAATCAGATTATTCAGAATTAATATCGTGCTCAGCAAACGCTGCGGATCTCCCAGCAGCGAAATAATCTTTTCCGACTTACCATCCCCTTGCTCACGAACTTCAGCTAAGTCATCTGAACTCAAAGAAAAAAAGGCTACCTCAGAACCCGACACGAGCCCAGAAGCGATGAGTAAAAGCACAAAGAGAGAAAGGTTACCTAGAAGATAACTGATGGGTAAAGTCGATATACTATCTAAAAAAAGCCAACTCGGATAGGGGTCGTCCATAGAGGTACAAACATTTTCACCACAAAATTAACACTAATTTCAGTACATAGGCATGAAGACAGCTGAAATCACGCTAAAAATATGCGCATAGCTGGCGTTTTTCTCTTTTGAATCCATCCAGCTATGCGCATGAGCGCTATTTATCGCTATATGCTTAGACGACAACTTATAATACCTTGCCCGCCAACAGACCGCTTAGAAAGGCAAGTCATCGTCTCCACCATCAAAATCGGGACTAGGGCCAGCATTACTTGGGCCCGCCTGCTGCATGGGAGGAGTGCTAGGGGGTATCTGTTGGTTGCTTCGCTGCGGTGCTGAGGCACCTCCCCCCATACCACCGCCCTCAGGGCGACCATCTAACATCGTCATGCTCAGCACGCGAATCTTCGTCTTTTTACGATTATTTCCTTCCTGATCCGTCCAAGAATCCGTCTTGATCTTACCCTCCACAAAAATCTTACTGCCTTTTCGCAAATACTGCTCTGCGATTCGAGCCAGCCCATCCCAAAGTTCCAAGTCATGCCACTCGGTACTTTCCATGCGCTGCCCATTTCGATCTCGGTAACTCTCAGATGTCGCCAGACTACAGTTGGCAACCACTTTATCCCCTTCAAGGTGACGTACTTCAGGATCTTGCCCTAAATTTCCAACTAAAATAACTTTATTTACTCCTGCCATAATGCTATATAGATAAGTTCTGCGATAAGCGGCATGCCTGCCCTCGGGAGCTCAGCCCCCTTCCACGTGTTAAAGATAGGGAAATTTCAGCAGCTCTAAAAACTTACTCACCAGGACGGGCTTGCCGAACTTAGGCACATCGCACTCAGAAACAAGCAGATAAGACTTTGGTGCAGCCCACTCCCGAAGTGAATTTAAGTACTTCTCCTCCAGCTCGATCGCCACACAGCGGGCGAAAAGGCGCTGATGGGAAAGCAGATGCTTCACTGTACCCTCTGGAAACTCCAGCCGCTGTACAGGCAGATTCCAGCCCTCCGGCAGCAGTGGTTCCTCTGGGAGCTCCTCCATCTCCCGAAGCGGAAGTTCATACAGGCCCTCCCAGATGTCCCCTGCCCCTCTTTTACTCAGCAGCACCTGCCCTGCACAGCGAATAAAGCTATAATAGAAAAAGCGCTCCCGAACCTTCACCTTACCTGATTTAACAGGCAGTGCCGTCACTTGTCCATGCTGAAACGCATAACAGGCAGCCTGTAGCGGACAGTGCATGCACCCTGGGTCTTTCGGGCTACACTGTAGCGAACCGAACTCCATAATCGCCTGATTAAATAGGCCTGGATCTGTCCCCTGCATCAGCTCCCTGGCCGCCTGTTCGAACACCTTATAAGTAGATGGCCGGCTGATGTCCTCCTGAATTCCTAGGTACCGGGCGAGTACACGGTACACATTTCCGTCTACTACGGGGGCGGCTTCGCCAAAGGCAAAGGAGGCGATAGCGGCCGCGGTGTAGGGGCCTATTCCGGGCAGGCGACGCAGTGCCGCAGCCGTAGCGGGAAATTCGCCATGATGCTTCTCCACCACCTCTTGAGCACAGCGGTGCAAATTACGGGCGCGACTATAATAGCCTAAACCCTGCCAGAGTCGGAGCACCTCGTCTTCTGGGGCGGCGGCGAGCGCAAAGACATCGGGAAAAGCAGCCACGAATTTCTCGAAATAAGGAAGCCCTTGGGCCACACGGGTTTGTTGTAAAATGACCTCAGAAAGCCAAATGAAATAAGGGGATCGGGTGTTTCTCCATGGCAAATCTCTTTTATGAAGAGTGTACCAAGGGATTAGTTTAGAGGCAAAGTTGCTGATAATCAAAATCTTTTGAAATTAAATTTGTCGGTTTTTTCCCTTAAATGGAATCTAATTTTAGGGATTTTGTTTTTAAATTGAAATGCTTGGTGTATTTTTGCAGTCCCAAAATTAGTTGGTTAATAGGTTGTTAAGCTTATTCAAGAAAAATTTAAATTCATTTAACAGTGACTAAAGCAGAAGTAATCGCCAAAATTTCGGAGAAAACCGGAATCCAGAAAGATGACGTAACAGAAACCATCGAAGCTTTCTTCAAGGTGGTAAAGGACTCCATGGCCGAAGGGGAGAATATTTACGTCAGAGGTTTTGGAAGCTTTATCAACAAGAAAAGAGCTAAAAAAATCGCCCGTAATATTTCGAAGAACACTGCTATCGTGATCGACGAGCACTATGTGCCAGCCTTCAAGCCATCTAAGGTTTTCATCGAGAAAATCAAGGGAAGCAAAAAAATCAAGGAGGAGTTAGCACCTACTGAGTAAAATTTACGTGTAGTAATCGTATGAAAAAGCCACAAATTCAAATCATCGGACTCGTTTCAGCGGCGGTAGTTACTGTCGGAATATTATATGCCCTCCCTCGTGTGGTGGTGGATAATGAAAGTGAGGAGAACTTTGAACAGGTGGCAGCTTCTTCTGAATCGGCTAGTACCCCAGCAGATATGCACGGCGCCGAAATGGACGCCAGCACCCGAAAGCGCATGGATGAGCTAAAAGCTAGCCTACAAACAGAAGAAAATAAGGAAAGATTTCTTACATTTGCTGATTCGCTCGCTGTACTGTACACACGCTACGGAAAATTCGATTCCGCGGCCTATGTATTAGGCGGAGCAGCAGAAAAATTTCCTGCCTTCCCGCAGCACGTAGCAGCAGGGGAAGCCTATTATGAAGCCTATACCTTCGCGCTAAACGAGCAGAAAGTACAGGCTTTGGCCACTGAAACCCGTAAGTTCTTAGGCATGGCACTAGAAGAGCAGCCGAAAAGAACAGATTTAAAAACGAAGGTGGCGATGACCTATGTTTCTTCTTCTAATCCGATGCAGGGCATTACGATGCTACGCGAAATATTAGAGGAGGATCCGATGAACGAAGACGCCTGTATAACATGGGAATCTTATCCATGCAGTCTGGACAGTATCGACGCGCCGCGGAGCGCTTCGAGGAATTAACTAACTACTATCCAGACACTTACAGGGCAGTTTTATCTTGGGATCAGTTACTTCGAGAGTAACCAAAAAAAATAAAGCGAAAAAACAGTTTGATCGTGTAAGTGAGATGACAGATGATCCTGTTATTCTATCTGGCATTCAAAGTTACCGAGACAGACTATAAATGTATTATTAACCTTTAAACACATACGAATATGCCTTGTGGTAAAAAAAGAAAAAGACATAAGATCGCTACGCACAAGCGTAAGAAGAGACTTAGAAAGAACAGACACAAGAAGAAGTAATACACTTCTTCTTGTTTAAGTTTTTTTAGACACTTAACATGATGAACTTTGAGCAGTGAATTAGTCATTGATTCATCTCAAGGAGAAAGTCGAATCGCCCTACTTAAAGACAAAAGCCTCGTCGAGCTGCATGCAGATGGTGAAGGCAATAAGTTTAAAGTAGGCGATATTTATTTAGGCACCGTAAAAAAGATCGTAAATGGCTTAAATGCAGCGTTTATCGATGTAGGCTATGAAAAAGATGCTTTTTTACACTATCAGGATCTCGGTCCACAGATAAATAGCTTAAATAAATATACGAAACAACTTCGGGCTAATGCGAAACAATCGCAGAGCCTGAAGGGATTCGAACTGGAGCCGGATATCGAAAAGCTTGGGAAAATTTCCAATGTCCTTTCACGAAATCAACAAATCCTCGTTCAGGTGGTGAAAGAACCCATCTCGACGAAAGGGCCCCGACTTTCTTGTGAGCTCTCCATAGCGGGACGCTATTTGGTTTTAGTGCCTTTTTCGAATACCGTAAACGTCTCTAAGAAGATACGTAGCGCGGAAGAAAGGAAGCGACTCGTTCGCCTTATCACTTCCATAAAGCCGAGTAACTTCGGCGTCATTATCCGCACAGTAGCAGATGGACAGTCTGTTACAGAATTGGATAAAGACCTCAGAAACCTCGTGGATATCTGGGATAAGGGAATGGAAAAGCTTCCTAAAGCGAAAAATAGGGATAAAATCGTGGGAGAGATGAGCATGGCCTCTTCGATTATAAGAGACTTGCTAAATGAATCTTTCGATGCAATCACCGTAGAAGAAGAATCTACATTCAATCAAATTCGGTCTTACATCAAGACCATTGCCCCTGAGAAGGAAAAAATTGTCAAGCTTTACTCGGGTAAAGCGAAGCTCTTTGAAAGTTTTGGAATAGAAAAGCAGATTAAAAGCTTGTTCGGGCAAACAGTCAGCCTCCCACAAGGAGGTTACCTGATCATCGAACATACAGAAGCCCTGCATGTAGTCGACGTTAATAGCGGAAATAAGTCTAACCAAGAAAGCGACCAAGAAACTACTGCCTTAAAGACGAACCTCGTCGCAGTAAAAGAAGTCGCTAGACAGCTCAGACTACGGGATATGGGTGGCATTATCGTCATCGACTTTATCGACATGAAAAAGGCCGATAATAAAAAGGCCATCTTCGATGCCATGAAAGACGAAATGCGCGGTGATCGATCCAAGCATACCATTCTGCCACTTACAAAATTTGGACTGATGCAAATCACCAGACAGCGCGTCCGTCCTGAAGTGAACATTGTTACCAAGGAAATTTGCCCTGCCTGTAATGGCACCGGTAAAATCCAAGCCTCTATTCTGGTGGCAGACCGATTAGAGAAAGACCTAGAACATATCGCTACTATCCAAAACGCTTCCAATATCTCCATCGGATTACACCCTTATCTGCATGCTTATTTCAGTAAAGGGATACTTTCGAAACGTGTGAAGTGGTTTTTGAAATACTTCAAATGGGTAAAACTGATTCAAGATTCCTCCCTACCAGTGACGGAGTACAGATTCTTAGATGAGTCTGGAGAAGAAATAGAACTAAATGTTAAAAACGAGGCTGAATAGCCTCGTTTTTTTTATCCCTATGCAGCTCTCCCTACATCCTCTAATCCGTCTCAGCACGAATTTAATCCCCCGCCGACAGCTTCGCGTCCCCTTCTGAACTTCGGAAATGAAAAGTCAGCAGCCAGAGCAACAGAGGCCCTAGAAAATTTAAACTGCGTAAAAGCACCTGTGGATACTGCGCTAAACCCAGCTCTGTAAGCCGTGAAAAGGCGGTCAAAAGCCCCCAGAAGGCCATCCAAAACAGTACCCCTCTCCAGGGTCGAACCAGGACCCACACCGCTACCAGCACGTCTACCACTCCGATAATCCGCAAGAGTTGTACAGCTTGCGCCTCACGTAAACGAAACCCAAACTGCCGCGCTGTTCCGATCAGATAATCGATAAAATGTGGATGCTGGTACAAGGCCTCCAAGCCATGTGAGAAAAAGGTTAGCCCTAAGCCTACCCGAAGCACCCATGCGGATACTTTGGGGTACCCCCACACCCAAAACACAAAGGCCGGATAACTGAGCATCCGGATCGCCTGCGTGAAAAAGGCCCATTCCGTAAAATGTGCCCCTCCCTGATACCAGGTCATATACGTAACCAGCACCTGCAAGCACCCCAAAATGACCGCCAAAACCACGGTCGGACGCAGCAGCCAAAATATAGCCACCCCCAAGTGCAAATAGGCGAGCACCACATCCACCTGACGACTCTGTGCCTGCTCCCAGCCGCGATCTAAAAACAGGTAAGCCTCCAAGCTGCTTCCCGCTCGGAAATAGAAGTATAGCCCTACACACTGCAGCGCCAGCGCTACCCGAAAAAGTAGCTCCACCGGTAGCCGTTTAGACTCCGAAAGGCCAAGCCAAGCACGAACGCCTCCATACATTTATCGGGTACGCGGCACGCGACTGTAGTGATCGAGTGTATCACCTTCCATGCCGAACGCCGTTATCTGAAGCCGATCACCATCTGCACGTAGCACATGCACATTATGCGCACTCGTAGCGAAGCCTGGCTCCTGAATAAACCAGCGGCTCGTATCCGGAACCCGCTGCGGAACCCCTAAGCCCCCCTCGCCGATGTACACGATGCCAGAAGCATCCGGCTTATTATTCCGAATCGGCAGGGTGCGCTTCAGCGTATGCCCATCCGACTCGAGCGCTAAATCGATATTGTGACGCTCGAATAGAGGCACCCAGTTATCGCGTACCCGCTTAAAAGGCGCCGCATTCACATCCTTATGCACCGGATAGGCCGGACGGTGATAATTAGCCACCAGCCAGCGCTGCCGTGGGCGCTCCCGCGCCAAAGCCTCCTCCAACCAGTCGTACTGATCTCCCGCCACGGATATCTCCGTGTTCATGGTCAGCAGGTGAAACTGTGCGCTAAACTGCGTACCGAAATAGTACCCCGATCCGCTGCCCGAGCTAGGACTTCCGATATAAAAATTTTCCTCGAAACCCACCTGCATGTCATGATTACCCCGAGAAAGTATAAGAGGCAAAATCCGACCATCACTCCCTTTACATAGCTCCTGGTCTTCGAACCACCAGTACAGATGCATCCAGTTAGCCGTACTACCATAATCGGCCCCATGTACGAAAGCTAAAATCTCCGGATTATCCTCCATCAAGCCCGAATCCTACGGTTCATCGCCTGCCGATCCACATGTGGACGCAGCCCTGCATAGCGCGGCTTATCTCCCCCCATGCGCGAATCTCCTCCCCACATAAACGCTACCGGCCGATCGACCTGCGAGGCGGTCAGGAAATAATACTCCTCCGAAAGCTGCCCGTCCACCTGAATCCGAAAATAATAGCGCGTATCCGGCTGCAAGCCTTTCAGCTCAGCATGGTGGTAAAAGCCCCTAGGCAGATCCGCAAACTCCCGATCTTCCGACGTCATCGTGATGGCACCCTGACGAAGAGGCTTTTGCGCCAGCGCAAAACGCTCCGCGCTAATCCCTGGTTTCGTATCCACTAACACACGGGCCTCCTTACCCTGAGCATGGAGTGTGGTCCAAGAAATAATGGCCTCCGTGGCAGGCCGCTCCACCCAAATCACCCGCGCATGTCGGATTTCCAAGTTCTTCGCTGGCGAAAAAAATGCACTCAGCCCGAAAAGCACTAGGAAAGAAAGCAAACCTGCTAGCAGATGTGTACGTCGTTTATTCATAGTAAAGAAATTAATTCCGCTCACCAAGTTACTACCTGATGAGCGGAAATACTTTATAAATTATACCGTAGCCCTATATGCCCCCACCAAGAGTGAAAGGAGGCTCTGTATGGATACACCGGCTGCCAAAATAATGGACATGAGAGGAATTGGTTAGATTATTCAAATTAATAAAACTTGAAAAATGCTTACTAATGCGCTGCGAAGCCGTAAAGTCCAGCTGCCCGATAGAGGCAAAATACCGATCTAAAAACAGCTCACCGCGCTCCTGAATAGAAGGGGCACTGGTACTGCCGCCTACACTATGCAGCCAGGTATCCCGCCAGTTATAAGAAAGCTGCGCAGAAAACCCGCCCTTGTCATACTGTAGCGCTACATTATACACGTGTGGGGTCTGAAGAGGAAGCGGAATACGACGCTCATTAGGCACGATGATCTTAGCCTCGGAACGGCTATAGGTATAATTCGCGTAAATCCCGAAATTACTTAAGAAGCCGGGCAGGAAGTCTAACTTTTGCTGCCAAGCTAACTCGATTCCGTAAACAAAGGCCTCTTCACCATTAAGCGGAGTGATGAGCTGATAGCCATCAAACTCACTACCATCCTGAATAAACAGCGTCTCGTTATAGATGAAATCGTTTAGCTTTTTATAGTAAGCGCCCACCGAAAGCACCCCCACATTTTGAAAATAATTTTCGAACATCAGGTCCACATTATGTGCGCGGGAAGGCATCAGGTCCGGGTTCCCTGTCAAAATCACCTGATTATCTTCATTCACCACGCGGTAAGGCACTAAATCGGAAAACATCGGGCGCGCGATCGTATTCGTGTAAGCGAAGCGAATATTCGCATCTCTTGAAATCGCATACCGCAGGTTCATCATCGGAAAAAGATTAAAATAGTTGATGGCATCATTCCGCACCTCTTCCGTCCGTGCATAGTTACCTTCCGCATCGAAAAAAACCTCATTTCCGACGTAGGCATTGTCTACCTGTTCGGCCCGTAGGCCAAAGTTGGCGCTGAACTTACCTACCGTATAATCTGTCATCACATAGGCAGCAAAAATATTTTCCACAGCGCGGTAGTTATTAGGGTCTGATGAGCTACGTGTTCGGTTCTCATCCAAACCAAAACGCGCCTCATTTTCATTAAAGAAGGCTTTACCCCGTTCCCAGTCGATCTGTCCGTTAATCGGATAACGGCCCCCTATCAGATTCCGATCTAAGGGCGCATATAAATCGGCCATGGTTAGGCGACCATCAAATGAAGTCCAGCGCTGCTCCAGCATCTCTCGCTGCTTCACCTTTTGCCAAGCCTTAGCGCCCACTTTAAAATAACCTCTTCCGGATCCGAGCAAGTACGGCGTCTTCAAGTTTATCGTCGCGAACAAATCCGTATCCCGCACTTCATCCCTTCTGCGCTCATAATAGCGTAAGTTCATTTGTTCCATATCAGAAAGATCCACCTCGTTACTTACTGTAGCCGACCCAAACTGTCTGTTCGAAATGTCATAACTAAAATTCGGTCTTCCAGCATGACGGAAGGCATAATACTCACGCAGGGGCACCTGAAATGTACCATAGGAGTAGCCCACATTGTAATCCAAAGTGCTTTTCCCGATATCTTGCTGACCGCCCGCATTTAAACTGATCAAGTTCGTAATGCGGTTATACTCACGCAGCACTTTTTCATAGCGCCCGCGCTCCACCTGACCCGGAGCGACGAAATTCCCTGCACTTAAGCCTAGGCGCGCATCGTTTCTCACCTCATACTCGTCGTAATTGTTGTAAACAGCTCGAAAATACATGCTCGAGCGATCTGAAATGGTATAATCTACCTGTCCTCCTATACCGATTCGACGTCTCTCCGTCTCATAAAATGAGGGCCGTAGTCCGGCCAAAACATCCTGTGGTCCCTGACCATAATCCTGAACCCCCCAGTCATGCCGGATATCCTCCGTCGCTCTGTTATCCTGCTGAAACGTACCGCTGAGCACAAAGTCCCATTTGCCCAGACGCTGACTGTAAGTAGCAGATGACAACCACTGCGGACGACCAGACATGTGGTTATAGCCCGTGGCAGCTGATGCTTTAAAGAGCACACTATCGCCTACAGGTCGAGTAGTCAATAAATTAATCGACCCACTGGTAGCATCTGCATCCATGTCCGCGGTCACAGACTTGACGACCTCCATGGAGCTAATCATGCCGATCGGAATAATCGCTGTATTCGTTTCTCGATCCGTTTCGCCAGTAGAAGCCACGCGCTGCCCATTTAAGGTTACGGTATGAAAACTAGAATTAAGCCCCCGAATCATTACCGACTGCGCTTCACCACGCTGAGGTTCTGTAACCACACCGCACCCGCTTGATCGCCTCTGTTACATTTAAATCTGGAAAGCGCTCCATCTGCTCATATGCCACTACATTTTTCATGTTAAGTGCCTCCTTTTGCACGCTGAGTGCACGAGACTGCCCCTTGCGGAAGCCCACAATAGTAATTTCCTGAAGCTCGTCGAAAGCTGCTTTCAGGCGAACAGTAAGCGATTCTGCCGCATCTCTGCGAATTAAAACTTCTTCAGCCGTGGTCGCATAGCCCATGTACGAAAAGAGTAAAAGCTGTGGCCCTTCAGGAATATTTTGTAATCGGTAGCTGCCATTGATATCTGTGACAGTCCCCACAGTCCCCGAGACAGTTTCTACTCGAATGGTCACCCCCACTAAGGGCTCCCCGGAAACAGCGTCGAACACGCGGCCGCGCACTTCCCCCTTTTCCAACTCTTGCATTTTCACATGCTGTGCCGGTACCACGATTACGCGCTCGCGGATTTGGCGAAAGCTATGCCCCGTCTGTGCAGAAACCTGTTCTAGCATTTCCCCTAAGGACTGTGCCTCAGTATCGAGCTGCACGGCTGCACGAAGATCTACACGGTCAGTACTGAAACGAAW
>NZ_AJYA01000012.1 GCF_000265075.1 Nitritalea halalkaliphila LW7 | reverse complement strand
ATGTCAGCTTTAATTAAGTTCGTGAGGTAAGCTTCGAAGGATAATGGTGAGCTCAGTTTTCTAGTTTCCTTAGATAGGACCTTGACTGCTGTTGGTCTTAATAAGGAAAAAATATCAAATACGCGTCCACGCTTCGTAGAGATTAATGTGGATAAAAGTAGCAATGAAATCAAGATTGCGAGTGTATATACGACGCGTCTCTCTCGAGATAAAGAGTTAGCTGAATGGTGGGCGTCTCTACCTTCGAGTGGGAGGTATATTTCCGCGAGAAGTTTAATTTTTATGGGGATTCACTTAGTACGGATGAGCTTTATAAGATAGCGAATTTGGATTCACTCATCATCCGTGAAAACCCGTTAATAACTTCCTTAGCGCCTATTTCTGTTCTGCGAGAGCTGAAATACATCGACATGAGTCGTACGGAGATCGAAGATTTAGGCCCTATTAGTAATGTGACCTATCTGGAGTACTTAGATATTTCTGGAGCACAGGTGCGTGATCTTCAATTTTTAAAATACTCTGACCGATTAAAAGCGCTTAACATTTCGGATACGCGCGTAGACGATATTTCGGAGTTGGGAAATTTAAAGAATTTAGAGGTATTGCGTGCAGAGCGAACGCCTGTGGTGTCATTTTCTGTGCTGAATTCCTTTACCGCATTACGCAAGTTATACTTGCGTGAGTCAGGTTTCAATAACTTCGAGCACATTCAAGAGCTCAAGCAGCTTGAGATTTTAGACGCCGGGAAAAATTTTCTAATCAATTTTGATTTGATCGCGAGTTTAGAAGGCCTGCAGGAGTTGGATCTACGTGAAACCAATTTAGTGGATTTGGATCCTTTGCGTAATCTGGACAAGCTGCGTATTCTTATTATTAATGCAACTGACGTGGCCTCCCTCGATCCTATTTCAGGAAAGTCGAGCTTGCAGCGTGTTTATGCAGATAGAACACGTATTCCCGAGCGTGAGGCAGACGGATTCGTACGTAAAAACCGCAGAGTTCTACTGATTCATAATGTGGAGAATCTACAGAACTGGTGGGCTGAGCTTCCTTCGTCTTGGAGAAAGGTGCTTTCGGAGCGTTATGAAGGGTTAGATAGTGATATGCCAAGCGTAGAGCGTTTATCCAGCTTAGTGGGAATGGATTCCCTCAATCTCTCTGAGTCATCTCTCGCTGTTTTAAGCCCTATCACGCGCTTTAAAAAGCTAAACTATTTAAATATTAGTGGCACGCAGGTTGAAGATTTAAATCCAGTGGCGCAGTTGGGTACACTTACGCACTTGCTCGCTAATGATACAGAGGTTCGCACTATTCAAATGCTTATTAGTTTGGTTAATTTAGAGCATTTAGAGTTAAATCGCACTGCTGTCCGAAACATCAATTTCTTGTCGCGCTTAGAGAAGCTTAAGCGTATAGAGGCTGACGGCACTGAGGTTAGAGCAGAGGAGACGCCGACCTTTTATATGGAGCGGCCAGATGTCGATTTAATTTACCGTACGGAAGAGTTAACGGCCTGGTATGAGGGTTTGAGTAGTGAATGGAGAGGCTTACTTTTTCAGGGGGACGCTGTGCAGACCTTACCGTCTAGTACGCATTTGCATCGGATAACTGCGCAGCATAAGTTGCAGATCGAAAGAACGCGTGTAGAGGATTTAGCTCCTTTGGAGGTGTTTAATAATTTGCGTTCGCTGCATGTGTTTGATGCTCCTTTATATGATTTGAGTCATTTGCAGCATTTCACACTTTTAGAAGAGTTGCAGCTTTCTCAGGTGCCTTTGCAAGATTTAAGTCCCTTATTAAGTTTAGGTCGCTTAAAGTCTTTGGATCTGTCGAATACGGGGATCAGTGATCTTCGGGAGCTGACGGCTTTTCCTCAGCTGGAGAGGTTGAATATTTCGGGCACGAATGTCAAGAACTTGCGTGGAGTGGAGAGTTTGCTTGAATTACGTGAAATCGATTTGGCGAACACGACGGTACGTTCGATTAAGCAGTTGGAGAAGTTGCCGGAGTTAAGCAGTGTGATTTGTTTTAACACGAAGATTAGCAGTCGTGTGGTGGATCGCTTTAAGTCGAGCAATCCACAGATTACGGTGAGGTTTTTCTAGGATTTTCGTCATAAAAGGGGTAAATTTAAATTACCCCTTTTTTTATGGACCTTCATACCCGCATAACATCAGCTTCCTCCTACAAACTAACGTCAGAAGCCTGCTGCCCAGACTTTATCAGTAACTGCCGCAAGCTCTCACGCAGGATCTGACCCATATTCTGACATTTTAAAAAACGTGGTTCCTTATAATGCTTCGCCAGCTCGTCCCGAAGTGAATAAATGTTCGTCTGCGTACTAATTGTATCCGCCTCCATAGCCGCTAAAATATCCTCAATCTCAATCTTCGAACTCTTTACACGATTCGCAATCAACGCCCGCTCCTCACGCTGATACTGCACCATACTCTCTGGCGTCATGTATTTCATCCCCAACTGAATAAGCGCATTGTTCTGCTTAAAATACTGGGGCAGATAAATAGACTTCTTGCCCTCATACGACTGCTGATCAAAATCAATCGCCCGAATACGGTAATGCGTTTCCTCAAAATCAGGTGTGACGTCCACCACAAAGTTAGAAGAATGCATGTCGCCCAACAAGCGGACAAAACAGCGTTCATTAAACTTAACAAACTCCTTAGCCAGTCGAATCGGATTCAAATTAGGATCGTGAATATGCTGGCGCATGAACTGCTCGCCCGGAATTCCGGCGATGTGCTCCTCGATTAGCGTATTCTCATGGACGAGATAATTGATTCGATTAGGAGAAAGCAAATGCTCCAACTCCAACCCATACACACGTGAGGCATCCGCATGCTTCACATAATAATAATCGAAGTTGTCATTTATACGATTCACGATGCGTACCCGAAAGGGCTGCGTATTCCCATAAATGCAGAGATCGATCCGATCTACATACAAGTGGGACATCACACTCATATCGCCCTCAGCCTTCAGAAGCGCATATATTTTCTTAACATTATGGTGGATTTCCTCGCGATCTGACTCAGCAAAAAATACCGTCTCCCATAAAGTATCATTCCCCTTATAATCATATAAAGGAATGGATCCTGTGTACCGCAAGAGGTCACTGTAGTGAATCGGAAAGTTTACCTGACGCCCATATTTTATCAAATAGTTGCGCAACGGCTTCCCGATGGGATAGGTGATTTTCTTTTTGCTGATTAAGGCCATAGACAAAGGGCTATGCTTGTATAAATTCTTTTTCTTCCTGCGTCATATTGCGGTCGAAAATAAAAGGTCCAAAAGGCAGTAATGAAGCTACCAATGCGAAAAAAGTTTTCGAAAAGCTCCACTGCATAATACGCGCGGCAGGAAACACGACATAAATATAGGCCACAAACAGCACACCATGGGCCCAACCTACATATTTGACGGCCAAAGGCCAGTCCCATACATATTTTAAAGGCATCGCGATAAATAGGAGTAAAAGAAAGGAAATTCCTTCGGCGATACCCACTACCCGGAAGGTTTTTAATCGCTTGCTCTTTTTGCTGTCTACACTCATGAACTTATAAATTAAATTGCTCTTTTAAAACATTCCATAAAGAACGTTTAAGCGCCTTATCAAGTTCTAAATCTCGTAAATCATCCGCCCAGACATAGCTCGACAGGCTGTTGGTCACACGTTTGTATTTGGCCTCAAAGCCACCCAAATAGGGATGATTGATGCCAAAACTCAGAATGAATGCAGGGTTAAGCTTTTCCATGGCTTCTTTGCTGCTGGCAGCCAAATTATTCTCATCCAAAACCGCTACATCTTTAAGACTCAGCTGGCAGGCAGCGATGAGATTACGAAGCATCAAGTCCTCAGCATCCGAAAGCCTACCACCGCGATGAACGATAAGCACCTGCCGCTCAAATGCACCACGGTAGGAGGGAAGTAAGACCTCGGAAGGCCGCTCTTCTTCCATCTGCTGTTGAACCGCTACAGGTGGTGGGCTAGAAGTAGGTGTGGGAGCGATAGGGACCGTCTGCGAAGGTTTTGTCTGAGGAGTCGCGGCCTGGGGAGTCACGCTTTTGTCAGCAACAGGAACAGGTGCCACTTGTGCCGATTTAGGGGCGGTGGTTTCTGCTACTTGCGGCTGCGCCACATGCGCATATTTGGCCTGCAAGGCCTGAGCCTGAATCACTTGCTCGAATTTTGCGACATCCTCCTGTGTTAAAAAGAGCATGTCTTGTGCATACAAGGTGGCATGCGCCTGGGGAGATACTGCTTCCATATCCTTAAAAATCTTTAAAAATTGGGACAATAAAAAATAAAAAGGAGAGATTAACCCTCCTTTTCGTCTGTAAGATTGAAAATAGATTTTAGCTCCACCGCATCTTTTGGATCCATACGCTTGGCGAGGACAAGTCGCAACTGTCTTCTGCGTAGGCGCCTCGTAAAGCTCTACTTCCTCAGCTGTTTCGGGTTCTACTTCAGGAACCTCTATCGGACGACCGTTTTGATCCACCGCGACGAAAGTAAAAAATGCACGATGGGTCATTATTTTTTTATTGGCAGGAATATCCTCAGCCGATACCTCGATAAACACCTCCATAGAGCTATTAAAAGCACGCGTAACCTGCGCCTTTAGCGTGACGACATTTCCTAGTGCGATGGGATGCTTAAAAGAAATACTGTCCGCCGATGCCGTTACGACGATACGATTCGAATGCTTCTGTGCCGCGATCGCTGCCACGATATCCATCCAGTGCATCAACTTACCGCCCATTAAATTATGAAGCGTGTTGGTGTCGTTTGGCAGGACCATTTCAGTCATGACCACTGCACTGTCTTTAGCTTTCTTTTTTACTAACATACGTTTATTTTTAGCAAAAATACAAAACTTTTATCTAATCAACCTTAAAATATAGCCGTCAAAGCAAATATAATTTCAAAAATAGTGCGTTGACTTGCTTTATTCTGTGGCGCTTAAGCATAGCCTTTCAACATGCGCTGTATATACTTTCCGACGATATCAAATTCTAAATTGACTGTGTCTCCTTCGGCCAACTGATGAAAAACAGTATTTTCATAGGTATACGGAATGATGGCCACCCGAAAAGTCCCTGGCCCACTGTTAAAACAAGTTAGACTCGTTCCGTTTATCGTAATGCTGCCTTTTTCGACTGTTACATGTGCTGTGCTGGCGTCATACCGGAAGTCATACAACCAAGAGCCATCTTGTTCCTGAATCCGCTCCACAGTTCCCGTCAGATCCACGTGGCCCTGTACGATATGCCCATCGAAGCGGCCATTTGCGGGCATGCAGCGCTCCAAATTCACTTTGCGGCCCGGCCGCCAAGAGGCCAAATTCGTTTTTTCTAATGTCTCCTGAATGGCCGTGACCACATGCGTGTTTCCCGACACCTGCACCACCGTAAGACATACCCCATCATGGGCGAGGGACTGGTCGATTTTCAGCTCCGGACCGAGTGGCGAGCTGATATGAAAATGCAGATTCGTGCCCTCCGATTCGATGGCCGTAATCTCTCCTAAACATTCTATAATACCCGTAAACATGCGATTTTTATTGTTTATATATAACGTGTTATTTGCGAAATTAAGCTGATTTTAGGACTTTAGCAGGCTCATTTTTGCTCTAATTCCTTATGCCCACATTTACAGACAGCTACAAACATAAAGGCCTGCGCCGTGCACTTATTCGTTCCATTCGCGAACGGGGCATCCGTGATGAGCGTGTCTTGCAGGTAATGGCCGAAATACCGCGTCACCTCTTTTTAGACTCCGCTTTCGAGCTGCAGGCCTATGAGGACCGCCCTTTTCCCATCGGGGAGGGGCAGACCATTTCGCAGCCCTACACCGTGGCTTTTCAGACGAGCCTGCTGGAGGTCGAGGCGGGTCATAAAGTACTGGAAATCGGCACTGGCTCTGGTTATCAGGCTACGGTGCTTCAACTTATCGGTGCGGAAGTGCATAGCATCGAATACCAGAAGAAGCTGTACACACGCACCCGGCAGCTGCTCGCGCGCTTCGGTATCCATCCGCATTTGTATCAGGGCGATGGCTCTCTGGGCCTACCCGAGGAGGCACCCTTCGATCGGATTTTAGTGACTGCAGGGGCACCTGTGGTACCAGATGCGCTGCTGCGCCAGCTCGCCATCGGTGGGGTTTTAGTCATCCCCGTCGGCGATCGAGAGCGTCAGGAAATGCTGCGGCTGCGTCGCGTTTCGGCGCAGGAAATCGAGCGGGAGGCGTTTCCGTCCTTCTCCTTCGTCCCGCTAAAAGGGGCCTCCGGATGGGAACGGTAGGCGCTACACCTCACATAGGACTCGGGGACGGCGCAGATTGTTTTGGCCCCTGGCCAAAATATCCTAAAAGCAGCCATACCAAGCCAGCAGCCAGAACTCCGACTGCAGCGCCTACGATGATGTCTCCTAAATAATGGACACCCAGATACACGCGAGTATAGGAAAAAAAGGCCGCCCAGACCCACAGCAGGCGCATGAGACCTTGTTTTTTAGCGAAGCCAAAAATAAAGAAAGCTGCGATACCAAAGCTGTTCGAGGCATGAGAGGAGGCAAAGCCATACATGCCGCCACACTTGCCATAATTATGTAAAACGTCTACCCAGCGCTCGTCGTGGCAGGGTCGGAGCCGCTCGAAATAGGGCTTCATAAGCGAAGAGGTGCCCTGATCTGCTAGTGTGATGACCAGGGCTAAGCCTACAAAATATACCCAAGAACCTAGCCCATAGCTTCGAATTAGGTACCCGCTCAGCAGGACATACAGAGGGATCCAAGGCCACGTGTGGGTGGCGGTGAAAAGAATCGGGTCGAGCCACTCCTGGTGATACTGGTTCAGCCACAAGCTCGCCTGCTCGTCCCAAGCGATTAATTTTTCCATGACACTCTCCCTACTAGCCGACCCAGTCGATGCCTTTTTTCAGTAAAGATAGGGTCTCCGCTTCCCTAGAGCCGATTTCCACCGGGTGCATGTAGGCCCAGTTCGCCTCTGGTGGCATGCTCATCAAAATGCTTTCCGTGCGCCCGTTCGTGTCCAGGCCGAACTTGGTGCCTGCATCCCAAACCAAATTAAATTCCACGTAGCGCCCTCTTCGGATTCCCTGCCAGGATTTTTCTGCCGGCCCATAGGGCAAAAGGCTATTTTTCCGCATAAAGTGCGTGTACACCTTTGGGAAGAGGTAGCCCACACCTTTTACGAAATCAAAAAGCTCGGCCTTTTTATCAGGAGCCTCTTCGTGCAGCCGGTCAAAGAAAATACCGCCCACGCCACGTGTTTCCTGCCTGTGCTTGAGGTAAAAATAATCATCCGCCCAGGTTTTGAACTTGGGGTAGTAGCTCGGATCGTACTGGTCACAGTGGGCCTTCACCTCCTGATGGAAGTAACGGGCATCCTCACGGTCCACGTAGTGGGGAGTCAGGTCAATGCCGCCACCGAACCAGTTCACGCCATTACTCATCTCAAAGTAGCGGATGTTCATGTGAATGATCGGCACCATGGGACTGTTCGGGTGAATCACGATGGATACTCCTGTCGCGAAAAAATCCGCTTCCTTCAGCTGCAACTTGTTTAAAATTTTCTGTGGCGTGGGGCCGTGCACTGCCGAGAAGGCCACGCCACCCTTTTCGATGATCGCTCCACCTGTCAGGGTGCGTGTACGCCCGCCACCCCCTTCCGGACGATCCCAAAGGTCCTCCTTAAAGCGCCCTTGGCCATCTGCTCCCTCGAGTTCGGCACAAATATGATCTTGGATGGCCTTAAAGTCGGCCACGATAGTTTCTTTAGTCAGCATGTTAATCTTCTTGTTCTAAGGCCTCTAAAATATCCGCCAGTTCATCGAAATCCTTTAATCCCGGGGCGATTTCCTGCCCGCCGCTGAGCGCGATACCCTTCACCTGGAGCTCAGCTAAGGTGCCCTCCAGTGTTTCTGCCTGCAAGTCAAAGCCCAGAAGAACGGGGACTTTGGCCGCCAGGCCCTGAATCGCCTCACGAACTGCCGCATCCGCTAAAGAAAGCGTCTCACTTTCGAGAAGCAGCAGCATCTCCTGATTCTCAAAACTCTGCGCCTTCGCATTTAATGCCTCGATTTCGGCGGCGGCTTCCACCTTTTGGGCGAAAATGAGCGTGTAGCTGCTCCCCGCCAGCAGCGGCAAGTGATGGGCCTCGCGCACCTGAATATGCGTCACCTGGGGCAGGGACTGCACCTTGGCTAAGATGGAATCCGGATGTGAGACAGTGAACTCGGCCACGAAGCCCACGCCAGAAACCCAACCGGCAATCTCCTGAAAGGTCTCCGGGCTCACATAATTTTCTTGCCCTTCCTCCATGCAGAAGCCCAAGAGGTCTACATACATGCCTGAACAGTAGCGCGCATCGCTAAGGTTACTGACTTGATTTATTTTTACGAAGGTTTTTAAGGCCATAGTTTCTCTTTTAAGGCTGCTAAATTAAGGAAAAGCCCTTAAAATCGCGAATGTGTAAAAATATGTCCGAAATTTTCTATTTTAGTGCTCGATTTGGATGCTGTGTACATGGTTTTATCTCGCTTTTCTTTAGGGCGTGTGAGCACCCTCTACTTGTTCCTACTTGTAGTGGTAGGGGGGACTGCACCGGGCCTTTTACAGGCCCAAAACCGCTATGCCGTCTATTTTACGGATAAAGCGGGCAGCTCCTTTCGGCTGGACGCTCCGGAGGATTTTTTAAGTCCGGTCGCTTTACGGCGCAAGGCCCACTTCCGCATCCCCGTCGATAGCTTAGATCTTCCGGTGTCTGCCCATTATTTGGATAGCCTTCACCGACTGGGGCCGCAAGTGCTCCTGCAGTCTCGCTGGATGAATGCCGCCTTGGTGGTAGCAGATAGCACGGATATAGCGTCCTTGCAGGCGCTTTCTTTCGTTCGAGAAGTCACCCTTTTAGCTCCTGGGGGAATTCCCGCTTCGGGACAGCGTTTGCTTTGGCCGGAAGGCCAAAATGCCCGAAAAACAGGAATCCAAGAGCATTTTAGCCCTTATTCCTCCATGTAAATACGGATGTGCAACTCGTCGCGATGCAAAATAGCCTCTTGGGCATTCCTGTCATGCATGCGGAGGGCTTTCGAGGTGAGGGGATGCGTGTGGCGGTTTTTGACGCGGGCTTTCCTGGGGTGCTGGAGCTACCGAATTTAGCCCATTTAGGCGGTCCTGGACGCATAGTGGGGACACGGGATTTTGTGTCAGGAGGGCAAGCTGAGGTCTTTCATCGGCATCCACATGGGACTCAGGTGCTCTCTCTTATCGCCTCGGCGGATGAAGAAGGCCTGCTGGCAGGTGCGCCCGACGCTTCGTATGTGCTTTGTATTACTGAGGATGTGGGTAGTGAGTACAGGATAGAGGAATTCAACTGGCTACTGGCAGCGGAGTATGCGGATAGCCTCGGGGTGGATGTGATTAACAGCTCGCTGGGCTACTGGGACTTCGATGATCCGCGCATGGATTACCGTATTTCGGACATGGATGGACAGACAGCACTCATTACGCGTGCTGCGGCACTGGCGGCTAAAAAAGGGATTCTCGTCGTAACCAGCGCAGGGAATTACGGTGGGCGCGGGGCGCAAAGTATCACGGCCCCGGCAGATGCTGCGGGGATAATCAGTGTGGGTGCGCTCACACGAAGTCAGGAGCGTGCAATTTTTAGTTCTTTTGGACCCACTGCGGATGGGCGTACCAAGCCAGAGGTAGTGGCTATAGGGGAGCGGGTAGCACTCACACGGCCGGGACTACAGGGTACCATCGGATTCGGAAATGGCACTAGCTTTAGTGCTCCTCAAGTGGCCGCTTTGGCCGCAGGCCTCTGGCAGGCCTTACCGGAAACCTCTTTAGACACACTTATTCAGAGGCTTTTGGACAGTGGAAACTTGGTCGATCGTGTATCGGCTGAACTCGGATTCGGGGTACCTAACTTCGAGCGGGCCTACTTTGGGGTGGTAACCCATGTGGCGGAAAAGGAGCTCGTACCCATTACCTTATTTCCCAATCCAGTAGCGCAAGGGCAGGTGCTGCAGGTGCGGATACCAACAGACGCGAGGCAGTTTACCTGGCGCATTTGGAATAGTTTGGGTCAAGAAGTGCTAGCAGGTGAAGTAGAGCGGGGGATAGGAGCGTCTACCCTGCAGCTTGCAGTGGAGCCATTAAGAGCAGGCATTTACGTGCTCGAATTAGAAGGTTCTGCGGGAACCGTTCGTAAGAAATTCATCAAACAATAAGGGGTATAGGCAGAATTTTCTTTTCTTTGCCTAAAAATTTATTGTTATGGCCGTTCAGATCGCCCCTTCCGTACTTGCTTGTGATTTCGCGAACATTCAGCGTGAAATCGAAATGTTAAACCGTTCTGCTTGCGATTACATCCATGTGGATATCATGGACGGGGTATTTGTGCCCAACATTTCCTTTGGTCTGCCCGTGACTGCAGCCATGCATGCTCATGCGCGCAAGCCCCTCGATGTCCATTTAATGATCGTGAACCCGGACCAGTATGTGGCCGCCTTCCGGGAAGCGGGAGCAGCAATAATTACCGTGCATGCCGAAGCTTGCACCCACTTGCATCGCAGCATTCAGGGTATTAAGCAGACAGGCTCTCAGGCGGGCGTGGCCCTTAATCCACATACCCCGGTATCTTTTTTAGAGGATATCATCGAAGACATCGACTTGGTATGCATCATGTCGGTCAATCCAGGTTTTGGGGGACAGAAGTTTATTCCGCGCACCTATGATAAAGTGCGCGCCCTGAAAGAGTTAATCGTAAAAAGAGGCAGTCAGGCGAAGATAGAAATTGACGGTGGCGTACAAAGTGGGAATGCGGCGGCACTTATCGAAGCGGGAGCAGATATTTTGGTGGCGGGGAGTTTTGTTTTCCAATCCGAAGATCCGATCGCAACCATAGCCCAGTTGAAAGCGTTGGGATAAGTATGCAGTGTTAAAGTGATAAAATCATTTTCTTTTTGGAAAAAAGTTTTATTTCTATTTAATTAGTATTCTTAACTACCAAGATTAAATATAAAACCATGAAAAAGTTATTCTTATTTGCGTTTCTCCTTGTGGGAATGCTAAGTATGAGCGCCCAGGCGCAAGAGGCCGCTGCTGAAGATGAAATCACCGAAGAGGAGATGACGAAGTTCGCTTCTATGGAGGCCGCGGTAGCAGTGTATTTGGCTGAGAAACAAGCGACCTTAGAAGAAATGATTAAATCGGATGAGGTAATCGGTGGTGCTGCGCGCTATAACGAATTGAAGAGAGCTTGGGGTAACGAAGAAAAGCTAGCAGAAATCGAAGCTACTGAAGAGGAGAAAAACGCTTTTCAGGCAATCCAAGATTATATCGATTCTTTAGGAAAGGATGTAGTAGAATACAAAAAAGAGCTCATCATGGACAATGAGGTCCTTGGAGCTGCTACCTACAACAAAGTGAAAAAAGCGATGGATAGCGATCCTGCGGTTAAAGAGCAGATTGACAACTTAATCGCTGAAATCAAGGAAGGCAGTTCTTCTGAAGATAAGACGGTAGAAGAAGCTACAGAGGGTGACAACCTTTAATATGCTTCTTTTTCGATAAGTTTAACGGGCTTCCTAAAATCGGGAAGCCCTTTTTTTCGTTACTTTGTAAAAACATAAGCCATGCGCCAGCTCACGCGAATTCCTTTTTCACTCACCATGAGTATCGGCTTTTGCCTTCTTTTTTTGGGTACCCTCGTGCAGGTGCACGCGCAGGGAGAGGACATTTTCGGGATAGAGCGCAAGTTAAAACCTAGTCGGAAAGCAAAAAGCAATTTGGGTAATGGTGCCCGAAACTTTATAGAGGCATTAAGCATAGAGTTCTCAGCGGGAGGTGCGCAGTATCAGCTTACGAATCAGTTTATCCTTCAGGATCCCAGTCAATTTCCCGTTGTGCTGGACCGATCGGCGCCTTTCCAACCGAGTTTTACAAGCCTAATCCAGAGGTTGATATTTTGCCGAATACATCACAAACCTTTTTAGCTGATACTACATTAGGAACGGTTCCTTTTAGCGGCCGAGGTAGGGCGATACCGATCAATGCGGGGCTTCGCGTAGACTTTTTTAACATGCTGATTTTAGGTGCAGGATACGGAAGAAATGTAGGGCGTATCGGTTCCTTGAGCAGTTCCCCAGTTTTCATGAGCGAGGAATTAGCCGATGGTTTTGGTGTAGATCCAGGTATTTTGATTCACGATCCTCATCAGTTTGTTTTCGAGCAGGAGGAATTTGTGATGGATAAAATTTATGGAACTGTAGGACTGGTACTGTGGGACGCTAACAGACGTGCCTCTTTTATTAATCGGCGTTACCGCAAGTATGACCCGAACAACTACATGATGCAGAGTACGCGGAATCAGTTGCTCCGACAGTGGTATCCGTTTAAGGTGGTAACAGAGGCAGAGATTGGTACCATCACTTTTCGGCAGCCTATCGATAGTCGTTTTATCGTGCAAGAGACCAACTTTTTCGCGCTTCATTTGCGGTTTGAATACTTATTAGGAGAGTATTTCCGACTTTTTTTAAAGGGCGGAGCGGAATTTTCTAATTTGCAGTTTGAGCCGAGGAGAGAACCTTTTTTACCTCCGGGTATCCCCAGCCCTAATCAGGTCGGTGGTGATCCTCTCGTAGAACCACAGGATTTTCGCCAGCGCTTTCTAACGGCTCAAATTGGCCTTGCCATCAACTTGCCAGGCTCCAAACGCTGTAAAACTCCCGGTTGTGGTGTGAAGATGAGGCATTTACATGATGGGGTAGAGTACAGAGGGAGCTCCATATTCAATTTGCAGAACCGACGGATCGGGCAGCACTTCTAAGGATATCCTTTCCCAGGCTTTCTGTGGGGCAATACGTCTTTTAAAAGCCTAATCTTTTTATTAACTTGCAAGCTTATTGAGAAAATGAAATATGGCTCAAGGAGAAAACGAAAACATTATCCCTATTAACATCGAGGATGAAATGCGTGGAGCCTACATCGATTATTCGATGTCGGTAATCGTATCTCGCGCACTTCCAGATGTTCGCGACGGATTAAAGCCGGTACACAGAAGAATATTATTTGGTATGCAAGAACTCGGTGTTTTGCATAACCGTCCTTATAAAAAATCTGCCAGAATCGTGGGAGAGGTTCTCGGTAAGTATCACCCGCATGGTGACTCTGCCGTTTACGAAACCATGGTTCGAATGGCACAGCCTTGGTCTTTACGCTACCCTTTAGTGGATGGACAGGGTAACTTTGGCTCCATCGATGGAGACAATGCTGCGGCCATGCGATACACAGAGGCCCGCCTGAAGCGAATAGCGGAAGAGCTCCTAGTGGATATCAACAAGGAAACAGTAGATTTCCAGTTTAACTTCGACGACTCATTAAAGGAGCCCGTCGTTCTCCCCGCTAAAATCCCTGCTCTCCTTTTAAATGGTGCTTCAGGAATCGCGGTCGGTATGGCCACGAATATGGCACCACATAATTTAGCAGAAGTAGTCGATGGGATTACGGCCTACATCGATAATCCGGACATCAGCATTGCAGACCTAATGCAGTACGTGTTGGCCCCTGATTTCCCTACGGGAGGCATTATTTACGGCTACACAGGGGTTAAAAATGCTTTTGAGACAGGGCGAGGTAGAGTCGTAGTGCGTGGAAAAGCTGAGGTAGAGACGAAAGACAATGGTCGTGAAATGATCATCATTACGGAAATTCCGTACTTGGTGAATAAGGCGAGCATGATCGAAAAGACGGCAGCACTTATTAACGAGAAAAAAATAGATGGTATTTCTGCTATCCGCGATGAGTCGGATCGTCAAGGGATGCGCATTGTGTATGAGTTGAAAAAAGATGCCGTGGCCAGTGTTGTCTTAAACAACTTATACAAACAAACACAGCTACAAACCTCATTTTCAGTTAATAATGTAGCCTTAGTAAAGGGGCGTCCTCAAACCTTAAATTTAAAAGACCTCATCAAGCATTATGTACATCACCGGCATGAGGTAATTTTTAGAAGGACAACGTATGAATTGCGCGAAGCGGAAAAAAGAGCGCATATCTTACAGGGCTATCTTATCGCGTTAGACCATTTAGATGAGGTGATTACACTGATTCGTAGTTCAAGGGATCCCGAAACGGCCAGAAATGGCTTGATGGAACGTTTTGAGCTAAGTGAGATTCAGGCTAGGGCCATTCTCGACATGCGTTTGCAGCGCCTAACGGGTATGGAACGCGAAAAAATACAGGCGGAGTATGACGAAATCATGAAATTAATCGAGGAGTTGAAAGATATTCTCGAGCATGAAGAGCGTCGTATGCAGCTGATTAAGGATGAGCTTCAAGAGATGAAAGAGCGCTATGCGGACGAGCGTCGCACGGTAATCGAGCATAATGCGGAGGACTTTAGCTATGAGGACATGATCCCGAATGAAGAGGTGGTCATTACCGTTTCTCATCAGGGTTATGTGAAACGCACCGCGCTGACTGAATACAGAACACAAAGTAGAGGAGGAGTGGGCTCTAAAGGAGTGAGCACCAAAGAAGATGACTGGACAGAGTATATTTTCTCCGCATCCACACACAACTACCTCCTGATATTTACGGATCTGGGCAAATTGTTTTGGCTGAAAGCCTATGCTATTCCAGAGGGCTCCAAGACGGCGAAAGGAAGACCCATTCAAAACCTTATTAACATCAGCGCGGATGATAAGATTCGCTCTATTATTCAGGTCGCCAACCTAGAGGATGAAGATTATGTGAAAAATAATTTCTTGATCATGGTAACCAAAGAAGGGGTAATCAAGAAAACCTCTCTGGAATTATACGCCCGACCAAGAACGAACGGTATCATCGCTTTAAATATCCGTGAAGGGGATCAGCTTATCCGAGTGGAAAAAACCAATGGGGATTCGCATGTGATTATCGCGGCTAAGTCGGGGAGAGCCATACACTTCCATGAGTCCACGGTACGTCCGATGGGACGAACTGCCACAGGGGTAAAAGCCATCAGTTTACAGGATGAGCAGGACGAAGTTATTGGCATGGTATGTGCAGAGAGAGAAGAAGCGACCCTTTTAGTTGTTTCTGAAAAAGGTTATGGCAAACGTACCCTATTAGATGCTTACCGAATCACTAATCGGGGTGGCAAGGGTGTGAAAGCAATGAGTGTGACCGAAAAAACAGGTAATTTGGTGGCGATTAAAGAAGTGGTGGATTCGGATGATTTGATGATTATTAATAAATCTGGCATCACGATTCGCACGCCTGTTTCTGATCTTCGTGTGATGGGTCGAGCTACTCAGGGTGTTCGTCTGATCAAGTTAAGTGAAACGGATGAGATCAGTTCGGTAGAAAAGATCACACGTGAAGACGTCGTGGAAACCGAAAACACGCAATTAGAGGATAGTGCGCATAGACCGGATCACGAGGATCCAGGCAGCGCAGATACACCGCAAACAGATTCAGAACCAGGTACCCCTCAAGCATAAAAAGACTAAACTATAAAAACCAAATCAATTCAAACTAAAATGAAAAAGTTACTCTTATCCCTTGCCATTGTCGTGCTCTCCACAGCGGCATTTGCGCAAAAAAAGGTAGTTCGCTCTGCCAATAAGAATTTCAAAAAGGACAACTTAGAGGTGGCCCTTGAGGAAATTCAGGAGGCAGCTGCACATGAAGATACCAAAGATGATCCAGGAACATATCTCCTAAAGGCTCAAATCTTAACCAAGATGTTTGATCAGTACGAGGAGTATGATATGCAAAGTGTGGAGAAAGGTCGCAATGCATTTAACGCTTTCATGGAGACCATGAAAATGGTGGACAATGATAAAAACAGCAAAATCGGTAAAGATGTGTACAAGGAAGAAATTCCAGGTATGCCCGACAACCTACGTCCTTACTCATTAGTTTCTGTGAAGCTAGGGGCCTTCCAGCGTGCCATCGATACCTATGAAGAAGATGACTTCGAAATGGCATACGAATACTTCGCATTAGCTGCAGATATCGAGCCTACAGACACCACGTTAAACTTCAATGCTGGATTCTTAGCTAATGATTTAGGCAAGCCAGAAGAAGCAAAAAAATTCTTTAACCGTCTGTTAGAAGTAGATGGATATGATAAGTTGAACGCGTATTACTTCCTCATCCAGATGGCTGTTAACGATAACGATACCGAAGGTGCCTACGATGTCGTGTCACAAGCGAGAACGCTTTATCCAGAGGACAAAACCTTAACGGAATTCGAAATTCAGCTACTTCTTCAAATGGATAAACTGGATGACGCTGTGAAGTCTGTAGAAGCTGCTTTAGTGGATGACCCTGATAATGTGAACATTCGTTTACGTTATGGCTACTTAAAAGAGCAGTCTGGTGATATCGACGGTGCCTTAGAGCAATACAAAAAAACAGTAGAATCTCAGCCTGATTTCTTTGAAGGTAACTTCTACACAGGTGCGCTTTACCTAGACAAAGCACGTCAGATTCTTTCTGAAATAAATGATCTATCGGATGAAGAGTGGGAGAAGCGTGCACCTGAAATGACAGAGCAAGCTGAAAACCTATACAAAGAAGCCGTACCTTACTTCGAGCGTGCTGTGGCACAAAGAGAAGACAATACAGAGATCTTAGAAATCCTGTATAATATTCACTCTCGTCTAAAAAATGACGCTGAAGCGGAGAAATACAACAAGCGCTTAGTGGAATTACTTGGTCCTGATTGGTTAGAAGGTTAAGTTGTTTCTCACAAAATAAAAAAGGGAGCCGCGGGCTCCCTTTTTTATTTGCTTGCTTTTTGATGAGTGGCGCAACCTTTACCTGTAAGAGCGGTTAAATTTGGCATGGATTTATACGCAGGACATGCACAAAACACCTGCGATCGCCGATAAACATACGCTATGAACATCTCTCGACAGAGTATCGTATTACTCGTTTTGTTAGTATGCTGCCACGGAGCTCTTTTGGCGCAAGCCAGCTACCAGCCGCTTCCATCCTGTATCATGATCTGGAAAGGGTAAAAGAAACCAAACGTGTGCTGTACGTCGCCGCACACCCCGATGATGAAAATACCCGTCTGATCGCTTTTCTGGCTAATGAAGAAAAAGCGGATATTCATTACCTCTCCCTCACAAGAGGAGATGGGGGCCAAAACCTAATCGGAAAGGAGCTTGGCATCGGTTTAGGCTATATTCGAACACATGAACTCTTAAAAGCCCGTGCCACAGACGGTGGAGAACAACTCTTTTCGCGCGCCTTGGACTTCGGGTTTAGTAAAAATCCGGATGAAACATTTCAAAACTGGGATAAGGAGACACTCCTCGGTGACGTGGTCTTTTTAATTCGCAAATATCAGCCGGACATCATTATCAATCGCTTCAATACGACTCCAGGCATCACGCATGGACATCACACCGCGTCCGCTATATTGGCAATAGAGGCCTTTAGGTTAGCAGCAGATCAAAACGCTTATCCCGAACAGCTGGATCAGGTGGAGCCTTGGCAGGCAAAGCGGGTGTTTTGGAATGCTTACAACTGGGGTGGGCAGTACGAGCCCAAAGAAGACATTCCGTATCACCGCTACGAGGTGGGCATGCAAAACCCCTTACTGGGTGCCACTTATTCGCAAATCGCGGCCGATAGCCGCACCATGCATAAGTCCCAAGGTTTCGGAGCTACTCCTCAAAAAGGGGCAGCGGCTGATTTCTTGGAATTTATAACGGGAGAAGCCTTCGAGAAGGACCCCTTCGATGGCGTAGCTAGCCGATGGGAGCTTTTGCCGAACGGCAAAACCATAGAAGAAGGCCTTAAAAAAGCCCTTGCTGCTTTTGATTTCCGTCAGCCTAGCCAAAATGTTCCCGCCCTGGTAGAACTTTACACCGAAATGAGCACTGCATACGAGCAGGTGCCTGCGTTTTGGTTGCAGGAGAAGCGTAAAAGGCTGCAGTCGATCATCGAGCGTTCCCTGCATTTCCAAGCAGAATTCCTCGCAAAAAAAGAAATTGGCTACGCTGGAGAAAGCCTGACCGTGAACTTAGAGGTCAATCAACACGGGTCCTTTCCGTTTCAGCTGGAGGGCTTTGTGGGCAAAGGGTTTAATGAAAACTTAAGCCAACCCCTGCGAGCGAATCGCGCCATCAATCAAGAAATTAACCTGAAGCTCGCAGCAGATCATCCCATCTCGCAGCCGTACTGGTTGGCAAATCCTATAGAAGAAAATTTATTTCAGTTATCAGATCCTTTGGCCGTAGGCCCGCCGGTGAACCCACCCGCAGTATCGGGGACACTGACGTACACGCTTCTGGGACAGCGTTTCGAGAAAGAACTGGGGCTGTATTTCAGGTATAACGATCAGGTGGACGGAGAGGTGCAGCAACCTTTCACGGTCATTCCCGATGTCCTGTTAAGTTTAAATCAGAACCTCGTCTTCACCCAAAAGCCCGCCAGGCCTGAGCTAAAGGTGACGGTGAGCTTCCGCTCAGGCATTCGTGATGGAGCGCTAAAGGTAGAAGGGCTTCATGAAAACCACTACCGCGCCAGGCTAACAGCAGAGGACAAACGTCGCCAGACGCGTACCTATACCGTTCGATTTGAGCCGAATACTGCCGAGCCAGTACAGGAGGTGCTCGTCTATTACCAAACAAGCTCCGGAGCGCGCTTCGCACAAAACATGCAGCGGATCAGCTACCCCCATATTCCAAATTTAACCTATTTCCAGCCCACACAGATTAAACTTCTGCATGATAATTTTCATGTTGGCAACCAGCGTATCGGTTATGTAGCAGGTGCAGGAGACGATGTGGCAGAAGTCTTGAGCATGCTCGGCTACCAGGTAGAGCTCCTCGACCTGGATAAACTGGATGGTGCAGCACTCCAAAATTATGGCAGTATCGTTACCGGTATTCGTAGCTTAAATGTGAACCAGAGCCTGGCCGATCACATGGACAAATTACTGGCCTACGTGGAAGCAGGCGGGAACTTGGTTCTCCAGTACAATACGCTCTCGCCACTGCTTACGCGGGAATTTGGCCCCTATCCGCTTCAGATTTCCCGTGCCCGTGTCACGGTAGAAGGCTCTCCAGTGCGCTTTGATGCGGAGCATCCCCTCCTGAAAGGCCCAAATCCGATCCAGGAGGAGGATTCGCCGGATGGGTACAGGAGCGCGGCCTTTATTTCTTAGGGGAGTGGGATGAGCGCTATGCCGCTCCACTGCTTCTGGCCGACCCAGGAGAGGAAGAGACCCGAGGAGCTTTAGTGACGGCGCCTTACGGCAAAGGACACTATACCTACAGTGGGATTTCCTGGTTCCGACAGCTTCCTGCTGGGGTGCCCGGAGCGCTTAAACTATTCATTAACAGCTTAGAGGTTCATGGAAGATAAGGTCAACTGGAAGGCTGGTACATCGCCCTAGTGCTCACACTGCTGGTACTTATCGGCTTGTTTTATTGGATGTCAGCCCACTACGCATGAGTCAGTTAGATTGGATTGTTTTATTCGGCACCCTGGCTCTGATCGTGGGATATGGAGTCTATAAAACCTATGGCCCGAAGGACATGGACAGCTACCTGCGGGGGCGTTCGGACATGAACTGGTGGACCATCGGGCTTTCCATCATGGCTACACAGGCTTCAGCGATAACCTTTCTGAGTACCCCCGGACAGGCCTATGAGGATGGCATGCGCTTTCTGCAGTTTTATTTCGGGCTGCCCATCGCCATGATCATTCTTTCGGTGACCTTCGTGCCGATGTACTACCGTCTAAAAGTCTACACGGCCTATGAGTTCTTAGAGAGTCGCTTTGATTTAAAAACGCGCACCCTCGCCGCCAGCCTTTTTCTGATCCAGCGTGGCCTCGCCGCCGGCATTACCATCTACGCCCCGGCCATCATTCTGTCCACCCTGCTGGGCTGGAACCTTACCTTTACCAATGTCTTTATCGGAATTCTCGTGATCATCTACACTGTTTCTGGTGGAACCAAGGCAGTGAGTATCACGCAGAAGCAACAGATGATGGTCATGATGGGCGGAATGATCCTGGCGGGTATTCTGGTCGTCCGCATGCTGCCCGTCAGCTTTCAGGAGGCCTTCACGTGGCGGGAAAGATGGAGCGCTTGAACTTGATCAACTTGGAATTTGACCTAGCCGATCGCTATAACATTTGGTCGGGTATGACCGCAGCACTCTTCCTGTTTTTGTCTTATTTCGGAACTTGGCAGTCTCAGGTGCAGCGCTACCTTGGCGGCAGTTCACTTACCCAAAGCCGTATGGGATTGATCATGAATGGTCTGTTAAAGGTGCCTATGCAGTTCATTATCCTCTTTATCGGGGTGATGGTCTTCGTCTTTTATCAGTATTTTCAGCCCCCACTTCTTTTTAATGAAGTGCAGCGGAGCGAGGTGTTGAACTCCAACCTTAGTGATTCCTTTTTGGAATTGGAAGCAGCTCATGATGCGCTGTTCGCGCAAAAGCAGGAGCGTCTGGGAGCCCTTCTAAATGCCGTAGAAGCAGGGGAGGAGAGCGCCATTCGCAGTCACCAAGCAGAAATTCAGGCCCTACATCAGCAGGAAAACGCGCTACGGCAGGAAGGCAAGGCCATAGTCCTACAAGTTCGCCCCAGCGCGGAAACACGCGATACCGATTACATCTTTATGCGCTTCGTGATGGACTATTTGCCGAAAGGCATCGTCGGCCTACTTTTCGCCGTTATTTTCAGTGCGGCCATGTCCAGCACTGCCTCTGAGCTGAATGCATTAGGGTCCACGAGCACAGTAGATATCTACCGCAGGTCGCTAGTGACAAAAAGAGAAGATAACCACTATCTGGCAGCCTCTAAGTGGCTCACCGCGATCTGGGGGGGCTTCGCGATCTTGTTTGCCACCTATGCCAGCCTGTTTGAAAACCTGATCCAAGCAGTTAATTTACTCGGATCTCTTTTTTATGGAACTATCTTGGGTATTTTTATTGTAGCCTTTTATGTGAAGGTAGTGCAGCGAAATGCCGTTTTCTTTGCTGCCCTGCTATCCCAAGCACTGATTTTGGCCCTTCACTTCGTAAATGGCGGGGAAGTGGCCGGAATACCCGTTAACATCGGCTTCCTATGGTATAATGTGATAGGTTGTCTGGCGGTGGTGATTTTTGGTTTATGTTTACAATTTTTCTTGCCCACGTCCACGACCGCGGCAGGAGAAAAAAATAGTTAAGATCTGATGGATACTTTATTACGACCGGAAGCCGGTGAATACCCAGCCTATTACACCCCCTATGTGGCGCGTGTCCTGCACAAAGACCTCTTTAAACTGCTCCTCGCTCAGGTGGATGAGCTCCGCATGTATTACGAGGAAGCAGGCGAAGAAAAAGCCTTAAAAGCCTATGCTCCCGGAAAATGGAGCCCGAAGGAGCTTTTGGGCCACCTGATCGACACCGAAAGAGTCATGCTCTATCGGGCCATGGCGATCGCTCGGGGCGATCAAACGGAACTGCCCGGCTTCGATGAGAATGCCTACGTAGCAGCTGCTGATTTTAACGAGGTGCCGCTAGTGAGCCTTCTGGAAGAGTTCGAAATGCTACGTTATCACGTGCTTTCTTTCTTTAAAAACCTGCGCATCGGGCACTTCGAGCGAAAAGGGCATGCGAATGGCGGGCAGGTTAGTGTACGAGCGATTTTCCACATGATCCCCGGACATATCGCCCACCACATGGAAATTCTAAAAGAAAGGTACTGAGCCTTTCTTCTTTTTTTAGTATATTTGCCGAATTTTATCCGACATAAAAGACGAAATATGAAAAGAACACGAGCACATGAATCCCGTGCAGCCATCGAACGCCTCTACATCACCATGCGTCACCTTTTTATGCGCGGCTCCTATAAGCCTATGGGCGTCTCGGGGGAATCCCTAGTGAGCAGCCTCTTGATGCTTAGCCCTGAAATTTATGGACTGGTGACTGATGACGAGAAAGTGGAACTGGACGGTCTTCTCTATGTGATGGAACGTCTGCCCCGCGGTATCGAAGAGTGTCGCTATGTGCGTCTCATCAGCCGTGAAGGATATGAAAATGCTCATTTTCCGAATCTTGTACCCGCTAAGCGCCGGCGCAACTGTTACCGCGTGGATGAAGAGCAAATGTATGTGGAAATGACCCGTGGCAAGTCTGATATTTACGATATCCTGACGCACCTGACCTTTTTATACATCGAATCTGAAAAATTCGTACGAATTCCACCGATCATAAGGGCCGCATCAGCCTAAACTGGAGCATGCTGGAGCGCCTGGTCGAAAAGGAGCAAAACGGAGAGGATTTCGATAAAGAAGCCGCTTGCAGCTACCTCAGCCACATCACAGGCCGCACCTTCGAAGAAACGCACGATGCCGTACTAAAATTCGAGCAGTCTTCGAATAGCAATAGCCTTTTCCATATCATCTACCATCTCGGAAAGCTGGCCATAGATGAACGTAACCATCAGCTTGACCGCGAAATTTCTTTCAGCGCCACACTTCGAGAGCGTGTAGGGCATCACGTCTACGGAGAGCTATGGGCCACACGCATCAAGCAAGTGCTCTATGATAATGGCCTCATCGAACGTCCGCTACATGTGATTTCTGCCAACCTACACAGCGTAGTTAACACCATTTACGGGTTCCAGTTGCTCGGACTAAAAGACTTCGAGGGCGTAGAAAAGGTGGCCCTAGACATCTCCATGAAAACCAAAGGCCATAAAGCAAAAGAAATTTTGCACTATGCACAGAAAAATGGCTTTATCGACTTGCCTGATCTCTCAGGCACAAACATCGGCGTTCAGCTTATCGATACGGCCAAAATGAGCCATTCCCACTTACTCCCAGGGGTGCCATTACCGGAAAACGAGGCAGATAGACCCGTTATATTCGTAATGGACTATGCCTTCGGTGAACAAGCTTACGAATGCTTCGATGAACTACTAAAGCCATTCGAAGTTAACGGAGAAAGTATTCCGCTTCATGTGGCATCCGCTTCGATCATGGGAAAAGCAGGCATCTTAGAGGGAAACAAAGGGGACCTAATGATTCCAAATGCCCACGTATTCGAGGGGACAGCGGACAATTACCCCTTTGAGAACGTCCTGAAAGGAGAAGACTTTACAGGTTATGGCCTCGGTGTTTACGAGGGTCCGATGATCACCGTACTAGGCACTTCGCTCCAAAATAAGGATGTCCTCCGCTATTTTATGGAGTCCTCTTGGAAAGCGGCAGGCCTAGAAATGGAAGGCGCACATTACCAAAAAGCCATTCAGTCCGCCAGCAAAATCCGGCATAGCATCTCCGCTGACATTAAGGTGCTCTACGCTTACTATGCTTCGGATAATCCGCTGGAAACAGGCTCTACCCTCGCTTCCGGTGCCCTCGGCATGGAAGGGGTGCGCCCGACGTACCTAATCACCTATAAAATTTTAGAGAAAATTTTCTCTTAAGTATTCGCTTTGGCCCGCGGCCAAAATTATTCTGGATGCCAAGCCCCCTGTACTGCCTGAAAAGGTCTGCAGGGGGCTTTTTTTAGCGACTAAAATACCTCATAGCTTCACCCAAAAATAAGGAGGACCATCGTGGCAACTTCGAGACAACGCTACTGCACTTCCCTTCTGTTCAGTCGACTCAGACGGAGCGTGCAGCCGATTTTATGAGCCAAATCAGCTCCGTTGCTGTCAAAATCAATCTTTTTCCGCCGATAGAAACGCTACTTTTGAGCTTGTAAGAAATTTTATTCACCTTTTTACTGCTTATATGTCTCTTATTTCTGCCTCCCCACACACCTTTCATATCCCTGTCATGGGTCTAGGCTTTACTCTCGAAACCCCCTTAAAAGTAGCCCATCTGGGCATCGACTCGGTCATGTCGATCATGGATGATGGCCTGCTGGAGTCCCTGCGCCGCGTGTGGCACGAAAAATATGGAAGCCCCTACACAGAAATTCCTGAAACAGCCACAGACTCCCGCGCCAAAAGAATTACAGCTTACCTAGATACCTTACAGGGCCTCGTACAAGAAAAAGTGACGCGCCTACGCACAAATGGCCAGCACTTTTCCCGCGAACTGGAACAGTACATGGACTTGCTCCCCGATCGCTCTACCCTGAAGGCCGAGTTTACGGCCTCCGGGCCAAAGGCAAAGCGCTGAGTGCTTCCCACTGGCAGCGGTTTACCGAGCAGCTTCCAGTAGGCAGCCTAGACGTGAATATCATGACCAAAGTAGATAAACCCAACTTCGACAAAGCCGGAAACCCGCTTGGCCGTGAATTTAGCGATGCCATGGCTGCACTTCGGGGGTTTGCGCAGTCCAGCCTGCAGAGCGCGGTCGTGTTTTCTGCTGGCCTGAACCCTGGACTCTACAGCTACTGTGCCCAGTTTCCTGATTTTCTGCCCGATGCTTATGGCCAACTGAAAAAACGCATCATTCTAAAGGTCAGCGACTACCGTTCTGCTCTCATCCAAGGACGCTTTTTGGCGAAAAAAGGGCTTTGGGTGGATGAATTTCGAGTGGAGTCGGGGCTCAACTGTGGCGGACATGCCTTCGCTACGCCTGGCCATCTTTTAGGACCTATACTGGCTGAGTTCGCTGAAAAAAGGACAGAACTGGCCGAAACGCTTCGCAGCTCCTGTGAAACCGCCTGGGAACAACTCGGACTTCCTGCCTTGAGACAGGAGTATCAGTTGAAGCTCAGTGCGCCAAGGAGGCGTCGGCACAGCTGAAGAGCACGCATGGCTGATGGAAACCTACGGCCTAAAGCGCATCGGCTGGGGATCACCCTTTTTGCTCGTGCCTGAGGCCACACAGGTGGATGCACGCACACGAGAAGCACTCACGCAAGCCAAAGCCAGTGACTTTTACCTATCCCACGCCTCCCCGCTAGGTGTGCCCTTTAACAATTTTCGCAACAGTTCAGGTGAACAGCAGCGTCTTGCGCGGATCGAAAAAAACCGTCCCGGTTCTCCATGCTATAAAAAGTTCTTGTCCTTCGATACGCGGTACACCGAAAAAGCGATTTGCACCGCATCCCGACAGTATCAGCGACTCAAGTTGCAGGAATTAGAAGTCGCTAGTCAGCAAGCGCTTCCTCAGTGTGGAGAGAAGCAAGATGTGCTCGCCAAAGACTGTCTCTGTGAGGGTCTTGGTGCCTCTGCCTTGCTGGAGCATGGCGTAAGCCCGGCGCGTGGCCTGACGGCCGTGTCCATCTGCCCCGGACCGAATAGCGCCTATTTCCGATCTACCTACACCTTAGCGGAACTGGTTGGACATATTTACGGACGAAATAATGTCCTGGAAGGGGTAAAAAGACCACATCTCTTCGTTAAGGAGCTTTCCCTATATGTGGATTACTGGAAAAAGGAATTAGCCAAGTCCCTCCGCCATAGCCCCGAGAAAATTCAGGCCAGCTCGGAAACCTTTCGCAAGCATCTGCTTGATGGGATTCAGTACTACAAACAGCTTTTGACTAAAGGTCAACTCTGGCTTTCTGCGGAAGACCGCGCCATCTTGCAAGAATTCGAAGCGCAGCTCCAGCCGACTTGCAGCGCGGTAAGGGGAGAAAAAATGATACTCCCTAGCTAAAATAACAGAGAACTGTCAGAAAAATCATAGAAAATGGAGGGATTAGGGTTGTTTCCAAATCAAAGGACCGATAATTTCGTTCTGTAATCAAACAGCTTTATATCCCCCCATGATTTCTGTACAAGAAGCCAAATCACGCATAAGAACCTTTTTAGCGGACAAGCGCAGTGTGGAGCAGCTCCCCATAGCTGAAGCACATGGACATCATATCGCCGAAACGCTTTATGCCCCGATCGCTGTCCCCATGTTTGATAACGCCGCCATGGACGGGTATGCCGTTCGCTTGGCAGAATTTCAGGCTGGCCCACTTCAGGTGCAGGGAGAAATTCCCGCAGGCATCGATCATGTTCCCGATTTAGCACCCGGTACGGCAGCACGCATTTTTACAGGTGCTCCGATTCCGAAAGGCGCTGACACTGTGTCATGCAAGAATGGGTGGCCCTTCAAGACGGCCAAGTTTCTCCAGGAGAGCAGCCCCCCAAACCTTTGTTTACAGGCCAACATATCCGCTTAGCAGGCAGTCAGACCGAAAAAGGAGCCTTGGTAGCCACGCCCGGAATGCCTCTGCACGCTGCTATGGTTGGTTTTTTAGCCGGCATGGGGCTAGCCACTATTCCAGTGTATAAAAAGCCCAGTATCCAGCTGATGCAGTCTGGAGAAGAGCTTGTTACACCCGGAAAACCTTTGAACTTTGGTCAAATTTACGAAAGCAATTCTTACACCATACAAGCAGCCTTACGGGAAGCACACTTCGATGTAAGCGCCCTGCCCACCCTGCCCGATCACTTCGAAACGATCCGGGATAGCATTAGTGCGGGCCTAGATACTCACGATGTTCTTCTGATTATGGGCGGCATTTCCGTTGGCGACCATGACCACGTCTACCGCGCCCTGCAGGAAAACGGCGTAGAAACACTATTTTATAAAGTCAAGCAGCGTCCGGGGAAGCCCTTTTATGCGGGGACAAGAGGAAGTAAACTGGTTTTTGCCCTTCCGGGCAATCCCGCCTCTACACTTACCTGCTTTTACACCTACGTGCTGCCCGCACTCCAGCTCTTAAGTGGTCAGCGGGAGGATTTTCCAGAAGGGAGGATGCTCACCGCCAGCGAGGCCTTCGTAAAGAAAGTACCGCTTACTCTGCTGCTAAAGGGAATTTACGCAGAGGGGGAGGTCCGCATTTTAGGAGGACAGGAATCCTATAAAATGGATGCCTTCGCACAGGCAAACTGCATCGTGGAAGTGCCCGAAAGTCAAGAGAAGGTCGAAGCAGGCAGTCACGTACGCGTGTATCCCTTTCGCTACAAACCTATAAACTGAACACACATGGAGATCCATTTCTTCGGACAGCTGGCTGAACTCACCGGTCAAGAAACACTGACGCTTACCCCCGATCAAGCCGCTGATACAGCAGCGCTGCTGGCGCACTTATATGCAATCTATCCGCTTTTACAAGCGAAAACCTTTAAACTAGCCGTAAATGAGACCTTGGTTCAGGACACGCAGCCGCTCCAAAACGGAGATCGTGTGGCCCTTTTACCACCGTTTTCAGGAGGATAAAATGGAAGATAACCGTTACAGCAGACAGCAGTTGGTGCCGGGTTTTGGGCCCGAGGCCCAAAAAAAACTCAGTCAGTCGCGTGTCCTCGTCGTCGGCGCGGGTGGTCTAGGGCTTCCCGTGCTCTTGGCCTTAGCAGGTGCTGGGGTGGGGACCCTCGGCGTATGCGATTTCGATACGGTTTCACTGAGTAACCTACACCGCCAAACCGTTTTTAAGACAGCTGAGGTGGGCCAGCCCAAAGCGGAGCTTGCAGCGGCCTATCTTCGCGCGCTCAACCCAGAAGTCCGCATTCAGGTGCATGCCAGCGGCCTCAAACCGGATGAGCACCTCCGCGATCTGCTAACCGATTATGAGCTGATCGTAGATGGGAGTGACAATTTTGAAACCCGTTACTTGGTAAATGATAGTTGCGCTCTACTCGGCTTGCCATTGGTTTTCGGTGCCATTTTTCGAGACAGTGGGCATGCCGTATTACTGCATCATCCGGATGCTCAGGGCTATGCAGCTAATTACCGCGACCTGTTTCCCAACCTTCCTGCCCCGGGAGAGGTACCTAACTGTGCAGAGGCGGGCGTCCTCGGTGTACTGCCCGGCATCATTGGCAATATGATGGCAGCGGAAGCCTCGCGTTCCTTGTGGGAAGGGCACTGCATCTACACAATACGCTTTGTATGTTTTCGCTAAATGGATACCGCACGCAAGCTATTCGCTTGGTAGCAGATCCGAAAGGAAGGGAAGCAGCCCCCGCCACCTGGGAGGCCCTATTAGCGGAGAACTATGCTGTTCCCTGCAGCTTAGAGGAAGAGGAAATCCCTTGGGAAACGGCCTTACGTCAGGCCAAAACACAGCAAACACTCCTGCTGGATGTGCGGGAGAAAGAGGAGCAACCCAAATTAGGGATTAACCCGAAAAGACTTTTGGAACTTCCCCTCAGTAGGCTGGAAAAGGAAGCAGCGCGTATCTTTGGACCAGAAATAGCGCCGCGTAAGGTGGCTGTTTTTTGCCAGTCTGGAGTACGCAGTAAACGGGCAGTAATTGCTTTAAAATCACAATTCCCTGCACATGAATTTATAGGCATAGCAGGAGGAATAAATGCTTGGATAAATCACAACAACGATGGCCAGTAGTTTAGAATTTCAGTCGGGACCTATTCCCGCCACACGTGTGGGCAGCTTAGTAGCCGCTTATGAGCAACAAGGGGGAATCGGTGCACATGCGATTTTCTTAGGGCGCATCCGAGGGGATGCCAAAGCTGGCGGACGTGTACGTGCGATTCAGTTTAGCACGTATAAGGAAATGGCGTATAAGGAATTCGAATCCATCGCTAAGGACCTGTCGGCACGCTACGAGATTCAAGATTTAACCGTGATCCACAGTGAAGGCGAAGTGGCGGTGGGACAGCTGTGTATGGTGATTTTTGTGGCCGGCGCCCGTCGAGATGCCACCCTTTCCGCAGAACGTGAGCTGGTGGAGCGTGTCAAGTTTGATCTTCCCATTTGGGGAAAAGAAGTGTTAGAAGATGGAGGGGATGTTTGGAAAGTAAATACATAAAACCTAATACAGAACGATGATCAAAATAGGTGTAATCACATCTTCGGACCGCGCGGCGGCGAAAATTTATGAAGACATTTCGGGAAAGGGAATTCTGACAGTACTGGATGAGTACTTGAGTAGCCCTTATGAACCCGTCTATCGCGTCGTTCCTGACGAGCAGGACCTTTTAGAAGCTACGATGAAAGCTTTAGCGGATGAGGAGGGCTGTTGTTTAATCATTACCACGGGGGGTACGGGCCCTGCCGTACGAGATGTGACACCTGAAGCTACAGAGGCGGTATGCGATAAAATGCTGCCCGGTTTCGGGGAGCTGATGCGCGCGGTCAGCTTAAGGTCGGTACCTACCGCGATCCTATCGCGCCAGACGGCCGGAATTCGAGGCAAGAGCTTGATACTCAATCTTCCCGGAAAGCCCGCGGCGATTCGCGAGTGTTTGGAGGCCGTCTTTCCGGCCATTCCCTACTGTATCGACCTGATCGAGGGTCCCTACTTGGAGGGAAATCCAGAAGCCATCCAAGTTTTCCGCCCGAAGAAAAAGTAATTTGTGCTGCGCACAAATTAATGCAAAAGGCCGCCACCTATCAGCAGGTGCGGCCCGTTTCCTTTAACCTGACTTCCTACTCTGGCTTGGAGCTAAATTAATTCGAAATGATCGCATGAGGTGAACGTGTATGCATTGTTCACGCTCTTATTCCTCCTGTGATTCGAAGTCCATCGAAGCAGAATTGATGCAGTATCGAATGCCACCCCGATCTGAAGGTCCATCCGGAAAGCGATGACCCAGATGCCCACCGCAGTTCGCACACAGTATTTCCTCTCGGATCATAAAATGACTATAATCCATCTCCACACGGATCGCCTCGGGGCGTACAGGGGCAGTGAAAGAGGGCCAGCCGCAGCCACTATCGTACTTGGCAGCAGAGTGAAAAATCTCATTTCCGCAGCCCTTACACTGGTAGATCCCCGTTTCTTTATTCAGGTAATACGTCCCCGTAAAAGGCCTTTCCGTACCTTTCTCTCGTAAAATATGGTAACTTTTAGCGTCAAGCAGTTGCTTCCATTCTTCCTCAGACTTTTGATGGGGATAGGAATGGGGAACACGATTTTTTTTCATAAGTCAAGCGTTAAGACATTCGGTCTTGGTCACGGTTGTAAAACCAATTTCGAGCGAGATTGGTTTTGAATGCGCTCTCGGTTCATGTCCATCGGGCGGTACGCACCTTCCACGAAGAGCTTCACCTGATCTGCATAGTGAGGGCTAAAACGATTACCACTTTGGCCGGTAGGCAAAACCGAAATCGCTTCCTCGACATCTCCAAAATCCAATAAAATACGCATAGCAGGCCCAGAGCGTACGGAAAAGGCGCCCGTTCCATTTAAATCAAATGCCAACTTGTTAACGGCCTCCTCATTCGCGGGCACCACTGGCGCACGTACCGAAAACACCTTATCTAAGGGCGCCACCGCCCCCAGGGGATGCGGATGCTCCAGTGAAACGGCGCGTCCCCAGGTCCAGGTCTCCGCCTTCCCATACCGCTCTAAAAGAACTTTTTGAGCTTTTTCGAGCCCACGCCGAATAATGTCCTCATGGGTCTGCGTACCTGCTTCATCCACCCGATTCCACCAAGGATGCGTAGGATCGAGGACCAACTTCCCGACACTTCGGATATGCATAAAGGTCTTCAGATAACTCTCGAAGAAGTCAGGGCCAAGCTCATCTTCCATCATTTCCTGCAAGGTGTAATACAGCCAGGTATAGTAGAGAAGGGGTGCACTGCTGTCCAGGTCATGGTCACCATCCCAGGCGGCTAAGACCTCAAGGGCTGGGGCGAGGGCACTGAAATCTGCCGTAGACACAGCGGCTAAGAGACCCGCCGCATAGGCTGGAAACTGTTTGTTTTTCACATCCAGGTGAATCGCCTTCATCCCGGATAGCGTCCATTTCTCTTGTGACTCGAGTAGCTCTGCGATCCGAGCCCAGCGGTCTCCTGGGTAGTAGTAGCCGGGGTAGAGGAGGCCGTTAGCCAAGGTATCCGGTTGATTATTCGCCGAAATGACATACCCGGAGGGCGGATTTATACTTTGGGGATTTAAGGAAAAAGGCAGGTACTCATGTGCTGCTTCCTCTGGGGTACTGCCATCACGGAAAATTTTCGAATCGACGCCCTCTGGACGCTCGTAAAGTTGAGCAGCAGCCCACCAAGCGATGTTTCCAGCGGCATCTCCATACATGATGTTTAACCCGGGGGCATGAATTAGCGCTGCGGCCGCGGCCACATCCTCTGGGCTCTCGGCATGGTTCATGCGAAAGAGTGCCTCTAAGGCTCGCGTCTCCTGCTTGGTGTATATCCACCAGGTGCTCACGGGCTGCTCTGTTACTGCCTGTAATTCAGGAAGCACCTCTTGCATAAGGGGTCCGTGACGGCTTTCCAACACCTGGAAATGGACGGAGTCGGCATCTTTGACCGCCAGGGCCACCTCCCGCACACGCAGCGGCTCCCAAGCCTCGCCGTAACGCACTTCAAGCGGATTTTCTGGATGAAGCGTCTCGACGAAAAAGTCCTGATCATCGTTTTCGAACATGGTTAGCCCGAATGCATGCGTCCGACTGTGTCCCACCAGACCGAAAGGTACCCCAGCCAGATGATTCCCGTAAAACTGTAGTTCTGGAGTCTCTAAATGCGCCTCATACCAGACAGCAGGCTGCGCAAAACCGATATGCGTGTCATTCGCAAACACTACCTGCCCCGATGCACTGCGCTCCCCTGAAATCACCCATGCATTACTGCCCATAAGCAGCGGAACGGGTAGCTTGTCGAGTAAATCGGCCAAAGCCGCCTGAGGAAGACGTGGATCGGCGCTCTGTAACCAGCGTCCTTTAGAGTGGTTTGGGATTCGGGTATGTTCAGCTCCTGTATGCACATGGAGAGCGGCCAGATAGTCGGGCCCCAGTCGCTCGGCGATATAGGTAACCAGTGGGTCTGTTTTCATCGCCATCGCAAAGGTAAAGGACATATAGCCGATGATACCATGCATATCCTCCAGCGTGTATGGCCGCGGTGTATGGCCGAGAAGCCGGTACTCTAGTGGCAGCTTGCCCTCACGAATAAACGCATTCACCCCTTCGATATAAGCGGTGACGGCATCTTGAACAGGGGCGGGGGCATTTTTCCGGAAGGCCTCCGCACTTTCTCGCGCATGGGCAGGAATCCCCAGGGTATGAAAAAAGCGGTCGATTTCCACTAAATCCTCCCCTAGCAGCTCCGCTAATGACCCCGTTCCGACACGTCGCATCATTTCCAGTTGAAAAAGCCGATCCTGCGCATGGACCCAGCCGAAAGCCTGATAAACATCATGCAGATTTTCAGCATACAAGTGGGGAATGCCATAGGTGTCGTAATGCACCGTTACGGGGGCTGTAAACTGCTGAGGCGCAGTGTGCCCGAATAGGCCGGTAGGTGGCTTTGGCGCAGCCAAAAAAAGCCAATCAGTATCAGGACCAAAAGGCTGAGGGGAACTATCCAAAGGAGCTTTTTCATAGGAGCGGTTATGGGGTTTAAAAGGGGTTCGCTGCATTTAGCGCAGCGCCTGTCCGGCGGGGCTTTCGTTAATGGCTTCCAGTAGGATGGAACAAGCTTCAGCGATTTCTTCCTCACTGATCGTCAGTGGGGGAGCGATCCGCATGGCATCGTCACAGAAAAGAAACCAGTCGGTGATGACGCCCTTAGCGATCGCCAGGTCGATGATAGGTTTCAGGATGGCAAAGCTCTCGAATTGTACGGCCATCAGCAGGCCTTTATTGCGGATGCCTTTGATAAGAGGGTGCTTCAGCAGCTCGTGAAAACGTCGCGCTTTGCGGTGCACCGCATCCACTAAGCCGCCCTCTCGAATCAGCTTCAGGGTCGCTAAGGAGGCTGCCGCACTTACGGGATGTCCGCCGAAAGTCGTGATGTGGCCTAAAATCGGATTGTTAGCGAATACCTTCATCTTCTCTTTAGAGCTGATAAAGGCCGCGATGGGCATGCCGCCCCCCATGCCTTTCGCGCAGACAAGAATATCTGGCACGATGCCGAAGTCTTCGAAGGCCCAGAAACTGCCAGTCCGCCCGAATCCAGCTTGAATTTCGTCTAAAATGAGTAGGGTTCCTGTTTCATCACAGCGGCGCCGAAGGGCCTGAAAATACTGGCTGCAGGCGACGCGCACGCCCGCTTCACCCTGCACGGTTTCGATGATAACGGCTGCCGTATCAGTGGTGATACGCTCGAGATGCGAATAAGCCCCGTACACGATATGGCGCACACCAGGTAGAAGTGGGCGATAGGCGCGTTTAAAGCGCTCATTCCCGCCCACCGAAAGGGCACCCTGTGAGGAACCATGGTAGGCATCTACGCAGGAAATCAACTCCCGGCGATTGGTATAGCGCTTGGCGAGCTTTAAGGCTCCTTCCACGGCCTCGCTCCCGGAATTCATCAGGTACACATTATCGAGCGGAGCGGGCAGGGTCTCCACGAGCGCCTGTGCCAGTAAAGTTTGGGGGCTTTGCACATATTCTCCGTACACCATGGTGTGCAGGTACTTATCCAGCTGCCCCTGAATGGCCGCTAACACTTTCGGGTGGCGATGCCCCACATTCGATACCCCGATACCCGAAATCAAATCCAGATAGCGCTTTCCATCCGGCCCATACAGATACACGCCCTCTGCGCGTTCGATGTCGATCAGCAGTGGAAAGTCAGTAGTCTGGGCCATATACGATAGGAATAGCTGGCGATGCTGCATGGTTTTTTAGGATGTTTTCGTGTGAAAGCGATAGAATATGCCTAAAGGGAGCTTCTTTTTGAACTCATCCTGAAGAAAGAGCTCGCCATAGTTGAAATCCCCCTGATCTGGCTTGATTTGTTGGACTAAGTTAGCAGCGATAAGCGCACTGAAACTCAGCGAATACATGTTAAGCAGAAAAAAATGATGCTCCGGTTCGAGCAAGCTGATCGCGGTCTTCAGCAGTTCATTCACCTGCTCCTCGAGCACCCATTTTTCCCCGTCTGGACCACGCCCATAAGCTGGCGGATCCAAAATAATCCCATGATAGGTATTGCCTCTGCGCTGCTCTCGCTTGATAAACTTCATGGCATCGTCCACGATCCAGCGAATGTCCTGGAGGCCACTTGACTCCATATTGTGCCGGCTCCAGGTCACCACTTGCTTTACTGCATCTAAGTGCGTCACCTCTGCGCCGGCTGCTTTGGCCGCCAGGCTCGCCGCTCCCGTGTAGGCAAACAAATTCAAGACCCGCGGATTTTCAACGGGCATAGCCTTCACCTGCCGGTAAATGTAGTCCCAGTTGACCGCCTGCTCTGGAAAAAGTCCGATATGCTTGAAAGAGGTCGTGGCCAGGTTCAGCACCAGCTTGAGCCCCTCCTTGTTCTGATAGGGAATCTGCCAGTTGTGGGCGAGCTTCTGCTTAAATTCCCACTGCCCCTTCTCCGGATTATGTTTTTCCTTTCGAAAGGAAGCAACAGCTAGCCGGTTCCATTCGGCTTCGGATAGGCTTTTATCCCAGATGGCTTGGGGCTCCGGCCGGCGCATGACGCGATCCCCGAACCGTTCTAATTTTTCGAATCCACCGCAGTCGATCAGGCATAAGCATCCCAATTTTCCGGGTGGAGCAGTTGTATGTCGTGCTTCATAAAGGCGTAATTCAGTACAAAGAAAGCGCTTTTTACGGGCATACGCAATCGACCCCGTCAGCGCCCCCTTTAGCCTACTTGCTCAACCAAGGCCCTAGCAGCTCCATGCTGGCCTCCCACAGCCGCTGTCTTGCTTTTTCACTATTCGCCAGGGAAGAACAAGAGGCCGCGCGCTCTTTTTTTAAAATAGGCACCATTATAGGCAGGTGGAATTTTTTCCTTTGCGAGTTTCACCGTGGTTTTTGCCCCTTGTTCGGCCGTAATCATAAAAGGTCCCGCCAGTTTCCAAAAGAACTTAAAAATTCCTTTTGTTTCCGCCGCAAAATTCGTTTTCACCACCCCCGGATGCAGCGAGAAGGCCTGCAGCCCCTGCGCTCCGTACTGGTCCACGAGTGATTTGGCTAACAGAATATTATAGAGCTTGACGTTGGCATAGGCCTGAAAGCCTTTGTAATTTCGTTTGGAGTAGCTAAGGTCATCCCAGCGGGGTGAGGCCCCCTTATGTGCTTCTGAAGCCACTTGAATCACTTTTTTCAGTTGGCTGCGGAGCAGCAAAGGAAGGAGCTTGAGCGTCAGCAGCATGTGTCCCAAGTGGTTCACACTCAGCGACTGCTCGAAACCATCTACTGTAATCGTTTTTTCGTCGAATATCCCGCCTGCATTATTTATAAGTACATCCAAATGGGGAATTTCCTGAGCCAGCGTATCCGCCGCTGCCAGCACACTGTCCATACGCATGAGGTCGCAAGCGACAAAACCCAATTTCTCCTGCTCCGCCAGCGTAAAACTGCCGATAAGCTGCTGTGCTTTCTTTTCATCACGCGCTAAAAGTAGGATGCGCTGGAAGTGGGGGAGAAGTGCCCGCACGGTTTCTTTTCCGATACCTGAAGTAGGTCCTGTTATGGCTAAAGTTTTCATGCCCTTTTTACTTTTACCAACGTTCCCCGCGGGTACTTTGTTCTAAGCTTTCAGTTTCCTAAAGATGGGGATAAGCGGCTGCCCGCCGCAAAAAGAACAGGAATTTTGCATTTAATTTCGTATGTTTGAATTTAATTAAGTAGTAGAAAATCGAAAAAGTCTGCACTTCTTTTTAGTAGCATCTTGTAAATCAATAGCTTACATGCCCTTTCCTTTAACACTAGGGTACCATCACGCATGCAAAAGAAATTTATCGATATCGAGCAGGTCTTAAAGGAAAAAAATCCTTCCCTGCATCGTTGGTTGCCGAGATTTGTTCTCTCCTATATCAAACATATCGTGCATGAAGACGAAATCAATGCGGTCATGGCGAAAACAGGCCATTTGCATGGCCTAGCATTTACAGATGCCTTGATAGAGGAGTTTGGCGTTACCGTAAAATTAGAAGGAGCAGAAAATATACCGCTTGATCGCCCTGTAATTTTCGCCGCCAATCACCCACTGGGAGGTATGGATGGGATCGCCTTTATGCATGCGCTGGGCAAGTATCGCACTGATATTCGTTTTTTGGTGAATGATATTTTAACGCATATCAAGAACTTCGAGCCGCTATTTATTCCTGTCAATAAGCATGGAGCGAATAGCAGGGCTGTAAGCAAGCTGATCAGTGACACCTATGCCGGTCCGCATGCAGTGCTCATTTTTCCTGCAGGATTGGTTTCACGTAAGCAAAAAGGAGGTATCCAAGACCTAGAATGGAAGAAAAGCTTTATCAGTTATGCTAGACGCTATAAAAAAGATGTGGTTCCCGTTTACATAGCAGGTAAAAACTCTTCTTTTTTTTATAATTTAGCAAAAATTAGAAAGTTAATTGGCATTCAGGCAAATATCGAAATGTTTTATTTGGCTGATGAGCTGTTTTCACAAAGAGGAAAGACCGTTACCATACATATCGGTAAACCGATCGCTTACAATCACTTCGATAAGCAGAAGACGGAATTGGAGTGGGCAGCAGAAGTGAAGCGAGTCGTTTACGAAATGGTTTAAAAAAATAGTTATGCAAGAGATTATAGCGCCTATTGATCGAGCTATTTTAAAAAAAGAATTAAGTCCGGAGCGTTTTCTGCGCTACACCAATAATGGCAATAACCACATTTATCTCGTCGATCATCATAATGCACCCGAAACGGTGCGTGAGATAGGGCGTTTACGTGAGCTCACCTTTCGTGGAGCAGGGGGGGGGACGGGCCTCGCCTTGGATTTAGATGAAAACGATACCTGTGAAGACTGCTACCAGCAGCTGATCACCTGGAACCCGATCGACGAAGAAATCGTGGCGGGCTATCGCTTGATTTACTGCAAGCATGCTACAGAAGTAAACGGTGTCTTAAATCTTTCTACCACACATTTATTTTCTTTTTCGGATAAGTTTGTCCAAGAATACATCCCTTACACCATCGAACTCGGCCGTTCTTTTGTACAGCCGAAATACCAGCCTTCAAAAGATAATCGTAAAGGGCTTTTTTCACTGGACAACTTGTGGGACGGTCTGGGTGCAGTGGTTATGCTGCATCCCGAAGTCAAGTATTTGTTTGGAAAAGTGACCATGTACCCGCATTACAACCAGGAAGCACGCGATTTACTTTTGTATTTTATGCAGCACTATTTCCCTGATAAAGAGGAGCTTGTACGCCCACTTCCTGATTTAGCATTAGATTATCATCAGGATGTGAGCGCTTTTGGTGCGCTCTTTGAAGGGAAGGAATATAAGGAGGGATATAAACTATTAAATGCGCGTGTTCGTGCTTTAGGCGAAAACATTCCTCCTTTGATTAATACCTACATGAATCTTTCGCCGAGTATGAAAACATTCGGTACTGCCCTAAATGATGAGTTTGGCGCAGTAGAGGAAACAGGAATCTTAATTACGATTTCTGACATTTATGAAAGTAAAAAACATCGGCACATGGATACCTTTGAGCGGGATCGTGCGTTCGGCTCCAGAGCATAAGTCGGAGCGGGACCAGAACCAGAACCGAAAAAGCCTATCCGCACACCCGTAACTGTATGAAAAAAACCGTAATTCTAGGCGCATCGCCCAATCCCATCCGCTACTCGTATATGGCAGCGGAACTGTTAAAAGAAAAAGAAATCCCTTTTGTCCCGGTAGGGATAAAACCAGGGGAGGTTTTCGGAGAAGAAATTTTAGATATCCGTGAGTTTCCCGAAATTCCGGATGTACACACCGTAACGCTCTACATGTCGGCTAAAAACCAGGAGCCCTACTACGACTACATTCGCTCATTAAAGCCCAAGCGTGTGATTTTTAATCCAGGAGCGGAAAATAAAGAGTTCGCGGCGGAGCTGGAAAAAGAGAACATAGAAGCCAGAAACTACTGCAACCTCGTCATGCTACGAACCGGCCTCTTTTAGCTTTAAATTCTTTTTCGATATAGGTGTCCATCACGAGTACATGGGGTGCAGTGATGAGGGAAACCAAAATAAAGAAAAGGAGCATGAGCTGATTCGGCTCTAGGTACCGCATGCCGGCCACAAGCAAGATACCGATGCCTAGCAGGCTAAGCAGGCTAAAAGGCAGTAGATTTCGGATAAAATTGGTGTAATCGCCTACATTTCCTTTGGCCTTTAGGCCGATGTATTCTATTTTTAAAGAGGGTAGGCTATGCCAAAATCCAAAATATAGCGCAAAACTTAGGTAGAGGGGGAGTACCCACAGACTGATGGCAAGTGCGCTTATAGCCAACCAAATCCTGGGATTTTTAGGATAGTGTGCGTAGAGGGGAATCAGAAGTAGCATACTGCCCACCCCGATCCAATTTCGATACGGAAAGAGATCCGGTAGGGTAAAAAAACTGGACAATAGGGCGGCGGACGCTTGCCAATCCCCGAAAACGATTAATCCTAAAAAGCCAAAGCCGATGCTGCTATACGTGATTTTTTGAACCAGGCCCTGCGCCTGCGTCTCCAGATGCATCTGTCCAAAATGATAGGCCGACACGAACAGAAAAAGAAACAGCGCCAGGAGGGGAGCCAGCACCCAAAGCAGGGTGTATGCGGCCATAATGCCCAAATAGCGCAGATAAAATTTCCATGGAGAGGCTGTGGTGCTGGACGCCAAAAGATGGTCCACCGCCCCATGGGGGATGCCCACTGTCACCATCACCAGTGCGAAAACAAGCAACTGAAAATTTCCATTCGGTGCACTGAAGGCCCCAAAAAGCAGAAATATTCCGGTAGCGATCCAGCGTAAGCTCGGGCTAATAGCGTGCATAGGCGAGCAGGGATTGGATGTAGGGCTTAAAGGTTAGAGAGGCTAAGAGTTTCACTTCCTCTCCGAGGTGGCTCTGCTCGTCCAGAAAGCGTAAAATGCTATCCCCATCGTTTTTATCGAACATTTCATGGAGTAGCTCATCCAGGGGGGCGATGCCTTTCACGGCGGCATTCAGCAGAATATTATCGTAAAAGCCAAAGCGGGCGATTTTACGCAGGCGTACTGGGCGGTCGAAATCTTGATGTAACGCAAAGACCACTTGCTGGCTGAAACGCTGTACATTCATAAAGGTAAATCCAGTGGAAGCTTCGTACATGCACCCGCAGTACCCGTGTAGATGACCTGTGGATGGCTCTCGCTTCGGGCAGGCGCTAGCGTGCTCATCGGAATGGCGCCTTGCTCCTCGAATTCCAGCGTATAGGGCTCATCTGGGTAGGTGCTGTCGAGATATTCCTTCAGTTTTTGATGGAAAAAGGCTTTCTCAGGTGGTGTTTTCGCATAAATGGTGTACTCGATTAACGCAGTATCGGAGCTGTACGGCAGCACATAGTAAAAACCTAACATGTGGGCGTCTTGCTTGTCGAAAGCCATAAAGGTAACGGCTTCTGGGTTGACGACCTGCCGGTCAAAGGTCACTTTCCACCCCACAAATACCTGCTTGAGGGTGGGCTGCTTAGGCTTCTCGGGAATAGACCAAATGATCTTACGGGCCTCTATACGCTGATTTTCTGTCTGTACACAAACGCTATTTTGGGGCAGTGGCGCCCAGTTTTCTACTTTTTCGTACAGGAAATGCACATTAGGAAACTGTGTGACCTGCTCAAAGATAGCGTCATAGAAATCGCTACCTTTGATATGGTAATAGTTGAAATCCTGAAGCGTACGTGTCACCTGCCCATGTTCGGGATGGGAAACCTTAAACGTATTCCAAGAGATTAAAGGCGTGTTTTTGGGGTGAATTTCGAGGGGTTCTTCGGCCCAGTAGCACCAGGTGCGGTCATTTTCCCTCGTTTTTTGGGGGTCGATAACCAGTATATTTAGATGATTTAGCCTTGTGGATTGAAGGGCATAAAAAAGAAAGCTCATACCCGCACAACCAAACCCACAGATGACGATGTCGTATTTCATAGTTACAATTGCTAGGGTAGAAAAAAGGTATTCCCCTAGTGGAGAATACCTTTAGAAATTAATTAAACCGTTGCAGCTACATTTTTCTTCGCTCTAGCAGTTTCAGTTACCGCCACGTAGTAGATCACGAGACCAAAACCGATTTTGTTAATCGCATCCGCTAAGTTGTAGAAGAGGTCGATGCTGCTCACCTCAAAGGCACCTGATAGCAAGTTGCCAGGAAGTACCATGTATCCGATTGGATAGATAGACCAGCCTAATGTGATAAAGATTTTCAATAAGAACATCGCTCTGCCTAGGGCAGGAGAGTCTGACTGTTTTGCTAATTTAGCTACATCACCTGCGAATACTTCATACACGATGTAGAGATAACCAATGGTAGAGAATATACCCCACATCACGTTGTTATCGATCCCCGAAGTCTCACCGATGTACCCAGTCACTAGCATCACTAAAGAAGCGATAATCAACTTAAATAGTGTTCCACCTTTAGCTCCGAAAGGCTTGGTTAATAGGTAGAACTCCACGCACATCAAAGGAACGGTTAGCGTCCAGTCCACATAACGGAAAGCTGTAGGACTTTCGCCGGTTTGTAGGTAAAAGTCCCGCATGTAATAGTAATGGACCGCTGCGATACCCGTGATCAAACCTGATACGAGTAAGGACATTTTCCATTTCCCTTCCACAGAACTTCTTTCTACAAAGAAGAATACTGCTGAAGCAAACATTGCCATGTATCCAATGAAGAATGTAATGGCGATTGGATCAGTGTTGATGATCCGGTCGAGTCCGACCATTTCGGCTGTGAGCACTGTGTTCATTGTTGATTGATTTTAGATGAGTGTTGATTTGTAAAATAAATTTTGGTGTATACATCCATAAAGCCAAAAGGCCTCCATTTTGTTTAACTTAAAGTTTTAAAAATTAAACATACCATTCCGAAATCGATTCCAATTGGTACCAACAGCTTAAAAATGTAAATTATATGCACCCTACCAATTGGATAGAATTTTACGTTTTCGCTTCCAGCGAAGAGGCTGCTGTCTTTTGGACTTCCCCTTAAATATTGCGGCTTTTCAGCGGTTTATTCAGTAAATTTGCGTAATATTACACTTTGAATACAACCTTTTTAAAACACTCTCAACGCGTTAATTGCCCGATTAAACAGAGATTATGAGCGAAGAAATTAAGGAGAATAATAAAGATTATTCTGCAGGGAATATTACAGTATTAGAAGGATTAGAAGCTGTTCGAAAAAGGCCTGCGATGTACATCGGTGACATTGGAATAAAAGGCTTACATCACCTGATTTGGGAAGTAGTCGATAACTCTGTAGATGAGGCACTTGCGGGGCACTGTGATACCATACACGTTACCGTAAATGAAGATAATTCTGTTACAGTAGAAGATAATGGAAGGGGAATTCCTACAGATTATCACCCGAAAGAAAAAAAATCTGCCTTAGAGGTCGTGATGACGGTTCTTCACGCCGGAGGTAAGTTTGATAAGGATACCTATAAAGTTTCAGGCGGACTACACGGCGTAGGGGTATCCTGCGTAAATGCGCTTTCGACCCATTTACGTGCCGAAATCCATAGAGGCGGAAAGATCTACGAGCAAAGCTATGCGATAGGCGTTCCCCAGCACGAGGTGCGTGAAATCGGTACGACAGATAAGCGAGGAACTATCATTCATTTTGTTCCAGATGCCAGTATTTTCACTGTCACGGAATATAAGTATGAAACGATAGCCAATAGGCTGCGCGAAATGGCTTTTCTCAATGCAGGTATTCGCATTACGCTGACGGATTTACGTGAAATCGACGAAGACGGTCAGCCGAGAAAAGATGAATTTTTTTCAGAAGGCGGTTTAGTAGAGTTTGTACAATACCTCGATGCTACGCGTGAAAAAATTATCGCAGAACCGATCTACATCGAGTCTGAACGAAATGGAGTGCCTGTTCAGGTGGCCATGTCTTATAATAATTCCTACACGGAAAATGTGGTCTCCTACGTAAACACCATCAATACGTACGAAGGAGGAACACACGTATCGGGCTTCCGCCGCGCACTCACTCGGACATTAAAAAGTTATGCCGATAAATCTGGCATGCTCGATAAACTGAAAATTGAAGTTTCAGGAGATGACTTTCGAGAAGGTTTAACCGCAGTCGTTTCCGTAAAWGYGGAGCACAATTTGAAGGACAGACCAAACCAAACTTGG
>NZ_AJYA01000011.1 GCF_000265075.1 Nitritalea halalkaliphila LW7 | reverse complement strand
GTGTTTCGAGTACGTCACATAGATGCAACCGAGATACCGACGATGTGGAACCACCACGCCCTAGTCCCCTGATGATGCCTTGGACGCACGTCTCAGACATCCCCACGAAGAGCGGCTGAATCAAGCCACTAAAAAACAGCCCATCCAGCAGCACGTATTTTTCTACTCCGCGCTCTGCTAAAATCTGATCCGTGGCATTCATGGTAAGAATGGCGAACATTAAGATCACCTCGATGATCAGAATCAAATTGGCATCCAGCGCCGGCCAGCCTTTCAGCTCCCCCATACGGAAACGCTTGATGTGCATCACATTTCTTCGAATCAGAAAGGCCACACATGAAACGAGCACGGCGATCGCGAGGAATTCGAAGATATTCATGGCTACCGTGTACAGCCCCCCTAGCGCTGGCGCAAAGATCCGGTGCGCTCCCGAAAGGCCGTCGATGATAAATTCCAGCACCTCCAAGTTGATGATAATGAAGGCGACATAGATTAACAAGTGAAGAAACGCGGGAATAAAGCGCTTAAACATCTTCTTTTGGCCTAAAGCCACCAGCAACATGGTCTTCCAGCGTTCTTCCGGTTGGTCATTCCGCTGCTCGCGTTTGCCTAAAAAGATGTTTCTACGTAAGAAAGAGATCCTCTTATATAGAATCACCCCTGCGATGGCAAAAATGACCAAAAAAGCGATTTGAGGTAACACACTCATACTGTTTGATTTATTGTTTATTGACGTTTTTTTTGATAATTTTTTTGTTCAGAGTATTTGCAAGTATCGATCTTATGCCTACCTTTGCATCACAATAACGGTCAAACGGTGATGTAGCTCAGTTGGTAGAGCATCGGACTGAAAATCCGTGAGTCGGTGGTTCGAGTCCACTCATCACCACGAAAAGCCCTCTCTGAGGGCTTTTTCTTTTTCTGCCCAGCGCTACCAAGGAAAGCCCACACGGGACTGCAGCCAAAAACCCCTTGCCCGCTGGAATCCAAGACCCCCATCTCCGCAGCACTTAAAGCCACCCGAACCGCTTTGCTTTCTGTTTTTTCTCGTTTCATATCACACGAACCGCTTACCCGTATTGAAATGCAAAATACAAAATAGTAGGCATGCATACTATTTATCTTATTAATTTAAAATCGGTCTAAGTTGTTTGGACTTCACCGCATCTTCTTCCTTTTTTCTCTCTAAATATCCCTCTTTTTTCGCTAGCACACACAAAAAAAAGGCTGCACTTTCTCTAAAAGAAAAGCACAGCCCCTAAGGATTGTTCAGCATCAGCTACTAAACTGTCAAAAAGCAGCTGAAGCGGCTTACTTGAAATACTTTAAGTTGACCACCTCTTTCTCAGTTAAGAACCGATAATCCCCTCTTTTGATGTCTTTTTTCGTGAGCCCAGCATACATCACACGATCGAGCGCAGTTACCTCATACCCGAAATGGGCAAAAATACGGCGTACGATACGATTTCTACCGATATGAATCTCCAGACCTAAAATGCGGCGATCCTTTGAAAGCACCTGCATGTCATCCACCTGTACAGCGCCATCTTCCAGCTCAAAGCCCGCTAAAATCGTCTCCTCATCCCCACGTGTAAGCGGCTTATCCAGCGTAACCTGATAGATCTTTTTGATTTTATTACTTGGATGCGACAGCTTGGCCGCCAACTCGCCATCATTTGTAAATAGCAGTAAGCCCGTCGTGTTACGGTCTAAACGCCCCACAGGAAACAGACGTTCCTTACCAGCGCTTTTCACCAGATTCATCACCGTTTTGCGCTCTAATGGGTCATCGGTGGTGGTGATAAAGTCTTTCGGCTTGTTTAACAGCACATAGACAGGCTTCTCCGGATAGATACGCTTTCCTTTATAGGTCACGACATCCGTAGGCGACACCTGCGCGCCTAAGGCCGTCACCACTTCTCCATTCACCTTCACTTCCCCTTCAGCGATCAGCGTATCCGCCTCCCTTCTGGAACAAATCCCCGCGTTAGCGATAAATTTATTGAGACGCAGTGAGGTCTTCGGTGTCTTATTACGCTTCTCTTCGATACGCGAGAAGTCATAGGAAGGCGCTCCTGCTCTTCTGTCACGCTACCTCTCCCTTTCGTCTCCTTAAAAGGCTTTCTTTTGCCTTTTCCTTCTTTGGCTTCGCCAAAAACCGGGCGCTCCTGCTTGTCTCTACCGACATAGGTCCGCGGTGCTGCTTCCTTCTCGGTAGCCTTTTCCGCTTTAAAGCCAGGCTTTCCTGAGCGCTCCCCCTTCGCTGTAACTCCCTTAGGGCCCTTTCCATAACGCTCCTGATCGCGCGCCTCAGATTTTTTATACTGCTGCACTGCTTTGGCGACATCCGTTTCTTCGATTTGGCCCGTGGCCAACATCCGCTTCACCCTCGCTGCAAAATCTCCTTCTTGAGTGGACTTGGCTGTGTACGGAGCCTCTTTTCCTTTTGCGGAACCGCTTGGAACTTGTCGCACGCGGCTTAAAAGGCTTAGACGCAGCACCAGACTTGTTGGAAACGCCCTTAGGCGCATTACTTTTGTTGTTCTTGTTATTTTTCATGCGTATTGCAACATCCCTGCTGTAAATGAATAAACCCCGAGCATCGCGCTACGGGGCTGCAAATATACGATAAATAATTTGTTATTTCGATGAAATAAATAAAAGTGTATCAGCGGGTTATGGCTTAGGCTTATAGAAGTCTTCCACGGCTGCCCGAACAGAGCCTTTGGTTAGGAGAAGTTCCTTGGCCTCTGCTTCAGCTAGGCCTGTAGATTCCATAATCATTCGGGTCCCACGGAGCACGAGCTTTTCATTTGAGAGCTGCATATCGACCATTTTATTTCCTTTTACCCTTCCCAGCTTGATCATGACACTTGTGGAAATCATGTTAAGCAAAAGCTTTTGGGCGGTACCCGCCTTCATGCGCGTACTTCCAGTAACAAACTCGGGACCCACGATAGCAGCGATGGGATGCTCGGAGACTGCGGCTAAAGGTGTATCGGCGTTACAGGTAATACAGGCCGTTAAAAGCCCTTTTTCGCGCGCCATACGGATAGCCCCGATCACATAGGGCGTAGTGCCTGAAGCGGCGATGCCGATAACGCTGTCCTGAGGATGAAAACCATGCTGCTGTATATCGATCCAGCCCTGCTCTTCATCATCCTCAGCATTTTCTACTGCCTTTCGAATGGCCTGATCGCCTCCCGCGATGAGACCGATAACCACATCATCCGGTACCCCATAAGTAGGCGGGCATTCGGAGGCATCTAAGATGCCCAGCCTGCCACTAGTGCCCGCTCCTATGTAAAAGAGGCGCCCTCCTGCCTGCATACGGGGGACGAGTGCGTGAATAAACTGTTCTACATTCGGAAGCACCTTAGCCACCGCTTCGGGTACCTTATGGTCTTCCTCGTTCATGTGGCGGAGTAAATCTCCGACCTCCATAAGTTCGAGGTTATCGTATAATGAGGGGCTTTCAGTCGTTTTCATCGGCAGAATGATAGAGGGTGAGACCAGCAATAGGCTTTCCAGAATCGTAGCGACCGGCATTTGAAAACGCGTGGCCACACGACGCAGGATATCACTATTATAAAAAGCAATCGACCCTACAAAGCTAACAGTTTTCTCGGTATAATTCTCGTATTTCAGCACATGCTTCTCAAAGAATTTTACGAAAGCCTGTTCAATTAATAAAAAACAGTAGGGATCTGATTTATTTTCCGTTATAAATTCACAGAAGCTAGCCAAATATTTTCCTGGAAAAGGAGCCTGGTATACCTGTTGGATGATGGTCGGGTAGTCCAATGCTTGCTTCTTCAGAAGCTTTTCCCGGATATGTAGTGGCATTTCATCATGAATAAAATCTAGGATAAACTGCTTACCGATAGCAGAACCACTGCCTTCATCGCCTAAGATAAAGCCTGGGGCGGGACGTTTGGCGATGATCTCAGCACCATTATAATCACAGCTATTACTTCCGGTGCCTAGGATACAGGAGATTCCTGCCTTTCGCCCGAGCGTGGCTCGTGCCGCGGCCATCATGTCATGCTGCACGTCCAGTATAGCGCTGGGGAAAACTTCCCGCAGTCGCTCTGCTACACGCTTTTTATTTTCTGGCAGCGTACAGCCTGCACCGTAAAAGAACACCTTTTCCGCTTGCGTTCCTAAGTCCTTAAGAAACTCTTGATTGAGGGCCTCACGAATTTCCGCATCATGCTGATAGTTAGGGTTAAAACCCGGGCTACGAAACTGCGTAATTTTCCCCTTATCGATGACTCTCCAGTCTGTTTTACTGGCACCGCTGTCTGCTAATACGATCATATTTTTAGCGTTCCTATGACTTCAAATTTTAAAAAAACCTGCTCCGTATGAGGAGCTTGCGCCAGCTCCTCCGTCAGGTCCTGACCAGCCCAGTGCTCATAATGCTTGCCATTTTTCCAAAGCCGCGAACTGGACACGTCGTAAATTTTACCTGCGTAGGCGACCCAAATCTCGGGCCTATCCTGACCATTTCGGAGGGCTAACTGGCTCTTGGTATACGTTTTAACCATTTTTCAATTGTGCTTGAATCCAGCGATCGGGAATCTCTCCAGAAAGTGCGAGTGCATAATCCTCGCGCGTACAGGGGATCATACTCGCTCGCTTGTGCCGTAAGGGAAAAAACCCGTCTAACTGCGCCGGCGGAATTTCCATCCACCATTTGTTGGTACGCTTGCTTTTATAAAGGTCAGCACCCCCCCTTTCGTATCGAGGGATACCGTGTATTTCATGTAATCCACAGAATCAAAGGACAGGTTATGCTCCCGCTCGTAGAAACCATCGATAAAATACCAGAGCATGACCGCAGCCACCTGCGCGGTACGGTTATGAGCATCATCATAATAGGGCTGGTATCCATAAAGCCCGAAAGAGCTTAACTTTTCGCTACTCCCCGCGAATCGGGCTAGTTGACAGGCCTCTGTGGCCGTAAGGCCAAAAGCTTGTGCATCGTAAACTCCAGGGGCATCTGCGGCCTGAATAGCACAGAGATCGAAGGAAACCAGATCCGTTTGCCGCAGTAGCGGCTCCACCTCACTTATGTCTGCGCGTAACTCCCCCAGACGCATGAGATCAAAATTTAATTTCTCTATTGCCATCAGCAGGTCAGGATCATTTAAATAGCGCTGATAGGCAATATGCGCTGAGGAAAACAGAAAGTTGGGCTCATGCAAAACAATCTGTTGCGTATGCCCAGCACAAGGCTCGCCCGTAATCTCTTCCATATCCACTTTGGCATCCACAGTCAGTAGCGATACCATTTTATTCATGCCCTCATATGCTCTGTATTGTCCGATATCTAGATCATGGCTACCGCCAAAAAAAACGGGCAGAAGCTGTTTTTCCAGACACCGCTGTCCCACTTCGGCTATCCGCGCATAGGTTTCTTCTAGGGTATCTCCAGGAATAAGGTCCCCGAGGTCCGCTACCTTAATGCGGGTATCGTGCTTCATTAAGCGGTAGAGCTTCTCGCGAATTTCGAAAGTGCCACGCTCCATACTTTGGTTATGCTGGGCACCACGTGCTTCGGTTAGCCCGATAAGCACCACATCGATATGTGATAAATCCGGAAAAAACCCAGTATGCGCATAAATATGCGCATAGAATGACCGAGGGTGATAATTGAGTTGTGTAAGTTCTTCGGAGATAGGGTAGAAAAAATTTTCCAAGAGTAAAAGGATTTAAATTACATCAAAAATACGGATTTTTTTTGGCTTAAAAAGCAGAAAACCCCGCTCCGCGGGGTTTCCTTTGTATAGAGGTGGTCGATATTAACCTCCGAAGTCATCAAAACGGATATTCTCGTCTGGAATCCCTAGATCTTCTAGCATTTTTAATACTGCTGAGTTCATCAACGGAGGACCACAGAGATAAAATTCTATTTCGTCCGGATCAGGATGATCTTTTAGATAATTATCGTACAGCACTTGGTGGATGAATCCTACATAACCATCACCTTCTTTATCATCCAGCGATTTTTTTAGTTTCCAGTTATCCTCAGGGAATGGCTCAGATAAACCAATGTGGAAAGAGAAATTAGGGAAATCTTTTTCGATATCTCTGAAATGAGGCACGTAGAAAAGTTCTTTTTTCGAACGTCCACCATACCAGTAAGATACCTTTCTATCTGACTTCTCCGTATGGAAGAGATGGAAGATATGCGAACGTAAAGGAGCCATACCTGCACCCCCACCGATGTAGATCATCTCTCGCTGGGTAGGGTTAATGTGGAACTCCCCATAAGGCCCTGAAATGGTAACCTTATCACCAGCTTTCTGAGCGAAAACATAGGAAGAACAGATACCAGGATTCACATCCATCCATTTGTTATTCGCTCTGTCCCATGGTGGGGTAGCGATACGAATGGTCAGCATAACGATATTACCTTCTGCTGGGTGGTTCGCCATAGAGTAAGCGCGGAAGATTTCTTCGTCATTTTTCATGACCAGATCCCACATACCGAACTTATCCCACTCCGACTTGTACACATCAGGCTTGTGCCCTAATTCAGGGTGTGGTGTGATATCGATGTCTTTAAAATTAACCGTCACTGGCGGTACATCCACCTGAATATATCCACCCGGCTCGAAGTCTAACGTCTCGCCTTCAGGTAGTTTCACTTTAAATTCTTTGATGAAAGTAGAAACGTTGTAGTTCGAAACAACCTCACATTCCCACTTCTTGATACCGAAAATCTCTTCGGGAATGCGAATACGCATGTCTTGCTTCACTTTCACTTGGCAAGATAGACGTACTTTTTCTTGTTTTTCAGCACGCGATAGGTGACCTTCTTCCGTCGGCAGTACCTCACCACCTCCGTCTTCGATCACGCACTTACACATGGCACAAGTTCCACCGCCTCCACAGGCGGAAGGAAGGAATATCTTCTTATTCGACAAGGTGTTCAGCAAGGTCGTTCCGGCAGAAGCTACAATAGGATTTTTCTCATCCCCATTGATGATAATCTTCACATCACCAGAATTCACAAGCTTAGACTGGGCGAACAATAAGATAAACACGAGTAGCAAGATAATAAAGGTAAATGCTACAATCGATGTAATAATTACAGAACCCATTTAACTATGATTTACATTAATTTACGGTACGCGATATGCTATTCCCTACAAATATATTATATAAAAGAAGAAAATACAGGCTTTTTGCTGAAGAATTCTTCTCTATTCCTAATTCAAAACAGGTCTAAAAGACACTTAGTTCTTCAGAAGCTGAAGAAGTGTGCTTATTCTGCTTTTCAACTGCCGTCTATCGATTATGAAATCCAAAAACCCATGCTCGAGCACAAATTCAGAACTTTGGAAGCCTTTCGGCAGATCTTTTCCGATCGTTTCACGGATAACACGTGGGCCTGCGAAACCAATTAATGCGCCAGGTTCTGCGATATTAAAATCGCCCAGCATGGCATAAGAGGCCGTCACCCCACCTGTGGTAGGATCTGTCAGCAAAGAAATATAAGGAATACCTGCCTCATCTAATCGCGCAAGCTTCGCGGATGTTTTCGCCATCTGCATTAAGCTAAATCCAGCTTCCATCATACGCGCTCCACCAGACTTAGAAATCATCATAAAAGGCACCTTATGCGCTAGGGAGTAATCGATGGCGCGTGCGATTTTTTCCCCCACCACAGAGCCCATAGACCCTCCGATGAAATTAAAATCCATACATGCGACTACCAAGTCATGTCCGTCGCATTTTCCCACCGCAGCTCGTACAGCGTCGTTAAGTTCCGCCTTCTTGATCGAACTTTCGATTCGAGCTGTATAAGGCTTCGTGTCCACGAAGTGAAGTGGTCCGCAGAACGCATGTCCGCATCTAATTCTTCAAATTTATTATGGTCAAATAGAATCGCAAAGTATTCCTTAGAGCCAATTTTGACGTGGTAATCATCATCAGGACACACATACGCATTATTTTTTAATTCACGCGTATGGATAATATTTCCCTTTGGGGTCTTAAACCAAAGCCCGTCTGGGGTGTCCTTTTTCTCCTCTGTAGAGGTCTTGATACCTTTGTCTGTACGTTTAAACCAAGCCATATTAACTTTTTTGGTGAAGAAAACATATTCAGGAAATGCAAATTTAGCCGCTTTCTCCATTAAATAAAATGAAAAGACTATCTTACTGTGCTTTACACGCATCTAGCTCAAATAAGTTATGCACATACATCGACAGCTATTTAGCGCATTTACACCTTAAGCTACAAACACTTCAGGTTCATTTTGTCGTTTAGATGTTAACATTAAACCCTGTATACCATGCAACTTATCTATCTGTTACTCGCAGCAGCAGTGCTTTTATTTTTCGCTTACCGTATCTACGGAAAATATGTTTTCGCTAAATTCAACCTGCACGATCGCGAACCTGCGCCCTCTCACACCTACCAAGACGGCGTAGATTACGTTCCCAGTAAGCCGGGCGTCGTCCTCGGACACCATTTTGCATCCATCGCCGGCGCAGGACCTATAGTAGGCCCCATCATCGCAGTCACTTTCGGCTGGATCCCTGCTGTGCTTTGGATTCTCATCGGTGGAATTTTCTTCGGTGCCGTTCATGACCTGGGAAGTATCGCCGCATCCTTAAAACATCAAGGCAAGTCTATCGGCGTGATCATCGAAAAAAACATTGGCCTAAAAGGCAAAAGACTTTTCATCCTCTTTTCCTTCTCTACGCTCATTTTGGTCATCGCCGTCTTCGCTGACATCATCGCTAAAACCTTCGTCAATAACCCCGGCGTGGCTTCCGCATCCGCCTTATTCATCGTTTTGGCTATAGTGTTTGGGCAGTTAAACCGCTTTTTTGGCGGCACGAAAGTTGGATTTTCCCTACTCACTATTGCTGGAGTGGCGATCATGTACTATTTCGTGTACCTCGGCATGCAGCTTCCCTTAGCCCTCTCTTATGATTTCTGGATCTACCTGCTGATGGCCTACGCCTTCTTTGCCTCAGTAGCACCGGTATCCGTGCTGCTACAGCCTCGGGACTACCTGAACAGCTTCCTTCTCTACGGGCTTATGCTGGCTGCTGTAGCGGGCATTCTGGTAGCTAACCCCAGCATCGCGATGGACAGTGAAATCTATATCAGTAGCGATACCCTCGGTTACATATTCCCTGTTCTATTCGTCACCGTGGCATGTGGCGCCATAAGCGGATTTCATAGCCTGGTAGCCTCTGGAACCACCTCCAAGCAGCTCGACAAACCTAGCGATGCGAAAATCGTGGGCTTCGGCGGAATGCTTATTGAGTCTTTTTTAGCCATTATTGCCGTAGGTTCTGTGTTAATTTTAAGTCGCGGTGAATACATAGAACGACTAGGAGCGGAAGGACCTGTACCGCTTTTTGCCTCTGGCCTAGGCCAAATGATTAGTAGCCTCGGACTGGAGGAAAGTTTCGCCGTCGCCTTCGTGGCCCTTACCGTATCCGCCTTCGCGATGACCACCTTAGACACCTGCACCCGACTGGCACGCTTCACCGTCCAGGAATACTTCGATAATGTCCCTGAAAAGCGCCTGCAGGCTACAGGCCAAAACCGCTTTGTGGCCACTGGTTTCGTCGTTATCGTGTCTATGCTCCTCCTTACATCGGGAGAATTTAGCACCCTATGGCCTATTTTTGGTTCTGCGAACCAATTACTCGCCGCGCTGGCACTTCTGGCGGTAGCTGTCTGGCTAATACGTCAGAAAGTGGAAGCACGCTTCGTAACCATTCCCATGTTTTTTATGTTCGGTGTCACGCTCAGCTCTCTCGCACTGTTTGCCTTTAATAATTTTAAAAAGGAGGTATATGTCCTGTCCGCGATAGCCGCTGTCTTATTTATAATGGCACTCGCGCTGATTCTCCTTGCGCGGCAGCGCTTAAAAAAAGAAATCAACCAAGAGGAAGATGAAAAACTTTCTGTCTGATCGTTATCCGTGCAGGCGCTTCTCTTTTAGCTGGCAGCGGTTAACACATGCAGAATCCCGTACAGAACAGCTCCTGTAAGGGCCATGCCCCCGTAAACACGCAGTACCTTTAGTCGATTAAAGCGATCTAAAAACCAAAGCACAAAAACGGGACGAATAAAACCGATTAGCATATTTAAAAGTCCCCAAAAGGCGATAAAAAGCGCAAATCCCTTGAGTAAATGAATCATATAAAAATCCTTTAAACTAAAGAAAAGGCTGTCAAGAATACTGACAGCCTTTTCGCTTATAATATGGAGGCGACTACCTCCATTCGCTTATTTTTTACGCTTGATCTCTTGCATGGTATAGCCTTCGATCGTATCGTCGATTTGAATATTATTATAGTTTTTAATCGAGATACCACACTCGTAACCTGCCTTCACCTCAGCCACATCGTCTTTAAAACGCTTCAGCTGATCGATGTCACCATCGTGAATCACGATACCGTCACGGATCACGCGAATCTTGTTCTTACGCGTGATGAAACCATCGGTCACGTAACAGCCAGCCACGGTACCCACTTTAGATATCTTAAATACCTCACGCACTTGGATATTTCCAGTGATGACTTCTTCGAATTCTGGCTCCAACATTCCCTCGATAGCATCCTTGATTTGATTGATCGCATCGTAGATAATCGAGTAGTGACGGATTTCGATTTCCTCCTGCTCGGCGAGACGCTTCGCGTTCGAGGAAGGTCGTACTTGGAAACCGAGAATAATCGCATCAGAAGCAGAAGCGAGGAGAACATCCGATTCCGAAATTTGTCCTACACCTTTATGAATGATGTTTACACTTACCTCGTCTTTACTTAACTTCAATAAGGAATCAGAAAGCGCCTCTACAGAACCATCCACGTCACCTTTAATGATGATGTTAAGCTCTTTAAAGCTACCGATGGCGAGACGACGACCGATTTCATCCAGTGTAATGTGCTTCTTCGTTCGCATGCTTTGCTCGCGAAGGATCTGCTCGCGAGAGTTCGCTATTTCACGTGCTTCGCGCTCATTATCATAGACTTTAAAGGTGTCACCAGCCTGTGGTGCACCACTTAGACCGAGGACCTGCACAGGAGTGGAAGGACCCGCTTCTTTAAGCTTTTTACCTGTATGATCGAACATCGCTTTCACACGTCCATAATGCTGACCTGCTAAAATGACATCCTGTACACGTAGGTACCCGCTTGAACCATAACGGTGGCTACGTATCCACGTCCTTTATCTAAGGAGGCTTCTACTACTGTACCCACAGCGTTTTTATCTGGGTTCGCTGTTAACTCCAGAATTTCCGCTTCGAGGAGTACTTTCTCAAGTAATTCTTCAACACCCGCACCTGTTTTCGCAGAGATATCCTGGGACTGGTATTTACCTCCCCATTCTTCCACGAGCAAGTTCATATTTGCTAGTGCTTCTTTGATTTTATGCGGATTTGCATTTGGCTTATCCACCTTGTTAATCGCGAAGATCATCGGTACACCAGCCACCTGCGCGTGATTAATCGCCTCTTTCGTTTGAGGCATGATGTCATCATCCGCAGCAATCACGATAATCGCGACATCTGTAATCTTAGCTCCCCGCGCACGCATGGCCGTAAAGGCTTCGTGACCAGGAGTATCTAGGAATGCAATTTTATTTCCTTGGGCCGTTTTCACGTCATACGCCCCGATGTGCTGGGTGATACCCCCCGCCTCATCAGCAGTAACTTTAGAACGACGGATGTAATCGAGTAGGGATGTTTTACCATGATCGACGTGACCCATGATCGTAACGATAGGCGCACGTGGAATTAAATCTTCCTCAGCGTCTACGTCTTCGACGATTTCTTCCTCTTCATCCGCCTTCGTAAAGGAAACTTCGTAACCGAATTCATCTGCGATAACAGTAATCGCTTCAGCATCTAAACGCTGGTTAATGGACACGAACATGCCCAAACTCATACACGTCGAGATAATTTCGTTTACAGAGACATCTAATAGTGAGGCTAAATCATTCGCAGAGATAAACTCCGTTACGCGAAGTAACTTCGTTTCCTCCATTCCAGAGTCGGTGTCGCGACCTCTTTCTTGACGTTTATCCCTACGGTTTTTCCCTTTCCCTCCACCAGATTTGCCGCCTCCTTGAAGACGCGCCAGTGTCTGCTTGATCTGATCTTGGATTTCTTTCTGCGTAGGTTCCGCTTTAACGGTACGCTTATCGCCACCACGCTGTTGATTTCCACCTCGTGGATTGTTTCTGTTTCCAGGTCGATTATTTCCTGCAACGCCTTGGTTTGGACGATTACCGCCTTGACCTTGTGGGCGTGTTCCTGCATTCCCTCCAGCACCTGTGGCTCCACCCGCTGCTCCGGGCGTACCAGGTTTATCGATACGCTTGCGTGGACGCTTTTTCTTATTTCCGCGCTCGTCAGAACTGGCGACAGGCTTGTTGCCTCCACCTTTCTTCTTCGGCCGCTCCACGGGGAGCTCGATTTTACCGAGTACTGTAAGCCCTTTCAGTGACTCCGCTTTGGCAGAAATCACCTGGTCTTCTTTTGTCTCGGCAGGCTTGGCATCTTCTTTCGGGGCCGGCGCCTGAGAGGCTGCTACCTCTTTCTTCTGTGCTGGAGCAGCAGGCTCCTGCGCTTTCTCCTGCGCCTTAGGAGGAGTGTTTTCTTTTGCTTTTATCACCTTTTTACTATCGGCTGCCGGAGCAGACTCTTTATTGATTGCTGTTGGTTTGGAGTCTGGCTTAGCTGCCGACACCGAAGTTTCTTTGGGTGGTTTAGATTCAGCGCGTGTAGAAGGAGTCGTCTCCGGCTGAGTGGGCGCAGCAGGAGGTGTAACTTGAGGTTTTTCTGCCTGCGGCTTCTCAGCCTGAGGAGCATTTTTCTCCGCCTCTTTTAAAGGCGGAGTGGCTGCTTGAGGTTCTGGTGCTTTTTCAGTAGCTGGTTTAGGAGCAGGGCTTCCCTTACCGCCTAAATCGATTTTACCCAGCACTTTTATTCCCTGAAGCTTTGGCGCTTCCGCCTTCACTTTATCGTCAGCTTTCACTTCAGGCTTAGCTGTCGGCTTAGCAGCAGGCTGTGGTTTCGGCTCAGGTTTTTTATGCTCTGTTTTTTTCACTTCTTTCGCATCAGAAGCCGCTTCAATCGTGAAGTTTTCATGATGCCTTTTGCCTATAGAAAGATGGGAAGCTTCTTCCTTCTCCTTCGCAGAGGACTTGAATTCTTTTGCAAGCAGACTATACTGCTCACCACTAATTTTTGAGTTAGGGTTCAGCTCCACCTCATAGCCCTTTTTCCCTAGTGTCTCCACTATGGTGGCTAAGCCCACATTCAATTTTCGGGCGGCCTGACCTAATCTCATCATTTTTTCTTCTGACATACGCTAAAACCTCTTTCTAATTCTTTAGCAAATATAAGCGGTATAATCGTTAAAATTGTTATTATCGTTATAAGCCTTTTGCTACTGTTCAAACTCTTGTTTTAAAATTCTGAAGATCTCGACGATAGTTTCTTCTTCTAGTTCAGTCCTTCTAACCAGATCTTCTACACTTAGGCTTAGCACTGACTTCGCAGTATCTAGCCCTGTTTTCTTTAATTCTTCTATAATCCAAGCATCGATTTCATCGGAAAACTCCATCAAATCGACATCCTCGTCATCCTCGTATTCTGGTGTATCCCGGAACACATCGATCTCCATTCCTACCAAGCGGCTGGCTAAGCGGATGTTATACCCTCCTTTTCCGATAGCCAAAGATACTTGATCTGGCTTAAGAAATACCGAAATCCGCATGTTTTCCTTATCTAAAGTAATGGAGGTTACCTTAGCAGGGCTTAAAGCGCGCGCCACATAGAGCTCTAAATTCTCCGTGAAGTTAATCACATCGATGTTTTCATTCTGCAATTCACGTACCACAGCATGAATACGGCTTCCTTTCATCCCCACACAGGCTCCTACCGGATCGATGCGGTCATCATAGGACTCCACAGCTACCTTAGCGCGCTCTCCTGGCTCGCGAACGACCTTCTTAATGGTGATGAGACCATCGTAAATCTCAGGCACCTCGTTTTCAAAGAGACGCTCTAAGAAAATCGGACTTGTGCGTGAAAGAATAATCTTCGGATTCCCGTTAATCATCTCCACTTTATGCACAATCGCTCGAATCATATCCCCCTTGCGGAAGCGATCCTTCGGGATCTGTTCGCCCTTGGGCAAAGAAAGCTCGTTGTTCTCAGCATCCACCAAAATGAGCTCTCGACCTAAAATCTGATAAACCTCCGCCGTGATAATCTCTCCTACCAGCTCCTCATAGTGCGCATAGAGATTGTCTTTCTCTAGATCACGCACCTTCTGGATCAATGTCTGGCGGGCCATCTGCACAGATCTTCTGCCAAATGACTCTAGTTCTATCTTTTCGTATACTTCTTCGCCTATTTCGAAATCAGGTTCGATAGCACGTGCCTCCGTCAGCGATATCTTATCAAAATCCCAGATATCTTCTGAGTCGTCGTCTACAATTTCCCGAATACGAAGAATCTCTAAATCCCCCTTATCCGCATTTATCGTTACATCAAAATTCTCGTCCGTCTCATATTTCCTACGGATCATAGCTCTAAAAACATCCTCTAAAATACGGATCATCGTAGGCCTGTCCACATTTTTCTTGCCAGCAAATTCGGCAAAGGAGTCGATAAGTTCTTTTGCGTTCATGTAATTATTTGAAAGAGACTAACACAATTGATTTTTTTATTTCTTCAAAGGGCACCACCAAAGCTTTTTCTTCGGCCTTTTTCCCCTTAACCTTTTCTTTTACCAGCAGCTGTATCGCACTATCCTGAACTTCCTCCAACTTGCCTTCAAGTGTAAGCCCTGTCGTCGTGGCGACCTGCAACTGTCTGCCAATATTTTTTGCATACTGCCGAGGAGTCTGCAGAGGGAAATCCACCCCCGGGGAGCTGCACTCTAACACATAAGCATCTTCAAAAACCGCTTCTTCCTCCAGCTCAGCACCTACTGCACGACTTACCGCAGCACATACATCTATTTCTAAGCCATGGTCGGCATCGATTAAAACCTCTACCCGCATGCGCCCAGAAACAGGCTTTATGCGCACATCTACTATATAATAGCGCTCATCGGGCAGATGCCGCTGCACCATCTCGGATACCACTTGCACTTTATCCATCATTCGAATCGGTATAATGAAAGAGGGGACTTCTGTCCCCTCTACTGTTGTCTGACTTAACTAACCGCTACAAAGGTAAATAAAAATTATCAATATAAAAAAACCGGATTCCAAGTGAAAAAAAATGACTGTCAGGCACCTTATTTGCTAACTCAGACCACGTAATGGACCGATCCAGCTCAGCATCCTGTTACACGCAGCCCACCCCCATGTCCTGACATCCTGCTGCTCTATCCGTTTCGGTCCTAAAAAAAATGCTTCAGAAAACGCATATAATCAGATCAAAGTAATAATTTTGTAATCGATTTGCCTTAACCTAAGGGACCTTGTGAATCACACCCTTTTCTTTCAAGCCGAACTTCGCATTCGGAATTCAGAAAAAAAACAGCTCAAAATCATTTATACACGCTTACAGACACTTCACGCTACATATGGGATTATTTGATTTTTTTTCTAGCGACATCGCTATCGATTTAGGAACTGCGAATACATTAATTATTCATAAAGAAAAAATAGTCGTGGATGAGCCCTCTATCATCGCCATCGATCGCAGCAACAACAAAGTGCTCGCTATCGGGAAAGATGCGATGAACATGCACGAAAAGACACATAAAAACATAGAAACCATCCGCCCACTAAAAGACGGCGTGATCGCAGACTTCTATGCAGCTGAACAAATGATCCGAGGGCTCATCAAAATGATCCCCGGACACGGCTCCAGCTTCTTTCCGAAGTCGCACCGTATGGTCATCTGCATCCCCTCCGGCATTACCGAGGTAGAAAAGCGTGCCGTACGAGACAGTGCGGAACATGCCGGAGCTAAGGAAGTCTACATGATTTATGAACCGATCGCTGCAGCAGTGGGTATCGGCATCGACATCGAGAAGCCCCTGGGGTCTATGATTGTGGATATCGGAGGAGGTACTACAGAAATCGCCCTCATCGCGCTGTCCGGCATCGTGGCTGACCAGTCCATCCGTGTGGCAGGAGACTCCTTCACGAAAGATATCCTCGATTACATGCGCCGTCAGCATAACCTACTCATCGGAGAACGCTCCGCTGAAAAAGTGAAAATCGCCATCGGCTCAGCACTCACCGAACTGGATGATGCCCCAGAAGATTATGAAATCCGCGGCCGTGACCTGATGACAGGTATTCCTAAAGTCATCAAGGTTTCCTACTCAGAGGTGGCCTTCGCACTCGATAAATCCGTTTCTAAAATCGAGGACGCCGTACTCCGCGCTCTAGAAATCGCCCCACCGGAACTCTCTGCAGATATCTACGATAATGGCATTCACCTCACTGGGGGTGGAGCGCTGCTCAAAGGGCTCGATAAAAGGCTACACCAAAAAACAAAACTCCCTATCCATATCGCCGAAGACCCGCTGCGCGCAGTGGTAAGAGGTACGGGTACTGCTTTAAAAAATCTGAACAGCTTTAAGTCTGTTTTGATGACCTAATCCGGCATGCGAAAAATATTTCTGTTTCTCTATAAAACACGCGCTTCCTACTTTTCGTTTTCCTGCAGGTGATCGCCCTGTCGCTGCTGTTCTCCAAACAGCCGCAGCAAGGCAGCGTCGCCTTAAATAGCGCCAACAAGTGGGTAGGGGGTATCCTAGATACACAGAACACGATTCGAGAATATTTCGAGCTGCGCCAAATAAACGCTGGCCTCTTAGAAAAAAACACCAAACTGCTCGGTGAATTAGCACTATATAAACGCGGTGTGGATAGCGTTTACATACCACTCGACAGCGTACAGCAGGAGTATGCCTATTTCGGAGCGAAAATCATTCGAAATAGCATCCATCTGAACCGCAACTATTTCACCCTAAACAAGGGCAGCAAGGATGGTATTCAGGAAGGTATGGGCGTGTTTAATGAAGAAGGCGCCATCGGCAGAATTCGCTCCGTGAGTGAAAACTATGCCGTGGGCTTCTCTATTTTACATACCGAAACCAAGCTTTCCGCCGTTATAGCCTCAAGTGGCGTTCTCGGCTCTGTAAGTTGGGACGGACAGAGCGCGAAACAAGCGAAGCTGGACTTTGTGCCCCGGCACGTAGAAGTAGCGGTCGGCGACCGCATCCTGACTTCTGGCTTTAATACCATTTTCCCCCCCGGAATCCCCGTAGGAAGGGTTAGCAAGGTAGAAACTGCCTCGGGAAACAGTAACTATCTCGATATCACCATAGACTTAGAGGTTAATTTTTCCAGCCTGAATTATGTCTATGTCGTGAACCACACGAATAAGGAAGAATTAAACGAACTACACGAAGCCGCCCAAATCGACGATGCCTTTTAACTCATTTTTACGCGAAATCGGTCATGGACTCCTCTTCTTAGCCGTACAGGTCATTTTCCTGAAGCAGCTCGTGCTCTTCGGATACGCCTTTCTGCTGCTTTACCCGCTATTCCTCTTACTGCTTCCGATACGGCGTAAATCACTCTCTTTACTCCTCATTTCCTTCGTGTATGGCCTGCTACTCGACGCTTTCTACGATACAGGAGGCATGCATACCGCGGCACTGTTGACCTTAGCGCTGGTGCGCAATCTTTGGCTGGAAGCCCTCACGCCTACAGGAGGCTATGCCGATATCGAAACGCCACATGCCCTGAACATGGGAGTGGGCTGGTTTATCCTCTATGCCACCCCGCTGCTCCTGCTGCATCATTTGATTTTCTTCGGTTTAGACAGCCTCGGCCTGGGAAACTGGGGATTGATGGCGCTAAAAACCGGAAGCAGCCTGCTCCTAGCACTTAGCGCCAGCCTGGTGGTGCAGCTGCTATTTTATTCGAAAAAACGTGCACTTTAAGCTATTATGAACGACAGACGCCCCCTCATTTTAGCCAGCATCATCGTCAGCATCGCCCTAGTGCTGGTGTTCCGCCTCTTTTACCTACAAATCATCGACGATAGCTTCTCGAAACGCGCAGAACGTAACGCCATACAGCGCATCGTGGATCACCCCTATCGTGGGCTGGTATATGACCGAAATAATGAGCTACTGGTGTATAACAACCCCGTGTTCGACTTGATGCTCATCCCGAAGGAATTTCATGTACAGGATACAGCACGTTTTTTACAACTGTTCGACCTGGAAAAAGAAACGCTGAAGGAAGCCTACGCCAAAGCGCGTGCCTACTCTTGGGTGAAGCCCTCTCCGTTAAAGAAACAACTTTCCACGGAGGAGTTTGCACGCATTCAGGATTACCTCATCGACTATCCGGGCCTCATGATTTTAACGCGCTCCGTACGTGCCTACCCGAAACCCGTAGGAGCTTCCGCTCTGGGATATATCGGGGAAATTTCAGGGGCTCAGCTCGAGCGCGATAGCAGTCGCTACTACAGGCAGGGAGATTATCTGGGACTGAGCGGCTTGGAGCGCTATTACGAACACACGCTGCGCGGTAAAAAAGGGGTGAAATACACCATGGTGAACGTCCGCGGAATAGAAAAAGGTGCTTACAAGAATGGGGAGCTGGACACCGCTTCGGTGGCAGGTAAAAACCTGATTTCCAGTATCGATGTAGACCTGCAGGCCTACGGGGAGTTTCTGATGCAGGGGAAAAGAGGTTCCATCGTGGCCATAGAACCGAAAACGGGAGAAGTACTCACCATGATCAGCGCCCCGAGTTATGATCCGAATGCGCTAACAGGTGCGCAGTTTGGCACCAACTACCTACAGCTTACACGTGATGAAAGCAAGCCCCTCTTTAACCGTCCCATTATGGCCACCTACCCGCCTGGGTCCATCTTTAAGGTGGTGCAGACCCTAATCGGCATGCAGATGGGTGTAATAAATCCGAATGCCACCTACGCCTGTAACCGCTCTTTGGTCGCCTGCCATGCACACCCGAATCCTGTAAATGCTTTTGGGGCCATTCGCTACTCCTGTAACCCCTATTATCATCAGACCTTCCGGATTATGATCAATCAGGAGCTGTCTAAAAACACCTTTAAGGACACTGCACTGGGTCTGGACATTTGGAGGGAAGCCGCGATGAAATTTGGCTTGGGCCAACCCCTAGGTATCGATCTGTATAACGAAAAAAGTGGGCAAATCCCCGCTTCTTCCTATTACGATAAAGTTTATGGAGAGGCGCGCTGGCGTTACTCTACTATCTATTCCCTGAGCATCGGGCAAGGAGAAATCCTGGTTACCCCTTTACAAATGGCCAACCTAGCCGCTATTTTCGCGAATAAAGGGTATTTTTATACCCCACACTTGGTAAAAGCGGTAGATGGCGACCCGGAAGCTATCCCCGCTCAGTTTCGTGAAAAGCGCTTCGTGGGTATCGATGAAAAACACTTCGATCTCGTACAGGATGCCATGGCCGCTGCCATCTACGGAACGGCTGGGCGCGCCGCGATACCAGACATCGAAATCGCAGGAAAAACAGGCACGGCCCAAAACCGCCAAGGAGAAGACCACTCTGTGTTCATCGCCTTTGCACCAAAGGATGACCCTAAAATCGCTATCGCGGTTTATGTGGAAAATGCCGGCTGGGGGGGGCGTGCAGCTGCCAGTACAGCCAGCCTCCTAATAGAAAAATACCTGCGCGGTCATATCACCCGCCCGAATTTAGAGGAGTACGTCCTCCGAGGAGACTTTACCCTATAATGTCATGAGAAGAGACGGTCTTATCTTACAGAAACTCGACTGGATCACCGTGCTGATTTACCTGGCACTGGTCACCATCGGCTGGTTTAATATCTATGCCGCCGTGTACGATGAACAGTTTCCTAAAAGTATTTTTGATTTATCCATCAACTCCGGGCAGCAGCTCCTGCGTATCGGCGTGGCGATCGTGATGATTTTGCTTATCATGGTGGCTGATTATCGGCTCTTCGAAAGCCTCGCCTGGCCCCTGTTTTTTATCTTCCTCATCCTACTCGCCGTCACTCCCTTCATCGGGAAAGAAGTGAATGGCCAAACCCTAACGATAGGCTTCGGCTCCCTGCGCATCCAGCCCTCCGAATTCGCGAAATTCACCACCGCGCTAGTTCTGGCCAAGGTAATGGAGCTGCCCAGCTTTGACCTGAGCAAGCGCAAGCATCAGCTGCAGGCCATCGGCGTCATCCTTCTTCCTATCATCTTGATCATGCTGCAGCCCGATACAGGTACTGCCATGGTCTATTTTGCCTTCTTCATTATGTTTTACAGAGAAGGAATGCCCGCGAACTTATACCTCTTTACCTTCGCACTCATCGCACTGAGCCTACTCGCCCTCGGCATCGAAAACAATCTTTTCCTCGCTGGCGGTGTCATCGCCTTCACCCTATTGCTTTACTTTTTAGGAAAAAAAACCTGGCAGCGGGGCTTGGTCCTATCCTTATTCTGCATCGGAGCGATCGCCTACGCCTATTCCTTGGACTACGCAGTAGAAAAACTGCCTCAGCATCAGCAAAACCGCATCATGGTGCTCTTTAACCCCGACCTCGACCCCCTCGGAGTGGGCTGGAACGTCACACAGTCGAAGATCGCCATCGGCTCGGGAGGACTCTGGGGAAAAGGCTACCTCCAAGGCACCCAAACGAAGTTCGACTTCGTGCCTGAGCAGCATACAGACTTTATCTTTTGTACCCTAGGAGAGGAATTCGGCTGGGTGGGCAGCACGCTGATTATCGCGCTTTTCTGTACCCTGCTGCTGCGCCTCATCTTTTTGGCGGAACGCCAAAAAACCGCTTCTCCCGCGTCTATGGCTACTGTGTGGTTTCTATTTTCCTCTTCCACTTCGCCATAAACATTGCCATGACCATCGGACTTTTCCCTGTGGTGGGGATCCCTCTTCCGTTTATTAGCTATGGAGGCTCCTCTCTGTGGGCCTTTACCATTCTCCTTTTTATCTTCCTCAAGTTGGATACCACCCGTATCCAAGTGCTTAGCCGCGTGTAAAGGCTGCTCGTACGAACCTTTGCTACTACCGCCGGGTAGAGGTGAAAGTAAAAAACCCTCCCTCCAGCAGCACCTATAGGTCGCCAGAGGGAGGGTTTCGGTAGGAAAGGACAGGCTACAGAGGACAGCCGCACGATAGGAGCCGGCGGCTGTCCCTACGCGCTAGTTTTTAGTCCCTATACAGCTGATTAAACAGCAGTTTAAAGGTGCCATGCGACTGGGCGCGGTAGGTGATTTCCGGCCCGAAGGCATAAAAACTCCCCTTGCCGATAGGGGCACGGAAAGCCGTCACACCATCCTTCAGGTAATTTTGGCCCCAGGCCCAACCGCTCCGCAGCGGCGTTTCCGTGTCGAACCAGCCCAGCACCTCTACGCCGTCCAGTTTCGCCTCCGGCGCAAAACGGAAGACAGGGCTATTATTAAATAACACATCGACCTCCTGACCGAGACCATAGGTAGCGGCATGACCCGTGGCAACACGCATCCGCAGAACGGAACCTGGTACAAAGTACTTTTCTCCAGACAGAGGAATCTCACGGCCGTCGCGCGCTCTTTCTGTTAAGGCATTACGCACAGGCAGCTCTAAATGATAGGCCAAGCTTGTCGCGGCACCGATCGTGATCAGGCGTCCGCCCGCCTCGGCAAAGCGCTTCAGCTGCGGCACAGACTCTTCTAAGGTAAAATTCCCGATCATGTGATGGTACGCTTCGGGAGTTTTGGCCTTATCGATGTTTCGGCTAAAGCTGCTTCCACCCTGCCCCGGGATGCCAGGCCCCACGAAGACGATGGTCTCATACTTGCGGTTTAAGTTGCCCTTATTAATCTCATCGGCGAAGATCAGTTGGAACTCGAAATCATACTGCTCCAGTATCCAGCGCACCCAGCCACTTGGCATAGAGCCACCGTAATAATCGTACAGCGCGATCTTAGAAGGGCGGATTTCTTTTAAGCTGTCGGGACGTTTTTTCGCCTCCTGAATGCGCAGACCGAGGTCTTGATGGATCTCTTGAACTTTGGCGCCAGCCTTCGCCTCCACATAGAAAGTACCCGCAGGGAGACCCTCTACGGCTTTTTCGGAGCGGAAAACAGCCTGACCAGCAGCCAGCAGACGATTCGCTAAGATAAAGGCATCATTCTGACGGGCATCGATCAGATAGCCCTGTGCGGCGCTGCGCAATGTCCCCGCTTCCACACGTTCTAACTGCCCGTAAGGCAGTGTCTCGAATGGCCCCGACACTGGCTCTAAGTAACGGTCCACCTCCACGCCCATCTGATAGGCGAGTGTCCAGCCAGCGGCATCATAGGGGCGTACAGGGGGGCCTCCCGGATAAAGGAAATCATTCGGATAATCCTGCGGCTCGAACATATCCAAGACATGTGGGCGGAAGGCTTGGTCAGTCTGCACCACATAGGAGCCGGCCGGATAGGAGGTCCCGCTAAGGGTAAAAGGTGCTGTCGCCTTCTCGATGCGAATGCCTGTCTTCACGAGGGCATTAATAAAATGTACCAGGCGACCGGGATCTTCCTGATCGGCACGGAGCACAAATGCCCGCGGATCCCTGTTGTCAGGCGTCTCGAAAACTTCTTTGAAATAGCGGTCAGGGACGATGCCACGGTTTCGACCATTCGGGTTATCCTTAGCATAGGCTTCCTTAATGGCTTCCGCTTTAGAAGGGTAAGGCGTCCAGTAATCCTGACTGCCACGGCGGATGGAGCCACTGCCCATGTGGTACATATTCATGAGCACATGGTCCCTGTTTCGGGCGGCATAATCTAAAACCGCGAAGTTCATGGATACTGAATAGTCGATAGACTGCTGGAAATGCCAGGTCTCCTGTGGCATCACGGGGAAGGGGGTATTTCCGTCCGGAACGAGCCGATCCGGCACCACAGGAATGCTTTCCGGGTTAGGACCACCGATAATTTCCGTTAAAATCCCGATGATGTTATGGTAATGTGTCGTAGTCCGCAGGCCTCCATTATACCAAGTGGAAAAGGTAGAGCCTTTCATACGCGTAAAGCCCGGCTTGTTTTCCGCATTTAGCCTGTTATACATGGCAGCACCCACTGCATCGATACCCGTAACCATCATAGGATCAAACACATGATTAAAGGGGTCGCGGTAAGGAGGACCTGCCAGCACGGAGCCTACTGGCCCACGCTGGTGGTGGTTGTACATGATCTGCGGAATCCAGTCCACGAAAAGCAAGCGCCCCATATTCTGCGATTCGATCATGTTTTGGATGTAGAAGTCTCGATTGTTATCGTGACCGATGTACTTTTGATACAGCACAGGCAAATTCCCCAGGCTACGCTTCTCGGGTACAGGCTCACGCATGTACCATTCCCCGATCTTATCATGCCCATCTGGGTTCGCGTGCACAAACAGGATCACCACTTCGTCTAAGATACGTTGGGTTTCCTTATCCTGACGTGTCAGCATCTGGTAGATCGTCTCGGTAAGCTGATGGATGCCCACCGTCTCCGTAGAGTGGAGTCCCCCATCGATCCAAACGATCGCCTTGCCCTCATCGGCCAGCTCACGAGCCGCCTCCACCGGGAGATTTTCAGCGCGGGCCAGCTGCACCGAGATTTCGCGGTAACGCTCGAGCTTGCGGTGATTTTCTTCCGAGGTGACGATCATCATATACTGTGTCCGCCCCTCTTCCGTCTGCCCGATGGACTCTAGGCGGGCTAAGGGGGAAGCCTCCGCCAGTCGCTTGAAGTAGGCTTCTGTCTGCTTGTAAGTAGACAAATGATAATCTTGGCCCATCCCAAAGCCAAAATGCGCTTCAGGACTGGGAATCTGCGCGTAGGCCTGCGTAGACAGCCAGAAAAGGGCTATAAACAGACCGAGGACGCGAAAAATGGAGTGTAAATTCATACGATAGTAGCTTAGTAGCGAATAGTACATAGTGAGGAAAGATACAGTGCCTTTCTGCCTTAAAAAAGAAAATTAGGCTAAACAGCCCCAGCCGTATGTAAGTGGTCGGAGGCTTTGGGCATGGCCCAAAAAAACACCCAGCATCCTCATCGGGCTGGGTGTAGCTTACTCGGTTTCCTGCACTTAGGGGTAAAATCGGCGAAATAACAAAAGCATAAATTCATCTACCTCATCTGAAGGGATCGGCCAGTCGTACTGGGGAATGTAGTCTCTGTTCAACATGCAGACTGCATCTATCCACTCGTCCTGCCTGTCCAGTGCCTGAAGGGCAGCATTTAACGCTTGACCATCGCCTTTAAATAAACTGCCCACAAACATGTAGCGCTGATTTACTCCGATGGACGCCGACAGGCCTCCCGGAGTAATCGGCTTCACCACACCCGAAAGCTGCTGCCCACAGGCCTCCCAAGCTTGTGCTGGATCGATGGGGTCCAAGTAACTGCGTAAAGGAAGTGCCGCGGCGGGGGCTTCCTCTGACGCTGCAGTGGACGATTCCTCTGGCGCTGCAGCGGGTGATTCCTCTAGGGAAGCAGCAGCTTCTGTTCGTTCCTCTTCTTCTTCCACCATAGCTGTCGTGTCTGAAGCTTGTGAAGAGGTCTCTTCCTGCTCCTCCCCGCCAGTGCTTTGGCCAGCGGCCGGAAAAAACTCCGCCTGTAAAGCCTCCAGATCGAGGGGTTCCACCTGGTCGAGGGAGACCACAAGGCTTTCCAAGGGGGTTAAGTCCTCCTGCAGACGCTCATAATTCGCGCGAATCGCTGCGGAAATCGCCTCCCGCGTCTGCGGAATGGCCGCTCGATCCACCACACCAGATATAAGGTCCTGATGCCACTTGAAATATTTTAAATTTTTACGCAAGAAAGGATTTACCTCCTCATCTTCCAGATCGCTGAGCTCACCGAGATAAAAACGCAGTGGGTCCGCTGCTAGGAAAAGTGTCAGCATAACAGCCTGCCGCACGAGTGGCTCGAAATGCTCGCGATCCACCTTAATGGCGCGGGAAAGCACGTTTACGAACTCCTTCAGGGCCTGATCCACCTGATTATTTCGATAGTCAAAATACGGGTTATCCTTCAGCTGCTCGAGCTCTTCCTCCCACTGCTCGAAAAGGGTCTTCAAAATAAAAAAGTTCACCTGACTGCTCGGCGAAAACGTCACGATGTCGGGGCCGGTGATGTATTTTTTTTGAACAAAAAACCGGTCGGAAACTGTTTTGGCAAAACGGGTGGCGTAACCCTCCAGATAGCTATGCTCCATTATTTATAGTCTTATAGGTGTTAAAGGTATTAAAATCTCTACTGAATGCCCAAGTTACGAATAGAAAATCTTTACGATACCCTGCTCGAAACCGCTCAGCAGGGGCAGACTGTCCTGAGCCTTATCCACGATGCCAGAATCGACTGGATGCATGCCTGCGGCAAAAAAGGACGCTGCACCTCCTGTAAAATGATCGTCATTTCTGGCCTACAAAACCTGAGCCCTTTAAGCCCCAGAGAAGAATTTTTTCGCCAGCAGGGCCGATTATCCGAGAATGAAAGGTTAACTTGCCAAGCTCAACTGATGGAGGGGGAGGTGGTCTGCCGGGTGGCAGAGGTGAATAAATTCCCCCACATGGATTATAGTTTTTAACACAGCATGTTCATCGAAACTTCCTTAGGAAAAGGAGCAGGGAAAGAAAAGAAAGGACACATCGAGGTCATTTGTGGTTCTATGTTTTCAGGTAAAACGGAGGAGCTTATCCGCAGACTAAACCGTGCCCTTATCGCTCGGCAGCAGGTGGAAATTTTTAAGCCCGCGCTGGACACGCGCTACCATGCCTACGATGTGGTCTCGCATAATGAAACAGCCATCCGCTCCACGCCCATTCAGTTCGCGCAGGATATTCTACTGCTGGCCGGCAACTGTGACGTGGTGGGTATCGATGAAGTGCAGTTTTTAGACGCTGGCATCGTGGAGGTGGCGATTCGTCTCGCCAATCAGGGCAAGCGGGTCATCCTGGCAGGGCTCGACATGGACTTCGAGGGGAGGCCCTTCGAACCGATGCCACAGCTGCTGGCCGTGGCAGAATATGTGACGAAGGTGCATGCGATCTGCATGAAATGTGGAGACTTAGCCAGCTACTCCTACCGCCTAAATGAGGCGAAGGAAAAGGTCGTTCTCGGAGAAAAAGACAGCTATGAGGCACGGTGCAGAAAATGTTTTTATGAGGGATTTACCCCATAACATCCATTTAATCGGGCTAATCGGGATGTTATGCCTTCTCCTGACTCCGCTCCGAAGCAGTCAGGCGCAGAGCCAACTCCCCGCAGCGGGCTGGCGTTACCATCTGGCCTATTTAGAGGGCGCGCGCCTTACAGGAGATGCACAGCGGGTCTTCGTTCAGGGTCCCCACAGCCTATTGCTCACCTTTCCCTTGGAGGACCGATGGAAAACCTTCACCAAGCAGGACGCCCTGCGTGAGCAGCGCCTCAGTCAAAGCCTCTACGCCCCAGCACAAGAGCTGCTGCTGCTAGCCTATCCTGATGGCCGCCTACATCTCCTCGGGCAGACCCGGGAGCGTATCCTTAATGCGCTCGCCAATGCGACTCCACGCCCAGAAATCCTCAGCCTTCATTTGGCACAAGACGCCCCCTTCGCCCTTGCTGGCCTTTCGAATGGACTGGCAGTCATCGACTTGGAGCGCACCCTGCTCAGCGACACCTTTCTCAACATCGGCCCTGGCGGCACAGCCCTCCCCATCCAGCATGCCAGCTACCGAGACGCGACTACCTCCTTACTCATCCCACCAGCTTACTGCTGGGCCGCAGCACCGAAAACCTCCGGGATTTCCGCTCCTGGACTCGTGTGCCACCCCCCTCAGGAGAGCGTTTTTTTCGTGCCGAACTTCTTGACGCGGGAGGCATTATCGCCCTAATGGAAAGTGGAGACCTCTATGTTACAGCCGGGGATAACCTCTGGGGAAGGCTTTTTTTTCCCGAACCTATCGCCGATATGCGCCGTGTAGGGGAGCAACTCTTTCTCCGCAGCGCTCAGGCGGTGTTCCGACTCGGGCATGAAAATTTAACCTTTGAAGAAATTTCTCGCACGGAGCTGCCCGTACTGGATTTTTGGCCCCTGGGCCAAGGAGGGCTCGTGCTCCTCCTACCCGACCGTCTGGAATTTCAAGGCGCTCCGCTCTCCCTCCCCGATGGCATTAGCAGTACCGGGACGACCGCTTTTCATGCCGCGGGAGCTACCTTTATGAGCAGCATCGGGGAACGAGATGACCTGCTACTGGCAGGAAAGTGGCGGCCTATACAGGGGGAAGTGAGCGCTTTTCCCGACCTTATCGGAGTAGCCGCGAGCGGCAAAGAACGCTTAGCAGGAAGTGCGGAGGGGGTTTTGGTTTTAGAGATAGACGCAGATGGGCGCCTGCGTGGGAGTCGCCCCTTTAGCTCTGGCACGCGTACGGGCTTAGCCGCTATCCCCGCAGAGAAAGGCTGGCCTGTTTTCCAGGAACTGGCTACTCCCACGCGTCTCCAGGTACGCACCCCTGGGGAAAGCGAGCTGCGTGCGCTGCAGATCCCCGGCTTGACGCCACTGCTTCGCACAGCCCTTCTCGGGGAGGCAGGCCCTTGGTTTTTCTTAGAAGCAGCGGGGGCAGCCTTTACCCGATTCCGTATTTACTACCCGGAAACAGGACAGAGCACATTAATTAGTGGCGGGAACTTGGGCATCGGCATGCTCATGGACTTCTGCTTGGACGATGAAGGGACCCTTTGGCTGCTGGGCCAAAACGGTATTCGGGGCTTGGAAAGGGCCTTTGCGCTCCGCGCCACGGAAACCCCTAGCTGGCAAAGCCCCAGCCTTCAGGGTCGTCCCCTGCTGGAAGGCACTCCGCTGAGTAGTTTACGCGCCTTACCGGATGGGAGTCTCTGGGTGGGGACGCAGGATGCGGGGCTGTTCGCTTTCGAGCCGCGCTTCAGCGGACTACGGCAGCAGTGGCGCCAAGAGGATAGTCCGCTCATCTCGAATGCGATTCGGCGCCTGAGTTTTGAACCCTTTTCAGGGGAGCTCTTTATACAGGGTTCCGGGCACCTAAGCAGCCTGAATACCCCAGCGACCCGCTCGATCTCTCCGATGGAAAACCTACGGATATACCCCAATCCCATCCGTCCTGAAGCGGGGGAGCGGCTGACGATAGAAGGCTTGGAAAGTGAGAGCCAGGTGCTTATTAGCACCCTGTCTGGACGCGTCATTTTCCGAGCTGAGGCACGCGGGGGGCGCATCGTGTGGGCGCCAAAGGACAGCACAGGCGAGGCCCTGCAGGTGGGCGTGTACCTGATCTTTGCGCGGAGCGCGGCGGGAACAGAGCGTTTAATAGGAAAATTTACGGTAAATTAATATGCTAATTACGACACCGGGCATCGTGCTGAGCTACATCAGCTATGGGGACAGCAGCATTATCGCGCGTATTTTCACCGAAAAACTCGGTCTGAAGACCTATATCGTGAACGGGGTTCGGGCGAAAAAAGCACGGGGTGACACTGGCGCATTTTCAGCCGATGACGCTTTTAGATCTGGTGGTGTACGATAAGGAGGGCCGCGACCTGCACCGCTGTAAAGAAATTAGCTTGCACTATCCCTACCGTATGCTTCCCTTCGACCCGGTCGCGAGTGGCCTGCTGATGTTTAGTGCGGAGCTGCTGAGCCGGGTTTTGGTGGAGGCAGACCCACATGCGGAGCTATTTCAGCGGGCGCGGCAGCAGCTGATCGGTATGGATCAGGGGCTGGTGCCGACGACGGTTTTTCCCATTCGGATGCTGCTGGACTGCTGTCAGGAGATCGGTTTTTTACCGGATAGCTTAGAGGAGCTACTGGCTGAACTGGGGGAGGATGCCCATGCCTTCGGGCTGAATCGGGATGCGCATGCTGCATTTAATGGCCTTCTGGCCTATTCGGAGCTTATGGATCCGGTGCAGCTTCCCACCCTTTCGAGCGGCCTGCGTCGATTGTTTTTCGACCTGCTGATTCAGTACATCGATCGGCAGTTAGAGGATGGGCGACCGTGGAAAAGCCCTACGATTTTACGGCACATTTGGGCCTGAGGCCCAAAGGATGGCGGGTAGAAAAGGGCTGTAGGTAGTTCCCAAGCAATTAAATCGGCTAAATGCACTTTATTTTCATTAAAAAAAGAACCTTACGGGTTTAAAAGAGTTTAAAACTTGTATAAGTCAAGAACTTAGTCTATTATTGCAAAGTATAAGTTATAAAGGCTTTCTCCCCGGAAGCTATCGAACTGAATATCTTTTTCATTCAGCTACCTATACTTTCAAAATCATCTTTATCAACATCATCACACCATCAATTAATCGCATAAGTTTTTTATGTATAACATTGAAGAATTAAGGATCAGATTGTTATCTGAGCTAAAAGAAATCGCTGAAGAGCTGGGCGTAAAAAACAAGTCGCTCAAAAAAGAAGACCTCATTTATGCGATTTTAGATCAGCAGGCGATCACCCCAGAGCAGGCACTTCCTAAGAAAAAACCTGCTGCCGCTGAATTAAAAGAAGAGGAAACGGAGGTGCTCACCGATGCGGCCCCGGCACCTGCTGCTGAAGCTGCTGCCCAAACTCCGAAAGCGGAGGAAGAAACCGAAAAGCGCCCGCGCCCGAAGCGTGAACCTAAATTTAAGCGTCAAAATTTTTCTGAAGAGGACTTAAAAGAGGTAAAAGAACCTAAGGTACCAGCACGGGAACCGCGAAAAGAGGAACGAAAAGAAGAGCCTAAGCCACAAGCGGCGCCTGCTGCTAAAGCAGATACACGTCCAGCGGCTGAAGAGAAGAAGTCTACAGCCCCAGCTGAACGCCCAGAGCAAGAAAAACCCCGCTTCATTCGCCCACGAAAAAAGGTAGTGGAAGAGCCCGAAATGGCCGCAGCGGCAGAGCCTGAGAAGCCACGTGCGCGAGAGGAAGAAGTAGAGCTGCCGAAACGTAAGAACTTCCGCGAACATACAGAAGCGAAAACTTCAGAAGAAACAGCTCAGCAGGAAAACAGACCTGCACCTAAGAAAAAGAGTTTTGTGTCGCCTAAGGAATTTGACGGCATCATCCATAATGAAGGTGTTTTAGAAATCATGTCCGAGGGCTACGGATTCTTACGCTCGCTTGACTTCAACTACCTCGCATCTCCAGATGACATTTATGTTTCTCCTTCACAGATTAAACTTTTTGGACTAAAAACAGGAGACCATATTAAAGGTAGCATTCGCCCGCCGAAAGAAGGGGAAAAATATTTCGCTTTATTAAAAGTCACGACAGTAAACGGCAAGACCACGGATGAAATTCGTGATCGCGTACCTTTCGAGTATCTGACACCTCTCTTTCCTCAGGAAAGATTAAATCTGACCACACGACCAGATAATTACTCTAACCGTATCCTTGATTTATTCGCTCCGATAGGGAAAGGCCAGCGCGGGATGATCGTGGCGCAGCCTAAAACAGGTAAAACAGTGCTTCTCAAGCAGATCGCCAATGCCATCTCTGAGAACCACCCTGAAGTCCACCTGATGATTTTACTTATCGATGAGCGCCCAGAAGAAGTGACAGATATGGCACGCTCCGTAAAGGCAGAGGTTATCTCTTCTACTTTTGATGAGCAGGCAGACCGACATGTGAAGGTGGCCTCTATCGTTTTAGAAAAAGCCAAGCGTATGGTGGAGTGTGGTCATGATGTGGTCATCTTATTGGATTCCATTACGCGCCTGGCGCGCGCCTACAACACAGTGGTTCCATCATCTGGAAAAATTCTCTCCGGTGGTGTGGATGCGAACGCCCTCCATAAACCGAAACGCTTCTTTGGCGCAGCCCGAAATGTAGAGAACGGCGGCTCCTTAACCATTATCGCCACGGCACTGGTGGAGACTGGTTCTAAAATGGATGAGGTAATCTTCGAAGAGTTTAAAGGAACAGGTAATATGGAGCTAGCGCTCGACAGAAAGCTGGCCAATAAGCGTATTTACCCGGCTATCGATGTTCCATCTTCTGGTACGCGTAGAGAAGACCTCTTGATGGAGAAAGAAGAATTACAGCGTATTTGGATTTTACGGAAGCATATGGCAGATATGACGTCAACGGAAGCCATGGAACTGTTACTGAATAAAATGCGTGGAACGAAGGATAATGCCGAGTTCCTGGTAAGCATGAATGGGTAAGCATTCGCCTGAAAAAGTGAAAAGGCTTAAACTTCGGTTTAAGCCTTTTTTTATTTGTGTTTTTTATGGATATTCATCTGAAGCTCTCTTCGTTCATTTGCTCGTTTTTTAGTAGGTGATAAAAAGCTGCTATAAATCGCGAAATAATCAGAATAAAACACATACAAAGGACTATACTCTTGCGGAAAATTGTATTTTTGTAAGACACCGAACCGCAAAATCCTTTCATGAGGGAATTATCCTTTTACCAGTCATGGCCTCAGGCGATCATCATTACAAGTAAACAGCTTGAGGTTTATGTGCTTTCTGAAAAGGCAGTATCCTTTTTACGGCCAATTCTGCAGGAAGAGCCGAAAAAATCTTCTGTAGCACTTGCGCAACTGCTACAAACATTGGCAGGAGAAATCGAGGCGCACAGTGGTGAGGGGACCCTTTATACCATACGGCACAAACGAAAAATAGCTCCCTCACTCATTTCCAAGTGATTAAGAGCACCTTTGACATTGAAGGAGGAGAGCAGATGTACCTGTTCCACTTGGCACCTGCCTCGGCAGAGGCTGTGCAAACTGCTAAGATCAAACACCGCTTAGAAATCGCCTGCGATGTGAGTAAGCAGGGCGTTTGGGAATGGCGGGGTAACTCCCAGCAGCTCATCTGGGATAAAAACATGTTTACCCTTTTTGGTTATGAGGAAAATGAAATCAAGCCTAGCTATGATTTTTTTCTTGAAGCAGTCCATCCTGAGGACCGTGCTTTCGTGGTGGAATCTGTCAATAAGGCTTACCAAGGAGAAATCGACTACGATATTGACTTCCGCGTCCAAAAAAAATGCGGCACCTACATCACCATTAAGGGATATGGTCGCCTCGACTATGAAGAAAAAGAACCCGTCCTGGTAGGGGTGAACTACGATATCTCAGAAGAAAAGGCCCTGCTTCATGAGGTAAATCGAACAAACGCGCGCCTAGCGTCCTTTTTACAGGTGGAAAGTGTGTTTGTGGTACGAACAGACATGGAAGGGAAGTATACCTTCGTCAATGAAAGCTACAGAAAGCGCTTCCATACAGAGGCTTCACCTGTAGGGATTGGATCCAGCTCCATGGATAATGTCTTGGCTGAAGATCATGAAAAAGTCTTCGGGATCGTTCAGGATTGTATCCAAAATCCCGGACAATCCTTTCAGCTTGCACTACGTAAACGCACGGCGGATCAGGGCATACGTGAGTTGATCTGGGAATTTATCTGTATCCAAGACCCAGAAGACGGGGGCTATGAAATTCAGTGTACGGGCTTAGATATCACGCAGGCCGTACAAATGGACCGACTGCTTCAGCAGAAGACGCGAGAACTTGCGCAGCTCTTCTCCTTACTGGACAGCTCTATCTGTTTTATACTTACCGATACCAAGGGGGAAATCTTAGCCGCGAACCCCTTCTTTCAGCATGTAAGCCAACGCACAGAGAGTGAGTTAGTTGGCAGCTCGCTATATCACTTGTTTTCCAAAACAAATGGAAAACCACTCCCTCCGCTGGCAGAATTACTAACCGATGGAAAGTGGCAGGGCGAATTCTACTTTCAAAATGAAAAGAAGGACGCCTTATTTTTCCTAGCTACCGCTATAGAAACATCCAGCGCTGGGTCGGGTGTGGACAGTGTAATGTGGATTTTACACAATCATACAGACAAGCGTCGGGCGGAAATGCGCTTGAAGGAATACGCGGAAACACTAAAAGAAAAAAACGAAGCCCTGCTTCGCTTTGCTAATATCATTTCGCATCATATTCGCTCACAAGCCGCTAATTTAGAAATGATCGTTGACGCCTTTCACGAAAACCCAGAAGCACAGGAGACCTACCTCGGCTTTTTACGAGACACCTCTACGAAATTAAACCATACGATAGCCAAGCTTAATGAACTGCTAACTATTAATGCCAACTCCAATAAGCTGGTGCCTGTTCCTTTGGGAAAAATTTGGTCTTCCCTGCAGCAGCAGTTTGAAAGTGACTTAAACACTATCGGCGCAACACTCCACATCACTGAGGAAAGCTACCAAGGCGAGGTACAGGGGGACCCGAATACGCTCCTAAGTATTTTTACAGAATTACTTAAAAACGCCATTGCTTTCCGAAAACCAGAACATCCCTTACACATAGCGATCAGCACCCAGCAGCAGACAGAACAGCTCCTCATTCAAATTAAAGATAATGGCATGGGCTTAGATACGGAAAGGCTAAAAAGCAAACTCTTTACCATGTATCAAACATTCCATGCGAACAGTCATGACGGATTTGGCTTGTACATGGTGAAAGCGCTCGTAGATAGTTTAAAGGGGAGAATAGCACTTCAGGGAAAACCAGGAGAAGGCCTTGACGTCCACCTGTACCTACCACTGGGTAGAGGAAGAGGCGCGGAAAAACGTTAAACCAGTATTCCTGATATTGCCATAGATTTAGGATATTCTAGTCTTATGGAATGGAAAGTCGAGATAAAGCCTGTTACTGCGCCAGCTCATGCCAACTTTTATGTACGATCTTCCACTCCCCGTCTATTTTTAACAGTGTCAAAAGATCATAATAGTAAATATCCGGCCAAAATAACGCCGCCCGCGCTAAGGCCATCTTGCCATGCAGCTCCACCCCTGCTACGCGATTCTCATAAGCCGCTCTATTTTCCCGCTTTGGGCCAGCGGCCACACCCTCCGCCCATGTCGCAAAAGGAGTAACCGTGTAAACCTCTCCACGAAAACCTATCAGGCGAGCATCCGGACTGAAAGCCCGCTCTAATTTCGCCCGATCCCGCTCCATTAGTCCCTCAAAATAAAGCTGCACCGTCTGCTCCACCGCTTTCAGGTCGTCCTGCTCAAAAGCCGGCCGACCCTCCTGCGCGTGTGTCTGAAATCCAAACAACAAGACAGCCAAAAAACAGCACCTGAAAAACCATTAATCGTACACTTTTTATCGACATCTTTTTTAATTTAAAAGGGAGAGCATGTGACCATCCTCCCCCTCCTCATTTATTTTCTCACCTTAAACGGCACCCCCATCTGATCGAAAGTAAAGGCATAAATATCCGCTAGCTCCGCGATCGTTTTGGCCGTGGGCTTTCCCGCACCATGCCCCGCATTCGTCTCGATGCGAATAAGCACAGGAGCATTTCCCTTATGCTTTTCTTGCAGCGTAGCTGCAAATTTAAAGCTATGTGCTGGCACCACACGATCATCATGGTCCGCTGTCGTCACTAAAGTAGCGGGGTATTCCTTACCCGTAACCAACTGATGCAGGGGAGAGTAGCCCTTTAAGTACCGAAACATCTCCTCGCTATCCTCCACCGTCCCATAATCATAGGCCCAGCCCGCACCAGCGGTAAACGTATGGTACCGTAACATATCCAGCACCCCCACAGCCGGCAGTGCCACCTGCATAAGATCCGGTCGCTGCGTCATCACCGCCCCTACCAGTAAGCCTCCATTACTGCCTCCGCGCAGTGCCAGTCGCTCGGGACGCGTATACCCTTCCTCGATAAGGTACTCCGCAGCAGCGATGAAGTCATCGAACACGTTTTGCTTCTTTAACTTCGTTCCCGCTAAGTGCCAGTTGTCCCCATACTCACCTCCCCCACGGATATTCGGCACCGCATAGACACCGCCATTAGCCAGCCAAGCCGTAGTGCCTACGCTAAAACTTGGCGTTAGGCTTACGCCAAAACCTCCATAACCATACAGCATCGTCGGATTATTCCCATCGAGATTCAAGCCTTTTTTATGCGTAATCACCATCGGGATTTTAGTGCCATCCTTAGAGGTATAAAACACCTGCTTACTCTCGAAAAATTTAGAGTCAAAAGCCACTTCTGGCATAAAATGCAGCTCACTCTTACCCGTTCCCGGATCGTAGGCAAAAACGGTGGGCGGCTGCACATAGTTGGTGTACGTGTAATACACCTGCTCAGCGTCTTCCTTGGCACTGAACCCACTAGCAGATCCCACTCCTGGCAGCTCGATCACACGCTCCACTGTCCCTGTGTAGCTCACCTGCTCCACATAAGAAAGCGCATCTTTTAAATACTGCGCAAAAAACTTACCCGCACCTGTGCTCACCGAAAGCACCTCAGAACGCTCCGGAATCACATCTTGCCAAGCTGCTTTTTCTTTGTCGCGAAGCGACACCCTCACCAGACGGTTATTCGGCGCCTTATGGTTCGTCAACACATACAGGTAGCCATCCGCATGCATGAGCACGTTATGGGTTTCATCCATTTCCTCCACCAAAGTGCGCACGCTCGGGTTAGGCTCCGCTAAATCCATGTAGTAGAGCGCATTACCTGTCGTAGTATTCGCTGCACTAATCACCAGAATACGCTCATCTTCTGTTAGATAGCCCCCCACATAGCGGCGCGGATTATCCGCCCGACCGAAAATAAGGGCATCGGCAGCAGGGTCTGTTCCGAGCTGATGGTAGTATAAAAGGTGATTGTCGGTTTTAGCGCTCAGCTTACTGCCTTCCGGCGTACTGTAACGGCTGTAAAAGAAGCCTTCATTTCCCTTCCACGCGATGCCGGTAAACTTGGCATCCCGAATCACATCTGGCAGGAGCTCTTTCGAGTCCGTGTCCATAATATAGATGTCTCTCCAGTCAGAACCCGCCACAGAAACGGCATAAGCCATCAGGCTCCCATCTGCGGTAAAAGCAATGCTGCCCAGAGAGGTGCTGCCGTCTTCAGAAAGGGTATTGGGATCTAAAAAGACCTCTTCCGCCCCCCCTGCTACAGGCTTGCGGTATAAAACAGACTGATTTTGTAAACCGTCGTTCTTAAAAAAATACAAGAAATCTCCATGACGGCTCGGCGCCGTTCTTTTCTCATAATTCCACACCTTCTCCAGATAACGCTGAATTTCTTTACGATCCGAAAGCTGGTCTAAAAACCCAAAGGTAAGGGCATTTTGCGCCTCCACCCACTCCTTCGTCTCCTCTGAGTAATCATCCTCTAGCCAGCGATAGGGGTCATACACCACCGTACCGAAATAGGTATCCTGCACATCCACCCGCTTGGTTTTCGGGTAAGTTAACTCCACATTTTTTCTCATCCCTCCTGAATCACATGCCGCTAGCAACCATCCTGCCGCCAGACCGCACCACAGTACTCCTTTCATGTTTACACTTTTCTAAACGATTCACTCTTACTCTTATGGCCTCTCTATCAGTCGGAAACCTGTATAAGGAACAAGGGCCTCCGGGATTTTAATTCCTTCAGCCGTCTGATTATTTTCTAAAAGCGCCGCTACGATCCGTGGTAGCGCCAGGCACTGCCATTTAAAGTATGCGCCAGCGCAATTTTATTCTCCGCATCTCGATAGCGCAGCTTTAACCTGTTCGCCTGGTACGTCTCAAAATTCGATACCGAGCTCACCTCCAGCCAGCGCTCCTGCGCAGCAGAATACACTTCCATATCGTAGGTGAGTGCAGAAGTAAAGCCCATATCACCCCCGCAGAGGCGCAAGACACGGTACGGGAGCTCTAACTGCTGCAGCAGCCCCTGCACGTGGGCAGACATTTGCTCCAGCGCCGCATAGGAATCTTCCGGAGCACAAATCTGCACGATTTCCACCTTATCGAACTGATGCAAGCGATTCAGACCACGCACATGTGCGCCCCAGCTGCCTGCCTCGCGACGGAAACAAGGCGTGTAGCCCGCCTGTCGAATCGGCAGCTGCCCTTTCTCCAAAATCACATCGCGAAAAATGTTTGTAATCGGCACCTCCGCCGTAGGAATGAGATACAACTGATCCGCCGTCGCCTCATACATCTGGCCCTCCTTATCCGGAAGCTGGCCTGTCCCATAACCGGAGGCCTCATTCACTAAAATCGGCACTTGCAGCTCTCCATAGCCTGCCTCAGCAGCCTGATCGAGAAAAAAATTAATTAAAGCCCGCTGCAGACGCGCCCCTTTGCCTTTATACACAGGGAATCCCGCACCGGTTATTTTCGTTCCCAGCTCGAAATCTATAATATCATAGGTCTTGATTAGGTCCCAGTGTGCCACCTTCTCCTCCCCTAACACAGGCAAGTCTCCATGGCGATAGACCTCCTCATTATCCTCGGCACTTCTCCCAGCAGGGACACTCGTGTGGGGCACATTCGGCAGCGTGTACAGTAAGGCCGTAAGCGCCTGATCTGCTGACGCAAAGGCCTCCTCCAGCTCCTTCACCTGCTGCTTGATTTCCCCCATCCGGGCCTTTAGCTTTTCCGCCTCCTCCCGCTGTCCTGACTGCATCAGCTGACCGATCTGCTTGGAACTGGCTTTGGCCTCCGACTGGAGGGCATCCCGCTGCACCTGCGTCTCACGACGCTCCTTATCGAGCGCCAATACACGTTCTAAGGTGGCGGCGGCATCCGGAAAATGACGCTTTTCTAAGCCGGCTAACACTGCCTGAAAGTCCTCACGGATCGTGGCTACTACTAACATAAATCTCTTCGCTTTTTCGTTAGAAATGAAAAACAAAGATAAGCATGTTTACTAAAAAATCTTGCCTTATTCTACCACGATACGCTTGGTTACCGAACCGAAAGCCCCCTCTACCGCTTGACCCTCCGCATCGATCAGGCTAATCTGCAGCACGTGCTCCCCCGCCGGAATGCCGGAAATACGAACCGGACTCAGCTCATCCGCCAGGTAGGAGCAACTTTCATCTAAGGAAATTTTCACCCGCAGGCCATCCGTGCCGACTTCCCCGTTTAAGACTAAAAAATCCACCGTGACCTCCGTATCCGCAGCGAATCGCATGCCCTCATGGGGCAAGTTGACCGCTAAAAACGGAGCATCCGCCTCTGGAAAAGGCCTACTTTCCCCTACCGTAAAGTCCCGAAACACATAATTTCCGTACTCCTTCAGCGCTAAGCCCTCCGCATCTACTAAGAACCCCACCGCTCGGTAAGTACCCCTACGCAGCTCCTGCCCGAAAAGGGGCGTGCGATGGCCCACCGGTCGCCACCATTCAAGATAAGCTGCAACTGAAAACCACTTAAACCCTCTCCGAAGGGAAAGTTTTTAATGTTAAACTCGAAAGGTACGCGCCCCGGCGCAAAGTTCTGCTCCTCTAGCGGACTAAAAAGCTCTAAGATAGCATCAGGGTACTCCGCCTCCTCTTCATAATAATAAAAATGAACCAAGGCCGCCTCCTGCGTCTCCTCAGGTGTAAAAACATAACTTTCCTCACGTTTTTTCTCCTTTTGCCTAAAATCACAAGAAGAACAAAACACCAGAAGCACTGCCAGAAGTAGCCAAGTATTTTTCATGCGTCGTGGATTTATATCGAATATATCGCTTTTTCAGGCATTTTGAAAAGAATAGAGAAAAAAAAGCACGAAACATTCCCCGCAGCTGAACGTTGAAGACCCAGCACATGCGCATAATAATATGCTGAAAAAGTTTTAAATTGCGCATCTATACAACACGTTATTATGGCAGAGATTCTATACGACGAAATTCCATCCCTAGACTTAGCAGACTTCACTTCAGGAGATGCCGCTAAAAAAGCCGCCTTCGTGGCCGCACTTGGTCAAGCCTATAACAATATCGGCTTCGTAGCGATTAAAAATCATGGACTCAACCAAGAGCTTCAAGACAAGCTTTACAGCTCGATTAAGAAATTCTTCGCCTTAGAAGATGAAGTAAAATCCCAATACGAGCATCCTGAAATCGGCTACCAGCGCGGGTATACGGGCAAAGGAAAAGAACATGCCAAAGGCCGTAACACGGGAGACCTAAAAGAATTCTACCACGTGGGTCAGGAGCTTGACCGCATTCCCGACAGTGATCCGATTAAAAGCGAATACCCTGCTAATGTTTTCCCCGCAGAGCTTCCAGAGTTTAAGGAAATCGCGCTCGAAACCTTCTACACACTAGAAGCTGCAGGTAAGCAAATGCTCCGCGCCATCGCTCTTTACCTCGAACTGCCTGAGGACTACTTCGAAGACAAAGTGGCCTACGGAAATTCTATCCTGCGTCAAATCCACTACTTCCCGATCGAAAACCCAGATGCCGTGCCCGCTGATGCTGTACGTGCAGCAGAACATGGTGACATCAACCTAATCACCCTCCTTATGGGTGCTAGCGCAGATGGCCTGCAGGTCTTACGTAAGGACAACAAGTGGATCCCGATCACCGCACTTCCTGACCAGATCGTAGTGAACGTAGGCGACATGCTGGAGCGCTTGACAAATAAAAAATTAAAATCCACGATCCACCGTGTCGTAAATCCGCCACGTGAGCAGATGAACAGCAGCCGGTTCTCCATTCCATTCTTCATGCACCCACGCTCGGAAATGGATCTTACCTGTCTAGACAGCTGCGTAGATGCTGAAAACCCAAAACAGTTCGAAGACGCTACCGCCGGGGAATTCCTCGAAGAACGTCTGCGCGAACTTGGGCTACGCAAGTAAATGACAGCGCGTCAGATACAGTACTACCGCTACCTAAGAGATGTTCTGACACTCTCAGTCACCGCTTTTGGTGGTCCTCAGGCCTTTCTCGCCATGGCGATAGACCTACTCGTGAATAAACGCAAGTATCTGAAAGAAAAAGAGCTCTGGGAGTTGCACGCACTATGCCAGCTTCTCCCGGGGCCTACTTCTACCCAACTCATCTCCGCCATCGGCTTTCGCTTCGGTGGCCCCTCCCTCGCCTATCTCGCACTCATCACCTGGATCTTTCCCGCCAGTATGCTGATGATCAGCGCCGCCTACCTCATCGACTTCTTGCAAGCGAACACCCCTGGCGCCCTGAATTTTGCCCGCTTCATCCAGCCCATGGCGATCGGCTTCATCCTGTATGCCGGCCAAAAAACCATCTTCAAGATGTCACCACCACGCTGGGCGCCGTTCTTATGATGTTTTCCGCATTCCTCTCCTTTTTTTATAACTCCCCTTTTGTCTTTCCTGCACTCCTCCTCGCAGGGGGTATCATCACCTCGCTCAACTATAAAAAGCAGCCACAAGAAGAGGGGGACAAAAAGCTCCATATCCAGTGGGCGAACTTCTACCTCTGGGGCGGTGTGCTCCTCGGGGCCGCCCTACTCGGCGCGCTGACGCGCAATCCATTCATCCTGCTATTCGAAAACTTTTACCGAAATGGCAGCCTAATTTTTGGCGGAGGCCAAGTCCTCGTCCCCTATCTCTTCACGGAGTTCGTGGAATTTAAAGCCTACCTCAGCTCGGAAGAGTTCCTCACCGGCTATGCGATCTCCCAGGGAATGCCCGGACCTACTTTCAGCATCAGCGCTTACGTGGGCGCCTTTCAGGCAGGGAATATGGCTCAGCGGCCTGGTCCTCGGGGGCATCGTCGCCTCAGCCGGCATCTTTCTGCCCGGCACCTTTCTGATCTTTTTCGTGATACGCTTCTGGGATCAGCTGAAAAAATACCGCCCCGTGCGCGCCGCCCTCGAAGGCATAAACGCCGTCAGCAGTGGCATGCTGATCGCGGCAGCCTTCCTTCTCTTTGCCCCCATGGAGGCCAATGCCCTCAACCTCATCGCCATTCTCGCCAGCTACTGCCTACTACAGTTCACCCGCCTAAACTCCCCTTCCATCATCGCGATCGGAATCTTGGCAGGTCTACTTTTCTGAAGGAATTGTGTAAATTTGCTTCCGCTTAGGCCTTCGGCAAATAAAACGATGAAAAAAAACCTCCTACTCACCCTCCTATTTTTTGCCCTATCCCCTCTCCTTCGGGCCGAAAATTATCGGATCAGCCTGCTTACCTGCGACCCAGGAGAAGAGCTATACTCGGCTTTCGGCCATAGCGCCATCCGCATTATAGAAGAATCCTCCGGCAGAGACCTGGTCTATAACTACGGCACTTTTGACTTTAACACGCCCTTTTTCTATGTGAAATTCGCGCAGCGCACGCTTGACTACATGCTCAGCCTGACCACCTATGAGCGCTTTATGGCAGAGTACCAGTATTTTCGCCGCAGCGTACGTGAACAGGTGCTGGACTTAAACCCTGAGCAGACCCGCGACCTGCTGGCCGCCCTGGAACTTAATTATCGACCAGATAATCGCTACTACCGCTATGATTTCTTTTATGATAACTGCGCCACACGCATCCGAGATATCCTGGAAGAAGTGCTGGGCAAGCAGCTGATTTGGGCGAAGCCCCCAGAAGACAAGCCGCAAACCTTCCGGCAGCTGATCGATGAGTATGTGGAGGAACGCATGCCCTGGGCGGATTTCGGGATAGATCTCGCGCTGGGCAGTGTGATCGATGCACAAGCGAGCGCCTATGAAAAACAGTTTTTGCCCGATTACATGGAAAGGGCTTTCTCCTATGCCCGCATCGAAGGCGATGGTCCCACACGCCCGTTGGTTAAAAGCAGCAGCGTTTTGCTGGATTTCGAACGGCCAGAACCAGCATTTAGCCCCTTTAATCCTTACCTGCTTGGATGGGTTTTCGGCATCGGTATGATCCTACTGACTTACGTCGGCTTTAAGAAGCAGAAACTGTACTTTACCGTCGATGTCGTCTACTGGAGTATTTTAGGGCTGGCGGGACTCGTCATCCTGGCGCTTTGGTTCCTGACCTATCATTCCCAGACGAAATGGAACTGGAACCTGTTCTGGACTTTCCCGGGACATCTCCTGCTGCTACCGCTCCTATTTCGGAAGCAACTGGACAGCTGGTGGCGTAAGTATTTCTTAGCCGTCCTTATCCTGGCCGACATCGCGATCATCTGGTGGATACTGGGCTGGCAAAGCTTCCACCCCGCGATTATTCCGCTGGTGCTGGTGCTGATCCTGCGCAGTAATTTCCTGTATTACAACTGGGAGAAGTTTCGGGCGCTGGCGCGCAGCCAAGAGAAATAGAAAAGCCTAAACCATTTACGGGTCTTTCGGCGTTATCACTCTTTAGGGAAAGGTGTATGGAATTTAAGATTCAATCGGATTATAAGCCTACGGGCGATCAACCCAAGGCGATCAAAGCCTTAGCGCAGGGGGTGCGGAATGGCGACCCGGCGCAGGTGCTCCTGGGGGTTACTGGCTCAGGCAAAACATTTACAGTGGCGAACCTCATCCAAGAGGTGCAGCGACCGACACTGGTGCTGAGCCATAATAAAACCCTGGCGGCACAGCTTTATGGGGAATTTAAGCAGTTTTTCCCCGAAAATGCGGTAGAGTACTTTATCTCTTATTACGATTATTACCAGCCGGAAGCCTTTATTCCGACTAGCAACACCTACATCGAAAAAGATCTCTCGATTAACGAAGAGATAGAAAAATTGCGCCTGAGCGCCACATCGGCGCTGCTCTCAGGCAGAAGAGATGTCATCGTCGTCGCTTCCGTTTCCTGTATTTACGGTATCGGGAACCCCGATGAGTTCGGTAAAAATGTGATACGCATCCAGCAGGGAGACCGCATACCCCGGAACCAACTGCTGTACAAGCTGGTCGATATCTTGTATAGCCGCACGAACCAAGAACTCACGCACGGCACCTTTCGCGTGAAAGGGGATACAGTGGACATTTTCGTAGCCTATGCGGACTTCGGGTACAGAATTTATTTTTGGGGCGATGAAATCGAGGCAATCCAGCGCATCGACCCGCCACGGGGAAAAAACAATCCGATGAGAAAATCATCAGCATCTTCCCGGCAAATCTTTTCGTCACCGGTCGAGATACCATCGATGTGGCCGTAAATGAAATCCAAGACGACCTGATGGCGCAGGTTTCCTTTTTCGAAAAGGACATGAAGCTCATCGAAGCCAAGCGCCTTCGGGAACGTACAGAATTTGATCTGGAGATGATCCGCGAACTGGGCTACTGCAGTGGGGTGGAAAACTATTCACGCTACTTTGACCGCAGAAACCCGGGAGACCGCCCCTTCTGCCTGCTCGATTACTTTCCAGACGATTACCTGCTGGTGATCGATGAAAGCCACGTGACTGTGCCGCAGGTGCGCGCCATGTGGGGAGGCGACCGTGCACGCAAGGTAAACCTCGTCGATTATGGCTTCCGCCTACCCTCGGCACTGGATAATCGCCCACTGAAATTTGATGAGTTCGAGGGGCTGACGAATCAGGTGATCTACGTGTCCGCCACACCAGCAGATTATGAGCTGGCCAAGACGGAAGGGGTTGTCGTGGAGCAACTTATCCGTCCCACAGGCTTGCTGGATCCGATCATCGAAGTGCGGCCCAGTGCCCACCAGATCGATGATCTTCTCGAAGAAATCGATCAGACGATCCAAAGTGGCGACCGTGTTCTGGTTACCACACTGACGAAGCGCATGGCGGAGGAGCTCCAGAAGTTCCTCGAGCGTGCAGGCGTAAAAAGTCGCTACATTCACTCTGAGGTGAAACCGCTGGACCGCGTAGAGATTTTGCGCGAGCTCCGCCTCGGCATTTTCGATGTGCTCGTCGGTGTAAACCTACTCCGAGAAGGCTTGGATCTCCCTGAAGTCTCCCTAGTGGCCATCATGGACGCCGATAAAGAGGGCTTTCTACGGAATGAGCGCTCCCTGGTACAGACCATTGGCCGGGCGGCCAGAAATGAAAACGGCCGGGTCATCATGTATGCCGACAAGATCACAGAATCCATGCGGGTGGCCATCGATGAGACGAATCGCCGCCGCAGTGTGCAGCAGGCCTACAACGAGGAGCATGGCATCACACCGCTGACGGTGCGTAAGAGCAAAGAAAAAATCATGGGCCAGACCAAGGTGGCGGACAGCAAACGCGGCACAAAGGTCTATGCCGACGAGCCAAATGCCAAAAAAGCTGCTGCCGATCCGGTGGTGCAGTACCTGTCGAAAGACAAGCTGGAAAAACTCATCGGGCAGACCCAAAAGCTCATGGAAAAGGCCGCCAAGGAGCTCAACTTCATGGAGGCCGCCCGTCTCCGCGACGAGTGGCAGGGCTATAAGGACCGCCTTCAGGAGCTCGAACGCGGCACCACCGCCACTAAGGGAGGAAAAGCGAAGTAAAGGCTTTTTCCCTGCTAAACGAATTGCTTCATAACCCGTTTCCCTTCACATTATGCAACTATCTGACGTACATCGCCTGGCGGCAAGGGGCGAGGGGCTTCATATCGAATTTAAGAAAAAGGCCACTCACCCCGAGAAAATCGTTCGCGAACTGGTGGCCCTCGCGAACACAGAAGGGGGCCATCTGCTCATCGGCGTGGATGATGATGGCACGGTTAGCGGCCAGCGCTTCATCGAGGAGGAGATCTTCGTCATGGAAAATGCCATTGAAAAATACATCCGCCCCGCACTGGGGTATGAACTCAGCCTCTTTAAACTGAATGAAAAGAAAGGGGTAGCCGTTTTCTATGTGGCCTGCTCCCCGAATCGCCCGCATCTGGTAAAGGAAGGGACCCAGCGGCAGGCGTACGTGCGGGTCGCCGACCGAAGCATAAAGGCCAGCCGCGAAATGTGGGAAATCCTGAAGCGAATCGACCGCCCCGACGCCGCCGTATTCACCTACGGGGAGAAGGAAACCAAGTTGATGCAGCTTCTCCAAGAGAAGGGGCAGATCACCGTCCATGAATATGCCCGCGCCGCAGAGCTGCCCATTTTTTTAGCCTCGCGAACCCTGGTGCGCCTCGTGCTCGCGAATGTGCTGGAAATCCTTCCCCGAGAGGAGCAGCAGGATCTCTTTCAGATGAAAGCGACCTGATGGCGACGTCTAATTTGGCCCGAGGGCCAAAATAAACTTCAGAAGCAGGCTTATTCCAGCTGAGAATCTATCCGAAAACACACACACCGAAGGGATTAGACCACTTAGAACATAGCCAAAGGCAGCGCTCCATGCGGCGCCCCCTGAAAGAGGTAGCCCCAGTTGCCTGCAGCCCACCGGTATGGATCACCAGCAGCTCCCCATCGGCGGCAAATCGCCCCTCAAGAAGCGTTCGAGTGAAAAAAGTACTTTGACCGTGTACACAGGGTCTAAAACGATGCCGTTTACCTGATAAAAATCGCGGATAAACTGTAATAGCGGGGCACTAAAACGCCCGTATCCGCCTTCATGAGCTGGGTCTGGCCATAGGGACCAAGGGGCACCCTGCATCGGGAAGGGTGCCAAAAGCTGCCGAATCGCACCCTCCATGAAATCCCCCTTTAGCACGGGGAGCACATGCACATGCTGCTGGGGCTGCCCGCCCAAAATGAGGCCTGCGGCAGTTCCCCCCGTGCCTGCGGCAGTGAAAATATCCTGCACATCAGCAGGAATATACCGCTGTACCTCCGCCATCCCCTTCACTGCCAGGGGGCCAGTTCCCCCTTCAGGAATAAAATAGACAGTACCAAATGCTCGCTTAAGCGCAGCTTTAAAGTCCTGCCCCTCCTTTTGGCGATAAGCCGTGCGCGGGACGAAGTGCAGCACCATGCCACAGCGCTCCGCCCAGTAAAGGGTGGGGTTGCGCGGGCGCTTGTCCCGCAGCTCCTCCCCGCGTATAATCCCGACGGATCGCATGCCGAACTCCCGCGCCGCTGCTGCTGTGGCCACGAGGTGATTCGAAAAGGCCCCACCGAAGGTGAGTAGCTGCCCGAAACCCTGCTCTCGCGCCTCCTGCAGGGCATAGAAGAGCTTAAAAAACTTATTGCCTGAAATCAGGGGATGTACCAAGTCCAAACGCAGTAGACGCACGCGCGGAAAAAGGCCCGAGTCCGCATGTTTCAGCGGAAACCTGAGTGTGCTTAGCGGAAGTGAGGCGGGAAACTGCATGGAGTTGGGAATTTAAACGCCTAAAGATCCGAAACTTTTTAGAAAGCGCCGTACTTTTGTGCCATGAGCATGTTCGAAGATGATGAGGAAGACGACGCCCTTCCGGGTGGCGATGGGCGCTCCCTCTACCAGCACCATGAAATCCATGTGGATAAAGGCCAGCAGCCCACCCGCATCGACCGGTTTCTGACCGATAAAGTAGCGAATGCCACCCGCAGTAAGGTGCAGCAAGCGATCGACAGCGGCCAGGTGCTCGTAAATGGGCAGCCGACGAAGGCTAACTATAAAATCAAGCCCGAAGACCATATCCAGGTCCTTCTGGAGGAGCCGCCGCGTGATAGCACCGTTTACCCTGAAGACATCCCCCTCGATATCGTATTCGAAGATGAGACCCTCCTGGTCGTGAATAAACCTGCTGGCATGGTGGTGCACCCCGCGCATGGTAACTGGTCCGGGACGCTCGTGAACGCCCTCGTGCATCACTTCCAGCAGCTGCCCACCCTTCCCGGAAATTCAGGCAGACCGGGCCTGGTGCACCGCATCGATAAGGACACCTCCGGACTTTTAGTGATCGCGAAAACAGAGGATGCCATGACCAGCTTGGCGCGGCAGTTTTTCGACCATAGCATCGAGCGGGAGTATTATGCCTTGGTTTGGGGCGAGCCCCAAAGCGAAACGGGTACCATAGATGCGGCCATCGGCAGAAGCGCTAAGGACAGAAAGGTGATGGAGGCTTTCCCGGATAATAGCCAGGGGAAACCGGCCAGAACCCACTGGAAGGTTCTGCAAAATCTACGCTACGTAAGTTTAATCGCTTGCCAACTGGAAACGGGCAGGACGCATCAGATTCGAGCGCACATGAAATTCCTGGGCCATCCCCTCTTTAATGATGCCATGTATGGGGGAGACAAAATCCGGAAAGGCACTACCTTCTCCCAGTACCAGGCCTTTATAAAAAACTGCTTTCAGCTGCTTCCGCGGCAGGCGCTACATGCCCGCTCCTTAGGATTCGTACATCCCGTGACGAAAGAAAAGCTGTATTTCGAATGCCCACTTCCAGAGGACTTCCAGCAGGTGCTCGACAAATGGACACATTACGTGCAGTATAATGATAAATAAGGCGTCAAAACTGGCAAAAAGCTGCAAAAATAGAAAAACTACAACATTAGGCTAATTATTTAGTACTTCTCAGCTTCCGTATTAACAGGTTGTTAAGTATTCGGCCTAAAATTTAACATTTAAGCATATAAGCCTAAAATTTTCGAGAAATCGCTAACAGAAAACTGATTGTCTATTTCGGAGTTTATTAAAAAAATACTTTCCGCAATCGTTTCCAAAAACCAAATTACCATTTTAAAGCCTTGAAAATAAATATTGTGTAATTTTTAGCCTTTTTTCTTTCGGTATTTTCAAGAATCAACTTTCTGCCGTATATTTGTAGTGTTGTTAGACAGTAATGTTTGACAGTAGTGATCTGGAGATCCAATGGCGAAGGTTCGATCCCTTCCACTACACAGGTTATTTTGGGTTTATTGTTAATTGACTAAAGCTATGAAAATTCTTTTCATAGCTTTTTTATTTTTCCCCTTACCCAGTTCACCCGGATACTTGTCCCCCCCCCTCTGTACTCTTGAAAACACGGCCTATGCGAGGTATCACAGAAGGATTTACCCTAAAGCACTGTGGCCTAGTTACGGTTTTGCGAACAGGAAACTTGGCATTCCCTTTGTGTTTTCCAAAAAGCCAACGTTAGTCTTTTGATTCCGTTAGAAATGGATTAACGAAGGGACTTAAAAAACCAAGAACCACAGCAAAGCTCAAAAATTCCTTGTATTTTAGTACAAGCCTAAACCACATCCGTGCAGAAACCCATCCACAAAAGAAAAGCCTTTCGCATTTTTGCGTTATTCATAGGCCTGCTCCTCGCCCTTCATGTCGCGCTATATGTTAGCGCCGACTGGCTCCTGCGTGGTTATCTGCAGCGAAAGGTGACAGAACTGTCGGAAGGCAAGTATGCCCTGGAGTTCGATCGCTTCTACATCTCCTTTTTAGAGCGGGGCGTCGGTTTCCGCGAGCTGGAAATTAAACCCCTACTCAGCAGGGAGGAGATGAAGGCACTCGAAAGTGAGCTCCCCCTTTTCCGGGTTTCCCTGAAGCATATCAGCCTGAAGGGCCTATTTTACCAGTTTTTAACAAAAGAGTTTAGGATCGGAACCCTGCGCGTCGAAAGCCCTGAGCTGGATTTTGCGCTGAACGATTTTAAGGAAAACCTGCTGGAGGGCTTGGAAGATGGTTCGGAATCTGAATCCTCAGAAAGTCCCCTTCAGGTCTTGGAGCAGGAGCTCCAAAAAACTTTCTCCGCAGTGTGCTTGAGGAAATACGTATCGTCAACCTATACATCCAAGACGGAGACCTGCTGCTAGAGAACTTTATCGCCCAGCGGAGCATGAAAGCAGAAAAGACCCAAATCTACCTAAAAAACATGCGCCTGCTGCAGGAAAGAGACCCTGCTACTCCCCTGAATGCAGAAGGATTCGAAATCGAGCTCTCCCGCTTCGAGCTGCTACTGGCCGATTCTGTCCACACGATCTTCGCCGATAATGTGAGTATTTCTTCGCTGGAATCCTTTATTCGAGCGAAGGCACTTCGTGTCCGCCCGAATTTCGAAAAAGAAAGCAAGACCTACCTAGAACTAGGCTTTAATCAGCTGGCGATCACGGAAGCGGACATCAACAGGTCTTTTATACCAGTGAGGTCATCATCGGTGATCTACACTTGCATCAGCCGGAGGTACACGTTTACAGCAGGCAAGCTCTTAGTGAAGCTTCTACAGCGACCAAAAAAGAAAACTCAGTAGATGCCGGCGATTTATATCCACTCGTGGAGGGAATTTTAAAAGAAATTCGCGTGGAAAAACTGCGCATCGAGGAAGGCACCTTCAGCCAGGCACTGGTGGAGGAGCGCGAGCGCAAAAGGGTAGAGATTAACCGGTTGGACTTGCAGATGGACGCCGTTTATATCGGTCCGGAAAGTGAGGCTTTGGATCAATTTTTCTTTGCAGCGGAAGCTGCCATGGAACTTTATGAGGTTACTGTGCGGCTTAACGATCGCCTGCACGACATTCGCGCTGAATTCGCCCGCCTAGATTCGAAGGAAGATCTGGTGCGGGTAGAAAAGTTCACCATCCGACCTAACCCTGGAAGCGGTGGAAACAGTGATAGCACGCTGCTAGCAGTGAATCTCCCCGAATTTTCTATCGAAAAAGCGAACCTGAAGAAAGTATATAATGAAGGGATTTTCGATGTGCAGAAATTGCTGATCGTTAAGCCGGAATTTGACATTAAAGACCTTAGCCGCAAGCAGGAAAGCAGCAGCGGACTAGACTTACGGGAGCTGACGAAGGATTTTTTACAGGCCATTTACATCGAGGAGTTTGAGATTCAGGAGGGAGCCTTGACCGTGGACAACCGCTCGCTGCAGGAGCAGGACAGCCTTTCTTTTGGGCGCTTCAACTTAAAACTGGAGGCGTTTCGACTGGATGAGGAAACGGAAAACAGTCCGGATGCGGGTATATTTTATGCCCAGCACTTGGCACTGGAGCTTTCTGATTATGCTTTGAAGTTAGCCGATAATGTGCACCTGTTCCGTGCGGATCACCTGCGCTTGGACACCAAGACCAAGGAAGTCTCCATCGATAATTTCCGCATCGCTGCTCTGGATACGGCCAGCTTAGAGGAGACACTGCGGGATCAAAGCAAAACCACCGGCTTAGCTATTCACGTCCCGCAGTTTAAAGCGTACGGGGCAGATCTCAAGCGGGCCTATTTCAATAAGGAGCTGCTGATCCAAAAAATAGAAGTTCCAGCTCCGGAGATCGCCATCACCAAATTCTTTGCCGCTCAGGCGGCTGAAGCGGATACAGAAAACCTTTCTGTGGAAGAGGAAAAAGCGGATATCGTGGCGCTGCTAAGCAGTTACTTTAATCGGGTGGCTGTTCGTGAGCTGCTGATTTCTTCGGGCTCCTTATCGTTCGAAAATAAGGTGGGAGAAAACATGAAAACCTTTTCTGAAGACAAGGTCAATATCCGTATCCAGGGTTTTGAGGTGCGCCCAGATACGGACAATAAGGAGCTCAGCAATTTATTTTCTGAAGAAGTGGATATCCGCTTAAACGAATATGTCTTCGATCTGGCGGATGGTCGCTATGCCATCACGGTGGATGCCATTAATTTCAATAGTCAGCGGGAGGAAATCACCAGCCAAAATGTTCGTCTGCGGCCGAATGCCTCCTTCCGCAGCAATTTTAAAATTGCCGCTGTCGCACCCTCGCTGTCATTTACAGGAGTGGACCTGGAGTCGTTTTTATTCGATAGCGAACTCTTGCTGAATAAAATCAAGCTATCCGATGCTACGGTAACGCTGCTGTTTAATAACGATGTGGAGGGAGAAAAAGAGGCTGGAAATGATTCGGGAGATCGCCGAGACCGGAATTTGCCGAAGGCACTTACCGCTATACGCATCGATACGGTTATGGCTGAGCGTGCGCGGATCGAGGTGGATCTGATCGAGGAGGGCGCTCGAAAGCAAATTATTAATACGGCCGTTTTTTTCCAGATAGATGGCTTTAAACTGGATCCGGACCGCCTAGAGCAGGGACAAATAGCCGATTTCTTCGACGATATCCAGCTGACGGTAGATGCGTTCCGCTTGGACTTGGCCGATGAAATGCATCAGGTAACCTTCGAGTCGGTATCTTTCGATACGCGCTACGAGGGGATCTTGATGAAAAACTTAGAGATCGCCCCCAAGCACGACAAGCCGAAACCCGGGCAGCCGCTGATCGAAGGAGCGATTCAGAGTCTTCTTGTGAAAACACATCAGCTGAAAGAACTGCAGCAGAGTAAGCGACTAGAGCTAAAGGAAGTAAGTCTGTTCAAGCCATCGATCGCGCTACGCCTCGACCCCGAGCACCCTATGGTGGTCGAAAAAAACCTTTTTGGCATCGAGCGTGCGAATAAGGAAGAAGAAGAAGAAAAAGACCCCTTTCTGGAAGTTGTACACATCGATCGCCTGCGGGTAGAGGAGGCTGACTTCGACCTGCAGCGTCAATCAGGAAATTCGACAGGCCAGAATCTGCGCTCACTTAATCTTTCTTTGGATGACCTCACTTTTGATCTGCGCAAGCAGGCAGAGCGTGTTTCGCTGAACACCTTAATTAATAAAAATTTCGATATCACACTATCCGATTATCGATTTAATCTGCCGGATAGCTTAAACCAGGTTCGCCTCGGCTACCTTACCCTCTCGAATGAGCGCATCGTGTTGGAGGACGTGGCGCTGGTTCCACGTTATGGGCCCTTTGCTTACACGCGGAAGAAGGGGCATCAGGTAGATGTGATGGAGCTTCAGATTTCGCGCTTGACACTGCATGAGCCGGACTTGGAAACCTCTCTTTCCGAGGGTGGTCTTTTCGGTCGGTTTTTAGAGGTTGAGGGTGCTGATTTCCGCATCTTTAAGGACAAGCGCGCCCCAGAGCTGGAAAAAGTGAAGGAAATGCCACAGGCGCTGATGCGTCAGCTTCCGTTTCTAGTTCGCTTAGACAGTATGGAGTTAAAGGATGCGCAGGTGAGCTATACAGAATTTCCTAAAAATGGCTTTGTGCCAGGCACAATCACCTTCGAGCGCCTTCAGGCCACCTTGGGTCCTCTGCACATGGGGGATAGCAAAGACTTTCCTTTTGAACTGGAAAAAACAAACCTTCAGGCACAAGCTTACCTGAATGGGCAGGCGAAAATTCGTCTCGAAGGCCTCATGCGCTATGAAGCCCCCTATCCGATGACCCTGCATGCCCGGGCCGACTCCTTCGATTTGGCTACTATCAATTCGATTTTGGAGCCGAACGCCTTCGCGCGCGTGCGCAAAGGAACCTTTAATGGCGCCAGCTGGAAATTTACAGCGGACCAGTACGATGCTCGTGGAAGCATGAAGTTGTACTACAAAAACCTCAACCTCGCACTCCTCGACGAACGCACTTTAGAAGAAGCACGTGGCAGAAAGGGCGTCTTGACCTTCGTTATAAACGTACTCGCGGTGCGCAGTAATAACCCGCGAAAAATATTCGGCAATACGGTAAGTTCCCGGATCTATGCGGAGAACCCGAGCGACAAATTTATTTTCAACTACTGGTGGCGGGCCACATTATCTGGGGTAAGAGGAAGCTTAGGCTTGGGCCAGCCGAAAATCCCGAAACGCAAAGAGGAAGAGCCTTCCATGAATCCTCAGGCCCATCCTAAACAGGAGGAAGACTGAGAACCGATTACATCGGTAGTGGGTTTTCTTACCTTACACTTCTTATACCCCTGGCGACATACGCTACTCCGTGCCCGTTGAATGAATAGATTTTGATGCCGAACTTTTGGAAGTAAGTGGACACAGGCTGGTGTGCAGACTGCTAAAGTGAAAGGGAGCTCCAGCGACAGCTGCAAGTACGTCCTATTTTTACTTATGTTAGGTCTATTTAGGCCAAATGCAGCCTCTTTGTCTACTTCCAACAACCCTAAATAGAGGAAAAAGATATTTTTACCTTAAAAGGATAATTTTTTAGCAGAATACTTGCAAATAGAAAAGAAAGATTTAATTTTGATTTAAATAGGAATCCTCACTAAAGCCATACAAAACTTCAAGAAATAAAAGGTAATCACCTTGTCGACCACTAGATTATTCTGTATCGGCATGTTCAGCAGAAAAGGAGCAGTGGAGAAATTAGGGGTAAGGTGAAAATGAAGCACTTCGTACGATCTCGGGCAGGTGACCGCATTTAATGCACATTATTCAATACGAAAATGAAGCTCCTAAGAAAGGTAATCTTACTGTGTTTGCTTTTTCTTGTTTCATCTTCAACAAACATATGTAAGACAAACAATCTAAGAATTAAATCATTACTATGAATATGACTCACTTTCGTGCACTACTTCTATGCATCTGCTGCCTACACATTCACTTCTTCTCCCACGGACAGAAGGTGTATCCTAGTGCAGCTGATGCATCACCGGACCTAACAAAGATTACCGTTCGATCACAAGATATTTTGGAGGACTTTACGGTCACCCGAGACAAACTGTCTGAACACTGTGTAGTGCCACTAGAAGTAACGGATGCGAGCTTAATCGGAAAAATAGACAAAGTCATAAGGCATGAGGGAAGAATTTTCGTCCTCGATCGGGATTTGGCCCAAACAGTTTTCTGTTTTGACCTCCAAGGAAGATTTCTATTCAAACTAGGCGGCTTAGGTAAAGGGCCAGGTGAATATCGTGAATTAAGAGACATCGTATTATACCCAAGCACCAATGAAATAGGCGTTCTACAAGGTGAAAAAATCATCTGGTACAACACGGGGGATGGAGCATTTACAGGCGCCACGACTGAACTGGAAAATATCGTGTTAGACAAGGTGAGTCTATTAGATCCTACTCGTCTGATCGGCTACGCCAATAACCAATGTTTTTCAAAAGAAAATTGTTCGAAATTCTACAGTTTCACGAAAGATGCTGAAATACTAAATCGTTATTTACCTATTGAAAAACAAGAAAAAAACCTTTATGTAGATCATGAAAATCCTTTTTCAGGAAGTACGTTTAGCATTGGATTTACACACATACTAAACGACACCATTTATACGATCAATGGACACGGTAGGATGGTGCCAAAAGTTTGGCTTGATTTTACCGACATGGCTTCTAATGACAAATTTGAGCTACCAGAAAGCACAAAACAGTATAAAAAATGGTTGAACAAAACAGTAAAAAATAAAACAGTAAAAGGCTTGATTTTTTATCATGAAACAAATGATGTCATTCAGTTCAAGTTTCGCAGAGGCGTTGATTTAGTTTGGGGACTATTTCTTAAAGAAACTAATAAACTAATCTTAAGCGAAAACATTTTTGCTGACGAAGTACTATTTATTAATAGTAATGTAGGAATTTACAAGGATACGTTTATCAGTTATTTTTCTAGCGAGATCGTTTTGCAAATTAGTGAATTCCTCCCCTCTGCTGAAAATGAAATTGAAGACCTAATTAATACATACGGAAGAAATTTTTATGATTATATGATATCGTTAGATGGAGTGGCAAACCCCATTTTAGTGTTTTCAAAATTTAAAAATGATCTATGAAATTATAAATTATTTGAATTTTACCACTGATTTTGATCGGATTAAGCTTCTAATTACTATATCTACAAAAAATTACGTTAATAACATCCTTCAACCTTATTCAACATGCCATTCAACAGACATATATAAGACGAACAATCTAAGAATTAAATCATTACTATGAATATGACTCACTTTCGTGCACTACTTCTATGCATCTGCTGCCTACACATTCACTTCTTCTCCCTCGGACAGAAGACGTATCCTACTAGCGCAGCCGATGCATCACCGAAATTAAAAAAGATTACCGTTCGATCAAAAGATATTCAGAAGTCATTTACTGTTACACATGATAATGTATCTGAGTACTTTATAGTTCCTTTAGAGGCTACAGAAGCAAGTTTAATCGGCAAAATGAATAAAGTGATTAGACATGAGAAAAAGATATTCGTGCTTGATAGCGATTTGGCACAAACGGTATTTTGCTTTGACCTCAATGGTAAATTCTTATTTAAGTTAGGCCGAATAGGTAAGGGTTCAGGAGAGTATCGTGAATTAAGAGATATCGTATTAGACCCGATCACAAATGAAATAGGCGTTTTGCAAGGTGATAAGATCATCTGGTACAGTACGGAGGATGGAGTATTTACAGGCTATACGACTGAACTGGAAAACATCGTGTTAGACAAGGTGAGTCTATTAGATTCGGCCCGTTTTATTGGCTATGCCAATAACCAATGTTTTTCAAAAGAAAATTGTTCGAAATTCTACAGTTTCACGAAAGATGCTGAAATACTAAATCGTTATTTACCTATTGAAAAACAAGAAAAAAACCTTTATGTAGATTATGAAAATCCTTTTTCAGGAGGCATTTACACCATAGGCTTTACTCACACACTTAATGACACCATATACACAATAAACTCTGATGATCAAATGGAACCAAAATTTTGGATTGATTTTACCGATATGGCAGTAAAAAAAACATCGATATGGAAAAATTTAACAGACTTCAAAAATTGGTTTAACAGATCTTTAAAAAGTCAAATTGTGAAAGGTTTATTTACTTACTATGAAACGAGTGATGCCATACAATTTGAATTTCGTAAAGGAACAAATATACTCTGGGGATTATATCTTAAAGAAACCAATAGGCTAATTATGACTGATGAATTGATTTCTCAACGTATTTTAGTGAATAATAACAACGTTGGGATTTATAAAGATATGTTCATAAGCTACATATCTGGCGAATTCATTTTGCAAATCAAGGAGTATTTATCCTCAGGAGAAATTGATGAGCAAACTACAATAGAAATACTAGGAAAGGATGTCTACAACCACACAAAATCTATAGAAGATATAGCAAATCCGGTTTTGATCTTCGCAAAATTTAAAAATGACTTATGAAATCGATTATTATTTCCATATTGGCTCTAATTCTTGGCGGATCTTGCCTCTGTTTATTAGCGGATCAAAAAAAAATAAAGAATAAAATGGAAAGATTAAAAACAGAAATTTCTATTTATCAAACCAAAGAAGACATTCAAAACTATTTTTTGAACTCTCTAAGCCGTACTTACTTAAAMCTCTGTTTTTATTGATAAGAGAAAATTCTTGTCATTTCATAACTGAGTTTCAC
>NZ_AJYA01000010.1 GCF_000265075.1 Nitritalea halalkaliphila LW7 | reverse complement strand
AAGTGTAAGTCACAAATAGGAAAGACCCGAAATATCCCAAGCATCTATGGGTTTCCTAAAATAAGAAGTAGAAAGAAAAAAAGCCGTTGATGAGCTGGCTTGATATTGAAATTTAGAGGCAAAGTCCAGTAACAATTCATTTTTCGATTCCAGTTCTGCGGTGCTCATTTCCAAAGACATGGCAAAAGAAGACTTCTTATTGATATCTCTTACCAGCGTCGATGCAAGATATTTTTCGAAGATTTGCCTGCTAAAATCACTTTGAAATTCTCTATCTATTTGCTCTGGACTTTGCTGAATAGCTACTTGAGCTGTAGACCTATCCTGCAAAGCACGGAAACCAGCACTAACCTTCCCTTTGGTCGCTGGATTAAAGGACTTCAGCCACCTAAGTTCAGCTGCATGATCGATACCCGATTGAAATAAATCTTGAGTAAAGGGCTGTAATCCCAAGGTATTTTCAGATGCCTGAACGGACCGCAAAAATTGGTGAAATGAGTCCTCTTCAACGCTTTGATTTAAAAAGGTATACTGAAAATGAAAAACACTTAGGTCCTTATTCTGATGGAGATATTCTAAGTGATGGGCCTGCCTAAATACTTTAGCAGGCGTAAAATATAAAGTAGGTAGGGACCCTTCGTTACTTGCGGTGGTCCTCAGACTTGAAGTCTGAAAATCCTTAAGGGATAGCTCAGAGTGTATTTTTATTTTACTAGTTGCAGAAGTATTAAACACGAGTCCATGGAATATTTCCCCTCCCAAATTTTGGACAATGTCGGAAAAACTATTGGTGAAAACATTTTCTTCCTCTCCTAATAAATTAACACTCTCGAATTGATCAAACTGATTCCTTACACTAAATAAGGAAAGTTTAAGATCACTTTTCAATCGTGAACCCTTATTGAGCAATGAACCAGTAACAGACTTATTGACATTCAAACTCTGCAGTTCAGTAGGAAGACCGGGTTTTCCATAGAAATTAAACCCACTTCTTCTGCTAAGCCTCCTGTTAAAATGGAAGTCATCGAAAGCGCCACCCATTGCTTCATTTTCTAAGGCTGAGCCGAGATTTTGATACGCAACATTATCCGCACCACCCAAAATCAATCCTTTTGATTTCTCCGTAAACGAAAACACGTTAGCTTTCCCAATGTAACGAGACGCAATACCCAAACCTAAAAGCGCATCTCCAAACACAGCAATTTTAAATTCATCGGCTAATTTTAGGTTAAGGATAAGTTTATCACTATTCGAAACGCCTCGTATCAAATCCTCTTCTTCGTAACGATCAATAAACTCTAATTCGGTAATGTATTTAGGGTTTAAACTTTTCGTTCCTCTACCATACTTTTTCCCGAACAAGTCGTCATAATCAATTAAAACATTAGATACAGTTTTCCCCCTGAATGTAATTTGACCTGACTCATCTACCTTTACGCCTGGTAACTTTGCTATAATTTCTTCTACGCTACGCTCAAAACCATCTTCAAATGAGGCTACATCGAAAACTGTTGTGTCACCCAAGTTCTGGTAACTTTGTCTTTCCTCTCTTACGATCACCTCAGGAAGTGCATTAATTCTTTGCTTAAGAAAAATCGTCATACTCTTCTCTCCTGCAATGGGGATAGTATCCGATTGATAGTTAAGATGATTGGTAATTAATAAATAATCGGTATCTACATTTAGGTTTTTAAATATAAAAGATCCATCTTCAGCCGACCTGGAAAAATTTAAAATGGAGTATTCAGTATTAACCAACTGAACCACTACATTTTTTACGAATAGGTTATTTTCTTCATCGACCACTACAGCTCTAAAATCAAAACTTTGTGCAAACACATTCGACCGAACTAAAATCAGCAAGAAAATAACAAAACAGAAGATGATATTTTTCATAAATACGGGCCCCACAGACAAAACATAAGTATATCAAACTACATGTTAAGGTAGGCACAAGTAATTATAACCTATGTTTCATACGTACAAACACCAATAAAACCAAATCAAACAAAAAAAACTAATGCTCATCAAATATCTCCAACGACTCATCTTTCGGTCGATTAACTGTAATTGTAATATTACTTCCTTCTTTCCTAAGTTGAGCTTCAATAAATTTAAATTTTTCTTCCGCTTGTTTCCAAACAAGATCTGAAAATTGTCGAGCGGATATTTTTTTAACATTTTTAAATGTAGGTACTGGTAACTCTACTAGTTCTTCGTGAAAATTAATTTTGGAAGCAGTAAAGTGCAGCATACCATTTTCTTCTCTCAGCTCCAAAATCAAACCCGGTAGACCATCTGCTTTCCATGGACCGGTGCTAAAGGGGATCTCAGGCGAAAACCATGCTTCATAGTGCCTACCCCTAAAAAATGTGGTAGCCTTTACGCAGGTAAACCCAAGAATGGTCTTTTTCTCATCCCCTATTTCCCATTCCATGATTCCTAAATCATCCTCGATTAAATAATAATCACCATAGTGATCATTGACATACTCATTCAATTTGGAAAGCGCATACATTTTTAATATGTAATTTTCTTTACCACCCAAAACTAAAAAAACCTCCATCAGGCAATCCATGAGCATCTAATTCATCCGAAAGTTCCATAAAACCTTTCCTTTCCTCTGACATGAAAATGGACTGCTCTTGGTTTGCGTATAGCCGATAGCTCTGAATCACTTGATCACCTTGTGTGTAGAGAACACTAAGCGACTGGGCAAATATTTGATGACACCCTAAGCCCGATAATAATACGCTAAAAGCAATTAGGAATAACTTTTTCATACGAATACGTAACATTTTCTAAATTTACTCTATTGTTAATAACTCTATTTAACCCACATTATGACTGTATTTTTCCTTTATACTGCCCGCCCTCATCACTTTTTGTTTTGAAATTATCCCCGGGCAACAATTTAAGGTTAAGGACTAAAGCATCTATCCCTTCTTCTATATCGCGTATAGCCTCTTCATAGGTAGCCGCAATGGAAGTGAAGCGTACAGCATCTTTTGTCTTGTAATCAACAGCTTTCCAGGTCTCTAGTTCTTCATCATATGCGAAAGCTAAGGAAACCGTACACGTGTCTTCTCCGTGCGTAACAATGGCATATTTTAAATAATCCTCTTGGATTATTTGAGCATCAAGGGACCCCATGCGAATACGAGCAGGAGCAACGTAAGAATACTACTATTTGAGAAAATTTTCATAGGGTATTTCGATTAGGAATACAGGACAGTCTAGGAAGATCAAGAATAAAATTACCTGCCGAAGCAAAATTTCAGCACTTTTACCCAAGTACTCCCTTAAAGACAATCTTTAATTTCAATCTTACCCCTAAGCTAAAAAAAAAAACTGTACACAAGAAAATAGGTGAAAAATGTGAAAAAATAATTTCTCCTAAAAGTAATACTATGTCAAATCAGACCAATCAAGAAGCTTAAAGGATTGATGTACATTTATGATTTTAAGCAGCAGGCATCTTGGATACAACCCTTTATTTAGGTATCTGTTCGACGAACCCCATATTTTCCGTAGGTGTGGGATTTTGTAGTCTTGAAGAATGGAAAGTAGTTCAGGATTGCTAGAATGAAAAAGATGATAAAGCTCAGGATCATCTAACCGTAAAAGATCATCAAGGGTATGCTTTCTAGCACCTTTATCCGAAAGCAGCTTATCCAGCTTGACTAGATAACTCTTGACAGTATTTATACTCATACCCAGCGTACGAGCAGTGGTTTTAATGCCTTTACCTTGTCAATTATGTATCAGTAATTGTCTGATCTGACTCATAGGTTTTGGGGTTCCAGCCATAAGATTATTCGTGTTAGCAGATGCGATAAAGAATCTGCTAAGAAACCAAAACCATTTGAAAAGAGGGTCAACATCCTCCGGAATGAGGAGCTAAAAGGGGTCAACATGTTCCGGAATATCCAAGCGCCAAAAATGGAAAAAGCTGCCCCCTTAATTACCTCAACACTGCCGATATTATTAGGATTTACTTGAGAGAGATTCAAGCCTCCATCTACACCATTTAAAGGGATGTCATTCCAGTAAAATTTAATACGTGCGCTTCCTAATCCAGCTTGCTACCCCCACTCCACGGATGGAAATCTCTTGTCGTAAAGGACCGTTTTCGCGAAGTTGAACCCCTGGCATAGCCTCAAACTGCCGTGCTAAACTTGTTCTGTTATGGCGTTTTAAATCCAATTCACTAACCGTGACCACGGAATGCGTGCTCTCTAACTTTTTCCTGCGCGTATCAAATCCAGTCACGATCACATCGTTTAAATTAGTTTCATCCGGCTGCATAGAAACGGTTGTAAATTTCTCCTTTGGAAGTAGAGATGTAGGCTTATAGCCCAAAAAATAGATAGGTACCGTATCCGCTAAAGCCAGCTCAGAAAGCTCGAATTTACCCTCTGAATCCGTGACGGTTCCCTTGTCGCTGCTTGTCGCCCGGACTACCGCCCCAGGAAGTCCTTGCTTCGTTTGTGCATCGACGAGGCTGCGCAATAGTCATTTAACAAGTAAAATTCTACTTCACAAAGGTAGACGGAAAAATAGAGAATGTTTTTAGAGACACATTAGTATCCCATTAAGGAGCCCTTAGCATACAATTAAAAAACCATAAGAAGATTTAATTCCGATTTATACCCTCCACTACTGCTAAAAAATATAAAAGATCCTTATGAATCAAGGACAGCTGAGACTCGCAAGCTGGTCCAGCATATCAGCACGCTGCTGTAGCAAAGCAGGCGTGTACACTCCTCCATCAGAAAACAGAACCGTATCCCCCGACAGTTGAATGTTATACGTTTCCCAGCGCTCCACCAGCTGCTCCCGGAGCGATTTATTCCCCGTATCCTGAACACCCGCATAATTAAAATAAAACCAGATGGCAGCAGGAATGTAAGACGGCCGCTCCTCGCCATCATAAATGTCTCGTAGCAAATTTTGCGGATGCTCGATAGCGATTTGCCGCTCCAAGCGCAAAATCGAAACCCCCAAAAAAACTTCGATAAGCCCACCAGTAATTCCGATGATCTCCGCCCAGTCATTAGAGATTCCCCCACTGGCTAAAGCCAAACCAGACCCTATCCCCACCAAAGCACCTGTCACGATGGCTCCCACTGTGAGATTCCGCTCCCTTTGGCGCAGACGGCGCTCTAAAAAAGAAGCTATCTGCTCCGCCTTCTCCTCCTCGCAATCAATCGCCGCCGTCAAAGCCTGAAGCTCTAAGGTCATCTTCAAAATCCGACGATTAAGTCTCGTCTCTAAAGCAGCCCGCTGCTGAAAATCTATGGTATCCGATTTTAGCTGAATCAACTCTTCACTAAGATCAAGCGCTTGAGCGATAGCTAAAGAACGTGCATCGAACAGCCCTTCAAGCTGCAAAAGGGAGGGACTGACCTGAAAAGACTCAAAATCCCCATCCTCGAAGGTCAGCCCACGCAGACACTCGCCCTGAAAAGCCGTGGGGGGCTCAGCACCTTTTTAGATGTGCATCCAAAAAAGAGCAGCAAAACCGCACAAACTAGCACCGTACGATAACTACCTAAAAGAGGACTCCGAAAAACCTGCATAAGCAAAGCTACTAAAAGTAATCAACAAGCAGAAAGCTTACTTTCTTTAATTAAACCCTTTCATAAAAACCAATACGAATATTCATCCACGCCCTCTATCCGCTCATTAAACCGCTCACAATCAAAAAAATCCATTTCGCCTAACAACTATTTCAATAAAACTCCCGTATAGTCAGAAGCCTCGAAATAACGCACACAAACAGCCTTTTAACAACAGCACACTTGCATTTAACCCGTAATGCAAAACTTATTATCTATTTATTGCTATTAAATGCCTTGACATGACGAAAGGACTATCCAATTCGCCGCGCTGAATCCCTTACTTCGCTTCATCAAAAGAAGTACTTTCAGCTCCTTCCTTCTATTTGGTGCCGCATTTCTGGCACTCGTACTCGCGAACTCTCCAGCGAATAGCCACATCCAATGGCTCCTAAGCCAAAAAATCGGCTTCTCCATCGGAGATTTCAGCGTCTATAAATCGCTACAGCTTTGGATTAACGATGGCTTGATGTCCATCTTCTTTTTCGTCGTGGGCCTAGAACTTAAACGCGAAATCATAGCAGGAGAGTTATCGAATCCCAAAAACGTATTAATGCCCATCATCGGCGCTATAGGGGGAATGCTCATCCCCGCAGCTATTTATGTGGCCTTAAATACGGGCAACACACCTGAAAGCCTAAACGGCTGGGGCATCCCCATGGCCACAGACATCGCCTTCGCCTTAGGTGTACTCTATCTGCTAGGCCCACGCGTACCTATCCAACTGAAGGTATTTCTTACTGCACTGGCCATCATCGATGACATCGGTGCCGTCCTCGTGGTAGCTTTATTTTATACCTCAGAAATATCCATGGGAAATCTAGCCATCGGCGCTGGAGTACTTGGCCTCATGGCCTTATTAAACGTCTTGGGCGTTCGTAGCGTCTTGGCTTATGCCGTATTAGGCATCGGCGGAGTATGGCTCGCCTTCCTACTCTCCGGCGTGCACGCTACCATAGCCGCCGTTCTGGCCGCTTTCGTGATCCCTGCAAACCGTAAAATCAACAAAGCCAATTACCTCAGTGAAATTCAAAAATTAACCAAGAAATTCCAGTCTGCAAATGAGGCGGAGAAAGACAAATACCTCCTTTCTACCGATGAAGAAAACGTGATCGCCGAAATCAAGCGCATCTCGAAAGGCTCTGTATCGCCTCTTCAGCTCCTCGAGCGTAACATGCACGGCCTAGTCGTGTACGTGGTTATGCCCATCTTCGCCCTCGCAAACGCCGGGGTGGTGATCGACAGTAACTGGATGGAAATGATCAGCAGCCCCGTAGCCCTCGGGGTGGGTGGCGGACTCCTAATCGGAAAACTCCTGGGCATCTTCGGCTATCCATGCTTGGAATTAAATTAAAGCTCTATAAAATGCCTCAGGGTCTCACGACCCAAATGCTACTCGGAGTGTCTTTCCTCGCTGCCATCGGCTTTACCATGTCACTCTTCATCAACTCCCTCGCCTTTACAACACCTATCTACATGGAACAGGCGAAAATGGGTATCCTGCTCGCCTCCTTCATCTCAGGATTAACAGGTTATGCGATCTTGAAAAATGCCATCCAAAAAATGGATGTAGAAGAAAATGAGCATGAGCTAAGCGAGTCGGTCACCGATAAAAATCAGGAAATGGCCTACTAAATTAGCAACGTTTCCAAGCGAAATCCTATCCCCTTCTGCAGCCTCTTTAGAACAGCTCCATACGCTGGCTCTAAAGAGGCTGTTCTCGTTCTACACGCCCTAAAAAACACCCACCTCATTCAGGTACTAATAACAAGTTAAAAATCAGTAAAAAACCGCCCTGTGGTACTTATGTGAAAGTCGATATCGGCACCTGTAGTAGTATTGTAGTAGTCTAAAAATGGTTTTTTGAGTGAAAAAAGCTGTGTTTTACAAAAACGTTGTAGTAGTCGGCTGAAAACGATTCGCCTGTATGTTAAACCCAAAAGTAGCATGACCAAAACACAAGTGTACACCGTGAAGATTGCACTCATCGTAGCGCTCGGTGGCTTCCTCATGGGCTTCGATGCCTCCGTAATCTCTGGTGTAGTAAAATTCATAGAAGCGGAATTTGAATTGACCAAACTGCAGCTGGGCTGGTCCGTAGCCTCCCTCACACTCACCGCCACCCTCGCCATGATGGTGGCAGGCCCACTAAGTGATCGCTATGGAAGGAGAACAGTTCTGCAGTGGTCTGCAGTCCTTTTTGCCCTTAGCGCTATCGGGTCCGCACTAGCACCAGATTTTCTCACCCTAGTGATCGCGCGCATGCTGGGCGGATTCGGAGTAGGCGCATCGCTCATCTTGGCCCCCATGTACATCGCAGAAATAGCGCCCCCAGAAATGCGGGGACGACTGGTTTCCTTTAATCAGCTAAACATCGTCATCGGTATCTCTGCCGCCTTCTTCTCTAATTTCCTCATCCTCCGCCTCGGCGCATCGGACAGCAGCTGGGCCCTACAGCTGGGTTTTGAAAAATGGAACTGGCGCTGGATGTTAGGAGTAGAGTTCCTGCCCGCCGCCTTCTACTTTATCGGCCTATTTTTCGTCCCTCGAAGCCCCCGCTGGCTTGTCATGAAAGGAGAAACGGATCAGGCGCTCATCGTCATGAAACAGTTTACGGATGTGGAAAATGCAAAGCAGCAAATTCAACAGGCCCTCCAAGGCAGCGACTCCGCCAAAGAAGCCGAAAAATCAAATTTGCTCGCCTGCCTAAAACCCGCCTACCGCTACGTGCTGCTCATCGGAATCGTGGTGGCCATTCTTCAACAAATAACAGGTATTAATGCCGTATTTTTCTATGCTCCCATGATTTTCGAACAGTCCGGCATCGGAACTGATGCCGCCTTTATTCAGGCGATCCTCGTCGGACTTACCAATCTCCTCTTTACCGTTTTGGCCATCTTATTCATTGATCGCTGGGGAAGAAAACCCCTCCTGGTACTGGGATTAAGCGGCATTACCCTGTGCATGGCCCTTTTAGCCTACGGATTTGGCTCGGCCACCTACCAGCTTACCCCTGACACAGTGAGCACTTTGCCGGAAGGCATATCCCAAGAACAAATCAGCAGCATGGTCGGTGTCGCTTACGAAAATGATGTGGCCTTCAAGCGGGCACTTCGCGCGACCCTGGGCGAAAGCACTGCCCTCACCTATGAATCCGAAGCACTGACAGCAGCGATAACCATACAACCCGCCTTAATTCTAATCGGTATTTTGGGCTTCGTAGCCTCCTTCGCCATTTCGATCGGCCCGGTAATGTGGGTGCTGTTTTCAGAACTCTTCCCTATCCAAATTAAAGGGGTGGCCATCTCCTTAGTAGGCTTTATCAATTCCCTAATCAGCTATCTGGTCCAACAGTTTTTCCCCTGGCAGCTAGACACTTTCGGCAGCAGTACCACCTTCCTTATTTATGGAGCATTCGCCGCTATCGGCCTGGTTTTTGTATCATTTGCCGTCCCTGAAACCAAAAACAAATCTTTAGAAGAACTCGAAAACCTATTAATTAAAAAATGAAACGAGCGAAAAACCAACTCTTGCGCCGCTCCCTGGCGGGAATGCTAGGCGCTGCCCTTCTTTGGGCCTGTAGCCCGGAAACTAAAACAGAATTACTCGTAAACGAAGAGGAAGAGCTGAGCGCACCCCTTGTCCATATCCCTGCGCACATGCTCCATGCCGCTTCTTCCCCGGAAATGAGTGCGCAAGCAGCCGAAGAAGGCCCGATCCAGCTTAAAAAAGACCAGTGGATCGCCTTAGATGTAGAAGTACCAGAGGCCGGACGCTATCAGTTGCGCCTCAGCGGAGAGGTGACGGGAACGGACAGCCTCAGCATCTGGGTGGAAGATTACTACGATAATCCAGATGACCGCACCTATGACATCAGTGGAAAAATGCACCTAGCATCCGGCGCTGGCGCGCAAGAGGTCTCAGTAGATGGTAGCCCGCTCCGTGCAGGCATGCACAAGATGAAAGTACACGTCGACCAAGGGGAGATTGCCCTAGAATACCTGCAGTTCCTTCTTTTAGTACCCCATAAAAAGTCCGAAAATGTGCTCGAACAGCGCACCTCTGGAACCGAATGGACACTGGTCTGGTCGGACGAATTCGATGGCGACGAAATCGATGAAAGCAAGTGGACCTACGATATCGGCAACTGGGGCTGGGGAAATAATGAATTGCAGTACTACACCGCCAACCGCCCCGAAAATGCACGCCTCCTGAATGGTCATCTGATCATAGAAGCCCGAAAAGAAGCGGCAGGCCCGCACCCGTGGACCTCTGCACGTCTGACCACCCGCGGAAAAGTGGCCTTTAAGTATGGCAAAATAGAATTCCGTGCCATCGTCCCGAAATCACGTGGCAACTGGGCCGCGGGCTGGACCTTAGGCAATACCTATGTGGATGAAAAAGACTGGCCTTACTGCGGTGAAATCGATATCTTGGAAAGCGTAGGCTATGAAATCGACCCAGAAACGGGCGCCGGAACTGCCCATGCCACCGTGCACACCCCTGCGTATTATTTTAAAATCGGCAACCAGATCGGTGCCGAAAAGCGCGTTGCCGACATGGCTAACGAGTTTCAAACCTACGCCGTGGAGTGGACGCCGACCAGCATCACCATGCTCGTAAACGACACGCCTTACTACACGTACGATAAAATCGCCGACGAGCGCGAGTGGCCTTTCCACACCCCACAAGACATCATCTTAAACCTAGCCATCGGTGGTGGCTGGGGCGGTGCCAAAGGCCTAGACCCGAACATGGAAGTAGAGCAATTTATCCTTGACTACGTACGCGTGTATGAAAAACGCTAAAAATAAACCCCTGTACATCGGAAATAGCCCCTTCCGCATACAGGAAAACCCGGTGCAGGGGAGCATCATCTCCCGCAGCGGCGTCCCTTTCTATCGGATCGCTCAGGTGGACCGCATGCCCCCATTTTTCATGAGCTTGGTTAGCCCCGATGAGCATTGGTTGTTTATCGCCTCGAATGGTGGACTTAGCGCCGGCTGGCGCAATGAAGAGCAAGCCCTCTTCCCCTACACGACAGACGATAAAATCATGGCTTCCACGGAAAGCGTAGGGCCGAAAACGCTCATTCGGATAGAAGATAGCGAGGCCGTGCGGCTCTGGACACCCTTTTCCGATCGCTACCGAGGACTCTACACCATCGAAAGACACCTCTATAAAAGCCTTTGGGGAAATGAACTGCATTTCGAGGAAATCAACCATGACCTCGGCTTGAGCTTTTCCTACGCCTGGCGCTTTTCTAGCTCCTTTGGCTTTATTCGATCAAGTACGCTTACCCGCTTAAGCAGTTTCGATCCAACTCAAAGCATCGATCTTCTCGACGGCGTGCAGGGACTGCTCCCTCCCGGTATTTCCTCGGATATGCAGGCGAAAAAAAAGTAATTTGGCGAACGCTACCGCAAGCAAGAACTCGCCCCGCTCACAGCGATGGGGATTTTCTCGCTCAGCTCGGGAATCGTGGACCGTGCAGAGCCCCACGAAGCCCTACAGGCACACATCGCCTACCCGCTCGCCTGCCAGCCTAAATCCGTGCTTCTCTCTGCCCTGCAGCTCGAACGCTTTCAGCACAGCGGGCAGGTGGAAAAAGAGACCTTGATCACGGGCACTCCCGGCGCCTACTTCCTCAGAGTCCAGCCCGACCTACAGCAAAACACAAGCGCTACCTGGCACCTCTGCTTCGAAATGCTACGCTCCGCCGCACAGGTGGCCGAACGTAACGAAGCCCTGCGCCTGCACCCCGAAAAGCTACTCCATGCCCTGGAAGAGGAGCTACAGAACAGTACCGAACAGCTGAAACTCCTGGTGGCCAAAGCCGACGGCTTGCAGTGTACAGGCGATATCCTAAGCACGGGCCGCCACTATGCGAATGTCCTTTTTAACAACATGCGAGGGGGTATCTTCGAGGAAAATTACCAGGTGCAGCGCACAGATTTTAGCCGCCACATCCAGCAGCTAAATCGAGCCCTCTTCGCCGAAGTGACTACCTTTCTAAACAGTCTTCCCGAACAGCTCAGTTATCAGGAACTGCGCCAGCACGTACATGCATACCCAAATACCGACCTGGAAAGAGCCTTTCTGGAGTTTTTACCGTTAAGCTTCAGCCGCCGACATGGAGACCCCAGTCGCCCTTGGAATAAATTTTCCATCGAGCTGCGCGAAGCAGACGGCAGCCGACGTAAGGCCTACGCCGGAAACTGGCGCGATATTTTCCAAAACTGGGAAGCCCTCGCCCTCTCATTCCCGGATTTCCTGCCCGGCATGATCCACAAGTTCCTGAACGCCTCCACCCTCGACGGCTATAACCCTTACCGCATCAGCCAGCTGGGCGTCGACTGGGAGGTCATCGAGCCGGAAGACCCCTGGTCTTTCATCGGTTACTGGGGCGACCATCAGCTCATCTATCTCCTCCGCCTGCTCGAACGTGCCGAAGCACATCAGCTACTCCACGCAGAAGAATGGGAAACGCGCGCCCTGCTCGTCTCCACCCATGTGCCCTACCGCATTAAAAGTTGGGAAGCCATCTTAGCGAATCCGCGTGACACGATCGCCTTCGATGAGGAAGCCGAAGCCCTCCTGCAGCAGCGCTATCAGGAGCTGGGCGCCGATGGCAAATTGCGCCGGCAGGCGGACGGCAGCCTCCTCCGCAGCCGCTGGATCGAAAAACTGTTTCTTCCCTGGCTGACCAAACTGGGTAATTTCGTGCCCGACGCCGGCATCTGGATGAACACCCAGCGCCCCGAGTGGAACGATGCGAATAATGCCCTCGTGGGAAGTGGCGCCTCCGTGGTAACACTCGCCCACATGCTCCGCTACACCGAATTTCTGCAGCGCCATCTGGAAAGCTTCGAGCGAAAGGAATTCCTGTTTTTGGATGAACTCGCCGCGTTTGCAGAAGCACAGCTGGCCTGCCTCCAGACCTTTGAGCCCGCACTGTTCACCGGTTTCAGCCCTGAAATGCGCTTGGAATTCGTCTCCGAAATGGGCCTCCTCGGCCAAAACTACCGCGATCAGGTCTATGCTGGGCTTAGCGGGCACTGTACAGCCCTTACACGAGAAACCCTGCAGGAGCTCCTCGCCCTTACGGCACGCTACCTGCGCCAGTCCCTGCGCCACAGCCGCCGAAAAGATGGCCTCTACCATGCCTATAACCTCCTTCACTTTCAGGAAAATCGTCTTCACATCGACTACCTCTACGAGATGCTGGAGGGACAGGTGGCCCTGCTGGACTCGGGCTTCCTCAGCCCCGAAGAAGCTCTTCAGCTGCTGGATACCTTGCGCGAGAGCGCCCTTTACCGAGCCGACCAAAACAGCTACCTGCTCTACCCGAACCGCACCCTCCCGGAATTTCTGGAGAAGAGCAAACTGGGCCCCGAGTGGATAGCCAAGTACCCGGTGGTAGAAAAAGTGGCCACACTTCCGGGGCAGCGCATCCTCTCCCGCACACCGCAGGGAGGCCTCTACTGGCATCCTGACCTCTACCATGGCCGCATGCTCACAGCACGTGCGCAGGAACTTTCCCTACCCGAAAATGAGCAAGAAGAACTGGCCGCCGCCTACGAGGAGTGCTTCCGCCACCATGCCTTTACGGGCCGCTCAGGCTGTTTTTACGCCTACGAAGGCCTCGGAAGCATTTACTGGCACATGGTCTCGAAGCTGCACCTGGCGGTATGCACGCTACTGGATCAGGAAGAGCTTGCACCGGGCTTGCGCCAAAGCCTCCGTAAGCACCAGCAAGTGCTCCATGCGGGCATCGGTAGCCACAAAAAACCGGAAGAGTATGGGGCTATTCCACTGGATCCGTACAGCCATACCCCCGCACACAGAGGGGCGCAGCAGCCCGGTATGACAGGCCAGGTGAAGGAAGATATCCTAGCCCGCTGGCAGCTCCTCGGGCTCAAAGTGAAAAACGCCTGCCTCAGCTTCGACCCCTCACAGGTAAGCCCCGCTGAGTGGCTGACCGAGGCCACTAGCTTCAGCTATTATACGGTGCATGAAGAGGGGAAAATACTGGATTTAGCTCCTGGCAGCTTGGCCTTCACCTACTGCCAAGTGCCCATACGCTACGTCCGTGGGGCGGCAAGGCACACACTGCGCGTTCTGGATCCCGCAGGCCGAGAGCTCCATCGACAGGAGAACCTCATTTTGGATGCCGCCTGGTCCGCAGCCCTTTTCTCTCGTGATGGCTCCATAGGGGAAATTCAGGTCCTCTGGGCGGGATAAACAAGCGAACCGCAAACACCAAGCGGGGCCTCTTCGAGGGCTCCGCTTTCTTTTTATCTCTTGGCTGCCACCTGGGCCCGCATTGCACTTATGGCGAAAATCGCTACGCCCATTCCCGAAAACGAACACTCCTAAATCCGTAGGAAATTTTTAGCTCCTTTAGCCTAATTTTACAGCCATAGTTCAACGCCTACTTTTACTTCTGGTTTACCATCTTGTCGTACTCGTATATGATTTTTCCACGCATGCAGTGGCCAAATAGCCTCAGCGCAAACCTTATTCATCGCCTATCCCAGCGAAATAGCCTGATTCTACCCCTATTTTTACTCAGTTTCACACTGCTTTTTCAGCACGCGCTATTCGCGCAAAGTTTTTATCGTGAAAAAAGCCCTAAAACCTGGCATTATCAGCTTGGCGTCGGCACGGGGACCTTTTTTTCCGCTCCACGGCCTTCTTATGATGCCGTACGGGACACCTGGCAGCCTACCCTCCAGCTGGGCATCGGAAAGCGCTTCACCGAGCATTTTCTGCTACAGGCCAATGCCGCCTTCCAACCCTTTGCTAGCCACGAGCTGCTGCTCGATGAGGAAGGCATTCAGATCGGACGGGAGCCCATGGTGCATGGCCAAAGCTACACCGCCGAAATCGTCCCTACACTCAGCCTGTTTCCTGCCTATCATCACATAAGTAGAAAGCGGATCGACCTCCACTTAGGCATAGGTCTTGGCTATCTTTTCACCTACAGAACCGAGGATATCACCATCGGAGACACTACCTACCGCTTTAATGCCATTAAACAAGGCTTCTATGTACCGATAAAAAGTACCCTCTGGTTCCGACTAAGTGCTAAGCAGGACATAGGAGTCGAAGGAAATTTTCTGTACACCTTTTTCGACCCGAATAGAGAAGGACTCTCTCGCAACAGACAAAACGACCACTTCGGACGCCTCTCCTTTATGTACCGCCGCTTTCTGCGTTAAGAAATGCGCCACACTTAAGTAAAGCCAAGAATTTATACCCTTTTCTAGATAACTATGAAAAATTTTACTCTTCTATTTGCCTTATTTTTAGGCTTCAGCACTGCTTGTACAGTAGTGGATAATGAATTACTCGATGAAATCATCAATCTACGCAATCAGAATCAAGAATTACTGAACATCGCTAGAAGCTTACAGCAAACGTCGGATGACCTGATCGAAAACTTGAAAAATGACGCTGCCGTGCGTGATGAATTACTGGATCTGGTGAATGCCTTGCAGAGCGAACTAAATGAAATCCTAAATGGCATGGCCGCTCTACGCGAGCAGCTGGCGAACCAGGAAGGCAGCTTCGAAGCCATTCAAGCGCAGATGGACCTGCTCCAAGAAAACTATCTGTCCATCATGGCGGAACTGGAGCAGCTGCAGCAAATAAGCAAACTCATCGCCGAAATCGAAGAGCTGCGGATGGAAATAGAGACGATCCGAGGACTACAAGAGGAAATCCTGAGTATGACCTTCCAGAATAATGAGGAGCTGGCACTTATTCAAGAAATGCTCGCCTTTATCGGCGCGAAGTCAGAGCAAAATGAAGAACACCTTGCCGCCCTCCGCGCTCAGCTCGCCAACAGAGAAGCCGACATGCAAACGCTTTTTGCGCAGTACGCCACTATTTCTGAAGAACTGGAGCAGCTGGCACTGCTCGGACAGCTAATCGAAGATATCGCAGCACTCCGTGCAGATATAAACGCTTGGGAAGACGTCTATGCGCAGATCTTAGCTGGATTAGCAGACAATCAGGAGGCTCTTGCCGCTTTAGAGGCACAGGTAACCGAGCTTCAAGCTGCTTTAGAAGAAAATAACGCATTGATTTTCGGGTTAATGGAACAGCTGCTGCAAAATGGCGCTGATATCGAAGCCATTTTAGCAGAAATCGCCGAGTTACAAGAGGCCTGTGAAGAGATTCAAGCGCTTCTCCTTGAAGTTATCGAGCGCTTTGCCCAAGAAAATCAGCAGTAAATGAAGCGGTTACTCTTTATCTTTATGTTGGTCGTCGGCAGTTGCACGATAGACAACAGTGTCTTAGAAGGGCTGATAGAAGATCTTCTAGTAGAAAACCAAGAAGTCATTCTGGAGATAAGTGCTTTACAGGAGCGTTCTGAAGCGCTTATCACGCAACTGCGTGCAAATGCCAGCGAACGGCAAGCGCTGCTCGAGCGCGTCATGGCGTTACAGGCAGAAATCTTAAAAATTGTAGAAGAATTCACCTCCTTAGGAGTAGCTCTAAACGAGCGGGGTGCTGACATTCAGGCAATCCAGGCGAATATGGATGGGCTTCTCGAAAACTATGCGGATATCATCCGTGAACTGCAGCAGCTGCAGCAGCTCGGCAGCCTAATGGCCGAAATCGACTCCCTACACCAAGCGCTGATTTTAACACGGCGGACGCAGGATAACATGTGGGATGCAGTGGCTAATCATGCAGCAGAAACTGAAAAAATCCGCGCCGCGCTTGGATTTGTGGATGCTGAACAGCAAGCCCTGGAAGCTCAAATCCGAGAGCTCACCCTCAGTTTAGGAGAGGATGCTACCCGTGTAGAGGCCTTGATCGAAGCCTTTTCAGAAATTCAAGAAAAATTAAAACGACTAACGCTTATCCAGGAGGTCATGGATGCAGTCTCCGCGCTGCGTGGCGACCTGAGGGAATGGGAAGAACGCCATGCACGTATCTTAACAGAGATAGAGACTTTTCAGACCAATAATATGCGCCTTAAAAGCAAGTTGGACGAAAACCAGGAAGCCTTCGAAGCACAACTGGCGCTGCTCTTTGATTTACTCGTAGCCGCGCAGGATGAGGCAATGCAGTTAGAAGAAGTCTCCGAGCAACTCGCGCAACTAAAGTTAGGTTGTTTACAGGTGATTACCCTCTTGGAAAACTTTCTCAACAATCTAAATTTTGCAGTTTGGGAACCTTTACTTGAATTTGATGGATTTGGAGACGGTGGTATACCCATCGCCTTAACCCCTTACTCAGCGGACAGAGCTTCTAGCAGAATTTATTTCTTAAATGCACGCGAGCGGATTCTAGGCTTCTTCGACTATAATACAAATGAACTAGGGGCCATTAATGTGGACCGCTGGCCACCATTTACCCTGACTGGGACACCCCTATTCAACCCTGAATGTGGCTGTGTGCAGTTTTGGGAAAATGCACAAGAGACACTCTATGAAATTAAGATCACAGGCCTGGAAGGCACCTTGCAGGAGTACACTCCGGAAGAACTCCCCGAGCAGAGTATCCGCGAGGTAAATCCCATCTATGATGGTGTCAGTAAACAACCTGCCTACATGAATGGATTCCTGGGAGGGGAGAGAAGAATGGTTACGAACCAAGCCTTCGCGTTCAATACTGAAACCATGGAATGGAAAGAAAAAAGAGCACCCTCCCAAAACGAACCACTAAAACGCGCAGGTGGGTTTATTTTCCCGAATCGGGACTATACCAGAGCGTACATCGTCGATGGGTTCGGTAATGCCAGTGGATCCGCAGATCTTCCCTGCGCTGATGAAGAAACCCTTCCTTGGTCTGCAGAATCTGGTAATTTCTGCTGGCATCGGGACATTTGGGAAATCGATCTGCGAGACTGGTCGACCAGACGCCTACTTCCCAGAAACTCGAACTTCGAAGAAACTGGAAACTTCGCATACGACTACCGCAGGGGTGTTTTCTATAGCTTCGGTGGTTTTAACCCGAGTCGAGAAGCGGACGAAGAGGAATTTAGTCAGCCCACAGGTACCCGAAAGTATGACCCGCGCACCGAGGAAGATTGGGAAGAGATTTTCACAGGGGGTTCGCCCCCTGCACGCTCGAACACCTTCAGCTGCTATTATGACGAACGCGGCGATCGCTTTGTCGTCATTACAGGAGTGGGCGTATTCTCCGTAGAAATTCGCTAACACTTCTGAGGCCTGGGAACAAGTGGGTCAGGAGGCTCGATTACTCGAAAATCCTGACCCTTTTCCATGTCCCACTTGCGGCTACTTTACGCTGCCATTAAATGGCCACCCCCTCTTAAACGCGAACTACACGATCACCTTTGTCGTGCCGCCACCCGCTAAGGTAATCGGCACAGGAGCATTGGTTTTCCAGCTGCCCCCGGTAAAATCAGGCACATCGATACTGTTCGAACGGTTAGCGACAGACCACTCGCTGAGCGGAGAAACTGCAGACCAAAGCGCCGCATCGTACACATCCTGATCCAGCGGAAGTCCATTACGCAGACAGTCGATTAACCGCCATTCCATCATAAAGTCCATCCCGCCATGCCCACCGATCTGACGCGCTAAGGCTCCCACCTTTTTCACTATTTCTGGCGTGTACCTCTCTTCCAGTGCTTTGACCTGCTCCTCTGTCAGCCAGCGATGCCCCTGAGCGACTTTCGGCGAAGGATATTTTTGGGCGTAGCCGCCGTGCCACTGATCACATGCAGCCGCGAATAAGGCCGCGGACTGCTCACATCATGCTGCAGCATCAGCGAACGCCCCTGATGTGTCTTGATCAGCGTAGTATTCATGTTTCCGCCGTAGGTTTTGCCCGCAAAGGCGCATAAAAAGCATCCTCCGCCGCTAAGGCTTCCGCACGTGCCCCCATGTGAAAATCCGCAGAAGAAAGGGAGCTCAAATAGGCCATCTGATCCCCATGGTTAATGTTCATCAGCTGCGCGATCGGACCTAAACCATGCGTGGCATACAAATTTCCGTCGCGCAAATTCTCCCGAAGCCGCCACATGCCTTCGTAGGTATTTTTCCCGAAATTCAGCTCCATCAAATCATGGATATAGGCCCCTCAGCATGCAAAATATCTCCAAAAAATCCGTCTCGAGCCATGCTCAGCGTCATCAGCTCGAAAAAATCGTAACAACAGTTTTCCAGCATCATACAGTGCCGCTGTGTGCGCTCCGAAGTCTCCACCAGCTGCCAGCATTCCTCGAGGGTTTTGGCCGCAGGCACTTCCACCCCCACATGAGCGCCCGCCTCCATCGCATAAACCGCCATCGGGGTGTGCCACTCCCAGGGCGTGACGATGTACACGAGGTCCAGCACCTGCTCATCGATCATCTTTTTCCACGCATATTCCCCTCCCGAATAAAGTGAAGGCCGATGCGGCGTTCCCGCCAGCCTTTGCGCACAGGCGCTCACCTTCTCTGGAATTAGGTCGCAAAGCGCCCGAATCTCGACCCCTTCGATTTTACTCAGGCGCTCCACAGCCCCTGGACCACGCATCCCCAAGCCGATCACCCCCACACGAACCCGCTCCAGCGCCGCGCCCGAAAACCACACATATTATGCAGCTGCCGATGCGGACGACGCGCTGCATCGGGGATCGCTTCCCGTGCCTCGGACTGGCCCAGGCTCCCGCTGGCTAAAGCCAAAAATCCCCAAGCCAGCCCAGCCGGACTTGCGTAAAAAACTCCTTCTATTTTCTTTCATAGTTTCTTTGCTTACTGTTGAAAAAACCAAACTACCACCATCGCCGAAAGTGGAAATTCCCAAATTTTCATTCAAAATATGGCTTCTTCCCAACTTTAACAAATAGCTCCCAAAGAAGCAGACGGGAATTTTCGAAAAAAGCCTTTGGACACCCCCCATAATTATAGTACATTACTTTACCACCAAGGCCTACCACCATGAGACAAAAGTACCTGCACAAGCACTTTCTCCGCACCCGCGTACGCACAGAAGCGATCTGCGCGCCCCTGGAAAGGGAAGACTATGTCCCCCAGCCCCTGCTCGACGTGTCCCCTCCAAAATGGCACCTCGGGCACACCACTTGGTTTTTTGAGACCTTCCTGCTAAGCGTTTACGACAAGCACTATCCAGCCTTTAACCCCGAGTATGCCTTTCTGTTTAACAGCTATTATAACCATGAAGGGGAGCGTGTCCCACGGGACAAAAGGGGATTTCTAAGCCGCCCGACCGTGCCGGAGGTATTCGCCTACCGAAAGGCCATCACCGCCGCTGTCGATCTGCTGCTAAAACAAAAAGACCTGCCCGAGCAACTCCTCGACACGCTGGAAATAGGCATTCAGCACGAAGAGCAGCACCAGGAGCTGCTCGTCTACGACATCCAGTACATCTTAGGCAGCCAGCCTACCAAGCCTGCCTACGGAACCGGATTCTCCTTTCAGGCCCTGCCCGAACCCGAGTGGATCGCCATCCCTGAAGGACGCTACACCGTCGGCTACCAGGGCCAAGGCTTCTGCTTTGATAATGAAAAAAGAGCCCACGACGTGTATCTGCTCGACTTTGAAATCGCCAGCGAGGTGGTCCGCAACAGGGACTACATCGAATTTATAGAGGAGGGCGGCTACGAAAATTTCCGCTACTGGCTGGCTGAGGGCTGGGATCTGGCTAAGGCTGAGCACTGGAAAGCGCCGCTTTACTGGGAAAAACGAAACGGCGACTGGTACAGCTACCAGCTGAGCGGCTTCCAAAAAATCCATCCCGATGAACCACTACGCCACATCAGCTTTTTCGAAGCACAGGCCTTTGCGAGCTGGAAAGGCTGCCGCCTGCCTACTGAGTTCGAATGGGAGGCCGCCGCAGCACAGCTGCAAAAAGGACAGGTCTGGGAATGGACGAACAGCGCCTACCTGCCCTATCCAGGTTTCTCGATCGCGCCCGGTGCACTCGGTGAATACAATGGCAAGTTCATGAGCAATCAGCACGTCCTCCGGGGCAGCTCCATCGCTACCGCCGCTGGACACAGCCGCCGCAGCTATCGCAATTTTTTCCCCACCGGTAGCCGCTGGCTCTTCAGCGGCCTACGCCTAACCCGATAAGCCATGTCGCAAACCTTTCTTCAGGAGGTCCTCGCAGGACTTACCAAGCCCCAAAAATCCCTGTCCTCCAAATACTTTTACGATGAGGCAGGCTCCCGCATTTTTCAGGAAATCATGGCCATGGAAAGCTACTACTTGCCCCGCTGCGAGACAGAAATCCTCCTCGATCAAAGCACCGCTATCTGGCAAAAACTCCCCTCCGGCCCATCGAAGTGCTCGAACTTGGGGCCGGAGATGGAACGAAAACGGCCCACCTGCTCGAAGCCGGCCTCCGCGCGGGACGCCAAATCGACTACACCCCACTCGACATCTCCGAGGATATCCTCCGCATCAATACCGAATACTTGCAGAAAAAACTCCCCCAGCTGCACATCCGCGCCATCGCCGGGGACTACTTCCAGACTTTGCGCCAGCTCCCCCCCACAAGAAAAACCCCGCCTCCTCCTCTTTCTGGGCAGTAACATCGGAAATTTCGCCCCCCCGCGCGACCAAGAATTCCTGCAGCTCCTCCAAGCAGCCTGCAGACCAAAAGACCATTTGCTCCTGGGAGCAGACCTGAAAAAACATCCCCAAACCGTGCGCGCAGCCTATGCAGACCCCGAAGGCATCACCAGCCGCTTTAATTTGAACCTCCTGCAGCGCATCAACAGAGAACTTCAAGCTGATTTTCAGCTCGACCAGTTCCTGCATGAGGCCATTTATCATCCCATGAGCGGCGCGGCGGAGAGCTTCCTGGTCAGCCTGCAGGAACAGACCGTCCACATACAGGGGCAGGCCATCCACTTTCAGGCCTTCGAAGCCATCCACACCGAAATTTCACAGAAATACAGCCTGGAAGGACTCGAAAAACTGGCTTTGGGGTCGGGCTTTCAGCCCAAAGCACACTTCCTGGACCAAAAGGCATACTTTTCCCTCAACCTCTGGGCGCATGCAAAATCCGGCGGAGAATAAACCCTCACCAACCCTGAGCCACGAGAAAAAACGGCAAGCTCCCTGATCCTTTTCGCTGGAAAATTGTTACCCCTCTATGCATACACTCTTGGAAAAAATCCGCCTGAAAGCCCTCGACAGCTGCCTCCGCTTCACCAGCTCCCGCAGTAGTGGGCCCGGGGGCCAAAACGTCAACAAGGTCAATAGCCGGGTGAGTTTGCACTTCGAACTGGAAGCCTGTCCTCTTCTGGAAGAGCCAGAAAAGGCCTTTTTAGCGAAAAAGTTAAGCAAAATCTTGGATCAAAAGGGTGTCTTGCACCTGCATGCACAGGAAAAACGCAGCCAGCTAGAGAACAAGCAAGTCTGCATCAAAAAATTCTATGCACTGCTCCGCAAGGTAAGTACGCCGAAACCCATCCGAAAGGCCACCAAGCCGGCTAAAGGTGCCATCGAAAAACGGCTACAAGATAAAAAGCAGCATGCCCAAAAGAAGCAGTGGCGCCAAGAGCGCTGGGACTAAAGAGCCCTAAGGAAGAACACCAGCAGCCTCCTCAGAAGCTGGTGTAGCACAGGGAACGGCGGGCTGCGACACCCTAAGGCACATCTTTCAAGTGTAAAATATCCTGCGCCTTCCAAAAAACCTGCAGTTCCTCCCCTTTTTCCAGAGCGCGGGCCACATCCCAAAGCTCCCATGCTGTTTCCCGTCCGGCTACTGCTAAGGTGACCACATCATGGGTCAGTTCCCGCCGCAGTCCAGCACCTGTGCAGTCAGCGTATGCCCGTCCGAAGCAGCAGCGGGAGTCGCAGCGACAATTTTGCGGTAACGCAACACATGTGGCCGCAGATACTGCCCAGCACCTAATTCATTTAAAGGAGAAAAAAGCTGTGCCGTGTAGGTGAAAGTAGGCTGCTGCATCAGCGTGGCTAGGGGGCCCTCCTCCAGGATACGTCCCTGCCGCAGCACGAACAGCCGCTCACACAGGGCTTGCGCATCCAGCACATCATGGGTGACCAGGAGGACCACAGTGCGCTCCCGCGCAAAAAGCGTACGCAATTCCCCGATTAGCTCTCGCTTCTGAATCGCATCCAAACCCGTGAAGGCTCATCCAGCAGCAGCACTTCCGGCTCCAAGCTCATCGCTCGGGCGATCGCTACCTTTTGTTGCTGCCCCCCCGAAAGCGCGCGGGTTTCTGATGGCGCCATTTTTCCAGGCCTAGAAGTCCCAGTAAGCGCGCGAGACGCTCCTCCCGGTAGGCCTTTTCATAGGGCAGTAAGGGGCGCAAAATATTTTCCTCAACAGTGGAATTCGGGTACAGGCGATAGTCCTGGTGCACCAGCTGTATGGCCGGATGCCTGCTACCAGTTGCTTATCCGGTCCTTTCAGCAGCTCCTCTCCCAGGTGGACGCTTCCTCCCGCATCATGCGCTTCTAAGCCCGCTAAAATCCGGAGCAAGGTACTTTTTCCCGAGCCCGATGCGCCGATCAGGCCATAGACCTGCGACGATAATGAAAAAGAAAGCCCTGCTAAGGCCTTTGTCCCATCGGGATAGGTCTTAGCGAGCCCTTGAACGTGTAGCATGTACGTTTACACGAATTAAAATACAAAACGCTTCAACAGCCAGACGACGATCGCAAATAAAAACACCAAAATGGAGATTTTATTGATCCCATGCATCATGCGCAGGTTGAAATTACTTTTTTGGTTCGGGTCAGGCTTACCGAAAACACGGATAAAATACCTCCCCACTTCTCCTAGTTCGAAGAACTTTTCGAACCTACTTTTCTCTTTCATAACTTTCCCTTCTGCCCCACTTTCTCAGAAAGGGGGCGCTTATGCTTGTTCCGGATTAAATTCCGGCTCTATCCATTTATTGTCTTGGCGAATGATTTCGATCAGCTCATCCACCGCCCGCTCGGAAGGCACGGAGCGCTTGATTACCTCCTGCCCTTTGTAAAGGGTAATTTTCCCCTTGCCGGAGCCCACATAGCCATAATCAGCATCCGCCATCTCACCTGGACCGTTTACGATACAGCCCATAATCCCGATTTTCACCCCTTTCAGGTGATCCGTACGCTTTCGAATCATCGCCGTCGTTTCCTGCAGGTCGAACAGCGTCCGTCCGCAGGAAGGACACGAAATATACTCAGTCTTCGTCATCCGTGTGCGCGCCGCCTGCAGCACGCCGAAGCTCACCGAATTATGCAGCTTCACCATATCCAGCAGCTGCTCACGGGGCTGCGCACTCTTGGCCGCCATACGTAGCAAGACCCCCTCACCGAGCCCATCGATCAGTAGCCCGCCCACATCGGTCGCCGCATAGAGCATGGTCTTATCGGCACTTTGATCCCCATAGTTCAGGCTAGGAACTACCGGCACCTGAATGCCTTCCACCATGAGTGTGGCCAGCGCTGCGCGCAAAGCCGGCATCGCATGGCTATTTTTTGTTTCCAGGAGCAGGACTACATCCTTTCGCTCTCTGAGTGCAGGCAGCAGCTCGGCCAGTTCCTCCGTGTCCACTTCCACGAAGTTCAGCTCAGGGTGCAGCTCACTTTGCGCCAGCCACTCCGCCGCCTTAAAGGCCGGAAAGCTATTTTTACGATCTGCGTTCTGCTTCCAGGTTTCCCAAGACTGAATTTGCTTCATCCCATTCGGGAGCATAAACGGAATCGGCTGCTCGCCGGTGTAAATATAATCACTGCCGAGGTCATTCATCTTCCACTTGTCCAGCTCTGGCAAGTAAAAATGCCCCACGGCTTTCATTTCTTTCGGACTTAAGTCACCGAGGCGCGACATATCCACGATCACACGCGGTACATTCGCCCCGCCGAAGTTGGCCACTTCCACTGTTTCCCGTTTTTTATAGCTAAACGGATCGTAAGGATACGCGGCTGGCGCCGCAATGGGCGCATGCTCTGCCCTTCCCGCGTAGCGCGCCACCAGTGCCTGCGCCACAGGAGCTTCAAATTCAGGGTCTTCCGTTAGCGACACACGAACGGTATCTCCGAGTCCATCTTCCAGTAAGGTCCCGATACCTACGGCGGACTTAATACGCCCGTCCTCCCCGTCGCCCGCTTCCGTCACCCCGAGGTGCAGCGGATATGGCTGGAACCCACCCTCTTCTAGTTTTTGGACCAGCAGTCGGTAGGCCTGCACCATCACCTGCGTATTCGAAGACTTCATGGAAATCACGATTTGGTGGAAGTTTTCCTCTTCGCAGATGCGTAAAAACTCCAGTGCGGACTCCACCATACCAAGTGGCGTATCCCCATAGCGGCTCATGATGCGATCCGATAGCGAGCCGTGATTCGTCCCGATCCGCATCGCCGTTCCGTGTTCCTTGCAGATACGCACGAGCGGCAGGAAGCGCTCACGAATACGGTCTAGCTCCTCCTGATAACTCTCATCCGTATAGGTGATAAGCTCAAATTTCTTTTTATCGGCATAATTCCCAGGGTTGATGCGTACCTTTTCCACGATTTTCGCGGCGATTTCGGCAGCATTCGGGGTAAAGTGAATATCCGCGACAAGCGGGGTTTGGTAGCCCCTTTGGCGCAAGCCCTCCTTTATGGCAGCCAGGTTCTCCGCTTCCTTCATGGAGGGGGCCGTGATGCGAATTAGCTCGCAGCCACTTTCGATCATGCGAATACACTGTTCGATGGAGCCCCCGGTATCCATTGTATCCACGGTCGTCATGGACTGAATCACGATAGGGTTATCCCCACCGATGGTAACGGGTCCCACTTGAACGGGAATGGTCTTCCGGCGGCTGTAGCGCGTCCTACTGGTACAGTAGCTATCCAGATTATGCAGTAAGGCTTTCATGTTATAGGTCTCCAAGTTGTGGTCGGATAATCATTTCTTCTATGACGGAGGAAGGCGAGAGGGCGTAGGCCGCCCAAACGGCATCGGCTACATCTTCGGCCTTCATAAATCGCTCCACAGGCAGCTCCACTCCCTCCCAGGAGGACGTGTAGGTGGCACCGGGCAGGATCGAAGTTACCTTCACATCATAGGGCATTAACTCGGCACGGAGGCATTTGGTTAAGCCCAGCATGGCCCATTTGGATACCGCATAGCTTCCTCCATTCGGGTAGGCAGTGATGCCAGCGATAGAGCCGATGCTAAAGATATAGCCCGACCTGCGTGCTTTCATCTCCGATGCAAAGGCCCTGCTGAGGTAGTATGCTGAGAACAAATTCGTGTGCATCATCAGTTCAAAGTTGCCTTCCGGCTCCTCATGGATAGCTCCAGGCAGGAACACCCCCGTATTATTCACGAGAACATCCGGCTGGGCGCTTGCTTGCACAAAGTTGGCGAAAGCCGTCACCTGCTCTTTTTCTGATAGATCAGCTTGAAAAGTATGGAGGCTCGCTTCAGGGAAATCGTTTTGGATTTCAGCCTGGAGTGCCTTCAAGTCCTCTGCGTTTCTGGCGCAGGTAAAAATGGTGAATTTTGCTTCCGCAAATTTCCGGATGATAGCGTGGCCGATGCCCTTTGTTCCTCCGGTAACCACGATGCTTTTGCTCATGAGATGCTTGTTTAATAGTTAGTATGACAACTATTCACTGCGCACAAAGTTATGGTTTTTTCATGGTTGATGGTTAATGGGTAATTATTAATTGTTGATGGTTAATGGTTAATGGTTAATGGCGCAGGCGCGGCAGGTTTGTCTTGTAAAGAGCGCGTCTGTTTCCAGCTTGGATAAAACCGTTAAGTCGAAAAAAAAAATTAGGCCTCTATAATCCCGAGCTGCTGCCCCCCCCGAGCTCCATAGGAGCGGACCTCATGATAACCGCGCGGCATTAGCCCGCGGATCCCTGGCTACGGGTAAAAACCGAAAGCAAACGATCATAATCGAACATAAAAAAGAAACCAAACGAAAGCAAACGAAAGCAAAACCCTCGAAAACAGAAAGAAAACGAAAGTAAACGATCCCAATCGATCATTCCTCATCGAAAATAGAAAGCAAACGAACATCCGCCTTACACTCCATTCCGTCTAAAAAAATCGCCTCAAAAGCAGTACACAACAACCCCCCACCAAGTCCCACGCCCACAGCGCCATCAACCATTAACCATTAACCATCAACCATTAAAAAAGCAGCCCACAA
>NZ_AJYA01000009.1 GCF_000265075.1 Nitritalea halalkaliphila LW7 | reverse complement strand
AAACTTCGAGAAATATGCAGCTGGTGCGAGACGCGGATCATCTTGCCGGAAGCACCGAAAAGTAATTAACTGTAATTCCATTTTTTGGCCTTACCAAAAGTAAGCATTAAAGGGTGCATGCATCCACTAAAAAGCGCCTACTTCGACACGGAGTAGCGCTCTTATTTGCGTAAAATGGCGGCGTGCCAGCACCTCCTGTTCTGAGGTACGTTGCATGAGCTACCCATTCGAGCTACCCTGTAGTAATTTAATCCGATCGTGGCCAGGGACATTCCGGAGAGTTTTCCCAAAAAACGCTTCGCAAGGATGAAAAATAGCCTAAATTTGCACAAAATTTAATTGTATGAAAATCGCAGAAATACATACCGCCAAAGGCCTGATGAAAGTGCGCTTCTATGAAAAAGATGCACCAAAGGCCGTGGAAAACTTTATCAATCTGTCCGAATCCGGATTTTACGATGGGCTTACCTTTCACCGTGTGATCCCCAACTTCGTCGTGCAGGGCGGCTGCCCAAATGGCGATGGCAGAGGTGGGCCAGGCTACACGATTCCCTGTGAGCTAACCGGTGACAACCAATACCATGATAGAGGAGTGCTCTCCATGGCACATGCCGGTAGAAATACAGGTGGAAGCCAGTTTTTCATTTGCCACAGCAGAGACAACACCAGCCATCTGGACCGTAACCACACCTGCTTTGGAAAGGTTTTCGAAGGCCTAGAAGTCATCGACGCCATCCGTCAAGGCGATAAAATCGAAAAAATCGTGATTACAGAAGAGGTCTAAGTCCTCCTTAATGTATAAATGCGCAGTCACCGGAACGCTTCCAAGCCTAGTGAACCTACGCATGAACAAAAAAACCTGGAGCCTAGCGTGAACCGCGTTTGCTCCAGGTTTTTTTTGGCCTTTAGGCCAACGTATTCGCTCTTTTAAGCGATAAGTGCCCCCGCTACGGTAGCTGTCATCATACACGCTAAAGTAGCAGCTAAGAGCGCGCGCATGCCCAGTTTGGAGAGGTTCCCCTGCTGGCTGGGGGCGATGGAGCCAATTCCGCCGACTTGAATCGCGATCGAGCTGAAATTCGAAAAGCCACATAAGGCATAGGTCGCGATAACCACAGACTTGGGGTTCAAGCTATCCGCTGCCTTCATATCCGCTAAGCTGAGATAGGCCACGAATTCATTAATAACTGTTTTCTGCCCCAGCAGAGAGCCCACCTGTAAGGTATCCTGCCATTCTACGCCGATTACCCAAGCGAAAACACGAAAGATCTGACCCAGTAAATACTCTAAGGAAAAACCTTGGAAGGCGCCATTCGTGGAGCTCAACACCCAAGCGTTTAGCCCTGTCCACTCCCCGATAAGTCCCGAGAGTAGGTAGTTGATCGCAGCGATAACCGCGATAAAAGCCAGCAGCATACCTCCCACATTTAGAGCTAATTTAAGGCCCTCTGAAGCCCCGATCGACATAGCGTCGATAAGGTTTACACCCATATTCTCTTGGTTGACCTCGAGACGATCATTTACAGGACTCCCTTTTTCGAGCGGAATCATAATTTTAGCCATTACGATCGCAGCAGGCGCATTCATGATAGAAGCACCGAGCAGGTAGGCAGCAAAGCGGCTTTGCTCCTCGAGCGAATCCCCTCCTAGGAAGGCCACATAACCCGCCAGCACGCCACCCGCGATGGTGGCCATCCCTCCAGTCATGAGGCACATCAACTCTGAACGATTCATCGTAGGAATGAAGGGTCGAACCAAAAGAGGGGCTTCGGTCTGGCCAAGAAAGATGTTTCCTGCGGCTGACAGACTCTCCGCTCCGGAGAGGCGCATGGTGCGGGACATGATCCAAGCGATTCCAAAAACCACTTTTTGGAGCACCCCGAGGTAATAGAGCCCTGCCGAAACTGTAGAGAAAAAAATGATGGTAGGCAGTACCTGAAAGGCAAATATAAAGCCGTAGCTATTCGTGGCCAGATCGCCAAAAATAAACTGCGCCCCCTCAGCGGAGAAGCTTAAAAACTTCACAAAGCCACCCGATAAACCTGCGAACAACTGCGCCACAAAGCCTACTTGAGTGATGAGCACCCCAAAAATCACTTGGAGCACCACGCCTATCCCTACTAAACGCCAGTCTACGGCGCGCTTATTCGATGAAAACAACAAGGCGACGCCTAAAAGCACCACGATGCCAATCAGTCCTCGTACTAGGTCCATTTATTTCCTTCTAGCTGTATCGGGCGGCCCTGCCGGGCCAAAGAAAAAACCCGATGTAAATCAAAGGGCTAAAATTACAGAATAAGCGCGAATTATAGCCATAATTCAGCGAATTTAGGACATGAAAACCCTAAATTATACCGCTTTACCTAACGAAAAAAATGAAAACTCCCACAGCTAGGTGAAAACCTACTATGGGAGTTCTAAATCGAAGTGCTGAAACCTATGTTTAGCCCTGTCGTCTATTCAATTCATCACGGATTTTCGCCGCTTTTTCATAGTCCTCCTTCTTCAGCGCATCTTCGAGCATTTGATTCAACTTATCCAAGCTAAAATCGGAGAAGCCAGATTTTGGTTTCGCACTGCTCGCACGCGAACGCTTAGGACGTACAGTGGACTCTGGTTCGCCCTCGTCGACGACCTCTACGCCCGCCTCGGAAAGCACCTTTTTCACGCAGTATATCTGCGCATTAAAGCGCACCGCTATGGCCACAGCATCAGAAGGACGGGAATCGATCTCATACGTTTTGCCGTCTTTCGTACAGACGATCTTGCTGAAAAAAACCCCCTCAGAAAGGTCTGTTATCAACACATGATCTACTTTGTACTGAAAAGCCGCCGCAAATGACCGAAATAAATCATGCGTCATCGGCCGGTTCGGCACGATATGATCCAGCTCGATCGCGATGGCCTGCGCCTCATTTAAACCGATCACGATAGGAAGACGAATGTGCGAACCCACCTCCTTTAAAACCAATGTAAATGAGCCAGACTGGCTGTTGTTTGTTGATACCCCTACTATTTCTAAAGCTACTGCGTTATCCACGATTCGTTATTTTGCTGCTTCGAGTGCCTGTTTTAGTTTCGGTAAAACATCGAAAGCGTCACCCACTATCCCATAATCCGCTGCCTTAAAGAAAGGTGCCTCAGGATCTTTGTTGATAACTACAATATACTTCGATGAATTTACGCCTGCAAGATGTTGAATAGCACCCGAAATTCCAACAGCCACGTATAAAGTTGGCGCAACTTTTACACCAGTCTGTCCTACGTGCTCATGATGTGGTCTCCAACCGATATCGGAAACGGGTTTCGAACAACCTGTAGCCGCACCGAGGGACTTGGCGAGATCCTCGATCATATGCCAGTTTTCCGGACCTTTCAGGCCACGTCCACCGGACACCACGATATCGGCCTCAGGTAGTAAGATATCACCCTCCGCCTTATCTGTGGCTGTGATTTTAGCCGCGAAAAGTGCATCATCTAGGCTCAGATCCACTGTCTCCACTGTAGCCGGAGCGCCATCAGTGGCTAAATCGATAGCGTTTTTCTTTACCGCCAGAATTTTGTTCTCCTTTTCTACTGCGGTTACCGCAAAGGCTTTTCCGGTGTAAATGCTTCGCTTCACGCGATATCCATCTGAAAGGTCAGGCAGCTCCGTTACATTCGAAACGAGTGCAGCGTCTAACTTGATCGCTAGTCGTGCCGCCACGGCATCGCCGAGAGACGATTTCGCTAATACTAAGGTTTTAGCATCCAGAGATTTCGCTACCTGCGCCACTGCATCTGCATGCGCTTGGATCACCCCTGCATTTAAATTTTCATCCGCCACATGCTTTACGCTGCTAGCACCTGCAGTACCTGCTTCGGCCAGTGCATCCGCACTAATGCTTCCTAAGGCGATGGCGATAACGTCACCCTCACCTGTTTTTTCCGTCAATGCTTTGGCATACGATACCGCCTCTAAAGAAGTCTTCTTTACAGCGCCATCCGCATGCTCGATATATACTAAAATTGCCATGATTTCTGGATTATTATGGGTTGATTAAAGAACTTTTGCTTCGTTTTTCAAGAGCCTTACCAGCTCTTCTACCTGATCTGCGTCGATGAGCTTCACCGCACCCTTTGCCGGAGGCAACTCATACTGCAGGACAGAAGAAGCTACCGTGTCGGAACTTGGCTCCACCACCTGAAGCGGCTTGGTACGTGCAGACATAATGCCACGCATGTTCGGGATTTTCCACTCGGCTATCGGCTCCTGGCAGCCAAGCACTAGCGGCAGCTGCGCCTCTAACTGCTCCTTACCGCCCTCGATCTCACGTGCCATCTTGGCGGTGCTGCCCTCGATATCCAGCTTCATCACCGGAGAAATAGAAGGAAGCCCGAGTAGCTCACCGACCATCCCGTGCACCATACCGCCGTTAAAGTCGATCGACTCACGACCCATGAGGATGAGGTCATAGTTGTTTTGCTTCGCGATGGCCGCGATCTGCTCCGCCACGAAAAGCGAATCTTTCGGAAACGCATTCACACGAATGGCATCATCTGCGCCGATCGCTAATGCTTTTCTTAACGTAGGGTCCGCGTCAGCTTCTCCCACATGCAGTACGGTCACGCTACCACCAGTCTGCTCCTTTAACTCCACCGCCCGCGCTAGGCATAATCGTCATACGGGCCAATGATAAACTGTACACCCGTCTTATCGAATTTCGTGTTGTTATCCGTAAACTGAATTTTGGATGTCGTATCCGGAACGTGCGTTATACAAACTAAAATTTTCATGAAATAGTGGTTTATTGTTAAACTTCACCTGCAAAGGCATTTCGCCCTAAAGATAAAACGGAAACTCAATTTCTATGTTTCGTTTTCCAACAAGTACTTCAAAAATAACAAATGCCGCGGGATTTACCCAAAGTTGCCGCAAATTATTTTTTAGAATTCTACCTTAGAAAACAAATTTTATAGGGAATCACTTCTCTTCAGCACCGTATCGCGGTACCTTCTTTTGATTTTAAGCCCTTTGGTACTTTTTTTCAGAAGGAAGGCTGAAAATTAGGTACCTTTGCCCGAAAGGGCGCCTGCCTGATGCAGTAGCCACCTCCCGATAGCACATGCCATGAACCGACTCGAACAACTTCACACTTTTATCGCAGCAGAGCCTGCCGAGCCTTTTAATTACTATGCCTTAGCACTGGAATACCGCAGCTTACAGCGGGAAGAAGAGGCGCTGGAGACTTTTCGTCTGCTACTGCGCGACTTCCCCGATTACCTGCCCACCTATTTTCACGCCGCCGCCAGCCTAGCTGAGGCAGATGCCCTGGCCGAAGCCCGCAGCACCTACGAAAGAGGCATCGCCCTAGCCGAAAGCCAAGGCGATGCACATGCCCTGCGAGAACTCAAGCAGGCCTTCCAAAACTTTATCTTCGAGTACGAATAACGATTTTTCCTAGCTGGGCACCGGCCTTCATCCGCTCGAAGGCCTCCACCGCTTCCTCCATGCCGAACACCTGGTCTACGACCGGCTGTATGCGGTGCTCCCGCACAAAGTCCAGCATCGCCGAGAAATCCGCATCGGAGCCCATCGTGCTGCCGATCAACTTTAACTGGCTCCAAAACACCTTGCGGGCATCAAAACCAGAAGGATTACCGCGTGTGGCACCGTAAAAAACGAGGCGACCACCTGGTCTGGCCACTTTTATCAGCTGTGCCAAGGTATCACCCATAGCCGAATCGATGATCAGATGATAGCCCTCTGTCTCCGCTAGAGCCGCTTTCACCCACTGCTCATCCGTGTACTGAAAGGTATGCTGCACCCCTACCTCACGGGCTTTGGCTAATTTCTCTGTGCTGCTGGAGCTGGTGGAAACGATAGCGCCAGCCGCTAGGGCGAATTGGGCAGCAAACTGCGCCACTCCTCCCCCAAAACCCGTGACAAGGACCTGCTCACCTGCTACACAGCCGCCCTGCACCATCAGCGCACGGTACGCCGTCAAACCTGCCAGCGGAAGTGCTGCCGCCGCCTCCCACGAGAGATGTTCGGGCTTTTCATGTAGCCGGTTTTGATCCACCTGCACATGCGTGGCCAAGGTCCCGTGTCGAGGCATCCCGAGAATACTAAAAGATTTTTGCTGCGCACCCTCATCAGCACCCCAGTCCAAGGCCGGATTGATAATCACTTCTTTACCAACCCAGTGCGGGTCCACCGTAGCGCCCACAGCCTCTACGACGCCCGCACCATCGGAGCCCAAGATGACCCCATCAGCCAGCCCAGGGTAAAGCCCCTGCCGGCACCATTCGTCGCGGTGATTTAGTGCCGCCGCCTTCAGGGCCACGCGCACCTCGGTAGGACCTAGTAAAGGCAACGCTACCTCTCGAAGCTCTATCTTATCGGATTTCTCCCGATCTAAAACGATTCCTTGTATTTTCATGTTTATGGACAAATTACGTAGGGAAATATACATTTAAAAGTCTAGGCGTCGGCAATTTGTTTCCATTTTTTTTCGATAGGATCAGCCCTTTCCTAGTGGCTGGCGCCAAAAAAAACGGCCCTTAAAAAGGAGCCGGCTCATCACCTCCGGGTAAATCCTCCCCGTTAGCCTTACTCTGCAGGCGGATCATGCCGCCTGACTCGAAATTTCCGCCCCCGCCCGAACCGGTAGGGAATTTATTTCCGTACAGCGCCTCACTGGGCTGATAGGGTACATTCAAATCTAAATCGGCGAACTTGGTGTATTTACCGATAAAACGCAACTTCACCGTCTCCAGCGAACCATTTCGGTGCTTGGCGATAATCACCTCACCCACCCCTGCGGTGGACATGCCCTCATCTTCGGTGATACCGTAATATTCTGGTCGGTAAAGGAACATCACCATATCCGCATCCTGCTCGATGGCACCCGATTCCCGAAGATCGGAGAGCTGCGGACGCTTGTCCCCCCCTCGTGTTTCTACGGCGCGTGAAAGCTGCGACAGCGCGATAACGGGCACACTCAGCTCCTTGGCGATTTTTTTCAGCGCCCGCGAAATGGACGCAATCTCCTGCTCACGATTTCCCCCGCTGTTCTTGCTGTCCCCAGACATCAGCTGCAAGTAATCGATTACAATCATCTGAATATCGTGCTGCGCCTTCAATTTGCGGCATTTAGCCCGCAGCTCCAGCACAGAAAGTGCCGGTGTGTCGTCCACGAAAAGCGGTGCCTTCGCCAACTTCGACGTCTTATGTACCAGCTGCTCCCACTCGTAATCCGCGAGCGTCCCCTTCTTAATCTTTTCAGAATCCAGCTCCGCCTCCGCAGAAATCAATCGATTCACCAGCTGTACCGAGCTCATCTCTAAAGAAAATATCACCACCGGACGCTGATGATCCACGGCGGCATTCCGCAAGGTCGACAGCACGAATGCCGTCTTCCCCATAGCAGGACGCGCCGCGATGATAACCAAATCCGATTTTTGCCAACCCGAAGTCACGCGATCCAAGGCTGTAAAACCACTGGGAACTCCGGTGAGGCCATCCTTTTGGCCCTTTTTGGCCTCCAGTTCTAAAATCGCCTCCTTCATGATCGAGCGCATATCCGAATAATTCTTGCGGATATTTTTCTCCGAAATCTCGAAGAGGCTTTGCTCCATTTTATCTAATAGCTCGAATACATCCGTCGTCTCCTCGAAGGCATCGCGCTGAATTTCCGAGGCGATGCTGATCATCTCTCGCTTCATCGCCTGCTCGGTGATGATCCGCGCATGGTACTCGATATTGGCCGCCGAAGAAACCTTAGAGGTCAGCTCGGCCACCTTAAAAGCCCCCCCTGCGATTTCCAACTGCCCGCTCTTCCGCAGCTGGTTGGTCACCGTCAGCAGGTCGATCGGCGAGCTCTCCGAAAAGAGATCTAAAATCGCCGTATAAATGGCCTTGTGCGCATCTTTATAAAAACTTTCCGGCTTTAAAATATCCACCACCTCGGTCAGCGCATCCTTTTCTAACATCAGCGCCCCGAGCACCGCCTCCTCCAACTCTACCGCCTGCGGGGGAATTTTTCCCGTATTTACCTGAGTTCCGGTAAAGGGCGACTTCCTGCGTGCAGCTGTTGTTCGTTTTTGGCTCTCCTCATTTATCATAGTACAAAAGTAAACGCTTTCAGACAGACTTTATTAACAATTTTTACACGAGTTATACACAGCCCTGATGCTGAGCCCGCTGGGCATCGAAATCTCTGCGCAGGAAAACAGGAACCGCCGGGACGCCCTCCTCCCACTTTTTATTTATGGGCCTGCGGCAAAGTATTTGTGGTGAGGGCATTTCCGCACCTGCCAAATTCTTGTTTACTTGCAGGTGAATCCGCATAGCGCATGAACAAGACGACAGACTTCCATTTTATCGCCGTAGGGGGCGCGGTGATGCACAACTTAGCCTAGAGATGCATGCCAAAGGCCATCAGGTCAGTGGCTCCGATGATGAAATTTACGAACCTTCCCGTAGCAGATTGGCCGCGGCGGGGCTTTTGCCGGAGGCCAAAGGCTGGTTTCCAGAAAAAATTCATGCCGAGCTGAAAGGGGTTATCCTCGGCATGCATGCCCGCGCAGATAATCCGGAACTCCTCGCCGCTAAGGCGCTGAGCATCCCGGTTTACAGCTTCCCTGAATTCGTCTACGAGCAGTCGCGGGATAAACTGCGCGTAGTGATCAGTGGCAGCCATGGCAAGACCACCATCACCGCCATGCTCCTGCATGTGCTCCGCCGCCAGGGCATCGCCTTCGACTACCTCGTCGGCGCCCAGCTCGAAGGGTTCCAGCGGATGGTGCAGCTCAGCGACGCACCCCTCATCGTCATCGAAGGGGACGAATACCTCACCTCTCCCCTTGACCCCCGTCCGAAGTTTTTACATTACCATCCCCATCATGTACTCCTAAGTGGCATCGCTTGGGATCATTTTAATGTATTTCCCACCTTCGCGGACTATCGCCGCCAGTTTTCGCTCTTGCTAGAGGGCCTGCCCACAACTACCCACCTGTACGCATTCGAAGGCGATGAGGAGGTGATGGCGCTCGCCGCGCAATTTGCCGAACGAGGCGGCCAGCTGCATACCTACAACACACATCCGCATCGCATCGCGGCCGGCACGACACACCTGCTCCATGCTGAGGGCGAGACGGCTATCGCCATTTTCGGGGCGCATAATATGCAAAATCTAGCTGGAGCTCAGGCCCTGGCCGCTGCCCTAGGCGTATCGACCGCAGACTTCTACAGCGCCATCGCCGACTTTAAGGGCGCCGCCAAACGACAGGAGATTTTAGCCGAAGGCCCAGATGCTCTCCTCATACGGGACTTCGCGCACGCACCCTCTAAATTACAAGCGACCGTGGAAGCGGTGAAGGGACAGTTTCCCGAGCGTCGCCTGCTGGCTGTTCAGGAGCTGCATACCTATAGCAGCTTAAATGAGGACTTCCTGCCCAACTATGCGCATACCATGGATGCCGCCGACGAAGCCATCCTCTACATGAATCCGAAAGCGGTGGCCTTAAAACGCCTGCAGCTGATGTCTGAGGAGACCCTGCGAAACGGTTTTAAGCGGAAAGATATTCGTTTATTTACCACTAAAGACGACTTATTTACGTACCTTGCAGGTCGCGATTATTCTAACAGCAATTTACTCCTGATGAGCTCAGGGAATTTTGATGACATGGAATTAGCGCCTTTAGTAGAGAAAATTCGACAAGCAAACGCATGAACTTGAACTTAAGAACCCCTATTGCATTTTTTGATTTAGAAGCCACAGGAACTAACATTTCGACGGACAGAATCGTGGAGATTTCGATCGTAAAAGTGCATCCGAATGGCAAGGAGGAGATTTTAACGCATAAGGTGAATCCGACCATCCCGATTCCGGCGGAAGTGACGCTGATTCATGGCATTTCAGATGCAGATGTGAAGGATGCACCCACCTTTAAAGAGCTCGCACAGGAGCTGAACCAGTTTTTCCAAGGAGCCGACTTGGCCGGGTTTAATGTGCTGAAATACGATATTCCGCTGCTGGTGGAAGAATTTCTACGTGCAGGCATTGATTTTGACATCGAGAAACGTAATCTGCTGGATGCGCAGAAAATTTCCACATGATGGAAAAGCGTAATCTGACGGCTGCCTACAAGTTTTACTGCGGCCAAGACCTGAAAAATGCGCACTCCGCAGAGGCCGATACCTTAGCCACCTATGAAGTGTTTAAAGCTCAAATCGCCCGATACGAAGGAGAAGAGGTGACGGATCTGCTCGGGAATACGCGCGGAGTCATCGTAAATGATATGCGTAAGGTGCATGATCTGATCAACGAAAAAATGGTGGACCTGGCAGGCCGCTTTATTTTTAATGAAAAGGGCGAAGAATGCTTTAATTTTGGTAAGCATAAGGGGAAGCCCATCACGCAGGTGCTGAAAGAAGAGCCTTCTTATTACGACTGGATGATGAAGGGAGATTTTCCTTTGGACACGAAGCGTAAATTTACTCAGGTAAAACTGCGCAGCTTTAATCAGCGCTAAATGCATACACGGTAAACACCTAAGCGCGCAAAACCTGGAAATACTGCCTCGCAGAGGGCGAGGTATGCCACCGCTTAAAGCAAGTATACATCAGAAAAACTTGCGAATGGCGCGATAAGTAGGAAATGGATAGCATTAAAAAAAGGCCTAACAGTAATGCTAGGCCTTTTTTCGGTACTGATTAGAAAAACAGCACTTCCGCTTACTGCTGGCTTCTATTATAATATTCCATCGCCTTACTCATCTCTCTATTCAGCTGATCGATGCGACGGTCTGGCCCTGGGTGCGTGGACAAAAACTCTGGTGGACGTCCGCCACCTGCAGTGGCCTGATCCATGCGTTCCCAAAACACAGGCGCCTCACGTGGATCGTATCCTGCTAATGCCATAAACGTCAGCCCCAGCTTGTCCGCTTCCAACTCATGACGCCGTGAAAAGCGCAGCATGCCGAGCTCACCCGCATAACCGACTGACTGTAGAAACAGGTTTTTCGTCAAGTTAGGACGCTCTCCCATGGCCACAGAAAGGCCACCTACAAGCCCATTAAGGGCCAGGGCATTAGACATACGCTCACGCCCGTGGCTGGCCACTGCATGCGCGATTTCATGCCCCATCACCACGGCCACGCCCGCCTCATCGCGGCAAATAGGCAAAATCCCCGTATAAAAAGCCACTTTGCCGCCAGGCATACACCAAGCATTAATCTGATCGCTTTCGATCAAGTGGAACTCCCAATCAAAGCCTTTTAGCTCATTTTCGAAGCCCTGCTCGATGAGGTACTGCTCCACGGCTTTCGCCATACGATTTCCGACACGTACGACCATTTGGCCCTGCTCAGTGTTGGTGACCAGACGCTCCCCCTGCTTCACCTGCTTGTACTGTTCGAAGGACATCGGTAAAATTTCCGAGTTCGGGATGGCCGCTAGCTGCCGCCGACCGGTTAAAGGAACCTTCGCGCAGGCATAAACGAATAGCCCCAGCGTAAAAAAGAGCAAAATTTTCTTGTACATGGTGGTTGATTTTTAGTTGACAGCACCCAAAAAAAGTGCCATGATGAAACTCAAATCATATTTTTGAGTATCTTTAGTATATACAAAGATAAGGAGTTAAACTACGATCGAAACGCTATGGCAGAAAAAATCACCCCCAGCACCCGAGAATTAAACCCCGCGGCAGCATCCTACCGGAAAAAAATGACCTCGCCCTTCATTTTTAAGCTGGCCATGCTCAGCAAACTTCCCTCAGCACTTTTTTGGAAACTTAAAATCGAATCCCTAGACGGAGAGAAGTGTGTGGTTAGCATCCCTTTTACATGGCGAACACAGAATCCCTTTAAGAGCATTTATTTTGCCGCGCTAGCGGGAGCCGCCGAACTGAGTACGGGAGCACTGTGTCAGCTCGCCCTAGCGGGCAAAGGGAAATTCAGCATGCTGGTCGTGGATTTTCGCGCAGAGTACTATAAAAAAGCCGATGCCCGCATCCACTTTACCTGCGAACAGGGAGAGGAGGTGGCTACACTGGTGGACAGCCTGCAGCCCGGTGCCTCTGGAACCATTACCACGGTCAGCACAGGAAAGAACCCTGCCGGACAGGAAGTCGCGAAATTTTACGTCACTTGGTCTTTTAAGCGCAAAGCCTAAGCCTAAACCCAAGCCTAAACCCTCAGCCCTTCCCATACAGCGTGGGCGAAAAATTTTCATCTCAGCGGTAGCGGCGCGGTGGATCATACTGCCGCCGCCACGCATAAGAACGGAAAAACTCATAGAGCATACGGCTCACCGTGCTTGCCGGCAGGTCCGCAAACTGATGGCTGCGGTTTTCCCAATTAAATTCCACCACCAAGCTGTCATACTCTTTTTCGGTCAAATTAAATTCTAAAATCAGGCGATTACGCACCGAATCGGACTGAATAAGGTCCAGATAGGGCTGCTGACGGGCACGGAATTCCATTTTGCGCCGATACTGCCGCTTATAGCGCTCGCTTTTCATGAAGTAAGAGATAGGACCGTCGATGGTCAGGCCGGGCATCAAGCCGGGATTATCTGCCAATCCAGAGTAGATTTTCCCTGGTCCCGCTGGCCGATCGGAAAGCCCGCGCATCATGGGCTGGAACTCGTAGTCCATGTTGTACTTAAAATAATCCCCATACACATCGAAGGTGGGTAGCGTGCGTGCATTCAAGTAAATTTCCAGCAGGAGATGACGCTCCTCCCCAACTTCCATTTCCTGCCCGATCCAGTTCGGCTTCGACCAGGCGATGCGATCCCCGCTTTGCCCTTTAAGTCGAAAATACCCACGCGCATTCGTCTGAGCCGAGTCCCCACGGCTGAGATTGACCACGGTCACCCCCTCCACATAACTGCGGTCCAGACCATCGACGATGTTTCCTGAGATGGTCTGCGCCACCCCCGTCACCGGCAAGAGCCCCAGCCCGAGGAGGCCGAAAAGGAAGAAAATAAGTAAAGAATGCTTCACCCTGTAAAATTACGCTTTTCTTTTGGCTTACGTAAAATCAGCTGTTAAAGGTTATTAAACAGAAAACTCCCCCGACGCATGACCGAGGGAGTTTCCCTTATTTTACTTTGGGCCTAGGCCCAAAAATCACTTCTGAACTTCCCAGTACTTCGCTGGAGCATCCTTCGCCGGAATCGTGCGCTTGATAAAGTCACGCACATCATCGTTCGCATTTTTCAAGTCCTCCGCACGTAAGTACATCATGTGTCCGCTGCGATAGCCTTTAAACTCTAAGCGATCCTGCAGTTTGCCTGCCGGATCCATCGCCCAGTGGTTATACTTGGCGTTAAAATAATCCGTACCCCCGTCGTAGTAGCCACTTTGGGTGAGGACATGCAGGTAAGGATTTTGAAGCATGGCCTGCGCCAGCTGCATCCCTGTGTTATCGCCACTGCGGTCCCATGGATTTACTGGGCCGAAGAGGTAATAGGTCAGGTCGGTATTGTACTTCAAAATGTTTTTCGCGTAGTAGTTCATCGCTGGGCTGAAAGCGTGGTTCCAAGCCGTCAGCGCAGGATCATAATCATACGCTTGTCCAGCATCTGTGCGATCCACACCTCGGTAGCGGCTGTCCAGACGGCCCACGGTCAAGCCTCGATCGCGAAGCAATTCCTTCCAGTAAAAACTAGTGGGCACTGCGAGCGCATGCTGCAAGATCACATCCTTACTCAATCCAGAGTAATAAGCCATTTTTTCAGCGATTTTATTCCGCTCTGCTGCAGGCAGTGAGCCCCCCTTAGCGATAGCCGGAAGCACCACATCCAGTGTGTAAGCCTCCACTTCAGGAAGGAGATCCGCCTCCAGATCTTTCGCCTGCAGCTCAGGAGCTAAGGCCTCATGATACCAAGCCGTGGCCGCATAGTAGGGCAGGTAGTTGGCCTGCATCACTGCACCGCTTCTATCCAAGCCCAGTCCAGTAGGAGAAACTAAAATCACTCCATTTAAGTACATCCAGTGGGAATTTTGGAGGGCATAAGCCAAGCCTGATACGCGGGTAGTGCCATAGCTTTCACCGATAAGGTACTTAGGCGACTGCCAGCGGTTTTGGCGCGTGACGAAAGATTTCACCCAATCTGCGAGGTAGCGAATGTCCGCGTTCACCCCAAAGAACGTGCTGCGCGGCGTGTCTTTATCCACGATGCGGCTGTACCCGGTATTCACCGGGTCGATAAAAATGATGTCTGCCACATCTAAGATAGAATGTGGGTTTTTCTTCACGCCATAGGGCTGCAGCGGATAGCCTTCATCGTCGATATTAAGCACATAAGGGCCTGTATAGGCCAAGTGCATCCATAGGGAGCCCGAGCCTGGACCTCCATTAAAGGAAAAGACGATCGGGCGCTCTGCCTTGTTTTGCACATCTGTGCGCTCATAATAGGTATAAAAAAGCGAGGCGATAGGCTCTCCGGCATCATTCCAGACCGGCATAGTGCCCGCTGTGGCCTTATACGGCACCCGTGTTCCATTAATGGTGACCTCTCCGCTCGTCTCCACGGCGGACTCTACTTTAATTTCACGTTTCTCTTGTGCGTGCACAGTTCCTGCCAGCAGGAGCGCCGACAGAAGGATGGGCATAAATCGTTTGAACATAGCGTATCATTTAGTCTGCACTAAATTACCAAAAGCCCGCGCAATCCGGCATTGAATTTTATTTGAGGTGAATATCACGTTTCAGCGGCAGCACTTATTCAGTGGTTTTCCGGGTTACATTAAGCGAAACCAACTGTGCGATCACCACGGCTGGATATAAAATGCCCACGGTAGACAAGAAGCTTGAAAGCATTTTAGAGCTGATATGCGAGGGGACGATGTCTCCGTAACCTACCGTGCTCAGAGATACCATGCTGTAATAAATGTATATGCCGAAATCTAAGTCACTCTTTTGAAAAATTATCTCCCCCTGAAGCACCTCGCCGTGGGTAAGGGCTAAAATCTCTAAGGTAAAGGCCCCGAACATCCCCAAGAGCAGGTACACATTCACCGCCCCGATGATGCGGTAGGCGTTCGCCTCCTGATCGCGAAAAAGCAGGCGCAAGTTTAAAAAGATAAATAATAGCAAATTCGCCACCCCCACGATACGCTCGACAAGGGCAAAAGATAGCGGCCCGTCGGAAAATCGGATGATTTTTAGGGTGATATGCGCCACAAGTAACAAAAGCGCAAACGTACGCATCTGCGCCCCCGAGGCGGAGAGCACGCTCAGCAGAAAGAGCCCGACGAGTAGCCCATTAAAGCCAATCTCACTTAAATGGCCACTCTCTAAAAAAATGGGGATGATAAAACAAAAAAGCAATAACAAAAGCAGAAGTGCCACGAAGCTGACATCCGATAGCCAAAAGCTTTTGATTCGTTTAACCGTTTCTCTCATGCAGGAAAGATACAAGGTCTCGTGCAAAATCCCGCTTTCCTTTTGGGCGGAAGCCCAAAAAAAAGACCCCGCGCAAACGATCGGGGCCCCACTTACTAGCTAATCATACTCGTTTATGCTGCATTTCGAGCTGCATTGATAATACCAAACATCGTGCGCAGGATTAGCTTCTGCAGCACAGGGTCCTCCTCACCAGACTCCAGCATGCTCTGTATCGCATACTGCTGAATCGTGATCAGCGGCAGCACGATACGCTCACGGATGCGAATCGACTGCTTGGATACCGGCGCATCCTCTAACAGACTCTCCATATCGGCTAATGCAGTCAGCTGCTCCACGGTACGCTCGTACTCCGTTTTCATCAGCTCCCAGAAAGGCCCATACTCGGGGTGCTCCTTCAGGTAGGCCGTTGCCGGATAGTAAGACTTGGCCAGTGACTGCATAGAATTGCCCATCAGCGAGCGGAAAAACAAGCTGTCTCGATACAGTTTTTTCACCTCTTCCCACTTGCCCGCAGCTTTACAGGCTTCCAGTGCCTTTCCGACGCCATAAAAACCTGGAATGTTTTGCTTCATCTGCGACCAGCTGCCTACAAAAGGGATGGCGCGCAGGTCCTCGAACTTCAGGCCACCGCCCTGCCCGCGCTTCAGTGGACGAGAACCTACATTGGTTTTGCCAAAATACTTGAGCGGTGTCACATGCTCCAAGTAAGGCACGAACATAGGATGCTTTTTAAATTCCTTATAATGGGCATAGCCCACATCCGCCAGCTCATCGATGAGCGCACGCTGCGCATCGTTTAGGCATTTCTCATCACTCGGATAGAGGTCCGCTTCCACTCCCGCACAGAGCAGCTGCTCCAAATTATAGGTACAGGAGGCGATTTTGCCATAGTTAGCCGAAATCGTCTGCCCCTGAATCGTCACTTGAATCTCGCGATTTTCCACACGCTTCCCGAGAGAGGCATAGAAGTTATGCATATTCCCCCCGCCACGTGCTGGAGGCCCACCCCTACCGTCGAAGAAAACCACGGCGATTTCCTCCTGCCGAGAGATGGCCGTCAGCTCCTCCTTGGCCCGTAAAATCGCCCAGTTGGCCTTAATGTAACCCCCATCCTTCGTGCCATCAGAAAAGCCCAGCATGATGGTTTGTTTTTTATTGCGCTCGCGCAAATGGGCCGCATAGACGGCATCCGAATAGATCGTTTGCATAATCCCCGGAGCATTTCGGAGATCATCGATGGTCTCGAACAGGGGCACAATATCCAAGGTGAGTGGCTTGCCCTCCTTACACAGAGTCAGCTTGGCTAAGTAAAACACCTGCATGATGTGCAGCAGGGACTGACAGTTCGAAATGATGTAGCGATGCAGGCCCGCCTCCCCATTAAAATCCTGCACATAGGCGATAGCATCGAAGCAGGCGAGCATCTCCTGGTGGAAAGGATCCTGCAGCTGCTCGATAGCGGGCAAACTGTCTACCTCGCGGACGATAGCCAGTTTCTCTTCCTCCGTGCCCGCCTGATAAGCAGCCAGTTTCTCTTCACCCAGCTGCAAGCCAATAATCTCCTGCCAGAGCCCATCATGCTTACGACTATCTTGTCGGACATCCATAGTCGCGAAATGAAAGCCGAAAACCCGTACTTTCAAGATAAATTCGTCTAGATGCTCCACGAATAGGCCCTCGTGCTGCTCCATGACGATTTGGCGTACCGCCAAAAGATCCTCAATCAACTCCTCCGCATGCAAGTAGATGGGTGTGGCCTCAAAAAGGGTGCTGTATAGCTTGCGCTCAATACCGAGCAGCAAATGCTCTACCCCTTTAAAGGTCAAGCGGCGTCGCACCTTTCGGATATCCCGGTAATAGTTGCGCAGCACCCAGCGATGCAGCCGCTCTGCCACCTTCTGCGTGATGTCATGCGTGACATAGGGATTCCCATCCCGATCACCCCCCGGCCAAAAACCGATGCGCAGGAGTCCCGTATTCTTCCACTCATGCAGCGGAATATCGAGCGCACGTAGCATGCGGGTTAAAATATCGCTTATAGAAGGATAAAAAACGTTTTCTAAGTACCAAATTAAACTGACTGCCTCGTCGAAAGGCGTCGGCTTTTCCCTATTGATAAATCCGGTCTTGCCCAGCTGCTGCAGGAGCGTATTGATAGTGCCCAGATCATTCGCACGGATGGCCTGCTCCATGTCTGTCATAATCCCCAAGACATTCCCCGGATAAAACTGTGTCGGGTGCGCCGTCAAGGTCAGCCGCACAGAAAAATTATTCAATTTATCGATCAGCGCCTGTCGCTTGTTGTCGTTATCCACCCTGGTGATCAGCGCAGAAAGTGTTCCTTTTCCCTTTACATCATTTACCTTATCGAAAGCAGCATCTTCTATGGAGTCGAAAAGTACGACCTGCCGCTCAACATACTGCACCATGTGAAAAAGCAGCTGATCCCGCTCCTCCTTACTCCTCTCCTTCATGAGCTCTTCGAAAAACTGCTGGATGATCGCTTTCGGCGTCTGTCCCGCCTCAAGACCCTCCTTACAGCGAGTCGCCAGTACAGGCAGCAAAGTCCCCGTACGGTAAATGTCACTGAAAGGCAAGTCCAAGAAAAGACTGTTGTAAATCGTAAATCGCTTTGCGACTTCGGTCTGATAAATTGTAGACATAATAGGTTTGTTGTGTAGTGATTACAATTTAGGCAAAAATGATCGAATATTTTTAACTATTCTCAAATTTACACGGATAAAACCGAAAATTGTTCGGAAATCAGCAGCAGAAAACATGCTCCGCCTATCAAAAAGATGGGGGAAAACATATCCTCTTCATTTTCTGCTATGTGCAGCCGTTGGCCTAAAAATTATTAAAAGTCTGTAAACTTTTATCTAAGAAATTTTGTCCCTATAACGTAATTGCCGATAATTTTAACGATTCTATAACGTACATCTTCTGCCTGTTAGCGCTACAATTCTAAAAATTTGCGTACTTTAGGCCTTTCGTTTCGAAGATTGAACGCCGTACACTTATGATCTTTGCCGTTTTAGCGGGCTTTTTGGTGGCCGCTCTCATTCCCTTTTTCAGCCGCTTTCTGCGCGATAAGGGTGCACGCTTATTCCCTCTCTTACCCCTCGGACTGCTAGGTTATTTCGCCAGCTTCATCGGGCAGGTGAGCATAGATAGTGGCTACACCGTCAGCTACTCCTGGGTACCTTCCTTGGGAATTAATTTCGACTTCCACCTCGACGGCCTCTCCCTGCTTTTTACACTTCTGATAACAGGAATCGGAACGCTGGTGTTTCTCTACACCGCCGCCTATTTAAAAGGTCATCCTTATTTAGAACGATTTTACGGTTACCTGAGCATGTTCATGGCCGCCATGTTAGGCCTCGTGCTCAGCGATAACATCCTCACGCTGTTCATCTTCTGGGAGCTGACCAGTATCAGCTCCTTCTTCCTAATCGGATTTAATAATGAGGACCCCAAGTCCCGCGCATCCGCACGACTGGCTCTCAGCATTACAGGCCTAGGCGGACTCTTCTTGCTGGCAGGCGTCTTACTGATCGGTGCCGTGGGTGAAACATACAGCATCCAAGAGCTTATCAGTTCCAGCGAGCTTCTAAAAGGTCATGCCTGGTACGGCTGGATGGTGGCCCTCCTCCTCGTGGGCGCCTGCACCAAATCGGCCCAGTTCCCCTTCCATTTTTGGTTGCCCGGCGCCATGAAAGCCCCCACGCCCGTAAGTACCTACCTGCACTCCGCCACCATGGTAAAAGCTGGCGTTTACCTGCTGGCACGCTTCACCCCTGTTCTGGGCGACCATGCCTACTGGAACACCCCGCTCATTCTTATCGGCTCCATTACCATGGTCTATGCGGCCATCCACGCCCTCTTCCGCATGGACATGAAAGGCATTTTAGCCTACTCCACCATCTCGGCACTAGGGGTTTTAGTCTTCCTGATCGGCCTTGGCACCGAGGAAGCCCTGCTCGCTGCAGGCGTCTTTATCCTCGTGCATGCCTCTATAAGGCCACCCTATTCCTGATCACCGGCATCGTCGACCATGAGACGGGAACCCGTGACGTATCTGTTTTGGGGGGCTTGCGCAAAGTCCTCTTCCCTGTCGCCATTGCGGGCCTCTTAGCAGCGCTTTCCAATGCAGGAGCCCCTCCCTTCTTCGGCTTTATCGGCAAGGACCTGATCTATGAGGCTACCTTACACCTGGCTCCTATGGCACCCTTTTAACCGGCTTAGCCTTCCTAACGAATGCCTGCCTGCTCTTTGCAGGGCTTCTGGTCGGCCTCAAGCCCTTTGCAGGTCCCCTGCCAAAAGCCTATGAAAAGGTGCACCTTCCGAGCCCGCTGATGTGGGTACCGCCCCTGCTGCTGGCCTCCCTCGGCCTACTCTTCGGCCTAGCGCCAGGCTGCTGGAGGATAGCCTGGTGTCCCCCGTGCTGGCCAGCATGCTGCCGGGAACCGAGGGCGCACACCTGAAGCTTTGGCATGGCTTTAATACGGTGCTGGTCTGGAGTTTAGCCACGCTAGCTACCGGAACGGGCCTCTACTTCGTCCTCAAGCCTTCCGAAAGCCTATTGCAGAAAGCTACGCGGTTTGAAGGGGCCTCTCCCATGCAGTTGGTATTGGCTTTCGGCAAAGGATTCTTACGCCTCGCAAAAGCCTGGACGACCTTTTTCCAAAACGGTTATTTGCGCAACTACCTGCTCACCATCATGGTATTCCTCACGGTGCTACTCGCCTGGAGGCTGTTCGAGGGGGCCAAGCTGGTCGTGAGCACAGAAGATCTAACCGAAATGACGCTTTATGAGGTGATTATCACGGTGGTTATGTTTGTCTCCATTGTATTTGCGGTATTTTCCACCTCCCGCCTCGTGGCAGTGGCCTCCTTAGGGTGATGGGCTTCTCTATCTGTATGATTTTCCTCTTCTACTCGGCACCAGATTTGGCCATGACGCAGTTTAGCATTGATACGCTGACGGTCATTCTTTTCGTGCTGGTGATTTACAACCTCCCGAAATACAATACCATCTCCAGCAAGGCCCTACGTGTGCGTGATGGGATTTTGGCCCTGTTTTTCGGCACGCTGATCGCCCTGACCACACTGGAAGTGCTAAATGAGCCGATAAACCGCGAAACATCCACCTACTACGCCGATAATGCCTATGTGCTGGCGAAAGGAAAAAATGTGGTCAATGTCATCTTAGTTGATTTCAGGGGCTTCGATACGATGGTAGAAATCATCGTACTGGCGATCGCCGCCATCGGCGTCTTTTCCCTGCTGAAACTACGTCTGAAAAGTATCGAAAAAGAATAAGCCTATTCGTTTATGAAAACATTAATCTTTAAAACTGCCTCCGGCTACTTACTCCCGCTTTTAGTGCTTTTTTCGGTCTTTATCTTGCTGCGCGGGCACTATCTCCCTGGAGGGGGCTTTGTGGGTGGACTGATCGCCAGCATCGCCTTTGTAATTCACTCATTCGCGAATGGATTAGAAGAAACCAAGCACCTGATCAAGATGCATCCCGGCTTTCTTATGCCAGTGGGCCTGTTACTGGCTATCCTCGCAGGCGCATCGCCCCTGTTCATCGGTGAAACCTTTATGACCGGGCTTTGGTTCGAGAATCCCGTGCCCGTGATCGGCATGGTGGGCAGCGCGCTCTTCTTCGACCTGGGGGTGTATCTGGTGGTTATCGGCGTGACGCTTACCATCATCTTCACTATTTCTGAAACGCTATAAGTCACTATGGAACTGATCCTTGTCATCCTCATAGGCCTGCTGTACGCCTCCGGCATCTACATGATGCTGCGCCGCAGTATGGTTAAAATGATTATCGGCCTCATCCTGCTGGGAAATGGAGCCAATATGCTGATTTTCCTTCTCGGGCGAATCGTAAAAGGCAAGCCCCCAATTATCGATAGCGCCGAAAAGGTCTTTCAGGACATCTATGCCGACCCCGTGCCGCAAGCCCTCATTTTGACGGCCATCGTGATTTCCTTTGGCCTACAGTCTTTTGCTATTATTTTGGTGAAGCGCGCCTATAAAGTGGTGAAAACCGACGATTTAGACGCCTTAAATTCCACGGACGAGATTTATGACTAACCCTTACATCGTTTTACCGGTTCTTTTTCAACTGCTCACCGCAGTGATTCTCCTGTTCTTCTGGGCGAAGGTGAACACGCAGCGCCTCATTAGCATTATCGGCTCGCTGATCAGCATGGGGATCGCCATCCACCTCTTTTATCAGGTGTATGGACAGGGCATTCAAACCATGCAGGCTGGCAGCTGGGCCGCTCCCTTTGGCATCACCTTCGTGGCAGACCTGCTCAGCGCCACCATGGTGCTGCTCACCACCCTTTCGGGCCTGGCCGTGGCTGTATTCTCCACAGGCAGCATCCGAAATGCCCGTCTTAAATTTGGCTTCCTGCCCATCCTGCACTTCCTGCTCATGGGATTAAATGGCGCCTTCTTAACAGGAGACATCTTCAACCTATACGTGTGGTTTGAGATCATCATCATCGCCTCCTTTGTTTTGATCACCATTGGTGGCGAAAAAGCCCAGATCGAAGGCTCGATCAAGTACGTGACGATGAACCTTTTGGCATCGGCCATCTTCCTGACCGCCATCGCTATTTTATACGGCTTGGCGGGCTCGCTAAACATGGCCGATCTATCCGGACAGGTGGCAGCGATCGAAAACCGTAATCTCGTCCATGTCACCGCCATCTTATTCTTAGTAGGTTTCGGTATCAAGTCCGCCGTCTTCCCGCTTTACTTTTGGCTACCTGCCTCCTACCACACCCCTCCTCCGGCCATCTCAGCCATCTTCGGAGGGCTCCTGACGAAGGTGGGCGTCTATGCCATGCTGCGCATCTTTACGCTTATCTTTATCCCCGACGATTTCCTCTCCGATTTACTCAGCGTGATGGCGGGGCTTACCATTCTCTCGGGCGGACTGGGAGCGCTGCTCCAAAGCAATATGCGCAAGATTTTCTCCTACCTGATCATTTGCCATATCGGCTTCCTCATCGCCGGCCTGGCCATGTACACAGAGCTGGCCCTCTCGGGAACCCTGTTTTATTTGGTGCATGATATCGTGGTTAAGACCAACCTCTTTCTTCTGGCAGGCATTATTTTTAAGCTCACAGGCACGCTAAACATCCAAAAGCTAGGGGGCATGTATAAAAAAATATCCCAAGCTCAGCCTGCTCATGGCCATACCGCTCTTTTCCTTGGTGGGGATTCCTCCTCTTTCGGGCTTTTGGGCGAAGGTAGGATTGATTCAAGGTGGCTACCTAAGTGGTTCCTATGTGCTGGCGGGCATGATCGTGCTGGGGAGCTTTTTGACTCTCTTTGCTATCGCAAAGGTCTGGTCAGAGGTCTTCTGGAAAGAAGCCGTGGACCTGCCTAAAAAGATCGCGGTGAAGTATTTCTATGAACTAAAGCCGATCAAGCGCGTCGCCATGGTGGTGCCCGTCATCGTTTTGGCCGCCGTTTCCCTGTACATCGGGCTGATGGCGGAACATATCGTGCTGCTCTCCGAGCGTATCGCCAGTGATTTAATGGAGCCTTCAGGCTATATCCAAGCCGTTTTAGGAACTAAATGATGCACACACATGATTAAGAACCGATTTTTAAGTAACCTGCTCCTTTCCTTCATCTGGGTGGCCATCACGGGAACATTCAGTGTGGAAAACTTCCTCTTTGGCTTCCTTTTGGCCTTCGGCCTGCTCTGGATCGTGAGCACCGACCGGCAGGAAAATGCCTACTTCCTGCGCGGCCCGAAAATTATCGCTTTCATCTTCTTCTTCCTGAAGGAGCTGATCAAAGCCAATATCGAGGTGGCCTACGATGTCATCACCCCCAAACACTACATGCAGCCGGGCATCATACAGATCCCACTGGATGCGAAAACAGACCTGGAAATTACCCTGCTGGCCAACTTGATCACGCTCACCCCTGGGACGCTGAGCCTGGATGTGTCTGAGGACAAAAAGGTGCTCTATGTGCATGCCATGTACGTTAAAGACCGCGAAGCATTTATCGCGGACATCAAAAATGGTTTCGAACGCAGACTCTTAGAAATTACGCGATGAATCTTTCTGACTACCTCTACTATATTATCCTCCCGATTTTAGCGGTCTCCGTTATCATCATGTTTGTGCGCTTCCTGCTCGGGCCGAAGCTACCGGATCGTGTGGTGGCCCTGGATCTGATGCTGACGACCGGCATCGGAATCATCGCCATTTACAGCATTCGAACCAACCAGCCCACCTTCCTGGACATCGCGATGATCATGGCCCTGATCGCCTTTTTAGGGACCGTGGCCTTCGCCTATTACTTAGAAAAAAGAGAACGAAATGACTGACATTATAATCATGATACTGGCCAGCTTAGGGGCCATCTTTATCTTCCTGGCCGCCGTAGGGGTGGTGAAAATGCCGGACATCTACCTGCGCATCTCTGTGACCACGAAGGCCGCCACGCTGGGCATCGGTTTGATCCTGATCGCCGCAGCCGTCTACTTCGATGACATCGCCATCACGGCACGTACCATCGCCATCATCGTCTTTATGCTGCTCACCGCTCCGGTAGGAGCACACATGATCGGCAGGGCCTCTTACTTCGTGGGCACCAAGCTCTGGTCCCGCTCGAAAATCGACGACCTCGATGGCATGTATGACCCGAAAACACATAAGCTGCGCAGCGAAAAACCAGGCACTCACATGTAACACAGGCGGAATTTCCGCCTTTTTTTCGGCAATTTTCACAAGAAATAAGTACCTTTAGCTAAATCGATAGACGGGCAATATGCAGCTTTTTTATTTTGATTCGATCACCGCAGGGCAGCGGGTCCAGCTTTCAGCAGAAGAGTCCAAGCATCTGATTAAGGTTTTGCGGAAACAAATCGGTGACACAGTTTTCGCCACGGATGGCAGAGGCCTGAAGGCACAGGCACGCATCGTCGTGGATCATTTTAAGCAGGCCGAGCTCGAAGTGCTGGAAGTGGAGCAGGTAAAGCGACCGGACTTTCATATCACCGTAGCCCTCGCTCCCACGAAGAACCAAGACCGCATCGAGTGGTTCCTGGAAAAAGCCACAGAGGTGGGCGTGGATCAGGTGCTGCTCATGCAGACCGACCACAGTGAAAAAAGCTACCTGAAAGAGGATCGGCTGGAGAAAAAGATTTTGGCGGCCGCCAAACAAAGCCATAAATTTTACCTGCCAACCCTCGAAACGGGCATTTCCTTCGATGCGCTGCTCACAGATGCCCGCTTTCAGGACCATGCCCGCTTTATCGCCTACGTATCCGAGCAGGAGCGGGAAGGGCTCTTTGGGCTCGCCCCAAAAAACGCGCAGTACCTCCTGCTAATTGGCCCAGAAGGGGACTTCTCTACGCGGGAGATTACCGCCGCGAAGGCTGCCGGTTTTCTGCCCTGCGCACTCGGTCCTTATCGCCTGCGCACCGAAACGGCCGCGCTTATGGCGGTACATACCTTACAATTAAAAAACACCTAATTACCAGAAACTATGAAGCATTTCACCTTAACTGCCTGGGCTGCTGCCCTCCTACTGGCCGCGAGCTGTAGCCAATCCTCCTCAGAAGAAAAATCCAGTGCCGTAGGATTAGATGGCTGGCTTTCAGGAACTACGGAGGAAAAATTCGAAGAAGTAGCCGAGCAGCTTCAAGGCTTCTCCACGACCATGGTGGAGGTTTCCTACCGCTACAGCGAACTGTACTGGGCAGCCATGGATGAGAACTGGGGCTATGCCGAGCATCAGCTGGAGCATCTGGAGGAGGCGATCGAGCTGGGCCTGAAGCGCCGCCCGCTACGTGCAGCCTCAGCGGAGGATTTTATGGAAGTCAATATCCCCGAGATGGAAGCCTCATCGCAGGGGAAGATAAGGAGGCCTTTCTAAAAGGATTCCAAAGCTTTACGTCTGCCTGTAACGCCTGCCACGCTAAGGAAGGTGAGGCATTTATTAAAATCAAAACCCCTGAGGCGCGTCTGTCGCCGGTACGTTGGTAAACCCCTATGGAACAGCAAGCGATGCAGGTGAGCGAGGTGGAGGAGACAGGATTCGTGATTCGGCTAACAACCGACGAAGACGATGAGCGTCCCGTGTTTATCGCAGGAAATTTTAACGACTGGGCGACGCAGGACTTGCGCTTTCGCATGCAGCGGGAAGCGGAGGGCAGCTATGTGTACCGATTTCCAGAGGGCTTTCCCCTGCCCAGCCCGCTACTCTACAAGTTTACAAAAGGCGACTGGTCGGAGGTGGAAATCGACCGCTATGGCAACAAGACGCCAAACCGCTCTTGTGCCGAACCGAGCGGCACGCGCCAGGAGCATGTGCCGCGCTGGCGCCGCAACTGGCTGCCTTTTCAGCCGGAGCATCTGCCAAAGGTGCACTTGATTTCAGAGGAATTCGAAATCCCCCAGCTGAATAAAAAGCGAAAGGTCTGGGCGCTCCTGCCGCATGACTACCACGAAACGGACACGCACTACCCGGTGCTGTATCTGCAGGATGCCCAAAACCTGTTTAATGAAAATGCTGCCTATGGCAACTGGCAAATCGACAAGAAGCTAGCGGTGATGTCTTACTATGGCATCGGCAAACTGATCGTTATCGCCATCGAGCATGCAGAAAAGGAGCGCATCATCGAGTATAATGTGGGCAAGACCCTGCTCGGTGAAGGGCAGGGCAAGCAGTACATTCGGTTTATGACCGATACCCTAAAACCCTTCGTGGACAAACATTTCCGCACGCTACCCGACCGGGAACATACCGGCATCGGGGGCAGTTCCATGGGCGGGCTGGTCAGCATCTTTTCCGGCCTAATGTACCCCGAGGTGTATGGGAAATTGATGATTTTTTCCCCCTCTTTATGGGTGCTGCCCAAGATGCGCTTCCGCTTTATGGACTTTTTCGAGGTACCAGAGACGCGAATCTACCTCTATGCCGGCGGTGATGAAAGCGAGACCATGGTCAAGCATGTCAAAAAATTCAAGAAAAAACTCTTAAAACAAAGTGATACGGCGGAAAATCTCCGCATTAAATTGAGCATAAACGAAATGGGCAAGCACAGCGAGACCTACTGGTCCGATGAGTTTCCGAAAGCCATCGAGTGGCTCTTTTTTCCAACAGCAAAACCCTAACCATGCAGATTCAGATGTCCACAAGCAGCAGCGCTGCGCATATTATCCTCCCCTACTTCGAGCAGGCCGATGGGCTGCAGCTCCCCGAGCTATACGGCGGCGAGGCGATACCGAAAAAACTGTTCACCGGAGAGGTGGGCGCCATTCGTCATTTGCCGCAAGGAGATCGGCTTTTCCTTTTAGTGGGCCTGGGCCCAAAAGAAAAGGCCAACTTCGAGGAGATGAAGGGCAGCTTTCGCAAGATAACCGCGAAGCAAAGTGACTTCTTTCGGGAACCTGTCACCCTGTACCTCGACGGCAGCCATACCGAAGAAAGCCTGCAAGCCGCCGCACTCGGGCTTTGGATGGGTACCTATCGCCTCGATTTTTATAAAAAGCCCAAAGCAGATCAGGTAGATTTCAGCCAGGTCAGTCTGGAGCTCGTCGCCCCTGAGCTCCAGCAGGCCGCAGAAATCCTCCAGCAGAGCGCCGCCATTTGGAAAGGCCAAAAGCGCTGCTTGACCCTAGTCGACCAGCCTGCCCATCAGGTGACGCCTGCCTTTATGGCCGAAACGGTGCAGCAGTTGGGCCAGGACTATGGCTTCGAAGTGCGCGTTTTCGATGCCGAACAGGCCCGTGAGATCGGTCTGGAGGCATTTTTGGCCGTAGGCCAAGGGAGTGCACGTCCTCCGGCTTTCATCATCGCGGACTATGTGCATCCCGATGCCCGCATCCATGTGGGACTGGTCGGTAAAGGGGTGACCTTCGATACGGGGGGCTACAACATTAAAACAGCTGGCATGCACCACATGAAGTGCGATATGGGAGGCGCTGCCGCCGTGATCGGTGCCTTAGAGGCTGCCGCTGCAGCTGCGCTGCCGATTCGACTCACCACCATCCTGCCCTGCGTCGAAAATGCCATCGGTCCAAGCGCTTTTTTGCCCTCAGATGTGATCGGAAGCTACTCCGGAAAAACCATCGAAGTGATCGATACCGATGCGGAAGGGCGCCTGATTTTGGCCGACGGCCTCTACTACATGCAAAAGCATTTTCAGCCCGAGCTCCTCATCGATCTGGCCACCCTCACGGGCAGCAGCGTCGGGACCTTTGGATACGCCTGCGCCGCCCTTTTCTCTACCGATAAGACCTTAGAAAACAGCCTGATGGAAGCGGGCATGTCCGTTGGGGAACGCGTATGGCCCCTCCCGCTGTGGGACCTGTATGGAAAGGAAATGGAAAGCGACATGGCCGACATTAAAAATTACCACGGCAAGCCTTTCGCAGGGGCCATCACAGCGGCCAAGTTTTTACAGGCCTTTACGGAGGGGCATGAAAAATGGGCCCATCTGGACATCGCGGGGACAGCCTTCGGCGACTCGGCCTTTGCGAAAAGCAAACATGCGACCGGCTTCGGCGTGCACCTGCTCTTCAACTTACTCCAAAACCACGTAGACCATGGAAAATAAACATGTTTTTCTCTGCATTTCCAATTATTTTAAGGGAAGTGCCTTTCTCCGGCGCCTGAGCAGCCTGGGAAATACCGTTTACCTGATCACTTCCGAGAAGCTGCGGGAGGCGGACTGGCCCCATGAGCACATCGCCGAGACCTTTTACATGCCGGGTCAAGACCTGGACTGGAACATGGAGCATCTCCTACTGGGGGTGGCAGACCTGATGCGGCGCAGCCCGATTCACGCCATCGTGGCGCTGGATGATTACGATGTGGAAAAGGCCACCTACCTACGGGAACATCTCCGCATTCCGGGTATGGGGCAGACCACCGGGCGCTACTTCCGAGATAAGCTGGCCATGCGCATGCGGGCCCATAGCGCAGGCATTCGTGTTCCAGCCTTCAGCCCGCTTTTTGTAGATGAGCAGATTAATGCCTACATCGCCGAGGTGCCGGGCCCTGGGTACTTAAGCCGCGGTCGGAGGCCTCCGCCAATGGCATCATTAAAGTGCATACCGCCGAGCAGCTCTGGGAAGAAATTCATCGCCTGGGAGAAAACCGGATTCGCTACCTGGTGGAAGCCTTCCGCCCCGGAGATGTCTACCATGTGGATAGCTTGCTGGTAGGTGGACAGGTGAAATTTGTGTGTTGCTCCCGCTATTTGGCTACGCCAATGGAAATTTCACAGGGGGGTGGGATTTTCCGCAGTGCCAATATCCGCTACGGTTCTGAGGAAGACAAGGCCCTGAAGGCAGCCAATAAGGCCGTGCTAAAGGCCTTTGGACTTAAAAATGGCGCTGCCCACACGGAATTTATATTGAATAAGGCCGATGGCCAAGTGTATTTCTTGGAGACCTCCTCCCGAGTGGGGGGGGCACACCTCGCCGAAATGGTGGAGGCAGCTACGGAAATCAACTTATGGGAGGAGTGGGCCGTGATCGAGGATGCGGTGGCTAAGGACATTCCCTATGCCCTGCCCAAGGCCAAAAAAGGCTATGCAGGCATCGTGCTGACGCTTTCCAAGTATGCCAAGCCTGATCTGAGTGCTTTCGATGCTCCTGAGGTCTGCTTTCAGGTGCCCTTAGACTACCATGCTGGACTGATCGTCCGCAGCCCAAAACAGGAGCGCGTTTTAGACTTATTGGATACCTATGCGCGACAGCTGCAGGAAGATGTGGCGACGGTCGCTGCGCCGGAAGAGGTGAAGAAATTCCACTAAACGGAAGCCTAAGCAAGAAATACTGACAATTACTGACACTTCGTGTTACTTTTATCAACATCTCTTGGTTATTAAAATCAACTTTGCTATCTTAGTAGCATCAAGTTTAACCGATAACCGAGAGCAAGTATGGAACAGCATGGAATCATTCGCTTAGAGCAGCGCAACTTAAAGTCAGGAAAGAAGCAGGTGAAATTTTACATCGATGATGCGCGGAGACCACGGTACGGGTATCTTCTTTTAGATGAACCCAAGCCGATTTCTGCCATCATCGATGAAATTTTAAAGCGTAGCATGCGCCAAAGAGGGCTGCATGCGCTGTCTCTGCATGCACAGGATGACCACTGTTTTTATATGTACTCAGCATGAGTTATTTGGCTGTTAATATTCGATTTTTACGTACACGGCAGGGGCTGAAACAGCAGGAGCTGGCGGAACTCCTCGGGGTGCAGCGGAGCATGATCTCCGCCTATGAGGACGGGCGCTCGGAGCCGAAACTGGCCGGTTTACAGAAGCTGGCCAAGCATTTTAAGGTGCGACTCGATCGCTTAATCGAAGAGGATTTAAGTCTGGAGCGCCAGCCTGTGGGCGAGGAAAAGCGCCTGCAGGTATTAGCGGTCACACTGGATCGGGAAGAGGAGGAACGCATCGCGCTCATACCCCAAAAGGCCTCTGCTGGCTACCTGAATGGCTATGCGGATCCCGAGTACATGGGCGAGCTCCATCACTTTTCACTCCCGCACCTCCGTAAAGACTTGAGCTACCGCGCTTTCGAGCTCAGTGGGGACAGCATGCTCCCCTTAGTACCCGGTACACTGATTATCGGCGCCTATGTCCTGCGCCCAGAGGACATTAAAAGTGGGCAGACCTATGTACTTATTACGGGACAGGAGGGCATCGTGTACAAGCGGGTGTTTAACTATATCCCGGAAAACGGGAAGCTTTACTTGGTATCCGATAATCCCCAATACAAGCCCTATGAAATACCCGCCAGTGATGTCTTAGAGGTCTGGGAAGCAAAGGCCTACATCAGTACACAGTTGCCGAGTCCGCAGCAAGCTGCAGAGCCAGTCACGCTGGAGGATTTAGCCGCCATGCTAAACGAAATAAAAGCCGCTTTGCCCCTTACCAAACAACCCTAATCTACTATGGACGAAATCCAAAAGAATTTACAAGCCCTCCGTGAGCAGCTGCAAGAGCCCGCTACGCGAAGAGAGGCGAAAAAGTCTCCCCTATTTGGTGGTGCAGACGTTTCCTTTGTGCTTAAAGCACCAGCCCCGAAGGCCGAATCAGATTGGAGAGGTGCTCCTACCTATGTGGTGACACCCTATGCACGAGAGTTGAGCTGGGTAGTCTTCCAGCTAAAAGAAATCTTCAGTAAACAACTCAACTATGGGAATAAATATGCCTTTTACGGGCGTCTGGCAGAGGCAGCAAATGCGGCATTAGAACAGAATGAGGCAGCAGGACTTCCTGCGCTATGGGCTGCGCTACTCGAAGAAGCAGAAAAACTGCATGCCGGAACCTAAGGCAAAAAGGGGGGAAATGGTTCAAGCACTAAAAAAAGTGCTGTCTGAGCACCCCTATATCTTTCGTCATCTCGTTGGCTTACTTCGCTTTTTCGATGATGGCCTCGAAGCCCTTTCGAATACCGGCTATGGCATCGTAGCTGCTGTCAATGTTTTGAACCGTTTTTCCTAGCTCGAACCAGTTGCCATCACCTAAGTCAATATAGTTGCCGCGCTTAGTAGGTTTTTTAGTGGCCACATGCTCATAATCGTAATCGGGAAGGTACACATCTGTCAAAAGCTTTTTGGTTTTCTCCCAAGATAGGGATACCAGCTGCCCATTCACCATGGCCTCTGCCTTACGCTGTGCAAAGGAGAGCTGTAGTTCTACTTCCACAGGCCCCTGTTTATCTACCTTTAAGAAGGCCAAAAATAAAGGGGCCTCCTTTCCTGCCTGCTCGTAGATGGCTTGGATAATTTCTTGCGCCAGAAAAGACCATGCTTCCTGCTGCTTGGGTACCCGCTCCTCCCCTTCTTCGATCCGCATGCTGATGCCCCCATCCTCGAAGGAGCTCATCTCCATCCAGTCGGTATGGTTCCAAAGATCCTTCAGAGGCCCTCTCCATACGACAGACACCGTACCAGAATAGGTATAATCATCGTCCTCATTAAACCCCTCATCGATGATCTCCTCTAAGCTGAGCTCATCGCGATGTGTGTAGTGCAGCGCAAAGTCCACCGCGATACCCGTATCCTGGGGCCGAAGCTTCAAGCTATACACATGGCTGTAAGGAGGTGGCACATGTCCAGATTCAAAGAGTATTTCCAGTTCAGCAGGTAATGAAGGCGTCATGTTTCGATTTAAGAGATTAAGAGCACAAAAATACAGGTAAACTCTGATATTTTGCCTATTAACCGCCAAATCCTGCCGACAAAAAGCCGGAACGGGCGGCGAATGCTGCCCATGAGAAGCCCAGGCGTCCTTTCGCTACTATTTTCAAAAAGAAGAAATCGTTATCTTTACATGAAGTTTTAGCCCCACACTATGCCCACACCAGATTTTGAGTTTTGGAAATTCGCCGCCGGATTAGGTATTTTTCTTTTTGGTATGCACCAGCTAGAGGCCGGCCTAAAAGGCTTGACCGGCCGTTCTTTCCAGCGTCTCCTCCAGCGCGCTACCAACAAGCCCTGGAAAGGCATCAGCGTGGGCACCATCGTTACGGCCATTCTCCAAAGCTCCTCTCTGGTGAATCTTCTCGTCCTGGCCTTCTTAGGAGGTGGGGTGATGAGCCTAAAAAATTCACTATCCGTGGTGCTCGGCGCTAATCTGGGGACCACCTTTACCGCATGGATCGTAGCCACGCTGGGATTTAAGGTTAACGTGGCCGATTTAGCATTCCCCTGGCTAACCATCGGCATTCTCTCGGCCCTTTTTCTCACCAAGCGGCCCTTACTGAAAAGTATCGGCGGCTTCCTCATGGGCTTTGGCCTCATCTTTTTAGGATTGGATTACATGAAAGTAACCATGGAGGACTATGCGGCCTATTTGGATATCAGCAGCTTAGAGGGCTTTGGGCTTTGGGCCTTTTTACTGGCTGGCCTGATTGTAACTGCCTGATTCAAAGCAGTCTCAGCCATGATCGTCATCGTCCTCAGCGCGCTAAATGCCGGCCTAATCGACATCTATCAAGCGGTAGCCATGGTCATCGGGCAAGTATCGGCACCAGCAGCACCCTGGTGCTCGGCTCCCTTAGCGGTAGCGCAGATAAAAAACGTCTGTCCTATGGCAACTTGATTTTCAAGGGCGTAGCCGGAATCTTTTGTTTTGCACTCCTCCATCCGCTCGTGGCGCTAAGCCTAAAAATAGGCATCCAAGACCCCCTCATGGAGCTCGTATTTCTGAACACCCTTATCAATGTCATCAGCATTTTGCTTTTCTACCCCTTCTTGGGCAGATGGAGCGCTTCCTCAACCGCAGATTTAGCGAGCCCAGCACCACGGGGGTGGCCCTTCACCTGCCCAAAGTCCCCGTAGAGGTTCCCGAGGTCGCCTTACAAGCGATAGAGAACGAGGTGCAACACTTGTATCGGCTAACCGAACAATCCATTCGTGAGGTCATGCAGGCGGGGGCACCCAGTGCCAAAACCGGTACTTGGAAGCGGCTTTTGGCTACCGAAGCAGATCCCTTTGCCCTATACGGGCAAATCAAACAGCTAGAAGATGAAATCACCGCGTACTTTTCTGAACTTCAGGAAATGCCCTTAGAAGAGGAGGAAGTGGACAAACTCAATACGCTGATCATGAGTACGCGCTCCTTGGTTTTCGCGGCCAAAGCCTTTAAAGACATTCAAGAAAATGTACAGCAGCTCTACCAAACGGCCAAGCCCGAAGAGGTGGAATGGTTAGAAAAAAGCCGCCAGTTTGTGCTGCGCCAGCTGCAGGAGATGCGCACCTATGCCCAGGCGGGCGACTATGTGGAGACACTGCCGGCATGGCCTGCTGCACATGATAGCTATTACCAAGAGCGCTTAGCGGAAACCTATGAGTGGGTCAAACAGCGACCTGCGGGTGCGGCGGGCATTTCGACGCGCACGAATGTGCTTCGCCAAATTACCAATGGCCTGAACAATCTCTCCAGTGCACTCTACTACTGGAAAACGCAAAAGGAAACAGTTCCCTCCTGATCCCAGCTGCTTAATCGATGGCATTTTCCGATGCGGCCAGCGTGCTGTGCAGTTGCTGCAACTCATCCGGGCGCAAATCGCGCCATTTGCCCACGGGCAGGTCTAAGTGTAGGTGCATGATGCGAATCCGCTTGAGGCGTGTCACCTCATAGCCTAATGCGGTACACATGCGGCGAATTTGGCGGTTTAACCCTTGGGTCAAAATGATGCGAAAGGACTGCTTGCCTAAGGGGAATACCTGACAGGGGCGCGTGACAGTATCTAAGATGGGTACACCAGCAGCCATTTTAGCTAAAAAATCTCCGCGGATAGACTTATCGACCCAGACCAAATACTCCTTTTCATGGTGATTTTTGGCGCGCAGAATTTTATTGACGATATCCCCATCGTTTGTTAGGAGAATGAGGCCTTCGCTTGGTTTGTCCAGGCGGCCTACGTGAAAAATTCGTTTGGGATGGCCGATGAAGTCGATGATATTATCTTTTTCGCGCTTGGTGTCTGTGGTGCAGACGATGCCTACCGGTTTGTTAAAGAGAATATAGACAAAATCCTCTTTTGGAGGAACCACAAGCTTACCGTGAACGCGCACCAGATCCCCAGGCATCACCTTCGTGCCCATCTCCGGTACGCTGCCATTTAGCGTCACTGCCTCTTGGGCTATTAAGGCATCGGCTGCTCTCCGGGAGCAGTAGCCAATGACACTCAGGTACTTGTTGATCCGAATACCTTCTTCGGGAATCCCCTCTAACTTACTCATCGCCATTACTTCTGTACATGAAGCCCAAAATTACAGAATTTACAGCACCCCTCAAAGGTGAGAGGGATTAGGGGGAAGGGTTTAGGTGATGCGGGATGCCTATCCTATACGTAGTTTTGCAGCATCATACCATAGATAATGAGGCAGTGGCTCATACAGCTCCCATTTAATATTCATCGGCTTAGCACCAGAATATTCTTTTATTTTTCCTTCGCCTACAAAAACATATCCCATTGTATTACCAAATTCATCTTTATTTTTTTCTCTGACAAAAAGTAGTATTATTTTTCCAATTTCTTCATGCTTAATATAAGAAATCCCTTTTGGGGTTTCTGGTCCAGCCGAGTTTTGACTTTGCCAATGAAAAAGGCTTTCCGTAATAGCATAGTCGTCATATAGTGTAGTAGGAGAAAAATCCTCTTCTGATTTTATCAAATTAATAAACAAAAGTTCTGTATTTAAATCGGTATTCACAACTACTCCTTCGCGACTAGATGATTTTTTCTCAAAGGTACTAAGACCAAAAGCCGCTAGAATTTGATCCCGAGTATAGCGCGCATGAACCTTTAGAGGTTGCTCATAAGGCAATTTAATAGCTAATTCCTTAAAGTCTATCTTATCGATTAGAAGCTCCAAAATTTCCATGATTTCAGCGAGCAATACCTTGTTTTTTCCAATGGCCTCTATACTTTCTTCAAGTGAGGCAAAGCCACCAGCATTTTGCCAAACATCATAATGAAGCATCAAAAGCATTTGTTTTTGAACTTTATTCAACGGAGAAGAAGAAATTTTAAACTCATTTTTTGCTAACGATAAAATAAATTCGAAATAGCTCAAGGACTTGCATGAAAGCCATTTTTTAGAAATAGCGTTAATAATTTGGTTTTCATGCGTATTATCAAAATGAAGTATTCTTCCCGCCTCTAGACAAAGTCTTTTCCATCCACCACGTCTGTAAATAATGGGAAGCGGTATATTATTAAATTCTATAAAATTTTTGAGATTAAACAATAGGGTCGTTTGATGTGGAAAATTACGGATTTTTGAAATAAGTTGATTTCGATTTAAAGAAGTAGCCGCTTTAATACTCTCTATGATAATTTGTTTTGCTTTCTTTTCTAAAACAATAGAACAGCCAAGCGGAAGATGTGGGAAATTATCTTCAATTTCTTTTTTAACTGTTGTTGAAGTTTTTCCTAATAGTGCTCTAAACTTATTTTCAAAATTGTACTCAGGCCTAGCATTTCCCACAAAATCCAAAACAGTTAAACACTCTTTATTGTCCGCAAGTCTTAATCCACGTCCAAGCTGCTGCAGGAAGACAGTCAGACTTTCAGTGGGTCTTAAAAACAACACAGTATCAATTTCTGGTATGTCGACGCCTTCATTAAAAATATCAACAACGAACAAATAATTAATTTCCCTCTGAATGAGTTGATGCTTGATCGCGTCCCTATTTTGAGCATTAGCACTCGTAAGATAGGCTGCCTTAAGGCCGGCCAAAACAAACTTTTCAGCCATAAATCGGGAGTGTTCTATGCTTACGCAAAAACCAATAGCACGAACCTCATTTAGATTTTTGGTATATTTATCCAGTGCATCAATGATATCCCGAACCCGTCTATCATTAGCAGTATAAACGGCTGACAATTCACTCGTAAGATAACGGCCACGCTCCCAAGCTACCCTCGAAAGGTCTATGCTATCTGTGATTCCGAAGTATTGAAATGGACAGAGCAGTTTTCTGTTTAATGCCTCTGGTAGACGAATTTCAGCAGCTATTCTGTTAAAAAAATCCTCTTGAATGTCACCTCCATCCATTCGCTCCGGAGTTGCGGTCAGTCCCAAAAGGATTTGAGGCTTGAAATAATTTATAATGTCTCGATAACTGCTAGCTGTTAAATGATGACACTCATCTATTACTATAAAATCAAAATAACTTGGAGTCAGACTTAAATTATTAATTCTATTATTTAAAGTTTGCACGGAAGCGAAAACATATTCATAACGATCAGGAACTAGGCCATCCACCCAAAGTTCTCCAAAATTGTTGTCTTTTAAAATACCTCTATATACAGTAAGTGCTTGAATTAATATTTCTTTTCGATGTACTAAGTAGAGCAGTCTAGCAGAACTATTTTTACTTTTATAACTTTTATAATCAAATGCTGAAATAACAGTTTTACCAGTACCCGTTGCTGCTACGAGTAGGTTTCTGTTTCTATGGTGAAGAATTCGTTCAACCTCAAGTTTTTCAAGTATTTCTTGCTGAAAAGGATAAGGTTTGACTTCGAAAAAATTAGTATTTAATTTTACAGTGTTTTTATTAGCCCCTTGACTTAAAGAAAAAATTAATTTATCTTTATGAACACTGTCATCAAAGAGCTCGAAGTCATTGCTTTGCCAATATGAATCAAATGTTTTTTGAAATTTATCGATAATATGGCTTACTTCTTTTGTGGTGATCTTCAAGTTCCACTCTAATCCGTCTGTTAAAGCTGATCGGGAAAAATTAGAAGAGCCAATATATCCTGTATGAAAACTGTGTTTCTTTTGAAGAGATAGGCCTTGGCATGTAGCCTTTCATTACTCGTATTATAGGAAATTTTAACCTTGGTATTGGGTAGTTTTGATAAAAATTGAATTGCCTTGTAATCTGAGGCCCCCATGTAAGTGGTGGTAATCACACGTAATCTACCGCCGCGCTGGGTAAATTCTTGCAATTCTCTCTCTAGAATTATTATACCTTTAAACTTGATGAAAGAAACTAACAAATCAACATTGTCAGAGGAAAGAATTTCTTTTTTTAACTCACTTTCCAAAGATAAGCCCACATTACCTCCAGTGAAAAGCTCACTCTGAGTTAATCTCGTATAAGGGGTTATTTCTTTTAACTTTAGATCAAAGTCTGAATAGTCAGAATCAATTTTAGAAAAAACAGCTTTTAATATTTCTGCTTCTACTGAAATAAGATCATTTTCAAACTCTTCCTTTTCCAACTCATCTTTGAGGAATAGGATAATTTTATTGGCAATCTCAATCTGTAACTCAATGGAATTAACTCCCTTTATATATTTAAGAGCATTCCTGAAAGTAAGCGCAAGGTGTTTTGATAAAATGGAAGAGGCCTCTTCTTTATCTAGCTTTCTCTTATTGATGTAAAATGAGCTCCTGTCAACATCATTTAGCTGTTGTTCAACCAACTTAGTGACCAATTCTTCGTAAATCCCTTCAACCATAATCTTATTTGTTCATTAAAAAACTATTTCAACTTCTTCTCAACATGCCCAAACCTTAATCAATGCCGGAAATACTTCCTTGATCGGTACTTTGGCGAATTTAAACCCCTCAGGAAGAATGAAGCCCAGTTTTTCGGCTCTATCGCTAACTGAAAAGGGATACAGTTTTTTATCACCTCTAAAAACTGTGTTTTTCTTTGCTATTTCGCATTTAGGAGCTTGTAAGATAGCCTCGCAGGCCATTTTCTTGATGTAAAGCAATGTACGCATTCTATTTCAATTTTTGGACACCTAGCTAAACTTATTCCAATTAAGCTAATTTTTAAAAGAAAGAAAACGATCAAAAGCGAAAATCAAAAAGAAAGAAAACGAAGCCAAACGAATCACGATTTTAGAGAAAAAGGAAAGAAAACGAACATCTAACGCCCAATGGATAAGCAGAGGGCTATAGACCTCCCAAATTATTAGCCAATGATGACTTCACGACATAACTAAGGTTTAAAAATTTTAACTACGAGCTAAATAAAAAGTTGAATTAGCACCAAATTAATCTGTCGTAAATTAGTCAAAATTCTATAAATTTACGTTTAAGAAAAAGAGGGAATTTTCGAAAGAAGAGAAACTGAAGGTACTTGAGGAGGCCAAATCGAACGGGGTTCAGGCTACTTTGGATAAGTACGGTGTCTATCCTGCTACCTATTACAGCTTGAAAAGAAATAGGAAACCATGGGAGAAAAGGGTTTACGGCATGGCATAACACCCGCGCATTGAAACATCTGGTATTCTGGTATTTAGCTGAGTTAGAGGATAGGCTTGACACCTTCTCCGCAACATACAGCAAGGGGGGAATACATGCCACAACCGCTTACCTTTGGCTCATGCAATTTTGGGAGCTTTGGACCAAATAAAAGATCGAAATGATAAAAAAAGAGAAAAATAAGGTTAAATTTAGGCTTAATGTACCCTAACGCAAAAATCCGCTTAAATGAAAAATTATAAAGAGATAAATAGAGAAATGTTTATGCAGTTTTTTAGAGATGATAAGAAACTGAATGAACTTACTCCTGATGATAGAATTGAAATATTTAGAACTGTTCTTATTGGTAGTTCGGATTTCACAGAAGAACTTATTGAGACTGTGCTATCTGATTACTCTGTACCAAATCTAAAGGTAATAAAAGTAAATAATGAAGAAAAATAATTGGATAAGAGAAAAAACGAATCATAGGGAGAGACTGTTCATTAAACTATCCCACCTCCTAACCCGAAAAGAAAGCAAACGATCATAAACGAACATCAAAAAGAAAGGAAAAGAAAGAAAACGAAGCCAAACGAACACGATTTTAGGGGAAAAGGAAAGAAAACGAAAGAAAACGAACATGCAAGCCCAAMCCCCTACGCCCAAGCCTTAAACGCCCACCAGATGCATCACTCCTATCACTTCCCCTAAAAGCTCGAAATGTACCAAAAGCCAAAAAGGGAATCATGGGCGCCAGCGCTATCTGCTCCTACACCCCTGGCCCCTGCAAGCGGATTTTTAAAGTAGCCCCCTCCTTCTCTGCAGTAAAAGCAGCATCCTTAAACTTGGGAGGACCCATCCTGCCCTTGGCATCCTGCGTGAAACCATACTGCGCCTTAGGAATCCCGAAAGTAGAAGTGGGCAACTTCCCATTTTTTTCCTTGTCATGAAAAACAGAGACCGCATACCGCTTGCCCTTCTCTAAATCGGAAAGCGTAAGGCTCGCCTTGCCCCCCTTAATGCGCTCCCCACCGCGCTTCAAAGCCTTTTCCGGTTTATTCGGAAACCCCTCCTCCTTATCGAACAGCAGCCAACTCATTTCGCCCTCATCCGACTCGAAATCGCCTACCTCGATGCGAATCGATACCTTCTCTACCGGCTCAGGGCTTAGTTTCCAAAAAAAGCTCATGAGTAAAAAACCTGCTAAAACGAAATGTGTTGACATAAAGCGACTGTTTTTGTTCGAGATACCTTATCCGTGCTGGTGCGCACAAACTCCTCCGTCCAGGCCAGCCCCCGAGGACTGATACCGCCAGGCAGCACCTGCTGACAAATCTCTTTCAAAAACCTTGCCTGTTCCATTTCAAGCTCAGCAACTTCCAGCACCAAAATAAGTTTTTGGCCGAAGGCCGCATCTTCCTGCCCAAAGAAAAAATACCGGTCCCCCCGAAAAAGCGGATGCCGCCCCTCCAGTGCCCGCTCCAGCGCTTCAGGGTACAGCTTCAGCCCACCCGAATTAATCACATGGTCCTGCCGCCCCAGCCATTCGAAATGCCGCCCATCCGCCTCCAGTTGCACCACGTCCCGCGTGTCGAGCCAGCGGTTTTCGGTCATCGGGCCACGCAGGGAAAGCCCCCCATCCGGACGCAGCCGGAGCTCCACCCCTGGCAGCGCCGCATAACGCAGACGCGCCGCAGCACTCAGCCGGGCCAGCGCCACATGCGAAACCGTCTCCGTCATACCATAGCTTTGATAGATGCCTTCCGGCTTAAGAGCCAGCAGCGCTTCGCGCAAAGCCAACTGACTCACCCCTCCCCCCAGCAGCAGTATCCGAACGCGCTGAAAAAAGGCCGGCGACTCCTCTGCGATACGGGCAGCCTGCAGCGGCACCAAGGCACAAAATCAAAAGCCTCAGGCCAATCCTCCGGAAGCTCCTGCGCCGGATTCGCACGCGGCGGAAGCAAGTAAAGGGGGCAGTCCAGCAGCAGGGCCCGCACCAGCATCATTTGGCCCGCCACCTTATCCAGCGGCAGCGCACAGAGCAAGCGATCCTGAGGGCCCAGCCCAAAAAACCGGATCGTCCCCTCTGCACTGGCGATCATTTGCGCCCGACTCACCCGAATCGGTGCAGGCGCACCCGTAGAACCCGAAGTGTGCAGGGTAAAATGCGTGTCCCCTTGCGCCCAGCGGCGCAAAAACTCCTCCGCAGGCGCTAAAAAAGCACGATCTACAGCGTCGGGATACCAGAGACGAAAACCAGTGGGAGTAGGTACAGACATGGCGCAAAGATAACATTTTCCCGCATGGATTCGGCGCCTCGCCCCTCGGCCGAATAGACTTTTGCCCACAGGGCTACAAGCCCCCCTCCCGCTAGGCCTTACAGCGCATTTCGGCACAGAAAGGCCGCCAAAGGGGAAAAAGAGCCCCTGCCAACAAACAATTCCGCCCTTTATCGGGTAAGTATGGAGGCGCATTCGCGCGATAAGCTTAACTTGCAAGAAAATTTTAAATCATGGATTGGATCGTCGCTAAAGAATACGAGGACATCACCTACAAGAAATGCCAGGGGGTGGCGCGTATTGCTTTTAACCGTCCTGAGGTGCGGAATGCATTCAGGCCGAAAACTACATCAGAACTTTATGATGCCTTTTTAGACGCCCGCGAGGACACCAGCATCGGCGTGGTCTTGCTCTCAGCAGAAGGCCCCTCCCCGAAGGATGGCGTCTATGCTTTTTGTTCCGGCGGAGACCAGCGCGCCCGCGGACATCAGGCTATGTGGGGGAAGACGGCTACCATCGCCTGAATATTTTAGAGGTGCAGCGCCTAATTCGCTTTATGCCGAAGGTGGTCATCGCCGTGGTGCCCGGCTGGGCAGTAGGGGGAGGCCATAGCTTGCACGTGGTTTGCGACCTGACACTGGCCAGTAAAGAGCATGCCATCTTCAAGCAGACCGATGCCGACGTCACCAGCTTTGATGGGGGATATGCTCGGCATACCTAGCGAAAATGGTGGGCCAAAAACGCGCACGCGAGATATTTTTCTTGGGCCGCAACTACTCCGCGCAGGAGGCCTATGAAATGGGCATGGTAAACGCGGTTGTGCCGCATGCGGAGCTGGAAGAAACCGCCTTCGCTTGGGCACAAGAGGTGCTCGACAAGTCCCCTACCGCCATAAAAATGCTGAAATTTGCCTTTAACCTCACCGATGATGGCATGGTGGGTCAGCAGGTATTTGCCGGGGAGGCCACACGCCTGACCTACATGACCGATGAGGCGAAAGAGGGCCGCGATGCCTTCCTGGAGAAGCGGAAACCGAACTTCCGACACATCCCCTGGATCCCCTAAAAAAGGATAGGGCGTTAAAAAAATGGTATTGGCGCGAGCGCCAAAAGCCACCGGCAACTAGTCTTCGGAAGTGCATCTCCCGAAGACTAGTTTTTTATGCCCCTCCTACCCGCAGACCCTGAACGAAGTTAAACGTTTAAGTAAAGGTCAAAACTTGAATTCATGCACAATCAAGTGTACTTTTGATTACTATAAATTGTAAACGCAATTTATGTACAGATGTAAATACACCGATACAGGGAAAGGCACGCCGCTTAGGTAAATTTAAGAGTCCATCAAACAGAGTGTTTACGTCGGGAGAAAAAATTGACCCGAAAACTCCCAATAACAAAGTAGGGCATAAATAACTTTTTTTAAAAAATGAAAAATCTATTTTTAATCACGCTTTGTACGCTAATTTTCCTAGTATCTTGTAATCAAGAAGAGAAACCTGATTTCAAAAACAATTTTGAAAAAAGAGATATCATTTCTTACAGAGATAAACAGGAATGGATTAAATTCAACTATTTCTAATTTAAACTAAAATGTAACTCCTTTGGAAATCGGTGGATTAAGTTTGAATCAAAGAGACCTGCTTAATGACATCATGTCAGGTTGCAACGAACGTTACCTTTATGCCAATAACATACCTCTAATGGATATGACAAGTAGCTTGGTTGAGGTAAGTTTTCCAGATCATCTGACTAATTTAAGAACGTCTGCGGCTATTGATCTATCAACTTTTGAAATTTATAGCGAAGATCAGTTATTATTGGTTCAGCCATTCATTGAAGACTTGTTGAGTGAAGAAGGTTTAAATCTCGCAAAATCTAAAGCCGTTTCTTTTCAGCAATCAATAATTAACTCTTCTTTATCTTACGATGAAAAAATACAGTTATTAACATTATGCACAGGGATTATAACTGCAGCTGAATTTGTTGAAAAGGGGGGTATTGATTTAGTTGCAAACGAACTTGGTCGTACTTATTTTCCAAATGGTCGAATTCAGAGCTGTAGCGTAAGCTCTAGAAACGTATTGGCGAGCGCTGTAATTGGATTAGCTGGAGGCGCAGCAACTGGAGGATACGCAGGCGCAAGCGTTGGGACATTCACAGTGCCAGTTTTAGGTACGGTGGCAGGTGGTGTTGGTGGAGCTGTTTTTGGTGGAGCTGCTGGATTTGTTAGTGGATTAGTAAGTGGAGTAGCAGGTGAATTACTTACATCTTGCGGAAGATAATATGAAACGAAAAACAAATATAAGGCTTGCCGTAGGGTTTATTTTTCAAGCTGTGTTCTACATGTCAATGGCGCCTTTTGGTAGCTTTAACCCAAGTTTATTCGGCTTTTGGATAGCATTAATTAGTGCGGGATGCACAACATTAATTATTTATTTCATACTAAAGAAATATGCGAAGCATGAGCAAGAGTCATAATCCTCACTTCATGATCCAAAGCGGGTTGCGCGTATGGTAGGCCATCTGCAGGCTATGACTCTGGTTGAACAGGTACGCAAAAAAGGATTTCTTTTGGTAAAACATCACCAAACAGCGCTCGGGATGCTCGCCTAAGTAGCCATTCAGCACCTGCTCTGGCTTTTCTCCCGCACGCAGCTCCAGCCGTGCACGCCAGTCTGGAAAGGCATCCTCCAGCTGACTGGAAAATTCTGCCAACCGGTCCTCGGCCTTATGCGCGAAACCCTCGTAAATATGTAGCAGCGAAAATTCCGCCTCTAAGCCCTGAACCAAAGGGTACCACTTGCGAAAAAACTTCTCATCGTCAGGATGCAAGGCAGTGGAAATCGTAAACGACCAGCGCTCCGGTAAGGGAGCTCCCGTCGGAATCGCCAGCACGGGCGTCATCGCTTCCTTAATCACCTGTCCGGTGTTCGACCCATGAGCGCCTTTTTTATGCCTGAAGCACCCTGCGTGCCCATTACGATCAAATCAAAATCCTCACGATAGGCCATCGCGGTAACAGCCGTCGCCACCGTGCCCTGCACGATTTTATAGGAAACCTCCACCTCCGCAGCACGGCCCACGGCCAAAGCCTGCTCGAGGGCCTGTTCTGCCTCTGCTTCTATGCCCGCCACGATCTCCGTCGCTTGGGCAGCAAAATCATACACCGCGGTAAACGTGTACACCAAACGAATACTGGCGCGCTGCTGCGCTGCTAAGGCCAGCGCAAAACGATAGGCATGGCTGGCATTCTCGGAAAAGTCTGTTGGAACTAAAATCTTCATAGTGCTCAAGTAAGCGTTAAGGTAGTGAGTGGATACAACGTTGTGTAGTTGTGTGTAGCATGTAGCCGCCCCTCTTGGGGCACAATTACAAAGGAAAGTTACCGAAAAATCACCAAGCTACCCGCTTTCTCTCCTACTATTTTGCCAACTTTTTACCTACCAGCCGCACCACATGCGCGGGCCCTCGATGCCCCTCTCCCTCTTCCAGGTGCACCTCACCCGAAAAGGCATACTCCCATTCCAATCCTTTAAATTCAGCCTTGATCTCCTCTAAATCATACAGCATCTCTGGTGCATTCGGACCCCCGGAGGTGTAGCCGATTTGCTCCTGACTGAAGCCCTCTACAAGCAGCGTACCCCCTGGCCGTAGCGCTTGATAAACTTGTGATGGATTTTTTTTCGCATGGCCTGCGGCAAATGAAAGTAAATCAAAGCAATCACATCAAAATGCTTTGCCGGAGGCAAATACAACAGCGCGTCACCTAAAAAATAATCGATTACCACACCATGCAAGCGTGCAAATCGAAGTGCATTCTCTCGCGCCACCTCACTCTGATCTAGGGCCACCACCCCCCAATCTTGCGTGGCGGCATAAATGGCATTTCGGCCCTCTCCCTCTCCCGGTAAAAGGATCAATCCAGGGCGCAACTTATCCAATTCTTGTTTAAAAAAGGCATTGGGCTTCACACCATACAGCAGCGGCTGCTCTTCAAAACGTTTATTCCAAAAAGATTCATTCATAGCTCTCCAACTTAAACCTGCACAAAAATGCAGGCAAACGCGGAGCCAATATGTAACAATCATCACCTATTTTGTGGAAAATACTCCCTTGTTTTGTGCAGAATAGAAGGAAGAACCATGCGTATAACGAGTTTACTAGTGCTCCTGACCTGGGGGCTTATGTTCCAGGTCCAAGCCCAATTTACCGATAAATTCCCTGCGGCGGAACCCCAAAAGGCCGAAATCCATCAGTTTCATGATGCCGGACTCGCCCATTACAGCTATGCCATCGTAGCGGAAGCGGGCATCTACCTGGTAGATCCAGGAAGAGATGTGCGTCCCTATTTGGCCCTGGCCCAAGAAAAAAACAGCCGCATCGAAGGCGTTATCAATACCCACCCGCATGCAGATTTCGTTAGCAGTCACTTGGAACTCCACGAAACCCTCGGCATCCCTATTTATGTGTCCTCCCTCGTGGGGGCCGCCTACCCCCACCAGGCCTTCGATGAGGGTGATGTCCTGGACCTAGGAAATGGGGTTACCCTACGTGCCCTGCATACCCCTGGCCACTCCCCTGATGGCATTTCTATCGTACTGGAAGAGGACGCCGAAGCCATTGCCGTTTTTACGGGTGACACCCTTTTTATAGGAGATGTCGGCCGCCCAGACCTGCGCGAAAATGCCGGAAACGTAACTGCGGATCGCGTGGAGCTAGCCAAAATGATGTATGCAAGCACCCGTGAAAAGCTTATGCCGCTTCCTGATGCAACCCTCGTCTATCCCGCCCATGGTGCAGGCTCCTTCTGCGGCAAAGCCATCGGTACGGATAATGTAAGCACCATCGGGAAAGAAAAAGCCACCAACTATGCCCTTCAGGACATGACAGAGGCGGAATTTGTGGCCCTGCTGCTGGAAGATCAGCCCTTTATCCCTTTGTATTTCCCTTATAATGTGGAGGTCAACAAGCGCGGAGCAGCCACATTAGAGACTGATTTGGCTCGTGTTCCCCGCTTGGCACCCGATTTCCTCACCGAGCAGACGGCACTGCCCCTGATCGACGCCCGAAATCAAGCCCTTTTTAAGGCCTCCCACATCCCGGGAGCGCTGAACATCATGCAGGGCGCTAAATTTGAGACCTGGCTGGGAGCCCTTTTGCCCCCTGGGCAAAGCTTTTACCTCGTCTCAGATTCCGAAGAAAATTTAGATGCGCTGATCGCGCAAACTGCCAAAATCGGCTATGACAAATACATCGTCGGCGCCTTCGTTTATGCACGCGGTGGTGATGCGCAGATGCAAGCCTTCGACCAAGCCGCCTTCGACGCTAATCCCGAGGCCTTTACCATCCTCGACATCCGAAATCCGGGAGAAGTGGCGGAAGGCAAGCTCTTCGAACATGCTTTGGCGATACCACTGCCTGAACTTCGGGAGCGGGCGGGAGAAATTCCTACTGACAAGCCCGTAGTCGTGCACTGCGGGACAGGGTACCGCTCAGCGATCGGCAGCAGCATCGTGCATAAAACAGTACCAAAAGCACAGGTGCTCGACATGGGCGCTGCGGTAAAAGACTATCAAAAATAATTATTGTGGTTTATGGGAGTTAAAAGTGGGCCTTCCTTTGGGGGGTCCTCTTTTTCGTATAAATTACGTATATAACTTGCCTTTTAATCAGAAGACGGAATGGACGTGCTGGAGAAATATCTAAAAATCATCTACGATGCCTATTACGGCTATGCCCAGTATCTACTAAACGAGATGCTGTATCCCTCCTGGAAAAATTATTTCTGGTGGCTGATCGGCCTGTCCCTGCTGGTATGGACGCTCGAAATCCTGTTTCCCTGGAGGAAGCGGGGCGGCATCCTGCGTAAAGACTTTTGGATGGACACCTTCTACATGTTCTTCAATTATTTTCTCTTTTCCTTAATCGCGTATAATGCCATTTCCATGGTGGCGGTGGAGGCCTTTAATGATTTCCTGGGCCTTTTTGGGGTGACAAATTTGGTTGCCCTTGAAATAGGTTCTTGGCCCCAGTGGGCCCAATTCCTCACCCTGTTTTTAGTAGCAGACTTTATCCAGTGGAATGTCCATCGGCTGCTACACCGATCGCCCCTGCTATGGGAGTTTCATAAGGTGCACCACAGTGTGGAGGAAATGGGCTTCGCTGCACATCTCCGCTTCCACTGGATGGAGACGATTCTGTACAAGACCGCTCAGTACGTCCCGCTCGCGATGATCGGTTTTGGGCTGGAGGACTTCTTTATTTTGCACATGTTTACCACGGCGATTGGCCACCTGAACCATGCCAATATCCGCCTCACCTACGGGCCTTTCAAGTACATCTTGAATAATCCCATCATGCACACCTGGCACCATGCGAAAACCCTTCCAGAAGGCAGCCATGGCGTCAACTATGGCATCACCTTGAGCCTGTGGGACTACCTTTTCGGCACCGCCTACATTCCGCATGAGGGGCGCGACGAACCTTTAGGCTTCCCGGGTATGGAGCATTTTCCAACTAAGCTTTGGGATCAGTTGAGGTATATCCCTACTCGGACCAAAACCCCTTCCGATACCTCAGCTCCCCCGAGGAAGGCGGCGCTTACCCCGTTTACACCTGCTAAAGGGCCCGAGAAGCTGTAGCTACAGTGTGCCTCCCCTACATGCACCCCATAAAGATTACTTTACCCCCCCCCAGTATCATGAAAACAAGTATCAATTCTTGGCGCTTCGTCCTCTTGCTTTGCGCTACTTTAGGTTTAGCGCCCTTCGTTCCAGAACCCCATATTTGGGGAAAAATCCGTTGGATCGCCGGAGGCGCAAAGGGCATGCAAGCCTTAGACTGGTTTGACTTTTTTTGGCACGCGATCCCTTTTGTGCTATTAATTCGCTTACTCGTTTTGGCTGCGTATAAAAAAGGGGACAAAAAAGCTGAGAAAAGTCAGCAGGTGTGATAAAGGTTACGGTCTGAAGGGGCTTGGACAGCTATTTTTGTAGTATATAATATCGAATAACCTAATAGCAAATACCAGTATGTTTAGTTTCTTCAAATCCAGCCCAAAAGGGTATAAAGATAGTGATGCAGCCACCTTTTATGAAGGCCTAAAGGCTAAGGATGCCGTTTTAATCGATGTGCGCAGTGCGGGTGAGTTTCAGTCGGGCAAATTAAAAGGTGCGCGTAACATCGACATCATGAGTGCGAACTTCCAGCAGCAGATCGCGAATTTACCTAAAGACAAAACCTACTACGTGTACTGCCGTAGCGGTAACAGAAGCGGTCAAGCTTGCGCCCTTATGGCAAAAGCAGGCTTCGAAAATTTACATAATTTGGCTGGCGGCATCATGTCCTGGCCATACGAAACGGTTTAAGGACGGCTTTACTAAAAAGTTGCATCTACTCGATTAAAGACAAGGCTCGCCTTGTCTTTTTACTTTCCGTACAGAGGATTGCGTCCAGCCCCTCGTGGACGCCTGTGGCAGGCTTTTTTTGACTAGCTCCTGACAAACTACCGCTTCGGCATTTTATTTAGCGCGATTCCCCGCTGCATCCTCGACTTAAACGTATCCATGTCCTTCGGCGCCTTCTGCTTGTGCTTGGTGGCCCTCCCCTGCACACGTGCCCGCCACATCTTAAAGGAGGACTGCTTCATTTCCCGTCGCATCAACTTAATCACCTCTTTCTCCGGCAGTCCAAACTGCCCCTCGATCGCATCGAAAGGCGTCCGATCCTCCCAAGCCATTTCGATCACACGATCTATTTCCTCCTCTGAAAGTGTCTTGAATTTACGCATATCCCCTAAACCAAAATCCGCCGCCCTTGTTTTAGCAGCATGCAAGACCTTCATGTCGTTTGGTTCAAGCGTGATCTCCGCCTCAGCGATCACGCCCCGCTTCAGGCTGCCCTAGCCGAAAAAAAGTGGTGCCTGCTCCTCTATTTTTTTGAGCCCGAACTCGTCGCCTCCCCGCATAGCGACACGCGCCACTGGAGATTCGTCCTCCAAAGCCTCCACGAAATGCAGGCCAAACTGGAAACGCACGGGCTTCAGCTCCACATCCTCTATGCCGATCCGCTGCCCGTCCTGCGCCAACTGCAGGAAACCTATGGCATCGCTTGTCTGTACAGCCACATCGAAACCGGCCTGGCCATCACCTACCGCCGCGATCTGGCCGTAGCCGACTTCTGCCGAGAAAATGGAATCCGGTGGAGAGAATTTCAGCAGCAGGGTGTGCGCCGCGGGCGCAAAAACCGCGAGCGCTGGTCCCAAGAATGGTATGCCCAGATGACAGCACCCCTGGCCCAGCCGAATTTCCACCGCGCTAAAGGCATCAGCCTCCCTAAAACCTTCTTGGAAAACCTCCCTCAGGCCCCTTTGCCACAGGCATGGCAAGAAAACAATCCCCTTATGCAGCCCGGTGGAGAGGATCCCGCACAGCGCTACCTCCAAAGCTTCCTGCGTGACAGGGTGCGGCATTACAACCAACATATCAGCAAACCGAGCCTCAGCAGAAGCTCCTGCTCCCGACTTTCACCCTACCTGGCTTGGGGCAACCTCTCCATGCGGCAGGTCTATCAGGCCGCCGAAGCACGTAGAAAGAGCGGCTTTCAGGCACGAAATCTTGTCAACTTCCAATCCCGCCTGCGCTGGCACTGCCATTTCATCCAAAAATTCGAGATGGAGGATCAAATGGAGTTTCGCTGCGTCAATCAAGGCTTCGAAAAGATGGAAAAACCACTGGACAGCGCCAAAGTGGAGGCTTGGAAGGAAGGACGCACGGGATTTCCGCTGGTAGACGCCTGCATGCGCTGCCTGAAGGAAACGGGCTACCTGAATTTCCGGATGCGGGCCATGCTCGTATCCTTCTTGACCCATCACCTGCTACAAGACTGGCGGCACGGCGTCGCGCATCTGGCGCGGTACTTCTTGGATTTTGAGCCCGGCATACACTTTCCCCAGTTCCAAATGCAGGCAGGGGTGACGGGCATCAATACTGTCCGCATCTACAATCCCGTCAAACAGGCCGAAGATCATGATCCTGAAGCAGTCTTTATCAGCAAGTGGGTGCCTGAGCTCGCGCAGCTGCCCATTCCCTATCGCCTAAAACCCTGGGAACTCTCTCCCATAGAGGCCAGCCTCTACCAGTTTCAGCTGGGAAGCAGCTACCCTGCGCCTATCATAGACTTGGAAAAGGCCGCCAAAATCGCCCGTGACCAGATCTGGAGCGCCCAGAAAATGCCCGAGGTCCAGCAGGAAGCCAAGCGAATTTTGCGCAAGCATACCCTACCCAACAGACAGCCTTAATTATTTAAATTTATGGCTTAAATCCAAAATTTAGCTTAACTTAAGGTTTTCAATCTTAATTAAAGGCTATGCATTCAGAGCCATTTCAGACTCCAGACGCACCAAAATTACCTTGGCCTGCTTTGGGGCCCGCTATGGGCCTACAGCACTCCGCACATCAAGAAGCCTTTACGCGGCATATTCACTATTTATGCGCGGCCCTAGCACATCAAAAACACCATGTGGCCACGATTTTACTGACTTATTTTCCTGAGAAAGGGATTCAAGTGCATGAGGAGTACAGGTTTACAGCGCGCTTTAGTGCGTCAGAGGCTACGCTACTGGCTGAGCGCTACCTCCAATATCGCGAAGAAACCGAGGAGGCCGAGCCCTTTTTTCAGACGGCCCTGAGGGCCAAAGGTCCGCAGAAGAGGAATTCCAAGCCTTCGTAGGAGAAATCCGCCTGCAGCCAGAGACGGGTAGCTACTGCTTGCTCGTCAGCATTTTGGAGGCGGAAGCCCCAGAAGCCTCCTACAGCTATTTTAGAGATTTTTTGTTGCACTCCGTAGCCTATACCGAGCAGCTCTATCACACGCTGCAAGAAACTGAGCGTGAATCCACGATGAAACTTGAGGAAGCGACGCTACTGAAAGATAAGTTTCAAAGCATCTTTAACTCCTCCTTTTCCTTTATCGGGTTTTTAGATCGAAACGGTATTTTAACAGAAGCGAATGCCACTGCTTTGGATATGGCTGGCTTACAGAGAAGCGATGTGGTAGGCAAGTATTTCTGGAGACTGCTATTGGTGGCAGATCAGCATGGAGACACAGGAGGAGCTGAAGCAGCATTTCGAGCAGGCACTGAAGGGCAGGAAGTGAGCTATGAGGTAAATGTATGGATAAAAGATAAACGCGAAGTTACGATCTTGTTTAGCTTGCGCCCAGTGAAAAATAGTGCGGGTGAAGTAATCTTTGTGATTCCCGAGGGTCGTCCGATACAAGATATCGTGGAGGCAAAAAAACGACAGCGTCTTATTTTAGAAAGCTCAAAGCTAGGTACTTGGGACTGGAATATGAAAAGTGGAGAGATGCTGATCAACGAATGGTGGCGGAATTACCTGGGCATCCAAGAAAAGCACGGGCAACCCATGATGCGTGAAGAGTGGATCGCGCGTATGCATCCTGAGGATAGGCAACAGGCGCTTAATAGCATCACGCAGTACTTAGCAGGGACACTCGACACATATCAGGTGGAGTTTCGCATGCAGCACCCGAATGGCTCTTGGCTGTGGATGGCGGAGCGGGGCCAGGTCTTCGACTGGGATAGCACTGGCGCGCCTTCCAAGATGTATGGAACCCTGCAAGATATTACCCATCAAAAGGAGAAAGAGCGGGAAATCACCTACCATCGTGATTTGTTTACGGCGCTATTTGAGCTCTCACCTATCGGTATCGCCCTGAATGATTTCGAAACAGGGCAGTTCTTAGATGTAAACAGTAAGCTTTTAGCTCCGACCCAATATACTAAAGAAGAGTTTTTGGCGCTCAGTTACTGGGATGTTACCCCAAAAAAATATGCCCCAATGGAGGCGCTGGCCTTAGAGGAGATGCGCACGAAGGGAGAGTATAGCCGATTCGAAAAAGAATACCGCAGAAAGGATGGAACCCTCTACCCTGTAGAATTAAGGGGCATCGTCATCGAAGACTTAAATGGCCGAAAACTTATCTGGTCTATTATTCGGGATGTTATCGAAGAAAAAGCCGCAGAAGAACGCCTGAAGACGGCTTTAAGTAAATTACAGGCGGTTTTAGATGCGAGTACACAGGTGGCCATCATCGGGACGGATCGAGAAGGTACCATTTCACTCTTTAATGCAGGGGCAGAGAATCTCCTGCACTTTTCGGCAAGCGAAATGCTGCAGCAGAGACAGCTACAGCAACTTCTGCTGCAAGAAGAACTCGAAGCGCTTAGCACTGAAATTCAAAATCAGTACGGTGTCAAGTGCACCCCAAAGCAGGCACCTTTCTATGAGGCCCAACATGACATTTTCTTTACACGAGAGTTTCAGCTGCGCGATGCACATGGGACGCTTATCAATACGCTTTGTTCCCTCACAAAATTATCAGTGGAAGGAGAGCATATCGGATTTTTAGGAATCTTTACGAACATTTCAGGGCTTAAAAAAGTGGAGCAGCAGATGACACACCTGCTGGAGCGCACGAAAACCCAAAATGAACGCCTGAAGAACTTTGCACACATCGTAGCCCATAACTTGCGCTCGCATAGTGCTGGTCTTATCGGGATGATCGAGCTATTAGAAATGGAAAAACCGGAACTTTTAGAAGTGGCTGCTTTCCCCCTGCTACAGCAGCGCACAGAACTTAGAGCAGACCGTGGAAGACCTAACCGAAATCGTTCGCATGGACTTGGCGGAGCTGCAGCTAAAGGAAGTGGATCTGCATGCCAGCATTGAAAATAACTGTGCCAGCATCCGAGCTTTGCTGCTCCTAAATGGTGTTCAGGTCATCAATAAAATTCCAGAAAAAACCTGCGTGGCCGGCATACAAGCCTACATCGACAGCATCGTCTTGAATTTCATTACCAATGCAGTGAAGTATAAGCGTAGCGAGGCGAAGGAAGGTTGTCAGCTACTCATTGCTTTAGAAGAAACGGACACGCATAAAATCGTGCATTTTCAGGATAATGGCATCGGCATCGACATGAAGCTGAATGGAGGTAAGCTCTTCGGCCTGTACAAGACTTTCCACAAACATCCTGATGCACGTGGAGTAGGATTATTTTTGACCAAAGGTCAAGTAGAGGCAATGGGAGGGTTTATCACGGTACAGTCCACCAAAGGGCTAGGAACTACCTTTTCGGTACATTTCCCGCTTCAGTAAGGGAGTTGAAAGCAGCACGCCAGCTAGCATCACGGGAACATTTAGCCCGTGATTTTCTTACGTATGGCTTCCACGTCGGCCTTTTTGCAGACCTCATTGTTGTAGACCACCACGGGTGCACTTTTACAAAAGTCCATGCACTTGGTGCGGATGATTTTATATTTTCCTTTATGACCGTCTGTTTGAATGAGGGACTTGAGGTCTTTGGTCAGCTTTTTACATCCTTCGTCTTTACAGTCTCCCCCGTTACAGACAAAAATAAATTTGCGGTACGTCGCCATACTCTTTTTACTCTAAAAAAGACCTAAAGGTTATAGACAGCCTGCAGGAGGAGGCCGCAGATCAGGGCGCCGTAAGTACCCACCGCATAGCCTAACACCGCCATCAATACTCCTACGGGAGCCAGTGCCGGGTTAAAGCTGCTGCTACGATAGGAGCTGAAGCAGCACCGCCAACATTTGCCTGAGAGCCCACCGCCACATAGAAGAAAGGGGCTTTGATTAAAAAGGCCACCAGTAGCATGATGGTCACGTGGAAAAGCATCCACAAAATCCCTACTAAAAAGAAAAGTGGGTTATCGAAGATGGCACCCAGGTCCATCTGCATGCCGATCGTAGCTACGAGCACATACAGAAAAACTGACCCGATGCGTGAAGCGCCTGCCCCTTCCAGGTTGCGCGCCTTCGTAAAACTCAGCGCCAGGCCACCCGTGGTGGCTACCACGACGATCCAGAAAAAGGTGCTGTCTAAGGAAAAATCTGAAAGTCGTGGATAGTGGGTGCCGATATAAGGCGCGACATAGTCAGCCACCAAATGGGCGAATCCGGTAATTCCTAGGCCCACACCTGCTATTTTCATTGTGTCTGGCAGCGTAGGCATCCGCATGATCCCTTCGCGATAGGCGGCCACTTTTTCTTGTAGCGTTTGGATGGCACTGCTGTCCGCTTTAAAGAGCGCGTCGATTTTCCCGGGTTTCCCCGCCCAATAGAGGATAACCGCCATCCAGACATTGGCCACCAAAACATCCACTGCGATCATCTGGGAAAAAAGCGTGGTACTCGCCCCGTAGACCTCTAACATGGCCGTCTGATTCGCTCCTCCCCCGATCCAGCTACCCGCGATGGTGGCCAGCCCGCGCCAAAGTTCATCGGGTCCTACTCCGCCGAGGAGCTCTGGAAAAAAGAAGGAGCAGGTAAACAAGGCCAGTGGCCCGCCCAGCACGATGCCCAGCGATCCTGCTAAGAACATGATGAGGGCCTTTGGACCCAATTTTAATATCCCCTGAAAATCAATGCTGAGCGTTAAAAGTACTAGGGAGGCTGGTAAAAGATAGCGGCTCGCCATGTAGTATAGCCCCGACTCCTCACCGGAGATCAGCCCGAAACTATTACAGAGCGCAGGAATAAAGTAGCAGAGCAGAATGGCTGGTACCACGGAGTAGAAGCGTTTCCAAAAGGGATGGGAGCTGCTGCTGGTACTAAAAACAAAAGCCAAAATGGTTATCAATACACCTAAGACTACGGCGTCGTTTGTAAGTAGAGGGGCCTGTGCGAGCATACAGCAAATGGGTTTAGACTGCATAATTAACACATTCGGCCTGAAAGTCCAAAAAGCTGCGCTCAGGCGCCTGCCAAAGTTGCTGCAATTCCGAAAGAATCATGGCGGTAGCTCCCCAAACCATCTCATTTTCGACGGCGTAGTAGGGCGTCCGCAGGGCATAGCGATCGCGTACGCGCACATTTCCTACTTGGATAGCTTCGGGAGCGAATAGTGCAGAAAAAGCACAGGGAATAAGGCGATCCACTTCTTTCGGATCGGGAGAAAAGGAAGGCTGCTCCTCGACAAAGCCGATATACGGAAAGACTACGAAATTACTGGGCGGAATATACAGGCGGGTGAGACTGCCGAGCAGGGTGATGCGTTCGCGCTGCACGCCGATTTCTTCTTCGGTTTCACGTAGCGCTGTCGCGCCAAAGTCCTTATCCTCGTCTTCCCATTTGCCGCCAGGCAGAGCGATCTGCCCCCCATGCACGCCATCATAGGGAGGGCGCTTGATGAAAGGGAAGGTGGCTAAACCTTTTTCTCCCGGATATAGAAGAAGCAAGACAGCTCCTTTCCGGGCGGTTTCGGGGATTTCAGGTGAGAAACGGCGCTCATCCACAGGCTCTGGCGCCATATGCCGATGCCCCTGCAGACCGGGTAAAGGCTGCTGCAGTTTTTCTTCTAAGATGGGAATGACTTCACTAAAACGCACGCTCTTCGATTTGATCCTGAAATTTCTCTTTTAGATATGCATATCTAACGAGCTCAGGGGCGATTTGTTGGTGGCGATACAGCTGGATTTCACCTTCGAAAGGAAAGATTAGCCAGACCATCGGGCGGTACCCCTCTTCTTCCTCCATACTACCGAGAACGAGTAGACACTCGCGATCCAGCCACTCAGCCTCCTCGATACTGGCTGATGGGCCTAAAAAGAGGAGTCGCTCACGCATGCCATCGCGCTTATAAAAGATGATTTCGGAGTCAGGGTTTAGTAACAAGCGCCCCTCTTCGATCAGGGCCAGCTTTTGGCTGTAAATATCCACGACACCTTCTCCCTCGGGGTGCCGTATCTGGTGTGCAGCTAAAGGGTGGCGTGCATTAATCGGGTTTTTCTCTGGAAAGCTCACGTCCTCCATGGGCAGGGTGCCGGCAACCTGAAAATCACTCACCTGAAAGCTGGGAAGGGCTTCCTTCCAAAACCCCATCCACCGCGGCTGAGCCTGTAGTCCCAGCTCTAAGCGTGTCGCTACATCTACTTCTGGCTCTGTGGCAGCTCCTCCACTGCTGGCTCCTTCTTCTGACGCGGAAGAACAAGCGATAAAGACAGAAAGCAAAACGAAAAAAGAATAAAAGTTGGTCTTCATAGTGCAGGCGGATAACGATTTAAATGTACAATAAAAAAAGTCTAGGATACGCGAAGTTTAGTTTGAATTTTACGCATTTTTCCACTCCCTTCGGTGCAAGGCCCCACCAAACGTAAAAAGGAGAACGCATCACGTTCTCCTTTTTATATCGAAAGTACCTTCAACCTTTATTCGAGGGCCTCACTTCATCGGGTGCGAAACAAAATCCCGACGATAAAACCCTGCGATTTGGAACAGAAATGGACTTTCTCATCTCTCAAACCTATTAAACCTATTTGTGGATATTCATCTGATGAATAACACTTCGGAAAGGTATAAAATGTTTTCTAATCGCGCAAACAATCGATTGCGAAAATTTTATTTTGCTTAAAACTGCTGGCGTCTCAGTAGAGTCTTTCATGGCTGTAGTGGAAGCTGTTCCGGCAGTTACGATCTCTTGTACTGCATCGAAATAACCTGTTCCTACGAAGCCTGGTGCTTCACTGCTTTGAATCCATCCTTCTGTAGCGCGAACTCACGCTCCTGAAGCTCGGAGTATCCTGCCATGCCGCGCTCTTTATACGCTTTCGATAACTCGAACATAGACGTATTCAAGGCGTGGAAGCCTGCCAATGTGATGAACTGGAAGCGGTAGCCAAGCTCTGCTAAGTTCTCGCGGAAGGTAAGCATTTCTTCACGGGATAAGTGCGCTGCCCAGTTGAAAGATGGAGAGCAGTTATAGGCCAGCATTTTACCTGGATATTTTTCGTGAACTGCTTGCGCGAACTCACGCGCATACCCTAAATCTGGGTTAGACGTTTCCATCCAGATTAAGTCTGCATACGGAGCATAAGAAATCGCTCTGTCGATACCTTGCTCGATACCATTTTTCACGTGGTAGAATCCTTCAGCCGTACGTGGTCCGGAGATAAACTTATGGTCACGCTCATCGATATCCGATGTAAGCAAATTAGCCGCGTCTGCATCCGTTCTAGCGATGAGTACGGTCGGCACACCACATACGTCTGTGGCTAAGCGCGCCGCAACAAGCTTGTTGATGGCTTCCTGCGTCGGCACCAACACTTTGCCACCTAGGTGGCCACATTTCTTAGCAGAAGAAAGCTGATCTTCGAAGTGAACACCTGAGGCACCTGACTCGATCATCATTTTCATCAGCTCGAAGGCGTTCAAGTTGCCCCCAAAACCGGCTTCTGCATCTGCTACGATCGGCACGAGGTAGTGCAAGTCACCCTGACCGCTCACGGACTGAATCTGGTCAGCGCGTAAAAGGGCATTATTGATACGCTTCACCACTGCAGGAACTGAATCTGCTGGGTATAAGCTTTGATCTGGGTACATATGTCCGGCCAAGTTGGCATCGGCAGCCACCTGCCAGCCGCTTAGGTAGATAGCCTCTAAGCCTGCCTGTACTTCCTGAACCGCCTGATTTCCTGTAAGTGCACCGAGACCCGCGATAAAAGGCTGACTCGTTAATTTGTCCCAAAGTCTGTTCGCGCCCATACGTGCGATAGAATGATCGATGGTAAAGCTTCCTTGAAGCTTAACGACTTCCTCCGCTGTATAAGGACGTGAAACGCCCTCCCATCTTGGATTTGTTTCCCAATCTTTGCGGATCGCCTGCGCTCTTTCTGCTGAATTTTTCATGTTACTAATGGTTATGATATAAATGTGAAAGGTTTTCTTAATTTTCTAGTAGGCCGTAAGCCGGCAAAGTGAGGAACTCGATGAAGGTGCTGCCCAGTACGAGCTTATCCATTAATTGGGAAGCTTGCTTCAGTGCCTCGCCTTGGCTGCGCTCCGGACCAAGTAACTGACGTACTTTTTCCATCTCCTGCTCTTTAAGTGTCATGTAAAGCTCTTTAGTGATGGTACGCCCATCGTCCATTTTGGCGCCCAGCTTGATCCACTGCCAAAGCTGTGCACGGCTGATCTCCGCCGTAGCCGCATCCTCCATCAGGTTGTAGAGAGCGGCTGCCCCCACCCCGGACAGCCAACTTTCTACGTACAGGATTCCCACGTTAATGTTCGTCCTAACACCCATCTCGGTAATCGTACTGCCGGGAATACGCACATCGAGGAGATCCTCCTGGCGCACGCCTGTCTGCGGCACCGGCTTATTTTTTTGGTTGACCTGACCTTCGTCAAAGGCCGCCGTAAACACTTCTTTCGCGATATCTACCAGGAAAGGATGTGCGACCCAAGTGCCGTCATAGCCTAGCTTAGCTTCATTTTCTTTGTCAGCCCGCACTTTCGCACGTGCCTGCTGGTTGGTAGCTTCATCCTTCGCAGGGATAAAAGCGGACATTCCGCCGATAGCATGGGCACCACGCTTGTGGCAAATTTCCACTAACAGGCTGGCATAAGCTTCATAAAGGGAACCGTCATGCTCACCTGCATACGATCCGGGAGTAGGAAGTTGGGATCGTTTCTGAACTTCTTAATCACCGAGAAGATGTAATCCCAGCGACCTGCATTAAGCGCCACGATATGCTCTTTCAACTCGTACAAGATCCCGTCCATCTGTAGTGCTGCGAAGATTGTCTCGATTAAAACAGTACTTTTAATGGTCTTCTGCGGGATGCCGATATAATCCTGTGCTGCGATAAAAACTTCATTCCATAACTTGGCTTCCAGTGCACTTTCTAGCTTAGGCAAGTAGAAATAGGGGCCTGAACCACGGGAAAGTAATTCCTGTGCGTTATGGAAGAAAAATAGACCAAAGTCCACTAAGGAACCGCTGAGGGGCTCGCCGTTCAGCGTCATGTGTTTTTCTTCTAGATGCCAGCCACGTGGGCGAACTTTTAAGGTAGCGATTTCCTCTGCTAGTGCGTATGTTTTGCCGTTAGGCGCTGTAAAATCAATCTGCCGGCGGATAGCATCGAAAAGATTAACTTGGCCCGACATCAGGTTATGCCAGCTAGGAGAAGAGGCGTCTTCAAAATCCGCCATAAATACCTTAGCACCTGAGTTTAGTGCGTTAATAACCATCTTTCTGTCCACAGGCCCTGTGATTTCGCAGCGGCGATCCTGTAAGTCCGAAGGGCCCTCCGCTACTTTCCAGTCGCCTTCCGGCTTAGGAAGCTCAGCTAAAACCTCCGCGAGCTGACCTTGGTCGATTTTTTCCTGGGTACGCTGACGTTTCACTAAAATAGAGTAGCGCTTCTCACGAAACTTGAGCTCTAAAAATGCCAGAAACTCCAGGGCCTCCGGCGTCAAAATCTTCCTGTATTCCTCTCGGATTTCACCTAAAACTTTGAGCTTTAAAGTGTCTGAAACGGGTATGGTCATGATTGCTGTGCGTTTGTGTGATTTGATGTGTTAAAGGTAAAAAGACGAATTTAGATATGCAAGCGAAATTTCGCTTTTTATGAAAAAAACTTTAATTACCGATTTTTGCTAAGTGTGTAAAAACGGATAAATTCCGTATATTCGTCTACGAATAAAACCCACCCGAACGTGAAAGAAGAACACATACGCATAATTTTTGGCTTGAAGATCAAGCAGTTAAGAAAAGATAAGCACTTATCCCTCCAGGAGTTATCCGAAAAATCAGGCATCTCCATCTCCTATTTAAATGAAATCGAGAAGTCGAAAAAATATCCGAAGGCAGATAAAATTTTTAAACTAGCCGAGGCCCTGCAGGTTAGCTACGACTATTTGGTCTCCCTGCAGCTCGATGACAAGATGAAGACCATATCGGATCTGCTGCAGTCAGACATCTTAAGTGAGCTACCGCTCGACATCTTCGGTATCGACGTGGCCACCTTTATCGAACTGCTCTCCGATGCCCCTTCCAAGCTGAATGCCTTCATCATCACCCTCATGGACATCAGCCGCGCCTATGACATCAGCAAGGAGGAGTTTTTCCTCTCTGCCCTACGCGCTTATCAGGAGATGCATGATAATTACTTCCCGGACCTCGAACAAGCCGCGGAAAAACTAAAAAAACAATTTGGCCTCGAGAAGCCCAGCGTGCAGCGCCTGGAGGAAATTCTCGAAACAGCCTATCAGTACCAGATCGACGCTTACGACTTCGACGAAGATCCCGAACTAAAAGGGCTGCGCTCCATCGTACTGCCGGGCAAGGCTCCACGCCTGCTTTTCAACAGGAACCTGACGGAAAATCAAAAGCTCTTCACCCTCGGCCGCGAGCTGGGGCACTGCTTTTTATCTTTGGAAAACCGCCCACTGAGCTACTCTTGGGTGAGCGTGCACTCCTTCGAAGAAGTCCTGAACCACTTTAAAGCGAGCTACTTCTCCTGCGCACTCTTGATCCCAGAAAAAGGCTTCGTAAAAGACTTGGAGCACTTTCTCTACCAGCCCACACTGGAAGCGAGCCGCTTGCTGCAGCTGATCGAAAAGTACACCGTCACCCCAGAAACACTTATTTATCGTCTGACGAATGTGCTGCCCAAGCATTTCGGACTCAAGGAGCTCTTTTTTCTACGTATTAGTAAAAATACGGAAACGAAGAACTTTTCCTTAAATAAGGAGCTGCACCTCACGGGCATCCATCATCCCCATGCCTCGAAGGGTCAGGAAGACTACTGCCGCCGCTGGGTGTCTGCCACCATTTTTGATGATTTCGAGCGCTCCGGAGAACGGGTCGTGGGCAAGGGACAGTTCTCCTTTTATCCGGATGGGGACTCCTACTTTGTCTTTGCGATCGCCTATCGGGCGGGCATGAATGCGAAGGAGCACGTAAGCATTTCCTTTGGCCTGAAGGCCAATGCACTTTTCAAGCGCAAAGTCAAATTTCATAACGACCAAAATATTCCGCTCCGCTACGTGGGAACGACCTGCCAGCGCTGCCCAGTGGAAAACTGTGAAGTGCGGGTAGCAGCGCCTAAATTTTTACTCGAAGCCCAGCGCAAAGAAGCCAAAAGACAGGCCATGGAGCGACTGAAAAAACAGATGCTATGAGTGCACAACAGGTAAGCCGTGTGGTGGGCCTGATGCTGGAAGGGTATATTTCCTACATCAGCACCTTTAATGAGTTGACAAGCTACGCCCCGAAGTACTTTAAAAACAGGGACTGGACAGGCATGCAGCAGGTTCACAAGCGCCGACTTCGGCTCTATAAATATGAGGTAAATGCCACGCGCATCCTGATTAAAGGTGTGCTGAGGGAGGAAATCGGGCAGCGGCAGCTGTGGCGGGAGGTTAAGGCGAATTTTGCCTGGGAAATCACCACCCGAAAGGATAAGGAGCTGGCTGAATCCTTTTTTAATTCTGTGGTACGTAAAACCGTACCTGACACCGCTGTGGATGAGGAAATTATGTTTGTCCATGAGGGCTATGACACCTGTGACATCCACCCGCAGGAAACCTTATACCACACCTATCCCCCTCGCTGGGGCTTACAGAAGATCATGCGGAAAATCGTGGAGGACTTCGACTTCGAGGCCCCCTATTTGGATAAAGAGGCAGATGTACAGTACCTCGTACAAGCCGTCCGCAGCATCGTGCTCACCCGCTACAAGCCCGATGAGCGGACCATCACCCAGGTGCTCAAGTCCGTTTTCTATCGAAATAAGGCCGCCTACCTCATCGGCAGAACCTTCGTGGGAGAAAAATGGATGCCCTTCGTCATTCCCTTTATGCATGGGCCGCGCGGCATTTATGTGGACACCCTCATTTTCGAGAAAAACCTGATGAGTGGACTATTTAGCTACACGCGCAGCTATTTCATGGTGGAAACAGCCATTCCCTCCCAGATGATCAGCTTTCTTTTAGCTGTCATCAACCATAAAAAAATTCATGAGCTGTATAATGCCATTGGCTTTAACAAGCATGGGAAAACCGAGTTTTATCGGGATTTTATCGGGCATCTGGAGCAAAGTAAGGATCAGTTTATCTTAGCCCGGGCATCAAAGGCATGGTCATGACCGTTTTTACGCTACCTTCCTATAATATTGTGTTTAAGTTGATAAAGGACTACTTCGACCCCCCAAAGAGCATGACACGGCAGGAGGTGAAGGACAAGTATGTCTTGGTTTCGCGCCATGATCGGGTGGGCAGGATGGCGGACACCCATGAGTTCGAATCTTTCCACTTTCCTCTAGATCGGATCTCTCCTGAGCTTTTAGAGGAGTTACGGCGGAGCACGAATTCCCTTTTGTCCTTCACGGACAAAGAGCTGATCATTCAGCATCTCTACACCGAGCGTAGGATGACGCCGCTGAACATTTATCTGGAAACCTGCTCGCATGCAGAGGCCAAGCATGCCGTGGAAGAGTACGGACTGGCGATTATTCAGCTGGCCAAGGCCAATATCTTCCCTGGCGATATGATGACGAAGAATTTTGGGGTTACCCGACAGCGGCGCGTCGTATTTTATGACTACGATGAAATCGAATTTTTAACGGATATGAATTTCCGCTGGAAGCCGAAGCCGCAGACCTACGAACAGATTTATGCCTCAGAGCCCTGGTACGAGATCGCACCGAACGATGTCTTTCCTGAGGATTTTAAGCGCTTTATGATCGGGCGAGCCGATGTGCGCCAGCATTTTATTACCTATCATGCCCGGCTTTTCGACCCCGAATACTGGATCGACATCCAGCAGCGCATCCGCCGTGGGGAGCTCTTGCATGTCTTTCCTTATCCGCGTAGCTATCGTTTTCGTCCAGAAGAGGAGGTATAAATGCAAGAATTTATGTAACTTAAGGCCACAGAATTCTAGCCGTGTAGCTGGATGTTTGGGAGGAATCAAATAGGACAGTGTTCAACCCAATACATCAACATGAAACACGCAATCATTACAGGAAGTACCAGCGGCATCGGCCTAGGGCTGGCACGTCAGTTTGCCCAGGCGGGCTACGGTCTTATGCTCCATGGATTAGACCCAGAAGGGCCAGCGCTGGCGCAAAGTTTAGCGCAGGAATATGCTGTTCCTGTGCATTTTTCTGATGCTAACTTGATGCATCCAGAAGCTATCTCCACCTTAATCGACGAAGCCCACCAGGCATTCGGCAGCATAGAGGTGCTGATAAACAACGCGGGCATCCAGCATGTAGCTCCGGTAGAAGCATTTCCCGCAGCGAAATGGGAGGCCATCTTGAGTATCAACTTATCCGCCGCTTTTTATGCTAGCCAAGCTGTTTGGCCCCACATGAAGCAAGCGGCCTTCGGAAGAATTATTAACATCAGCTCTGCCCATGGTTTGCGCGCCAGCGCATTTAAATCGGCTTATGTAACAGCGAAACACGGCATCACGGGACTCACCAAGGCGCTCGCCTTAGAGGGGGCGCCCCATGGTATCACAGTAAATGCTATCTGCCCTGGGTATGTAAAAACACCTTTAGTGGAGGGGCAAATCCGTGACCAGGCCCTTAGCCATAAGATCAGTGAGGCAGAGGTGGTGGAAAAAATTATGCTGGTGAAGCAGCCCATTAAATCCTTTATCCCAGTCGCTGACATCGCAGCCTTAGCCTTATTTCTGGCTTCCGATGCTGGCAAAACGATGACGGGGGCAAGCCTTCCCATCGAAGGGGGCTGGACCGCGCAGTAGTATTCGATTAGGAAAATAGGGTAAAAAGCAGGCTATTCTTGATGTAAAAAGAGAAAGGCTTGCTTTTCTGTTTGATGGTAACTAATCTTTAAGCCATATTTATCGATTAGCCGTTTCGCGATACTCTTAGAGCTTATCGCTCGAAATGTCGTGGCTGAAGGAAGAATAGCGATGCGCAGTGCCTGCTGAAAATGCTCCATCGCTTGTGGAAACCAGGTACGGTACAGCACTTAGTATGTGCCTCCGAGAGCGGCTTGAGCTCTCGCTGATCCACTAAGATCAGTGGGATGTCGTGCATGCGCATGTAGTCTAAACAGGCTAATAAGGTTTCCTTATAGCCCTGCAGGGGCACCTCTCCTATCCACCGAAGGCGCATCGCCTGCTGCTCAGCATCGTATAGGAGCTGCACGTACATTTGCTGTTTTAACTCTTTCATCTCTTTTCGACTAGGCCTAAATTAGAGCCAAAAGCTGGCGAAAAAAAAGAAAAACCAAAAAAAAACCTTCTGGCCAGTGGCTAGAAGTTTCGGAATCAAATAGGACAGTTTATTTTCTTAGAAATCTGCACGTAGCTCTAAAGAGAACAATCTCCCGATAAGCGGTGAACCGACGAACTCTCGCTGCTCTACGTTAAATAAGTTGCTAATCCCGCCACCCAAAGAGAGTGCCTGGCTGATGCGGTACCCTACAGAAAGATCTACTGTGGTAAATCCTCCCAGAGGCCCATAGTCAAAAAGGAAGGGCGCGACGCGAGTACCTGCGCCAGCCGCAGTCGCGATCTGATTACCTGACCTGAAATCAAATTCCGGTACCCAGCGCACATTCACGGATGCGTTTAACTTGTTGTCCAGTAAGTTCGCGGCAGTAAAGTTAAAATTAGCACGGTTGGCAGGTGCATTAAGCACGCGAAATGCCTCCCGAGCCTGTGGCTTAAAAGTGCCAAATTTGGATCATCCTCGAACTTATCTGCCTGAGTGATGTCGGAACCGAAATAGGAGTACTTCGCCCCAAAGCTGTAATTGGCATTAAAGTTATAGGTAAACCCCAGATCGATTCCCCAGTTATTTACCTCTCCAAAGTTCAGGTAGGTCAGGTTAATCCCGCTCAAGTTTTCCGGGATGGGCTGGCCCCCACGCTCCACGATGCGCTCTCCGCCTACGAAGAGGTTTACCGCTGGGCTAATAAAATCACGGGTAATGCCATACCAAGCGGTGGCGTCTACGAAGAGTTTTTTGGCCGCCAGGCCTTTATAGCCGAACTCAAAGGTCTGATTCACCTCCGGCTGTAGCGGGTCGATCATGCGGCGATCTCCTGTCACCAGGTTTTCCACAGTAAGTCCCTGCCCCGAGCCGATGATGGCCCCATTTACCCCTGCGATGGGAAACAAGAACTCTAAAAACTGAATGGAAGGCGCGGCGTATGCACGACCATACGTTAAACGCACGGCTCCATTTTCGCCCACCTGATGGGTAAGGGCTAATCGAGGGCTGAACTGTAGGTCATAGTAGTCGTGGTAATCCACTCGGGCGGCGCCTACGAATTTTAATTTATCTGTAAGTGCATAATCCATCTGCGTCACGACACCGAATTGATTGATGATGATATCGCCATCGATGTCAAAGAGGTAGGTGCCCAGGCTGTTGGCCACATCGCGCTGAAAAGAGGCTCCCAAGACATAGTTAAAGCGGGATCCTACGGAATTATTATACTGAAACTCCCCGTTTAGTCTGCTCGATTCGTCTTTAAACCCAGGGAATCCCAGACCACCCTCTTCTACTGGCAGTAGAGAGCGCCTTTTCGCTTCCTCTGGGCTTAGGCCTGCGGCCAAAAGGGTTTGATAGTTGACGGTACGTCCATTGATTTGGAAGGTGTTTCCAGCATTATTCCACGAATTATAAAGCTGCGCGAAAACCCGAGGAGACACATAGCGCGCCTGTAGGTAGCTAAAAGTCCAGCCGTCGATTTGGTTTCTACCGAGATTCGTCACCCCGATGTTCGAACCCTGACCGATTCCGTAATCCACGATTAGGTCTGCATCTGGCTTAATACTGTAATACACTGCTGCATTCGCGCGGATGGAGCGAAAATTAAAGTCAGGAGCCAACTCAGGCACCCCTATGGCGCCGATATATACCGTATCGATAAACTCAAAATCCCTTCCTTGCGTGTATTCCGCATTTACTTTAAAGGCTAACTTTTCGTTGACGACATTCGCATGACGAAAACGGCCAGACAGTACGGACTGATTTCCTCCACCGAAAACCACGGTCGTACCCTCCGAAGACCGGGGGTCTTTTGTCAGCGTATTGACCACTCCGGCATGCGCATTCGGCCCATAAAGAGCAGAGGCAGGACCTAAGATAACCTCGATACGCTCGATATCTTCTTTGATAATCGTATTGTAAAAACCAGCTGGGAGGCCTGTTCCGCCTGGAAGCATGCCGTTTCGTCCATCGTTTAACTGCAGCATGCGCACATTAAAGGCTGAGTTAAAGCCGCGGGCATTAATCCCGATTCCGATAACTCCTGAGCGAACGACTTCCACGCCTTGCACTTTATTCAAAAGTTCGCCGACGTTAAAGGAGGGGAGGTTGTCCAAATCACGTGATGTAATCACACCGATCGAAGCGGGGGCGTCTGTAAGTCGCTCAGGGCGACGTGTGGCCGATACGACCACCTCTCCTCCGAGGGTCAAAGCAGTACTTTTTAAGTTGAGCGTTCCTAACTGAAGGTCTGCCGAGACTCGGATGCTGCGCTGAAAATTTTCGAAACCCAAACTGCTCGCTTCTAATGTGTAGCTGCCCTCAGGTACGGCAGAAAGGGTGAAATTTCCATCTAAATCAGTGGCCGCTCCGATACCGGTTCCAGCGATGCGCACGTTCACACCGATTAAAGGTTCACGGGTATCGGCATCTCGAAAGGTGCCTCGGACGGTGTAATTTTGAGCTGCTGCCCAGTGCGATGCGAACAGGCAAAGCAGCAGGAGAATAGTAAATCGTCTATCCATAGGTATTTTGGGTTTAAGTATTTTTGGCTTTGAAAAGCTAATACAAGTTTCCCTATTATCAAAATTTTATATAGGTTTAAACCTCATTAACAGAACGACAATAAAAAATAATACAATTTTGAACATAGAAAATTGCACTGAAAAACTCCTCACAAACACCTCATTTCCTGCCTCTTACCTCACTCTAACGCCCCAATTCCCAGACTACCCCTAAAAATCTTAATATTTTAGCCACCAAATAAAAAACTGAAAAAAAATTCCCGGAGAAACTCTGGGAATTCGATTGTAACTGCTCCTACCCCTTTATGGCGTAGCTTCATTTTACTCTAGGCAGAAGCTGCGGATGCGTTGATTCACTTCCTCCGCCTTTTCCCACATGATAAAATGTCCCGCAGCGGGAAGCGCTACCGTTTGAGCTCGTGGAAACCTTTCTTTCGCCTCTGCGAGCAGCTCGGTGATGGTAAGCCCTGGGTTAAAAAATCGATTAGGAATTAAGGCATCCTCTTCGCCGTAGATGATCAGAACCTCCTGCTGAAGCTTAGGTATCCACTCCCAAACCGGCTCCCGCACCATGCCTTTGACCCCATAAACGACTGCCTGCGCATACAAAGGAAATTGAGGGTCCGCTTTTATCTTTTCGCGATCCCTCGCCATAAACCGTGCTTCTTCGGGAAATTGATGAAAATTGCTTTGAAGGTTTTGTAAAATGATATCCGCATCCGCTGCCATCACCGCAGCAGGTTGCATGAGCTCGAAGACCCCTACCTGCTCCGCTGTAAATCGTTCGATACCTGCTGGGGCGAGCAGTACAAGCCGCTGTACCTGCTCCGGATGCCTGTGCGCGAGGTGCATGGCAATCTGCCCACCCATACTATGCCCCACCAGCGTATAGCGTGGAATGGCCAGGTGCCGCAGCAGTTCCGCGACCGCATCCGCCTGATCGGTCAGCATAAATGGCGCTTGCGGCTTGCTACTTTTCCCATAGCCGAGCAGGTCCACCACGATGCAGCGATGGGATTCCGCCAGTGCGTGCATGTTTTTCGTCCAGGCAGGCGCGTAGGACCCCAGTCCATGGAGGAAAACCAGTACCTCCCCTTCTCCTACATCCATGTAGGCCAGTGTATCCGCACTTTCTAGCGCGGCATAATGGACCAGAGCTGGGTAGGAAATCGCTTGAAAGATAGCCTGCCCCTGGCTGGAGCTTATCCCCTGAAACATCCAGAGCAAAGCGACAATGAGTAGTTTTTTCATGAGTTTTGGAGGTTTTTAGGTGTTGGTGAAGGGTTATTTTTGCGCTCGCGCAAAGAAAATACGCGAGGGTGCCGACGGTGAAGCTACTTAAAATAGCCAAAGCAGCTGGAATTCCAGGGTTCTTTACAGGCACTTGCATGTAGCTGATCCATTCCCCATAGTACAACCCAAAATGCACAAAGAGGGCCGTAAACGAGGCTAGAGCCGCAGCGACTACAGGTGTATCCTTCCGAAAAGTCCCGAATAGCACCGGAAAAAAAGCAGCCGAGAAATAAGCATAAACGCCATTTTGGGCGAAAATCCCTACGCTCAACTTAGGGTTTTCCAGTTGATCCACCGTCAGCAGCATGGCCACCACTGCGAGCAGCAGGATAACCCCTCGATTAATCCAAATTCCATAGCGTGTAAAGTCAATAAAGCTTCCCAAAGCAGGGCGCAATAGATCCGAAGTGATGGTAATCGATAGGGACTGCACCAGACCTTCTAAGGTACTCAAGCCAGCAGAAACCAGCCCCATGATGAGGAGCAAGCCAATGATGACAGGGAAATGATACACCACATAGGTGGCGATCACATTATCTACCGGAATAAGTGCTCCGTTAAACTGCAGGTCGGGAAAGCTGATGCGGGCATAAAGTCCCACTAAAACCACCGAGAAAAACAAGAGCTCAGTACCTACTGCAACCCACAGAAAGCGATTGACATCTTTTTCTGACTTGAGCAGGAGTGACTTGGTAATGATATGAGGCTGGCAGACGATGGCTACCCCGACGACTAGTTGGCAAAAAATAATTTCAAAATAATCCCGAAAAAGTGGGCTATCCGGATTAGTCGGCTGCCCCAGTTCTGGGGAAATACGTGATATTTTATCTAAAAACCCATGAACACCCGCGCTAAAGTGGCTGTAACCAGAGCCCAGTAGGAGGATGGCCACTACGAGCATAAGCAGCGCTTGAACCATATTGGTGTACACCATGGCATTCGCTCCACCAAACATCATGTAGCCGAAAATGAAGCTGATAAGCAGCAGACTCATGGTCACCTCTGGCAGGTCCATGGCTCCGGCAAGTACCTTCGTCAGCCCGACGGTAATGAGTACGATAAAGGTAAGTAAAAGCAAGGAAAGCAGGCGAAAAATCGCCGATAAGCCGTATTTTGGTACATGTCCCCCATCCACTGCGCCATGGTGAGTGCTTTTACGGTAGTTCCTGCTCGGCGAAACCCCTTGGTCAGCAGCACTAAGGAAAGCATCGCCGCGAAGGGCAAAAATACAGCCATGGACAGAAAACCCGCCAGACCGTAGTAGGCCACGAAGCCTGGGTTAATGATAAAGGTTGCCGCACTCGTCATACTAGCGGCTAAGCTAAGCCCCACTGCTGTGGGGGAAAAAAGAAAACTACCTAAGGCATAATCTTCCACTGACTTCGTTTTTTTTGCACCACGAAAGACCAGGTAAAGAATGACCAGCATGTACAGCAGCACCAATGCAGTTACCGCTGTTTTATACGTCCAAAACGCTTCCATAAACGGATTTTAAGGGGTTAATAAGGAGAAAGTGAGCCAAAAACACCTAAACCCCCTACCGAGACAGAAGAATTCATAGCGCTAATCTAAACATTTTTCGTTTTATTTAAGCCATGAAACCAAATCCATTTCACCATGCAACACTACTTTCGTCTACCGAACGGGAAGCGGATGCACTACGAAATCAGGGGCATTCCTGATAGTAGCGCTCCTCCTATCCTATTCTTAAATGGGCTCTCTCAGTCTACGCTAGCCTGGCACCCCCTCCTGGCTGCTGGCTTAGAAAAACACGCTACCTGTCTGCTTGTGGACTTACTTTTCCAAGGAAAAAGCGATGAAGATGAGAAATTCAGAAGCTTTGAAGCCCATGCCACTGACGTCTATGCCCTACTCCAGCATCTCGGTATACAACGTGTGGTTTTAGTTGGAATATCCTATGGAGGGGCTGTGGGACAGCGCCTGATGCAGCAGTATCCAGAGGTGATCGCGCAGGCCTTTCTTTTGGCCACCTTTGGAGAAAAAAACCCTTTCTTTAATTTCATCGGAGCAGCTTGGAAGCAGGCACTCCTTCAGGGCGGCTATCCCCTTCTCTTCGATGTCATGCTGCCCTGGGTGCTTGGGAAAACGTTTTTGACGCGGGAGAGCGAGAAAATAGCCCTTCTTCGATCGGATAAATCAGCGATGAGCCCGAGTCCACAGCGCCTGCTTCTACTTATGGAGGCTACCGCTAAAAGTTCGGAAAGCTTTTATGCCCACCTACAGGACTGCCCGGTGCCCACGCAGGTCATTCATGGGGAAGAAGACCTACTCTGCACCCCAGAAATGGGTAGCGGATTGCGGAGGCTTTGCCCGAAGGGCAATTTACCTGCCTGCCGCGCGTCGGACACAGTTTAAATGTGGAGGCGATTCCAGAGCTACTGGATATTTTACTGCGTAACATGCATACGCATAAAAACACCGCTGACTGCTAAGCCAGCAGCACGTATAATTTTTATCAAATAGGACAGTTTATTTTTATACCAAAAGACCCTTTTTCGCCGGAGCATACGGCTAGGCCAGCACCACCGCCTTTTCTTAGCGGGCGAAGATCTGCATCTGCGTGTCTAATCGGGCTTCTGCATCCCCTGCAAAATGCCCTGAAGGGGTGCCACCTGCTCCGGATGATAGCCCATCGCCAAAGGAATGTAACCGCCATCTGCTAATAAACCCAAGCTGGGATCCAGCCCGACCCAGCCAGCACCGGGTAAGAAAACCTCCACCCAAGCATGCAACTCATGCCCCTCCACTGCCTCACTCGAATAGGTATAGCCACTCACATAGCGTGTAGCCAGTCCTACCTGACGCAGTAGGTGCACCAGCATCCAACTGAGGTCACGACATGCTCCTCTTTTCAGCTGAAAGGTCCGTGCAGGCGCCCAAAGATCCGGAGTCAGCCGAATTTCATGCTGCCACTCCGCGTGGATCACAGCTGCCATTTGCGCTAAAAAGGAGACCAGGTCCCTGTTCTGCGCCATGCATGCCCGCGCGAAAGCTTCCAGGGCGAGGTCCTGCTCACTTTCTAGGAAGGGGGCTAAAAAGCCCTGCATCTTTTCAGGGTAAACGTACTGCTGAAAAGGCAGCTGTGGCGCATCCAGCAGAATAAACCCATAGGGATTCACCTCTGCAAGCTCCAGCTCTAAGGTTAAATCGACCGTAAAAGAGTCAGTCCGTTCGGCGGGAAACCACATGAGCCAGCAGCTGTTTCCGAGCATATCGATGCGCTCGTGGAGGGCTTGGGGCTGGGGCCACACCCGTAAACGTTCTGCCTCTAGGCGCACGTAGCCCCGCTGCTGTGGCTTCAGGTACAGGGCATGGGGCTGCAGGAAAACGCCGGAAGAGTAGCTGTAGCGTGTATGGTGCTGAATAGTCAGCCTCATCGCTGTTCCTCTTCTGTATTGAGGTCGAGGATTTCTTGCTGACGCAGGCCTTCCTTCGAAAAGGCTTTTTTCAGGCGTCTACGGGGAGGGTCTGAATGGCTTCCTTCAGCTGCTCATTCCAGTGGCTGGAGATGTGCTCGAGCTCCCGCTGCTCGAAGCGTCGCTCGATGGTGTGGAAATGATCGTTTTCCAATACTACTGTATCGATGGGGTAATCCACATCATTCACGGATAGCTTGGTGGCATCGAAGGCTAAAAAGGCACACTTCATAGCGAACTCTAAGGAATCCTCATAGGAAAGAGAGCGCCGTAGAATCGGGTTTCCAGCTCCTGTATTACCGATAGACACGAATGGAGTTCCTCGACGGATTTCGATCCAATTTCCCTGCGGATAGAGCAGATATAACTTGGGGGATTTATCCTGCTCCAGCTGTCCTCCGATGATGGAAAACAGATTGAAGGCAAACCCCGCCTGCTCTAAGTTAGCCTGATCTTCTTTTGCTACCCGCTTCACCTGATCCGCGAAAGCGTTTACCATCAGGTAGAGCTTGGTGATTTCAGCGTCTTTTTCTTCGATGACTTCAGAAAAATACGTAATCGCCTTATCGCGCACCGAGCGCAGGCCGGAGGTCATGATAAAAAAGGTGTGCTTCTGCCTGTTGACAGTAAAGACCTTCTTCGATGTCGTGGTTTCTGTCCCGGAAGTTATACGAGTGTCTGATAAGCCGACGATGCCGTGCTTGGTTTTTATTCCTAAACAAAAGGTCATTGTAGAGTAGAACTGGTTTGCTGGACAAAATTATCCTTTATTTGAAAGAAATTTGAGTGGATCTTGTTCGAAACTTGGTTAAGTTTTAACTGCAAGCCATCGATATACTCGTGCAGGCCGGAGTCGATGATCTCTCCCACCTCTGTGAATTCCAGCTGTGCACGCAGCTCGCCGATGGCCTTCACTGCCGAATTTCGGTAGGCGCGATCGCCCTGTCCGGAAATGCGATTCAGACAGTGTTCTGCCTCCCGCAGGCAGTAAAATACGGAGCGGGGAAAGTATTCGTTTAGCAGCAAAAATTCTACCACCTTCGCTGGCTCGATATTACCGTACAACCGTTTATAGGTATTAAACGCCGTCACCGACTTGAGCAGGGCTGTCCAGTGCAGGAAGTCCAGCGGCGTCCCGATTTCATCTGCCGTGGGCAGCAAAATATGGTATTTGACATCTAAAATGCGGCTGGTTTTATCTGCTCGTTCCAGAAAAAGGCCAAGCTGCCGAAAGTGCCAGCCCTCCGTACGTGCCACGGTGCTGTCAGCGATTCCGTACAGCAGCAAAATATGGTTTTTCACCTCATGAAAAAAGGCCCGCGGATCCTCTTTTAGCCAGATTTTACGCTCCATTTTGGCATTTACGAAGTGGTACAACTTGTTCAGCCCCTCCCAGGTTTCTTTGGTCAGATTTTCACGGATCACACGCGCATTTTCACGCGCAAAATGGATGCTGGAGAGGATGGAGTTTGGGTTTTCTTTGGCGAAAGCCAAAAATAAACCACGTCCTTCCGGTCGAAGCCCTGAAACTGCTGGAGGTATAGCTCCCGGTCCCCGTGGCATTAATGAGGGGCTCCCACTGCGCCTTCAAGTCTGGCGGTAGATCGAGCATCAAATTAAAGTTCACATCGATAAAGCGGGCATAATTTTCGGCTCTTTCCAGGTAGCGACCCAACCAATAAATAGAATCTGCAACACGACTTAGCATAGGATTAATTTTCTTCGTTTAACGTTCACCATACAGGACCCAAGTATCCTTCATTCCACCTCCCTGCGAGCTATTCACTACCAGGGAGCCCTTTTTCAGGGCCACACGGGTCAGTGCACCCGGAATCACCTCGATCTCCTCTCCATATAAAATGTAGGGGCGTAGGTCCACATGGCGCCCTGTATGCCCTCCTCCGTATAAGTGGGAACGGAAGATAGAGAGAGCGTGGGCTGGGCGATGTAATGCGTCGGATTTTCCCGAATCAGCTTCCTAAACGTATCGTGTTCGTGTGCATCGGCCTTCGGCCCAATGAGCATGCCGTAGCCACCCGCAGCGTTCGTTTCCTTCACGACGAGCTCTTCGATATGGTCGAGCACGTACTGCCGGTCTTTTTCTTCTCGACAGAGATAGGTGGGTACATTCGGGAGGATGGCCTCCTCTCCCAGATAATACTGGATAAAGCGCGGCACATAGGCATAAACGGCCTTGTCATCTGCTACGCCCGTTCCGGGGGCATTGGCCAGGGCCAAATTTCCCGCCTGATAAGCGCCGAAAAGTCCAGGGACGCCCAGCAGGGACTGGGGATTAAAGGTAAGTGGGTCTAAAAAGGTGTCGTCGATGCGACGATACAGTACATCGATTTGGCGCAAGCCCTTCGTGGTCTGCATGTACACCTTGTTGTCTTTCGTGCGTAGGTCTATCCCGGAAACCAGCTCCACCCCCATCTGCAGGGCTAAATAAGAATGCTCGAAGTAGGCCGAATTATAAATGCCAGGGGTGAGCACTCCCACCACCGGCTTGTCCTTATTGGCGATAAACTGCAGCATCTTGAGCAGCTTAGTCGGATAATCCGAGACTGGCATCACGCCAAGTTGATTAAACAGATCTGGGTAGGCACGCTTGATGATTTCCCGGCTTTCCAGCATGTAAGACACTCCGGACGGACAGCGTAGGTTATCCTCCAAAATATAATACTGCCCATTTTTATCGCGCACAACGTCGGTTCCGGTGATGTGGCACCAGATGCCTTTAGGCGGTTGGAGGCCTTTACAGGCATGCAAATAATCCTTACTGCCTAGGACCAGCTCTTCAGGAATGATCTTGTCCTTTAAGATTTTTTGCTCGTTATAGATGTCGTGAATAAACATGTTCAGCGCTGTGATGCGCTGCTTAAGCCCTGCCTCTATGTGTGTCCATTCCGTGTGCGGAATAATTCTGGGAATGATGTCTAAGGGCAAAATCTTTTCCACGCCTTGATTATCGTGGTAGACGTTAAACGTCATGCCCATGGCCAGCTGGTTTTTATTCGCCGTGTACTGGAGCTGGGAGAGTTTTTTAGGGCTGGTTTTGCTGATTAAATGCAGAAAATCCGTGTAGTGGCTGCGCGAAACACCCTCAGGCGTAAACATTTCATCAAAACCATCCCCTAGAGGATAATTTTTTAGGTTCATTTTATGGTCAGTTAGTCCTCTAATATAGAGAAAATTCTGAACATTTGCTTGGCGCTAGCGCAAACGCATGACGCGGATGCCGAGGACGCGGGACTGAGCGGCTAAGTAATCCACCAGCGGCTGGGGACTAATCTCTACCTGCATGCGTTCGGTGCCCGCATGTAGGAGGTGCAGGGTTCCCTCCTGCCAGCTGGCAAAGCCTACATGTGTGATCGCGATCCCTTTCACCTGGCTGTGGATGGCGATGAGGTCGCCCGACTGGATGGAGGCAGCCGCTTGTGCCACCTTGTGTTTAGGCAGCAAAGGATATCTGCTTTGGCTGAGGCGCTTTTCTTGCTGCCGAATCGCTTCGAGTGCCTGCGGGTCACGCAGCTGAGGATAGAACTCTGGATGGCTGGACATAAAGAAAAAATCCTGACGTCGATACTCCCCTCCCAGCTGCAGCGTGTGCTCTTCTAAAAGCCCTGAAGCCACATGGCTATCGATCCAGTCTGTAAAATAATGCAGGCGCGAAGCATAACCCTCCAGCTGGCCATCCCGGTAACGAACCGTTTGCAAGGCCTCCAGATAATCCGCAAAGGATGTCTTGCCCGTCCGAGCAGTCATCGTGAGTGCTAACACATTTTCTAAAAAGGTGGTACAGTCCAGTCCGCTTAAATGGAGCACGAGCTGTTCAGGGCCCGGTAGCTCCAGCGTTTTCGCGACATAGGGCGTGCCTAAAAAGGTTTTGCCGAAGGCAAGGAGCTGCTCGCCAGCACTCGACTCCTGCCAGTCCTGCGCTTCGGCTAATAGCTCCATGATCTTCATCTGATCGGCCTCTGAGCAGTGGAAGGCGGCCTGTGCTTGCTGTCCGAACAGCTCACGCGAGAGGCTGGAAAGTAAGACAGAAAGTATCAAAAGACGAAATATAGCCGAAGACATAAGCGTGAAGATGGATGGAAAAGGAAAATTACAAAGGAATCTTGCAAGCGCCAAAAGCTGCTTGCCCTTTCTCCCCTGCCCGAGGCCTTTCTGTCAAAAATCTCCGCGACCTACCTGCTCTTTTTCCCTGTTAACTTTACGTGAATTTATGGGAGTGGAACAGTCTGGCCGCTAAAAAAGGACTTTCTTTGTAGCAAACTTATGTAGGATATACCCATGAAACGTATTTCACAACTTGCACTCAGTACACTTTTTGGCGCAGCCCTCCTCGCCTGCCAGTCCGGCCCGAAGGAGGCAGAAACACAAGAGGCCGATGCCTCCCCGAGTCAACCGCTTCGTATGGCTTTTGGCTCCTGCAACAAGCACGACCTGCCGCAGCCGCTTTGGGAGCCGATCCTGGCGGACAATCCGGATGTATGGATCTGGATGGGCGATAATGTCTATGGCGACACGCATGATATGGAGCTGCTGGAACAAAAGTATCAGGCCCAGTTCGCACATCCCGCTTACAGCCAGCTCCGCGAGCAGGCGCAGGTAATCGGTATTTGGGACGATCATGACTATGGGATTAATGATGGCGGCAAGTATTACAGCCAAAAGGAGGCTAGCCAGGCGCTGATGCTCGACTTTCTGGAGGAGCCCGCAGATTCTCCCCGACGTAAGCAGGCGGGTGCTTATGCCAGCTACACCTATGGAGAAGGCCAGCAGCGCGCGAAGGTCATTCTGCTAGATGCGCGCTATCACCGGGACACGATCTACCGCGTAGACGGCGCCTACCTGCCGAATGAAACAGGCACTATTTTGGGCGAAGCCCAATGGGAATGGCTAGAGCAAGAGCTCCGCAACAGTGACGCACAGGTGCACCTCATCGCCTCCGGGGTACAATTTATAGCCGAGGAGCACGGCTGGGAAAAATGGGCTAATTTCCCACAGGAGCTGGCCCGCCTCGAGCAGCTTCTCATCACATCGGGTGCCGCTAATCCCGTTTTTTTAAGCGGTGACCGCCATATCGCCGAAATATCGCGTAAGACCTTAGCTAATGGTCAGGCGATTTACGACATCACTTCCAGTGGCTTGACCCACACCTGGAGTAGCTGGAGACCGGAGGCCAACAAGCACCGGATCGCGGGAGACCATGTGGCGGCTTTGCACTATGGTCTACTCGAAATCGACTGGGAGGCAGCCGAAATGCACACCTGGATAAAGGGCGAAGGCGGAGAGGTACTGCTCGAGCAGAAGATACCGCTACAGCTCGCCAACTGACTTAGAACGGATATCCGATCGCAAAATTGATGATTAAATTATCCCTGCGCCAGTCCGAGCTGCCGATATCAAAGCTGCGCTGCCAGCGGTTATCGGGGGCCAGCCAAGGCTTGCGCAGGGGTGTTGCGAAATCAAAACGGAGCACAAAGAAGTCGATGTCTACGCGTAGCCCGATTCCTGCCCCCACCCCGAGCTCCTCTGCCCAGTTGGAGGAAAATTGCCCTCCGGGCAAAGCCTCATTATCATTCACCAACCACACATTTCCGGCATCCACGAAGAGGGCACCTTTCAGGTAGCTCACCAGAGGAAAGCGGTACTCAATGTTTCCTTCCAATCGGATATCCCCTGCCTGGTCGAAGAAGCCCGCGATGGACTGCGTTTCTGGGATATAGGTTCCTGGCCCTAAAGAGCGGATCCGAAAAGCCCGCACCGAGTTGGGACCTCCCGAAAAATACTGCTTGACGAAAGGCAGGGACACATTATCGCCCAGCGGAAGTCCGAGGCCCGCGAAAGTCCTTAGCACCAGTTGATTATCCTTCGAGAAGCGAAAGAAATAGCGGAGATCCACATCCCCCCGCACATAGCGCGCATATTCGGTTCCGAGGAAGCGTTCGGGTCGCTCGCTTCCGAAGGCGGTATTTACCAGAGAGAGGCTATTCCCCGCCACATCTAAGGTCGCCCCGAAAAAGAGTGCGCGCTTTCGAAAATCGTCTACAAGCTGGTTATAATTAAAGGTATAATTAAAGCCAAGGATAAACTGCTGCTCGAAACTTCGCCGTAGGAAGGGGTTGTTTTCGAGGATTTCATTAAACAGCGGAGAGATATTTCCCAGCTGCACGAAGCTCAAGCTGAGCGGATTCACTTCGTGATAGACGAAGCGGTTCACCTTCCAGAAATACCCGAATGAGGCATTATAGGAAATGAGGCGGTAAAGATCGGTCCGGTTTTGATATTCTGTCCCCAGGGAAATTCGTGTGCTCGGAATGGTGAACTGGAAGCGGTTCATTACGGGAGCCGGAAAGAGCACCCGTGGATAGGTGATACTGGCCTGCAAGCCGAGCTCGATGGACTGCAAACCCGTGCGTTCCCCGGCGGCAATTTGCTGCTCGAAGCCTACATTCGCACTCAGCGTAAAGGTCTCTCCTCCACGAAAGAGGTTTCGATTGCGATACGAAAACAGCACTCCTGGACCAGCAAAATTATTCGACTTGGTGACCGCCTGCAGCTCCGCGCGGAAGCTTCGCTTGTTTTGTGGGCTGAGGGCGATTTGACTGCGCAGCCCCAAGCGACCATTTGCATCGGGGATGGTGTCCAGCTCCTCGTACTGCACATTCACGAAGCGGTAGGTGCCGATGGAGGAAAGCCGGTTACTGGTCCGCCGCGACAAGTCGGGACTAAACAGGCCCTCTGGCTGCATGAGCACATAGGGTGTAATCCGCTCAGGATAGAAAAACAGCTCGTCTTGGATGACGCGAATACCGCGACTTTTTACCGTATCCGCTCGGCTATAATCTTCATTTACTGAAAAATTAGGTAGCAAGTCGATTTCTCGCAGGACGTAGGGGTAGAGTGCTTTCTCTGGGACATTGCGCTTTAGGCGCAAAAACAAATCGTACTGCCGGCCCTCTAGGCGGTTCGTATCCGCCTCGAAGATGAGTAAATCACCGGAAAAATTATAATACCCCTCTGCTTTCAAGCGGCTTTCCAGCTCATCGCGCACCTTTTTTAGGCCGTCCAGATCGAAGCGATAGCCTTTTTGGAGGCTCGTCTCCGGAATGAGCTGCTGAATCCGCTGCATGATCGGCAGCGTATCGCCTTCCACGGTGAATTCACGTAGGCGGTAGGGCTCCCCGATTTCTAGCTTATAGCGTACCGCAGTTTCTTTCTTTTTTTTATGGGGCTCCAACTCATAACTAAGGCTATTAAAGAAATAGCCTTGATTTTCGAGGCGATTCTGCAGTAGCGTCAGCGTGCGCTCCGGGTTCACCCTACTGAAATAAACCGGTTCCTCTCCGAAGCGGCGCTTGAGAAAGCGGTTGATAAAACCAGGTTTTTCGCGGTCTCCTTTATAGTGGGCCCATAGGCCAAAGCGCACGCCCAGCGTACTGCTATTAGGCTTTGGGCGAAGCACATTTTCCAGGTCGCTACTTAAGCGACTATTTCGCTCCGAAGAGCTGCTGTTTACGTGCAGCTCGGCTCCCGCATAGAGGCGCTCCTCCTCTGGGATAAAGCGCTGCACACTACAGGCTCCCAGCAGGAACCCGAGAAGCAAGAAAAATCCGACTTGCGGCCACAGGTTAAGGCTTTTCATTTTCTTCTTTCTCTTCTTTTTCTTCTTTCACTTCTTGTAACTGTTGCTCAGGGCTTTTCGGGGCCTCCTCTTCCTCGGAGCGGCGCGGACGCCACAGCTCCTTAAAATAGTTAAATTCACGGTTGAAGATCAAAGAACCTCCCGTGATGATCAGCTGCCCATCGACGATGGACTCAAACTGATTTTTCCGGAAGGCTTTCGCGCGCCACATGCCTGCTGGGGTGAGTAAATACTCCACCTCCACATCTCCAAAAAGCGCGTTTTGCTGCTGCCCTGCCGCTGGGCCTCCTTCGACAGCCACCTGTCCACCGATAGAAATGACTAGGCGATCATCGAACAGACGCTGCCGTGCGGCGACATTCAGCTGGGTGCGGTCTTGGCCCGTACCTCCTTCGAAGTCCTGGAAGGAGTCCAGCCCGAGATCTAAGCTGAAGCCCGATTCCCCAAATAACTTATCCGACAGTGCGTTTAGCTGATTCGACAGGAGGTTGCTCACACTGTTCCGCGCGATATTCACAGAACCGCCCGAAGCACCGTCGTTATTGCCCGCAGGGAAAAACTGGTTCAGCACCAAAAGAGAGAATACCTGCCGATTTAGCTCATCTTCTCGCTCATTAAGTGCGAGCACTGCTGCGTACACACTGCCACCGAGGGCGCCGCGGTCGAGCTCCGCCATATCCAGCCCGAAGCTGATTTCCGGCTGCAGCAGATCGCCTCTAACTTTTAACAATACCTGAAAGGGCACCGACTGGCCGGTACTGTGCGGCACTTTCAGGATCTACGCCCGAGAGCTGGGACAGCATCAGCTCCGTCACTGGCGTGCGTACCGTGTAAATCGTCTTCAAATCCAGCTCCGCATCTAAAGGGTCTCCCCGCCAGCTCACCCGGCTCCCCTCACCCAGCTCGAAGCGTCGGTTCACCAGCCCGAAAAGGCTCAACTCGTAATGTCCGCTGCGCACCTCGTAGATGCCCGCTAGGTTCATGCGGCCATTCGGACTGAGATTAAACTGCAAGTCTGCCTTACCTTGGAGGCGTAAATTATCCCCCGAGCGCTCGTCCACAATCACATTAAAGACTACATTCGGGTCGATCTCGATGAGTGCCTCCACAGCTAGGCCTGTGAGGCTCCGCCCAAAAGCTCCTGCTGCCGCTGCTCATCTAAGTTTTCCTCATTTTCACGATCCACGAGCAGCACCACACCCGAGCGCTCGACCACATCGACTTGATCCTCCGGAAGGAAAACCGTCACATCTGTTCCGCGAAGAAGTTTGACTCGCGTACGGATGTCGGGATTCTCTAAGGGGCCTTGGACCGCCAGGTCTAGGTCGAGCCTGGCTCGGCCAAAAAACAGCTCCTGCTCCCCTCTTTTCAAGTCAAAAAGCGTAAATTCTCTGCTCTCCATGACTAAGTCGAGGCGGATGTCATCGAAATCTCGCGTGTCCACATTGCCTTTTAGCGTGAAAGTGGCGTCATTTTCATCGTAGACGCGGAATCGCTCGATCTTCACCCCCTCACGGTTTACCTGAATGGGGTCTGGGCTAAAACGGAAAGGTGCATTCAGGTCTGCCGGCACGAGGAAAGCGTCCTCCACCAGTGCAAAACTACCTGTGTACTGCGGGTCCTCTGCTGAACCGTATAGGCGCATCTTCCCCGTCAGGTGCCCCCCTGCCTCTGAAATGAGCGAGTCCGTAAAGAAGGGCAGCTGCGCCAGATCGAAGCGCTGCAGGTCAAGCTCGAATTCAAAACTGCTTTGATCGTCCGCTTGGAAGGTGCCGCCAAATTCCAGATCCGCCAGCCCCTCTTTCAGTGCCAGCGCCAGCGTGTAGGTTTCTAAGGTGCTCGCTTCAGCATCCAGGCTAAAATTCCCTAAGGCAAGCTGCATGGCCTCCAGTTGATCGATACGGAAAGCGGCCTGCAGCCCTGGATTCTCCAGCGGTCGCTCTACGGTGATAAATCCATCGAGTGTTCCGGAGGCAAGCGGCTCCTCTGGATTTAAGAAATTCGTAAATGTCCCTAGTCGAAACTGTTCAAAGGCCAGTGTCAATGCATCTTCCGGCTCCCCGATGACCGTCCCTTTAATCTCCAATGCTTGCTGGTTACGCGTCAGACGAAACTGCTCCGCCCCGAAGCGTCCATCGGCGTACCACAACAGATTTTCAGGGTCCATCTGCCACTCTCTTTGGTTAAGCAGGAGGCCCTCCCCATCGAGGCGGAAGGCTACCGAATCGGGCGAAGGTAAAGCTCCGAACCGATGGCCATAAACTTTTCTTGCTCTTGAAATACAGCTAAAGACTGACGCAAATCCCCTGCTTTGGCCGTCAGGCCGAAGATCGTCTCACCGATTTTAAAGGCCCCTCCGTTAAAGCCTGCGATCCCCGTCTCTAAGGCCAGGCCTGCGCTATCCCCAGCCACTTTAAAGCGAAATCCCTCCACCGTAAAGTCTCCGAAGCCCAGTTCAGGCAGGCGCGCTTCCAGCGCAAAACCTTCTTTTTTCGAGTCGGCCTGATAGCTTAGCGTCAGGGTGTCTAGGGCAAAGGAGGCCTCCAGGAGGCTATTCAGAAGCTCATTCGGATAGAAGGAAAAGGCCCCTGAAAGCGCGTATGCTGCGGTGCTGACCTGAGCTTGCTGGTACTCGGCATATTTCTCCGGTTCTAAAAGCCCAAGGTGCGCACGTAACTGCATTTCCAAGGCTTCTGCTAAGTAGCTCGGGTCCCCTTCCAGGTAGTGGCGCCATTTAAAAAGTCGGAACGTATGTTTGCTTTAATAAAATCACTGGCATACAGGCCGGTAAGATTGAAATCACCCATCTCCAGACGCCTCCCCTCTTGCACCAGGGATGCACGCTCCAGCTTCAGTCCGAAGTCTAAGGTCTCCGCCTCATAGCGTACCCCTAAGCGTAGGGCCAGCTGCGCCTCTAAGGGGGTATCGGATAGCCCTAGGACTTGGCCATCAAGCCGCTGCAGGTCAAGCTGTAGTGCGATCTGCTGAGCGAGGCTATCCAAAGAAATGTCTGCCTGCACATCCAGATCGAACCAGTCCCGCGCATGGCGCAGCTGCAGGTCTCCCTGTCCATTTTCAACGGCGAGCTGCAAGCGTAGGGCAGATAAATCCAGGCTATCGTAGGCGAGCCGGTCGAAATCCCAGCGCACACTGGCCTGAAGGTCTTCTAAGGTGGAAAAAGCGCCCTCTGCTTGTAGTCGTGTGCTGAGTGGTGCTAGCTCGGGCAGCTCTAGCAGGTCGGCTACATTAAGTTCACGGATACGCAAATCCGTTTTCAAGAAATACGTAGCATTCGCCCGCTGTCCACCTTCTACTTGCCAGCTTACATCTCCTATCGGGGAACGCAGCGCCAGCTGGCTACGCAGGCCACGCAGCCCCCCTTGGCTGGAAAGCTGCACGGTGAAGCGCTCAGGAAGTGGGCCTCCCTGCCAGTCGGCCAAAGCCCCTAAGCCTCGCCCATAACCGGTAAAGCGCAGCTCTGGAAGGTCCAGGCGGAGTTTTTCCGGGTCCATAAACTGAGCCACGCGCAGCTCTGGCACCCGGAGAGACAGTGTCTGTGGGATGCTCATTTCCAAGCGGCTGAGCTGCAGACTTTCGGCATCTCCACTCAGTGAAAAGCTACCCTCAAAAGGCTTTAAGGCCTGAAACCAAGGTTCCTCCGCCAGTTCTGGCGCGAAAAAGGCAAGCTGTTGGAAATCGGTTTTGGCCTCCAGCTGCAGCGCATAGCGCAAGGCCCCCAGTGGATCTTCCCCCAGCAGGGATTCAATCGAAGGAAAACGGAGCTGGCTCTCTGCTTTCAGTCCCGTACCGGGAAGTTGGAAGCGGAAATCAGCGATTTCGAGGGCTTCTTCCTCCAGCGACAGGGCCAGGCTCAGCTCATCAAGCTGCAGGCCACGCTGCTCCCGAAAGTTGAACGTATGCAGGTGTGCCTTTAAACGTCCCGGCTTCAGGGTGATTTGGCGGAGCGCCAAATTAAAATCCGCAAGCTCCACAGCGTTCGGATCGATATAGGGCAGCACTTCTGCCGTTCCTGCACGGTCATGGAAAAGGAATCTGCCGTCCTCCACGCTAAAATCAGCAAAATTCACGCGCCAGTCCGGCCAGCTGAAGACTTGATCATCGGCATCCTCCTCCGAGGAGGAGTCAGCAGGCCTGTCCTCGCCCTCTTCCTCCTGAGTAGGGATTTCCAGAGAAGTATCCAGTTCCACTGCAGCACGGAGGCCGTTAAAGCGAAGCGTGTTGATCTGGACGTTTTGTTCCTCCAAATCCAATTCGGGTAGTTCAAAAACAAACTGATCCCAACCCAAATCAGCGACTAAAGCACTGGGGATATCGCTGTAGTGAAAGTGGGCATTTGGCATGCGCAGCCTGCCTAAGCTCACCACGGGTAAGGGTCCTGCTGTAGGGGTCGTCTCCTCTTCGGAGGGCGGGAAAGGAAGAAACTGTTCATAGCGCACCTGTAAGCCCTCCCAGTCGATCGCCTCTAGCAGGTAAGCGCCTGCATCTAGGTCCAGTTTTTCCGTTTTCATACGAAAATCCTCCCAAGCTGCGTCTAGATCGATGCCCAGGCTTTCGTCTCGGAAGGCGAGCTGTATATCTTTTAGCTGAACGGGACCTATATATAGGGTGCCAAGACCTGCTGCTTCTTCGGCGCTTTCGGTATCGGTGGGTGACGCAGGTGCTTCAGCGGGTTTTGGCGCTGGCGCCCCCTCTTCCTCGCCGAGCAGCGCGCTCAGAATAAAGTCAAAATTAAAATTTTCATCTGCATCGCGTGAGATGCGGGCACGGACCTGCTGCATGTCCACTCCAGAAACCCCGAGGGCTCCGGTGCGCAAAAAGGGCCAAAGCGCAAAGCCTGTTTCCAGTTTCCCGACATAGAGCAGGGTGTCCCCTTGGGCATCGCCTACCAGCAGCCCCTCTAGGGCAAGATCCCCCTGAAAGGTGATAAAAAGCCGCTCCAGCTCCCAGCGGCTGTCCGTCTGCTGGCGCAAATAAGCCAAAGCCTTTCCGACGATAAAGTTTTGGCCGTAGGGCGTACGTATAAACAGCAGAAGGCCCACCACAAGGAGGATCACGACTAGTAGGAAATACCCAAGCCCTTTACTTATTTTTAGAATAATACGTTTCAAAAATTACGAACACTTGTTGGTTTAGCACTTTTTAAAGAAAAGGAATAGCTGTGGAGCCTAAAGATACTTGATTTAGGCCTGAATCCGACCGCTTCGCCCTTAATTTTTCTTCATTTTGAGTAGATAACCGATTCAAGGGAAGGTAGTTTAAAGGATACCCAAAGGAGAAAAAGTAGGCAGTGATTTATTTTTCGTGACCACCTGTCATTTTGTCCGATTTTTACTAATTTTGTGGGGCGTAATCGTGAAAGCAAATGGAAAACCTCATTAGAGACATAGATATAATTAGCCCAGAAGAGGCGCAGGCCTGTGATGTGAAAGTGACAGCGGAGGAGGCCACAGGCAAGAGCAAGAAGCTTTACATCGAGTCGTATGGCTGTCAGATGAATTTCTCTGACTCCGAGATTGTGGCCAGCATCATGAAGGAAAATGGTTTTGACACCACCTCGGACATGGAAAAGGCCGATGTTATCTTTCTGAACACCTGCTCCATACGGGAAAAGGCAGAGCTAACCGTGCGGAAGCGCTTGGTGCATTTTAATGCCTTGAAAAAAAATAAGCCCGAGCTAACGATCGGTGTGCTGGGCTGCATGGCGGAGCGCCTGAAAGAGAAGCTGCTAGAAGAAGAGCAGATCGTGGATGTGGTCGTAGGGCCGGATGCCTACAGAGATCTGCCGAACTTGGTAGCCGTGGCGGAAGCGGGTGACAAGGGGGTAAATACCTTTCTTTCCCGTGAGGAAACCTATGCCGATATCGCACCGGTGCGCTTAAACTCGAATGGTGTGAGTGCTTTTATCTCCATTATGCGGGGCTGTGACAACATGTGTTCCTTCTGCGTGGTACCCTTTACCCGTGGGCGTGAGCGGAGCCGTGATCCGCATTCGATCGTGGCAGAGGCGCGCGAGCTTTTTGCTAAAGGCTATAAGGAGGTGACCCTACTGGGTCAAAATGTGGACAGTTATAAGTGGTCTGCGGAGGAAAATAACAAAGCCCGCTTGAATAAAATGGGCGTGGATGCAGTCGTGAACTTTGCGCAGCTCCTCGAAATGGTCGCGCAGGTGGATCCGAAGCTTCGTGTGCGCTTCAGCACTTCGCATCCGAAAGACATCACCGATGAGGTACTGTACACGATGAAGCGTTATGCGAACATCTGTAAGTATATTCACCTGCCGGTGCAGTCGGGAAATAGCCGTGTGCTCGACCTGATGAACCGCACCTACACCCGAGAATGGTATCTGGAGCGGGTGGAAAAAATTCGTGAGATTTTAGGCGAGGACTGCGGGATTTCCTCAGACATGATCGCTGGTTTCTGCACCGAAACGGAGGAGGAGCACCAGGACACGCTCAGCTTGATGGATATCGTGCAGTACGATTTTTCCTACATGTTCTTTTACTCCGAGCGCCCTGGCACACTGGCAGCGAAAAAGTTCAAGGACGACATTCCGTTAGAGGTAAAAAAGCGCCGCTTGGCTGAAATTATTGCCAAGCAGAACGCCCTCTCCCTGCTCCGCAATCAGCGCGACGTAGGTCAGGTGCAAGAGATTTTAATCGAAGGTGTCTCCAAGCGCTCCGAGGAGCAGCTAAAGGGCAGAAATTCAGCTAATAAGGTAGTCATTATCGATAAGGGTGCCCATCAGATCGGCGACTATGTACAGGTAAAAATTACCCATTGTTCTACAGCGACACTTTTCGGCGAGGTCGTATAAAGCGGAAGGAAGCCAGCATTTATGATCAGCACAGCAGAAATTCAAAGCGTCAAGCAGCGGTTTGGCATCATCGGAAACAGCCCTTTACTTCACCACGCGATTCAGGTGGCCATGCAGGCTGCGCCTACGGACATGACCGTGCTCATCACGGGGGAAAGTGGTAGTGGTAAGGAAAGTTTCTCGAAGATCATCCACGCGCTGAGTGCCCGAAAGCATGGCAAGTTTATCGCCATCAACTGTGGCGCTATACCGGAGGGCACGATAGATTCTGAACTTTTCGGACATGAGAAGGGAGCTTTTACGGGCGCCACGAGGGTCGCAAAGGGTATTTCGAGGTGACAGATGGAGGCTCGATCTTTTTAGATGAGATCGGTGAGATGCCACTGGGGACGCAGGCGAGACTGCTGCGCGTGCTGGAAAATGGAGAATTTATTCGGGTAGGTTCTTCTAAAGTGATGAAAACAAGTGTGCGCGTGATCGCTGCCACGAATGTAAACCTTATCAAAGCCGTAGAAAAAGGGAACTTCAGAGAAGATCTCTACTACCGGCTAAATACGGTGCCGATATACGTACCCCCTTTGCGCGAGCGCGGCGAAGACATCGCCCTGTTATTTCGGAAGTTTACCACAGATTTCTCCGAGAAATATCGTGTTAAGCCGATCACCTTACATCCTGAGGCTAAGGAGCTTCTGCTGCGCTATCCTTTTCGGGGTAACATCCGTCAATTGAAAAACCTGGCGGAACAAATTTCGTTGTTGGAAGAAGAAAGAGAGGTGGATGCGACCACACTGGAGCGTTACCTGCCGCGTGAAGGTTCCAGCCTACCTGTAGCGTATAAGGGAGGTGAGGGCGATAAAGGACAGGATTTCAGCGAGCGTGAACTGCTCTATAAGGTGCTGTTCGACATGAAAAAAGACATGCACGAGCTGAAAAAACTGGTGCTGGAAACCTATCAGTCGGGAGGCTTGAACGCCTCAATTATTAACAAGCACCAGCGGCTTTTCGAGGGGGTGGAAACCGAGGAGGGCATGGAGCGGGAGGAGCATCAGGAAGTTTCGCGTAGTTCGGAAAGAGAGGAAACCGTCTCCTACCCGATTTTACTAGAGCATCGGCAGCAGCAGGAGCATGAGGGGGAAACAGAAGAGTATGAAGATACGGTGATCGAGGACATCGCTCACGAGGAAGATGAAGGTTCGCTTTCTTTAGAGAAAAAAGAGCGAGAGCTTATCATTCGCGCCTTAAAAAAGCACCATAATAAACGAAAGTATGCAGCGTTAGACTTAGGTATTTCGGAGCGAACGCTTTATAGAAAAATTAAACAGTATGACATCGAGGGATAAGAAGAGTATGCTGCTTACGGTAGTGAGCGGCTGGAGCATGCTGACGCTGCTAGTGGCCTGTTCGATCAGTTATAGCTTTACGGGGACGAATATCAACTATGACATTACCAAGACCTTTTCGGTAGATAATTTCTTTAATGACTCAGGTGGTGGGCCTGCGAACATGGAGCAGCTCTTTACGGAAAGCTTAAAAGAATTTTACCAGCGAAACACGCAGCTGGAACTGGTGCGCTCGAATGGGGACTTGCAGCTATCGGGTGCGATTACACGTTATGTAATCGCACCATCTGCCACGGTTTCGAGTCAGGATCCGAATATTCCCGATCGTGCGGGTCAAATGCGCTTAACCATAGCTGTGGAAGTGGAGTATGTGAACATTCACGATGAGGAGCAGGATTTAAAACGGACTTTTTCCTTTTTCCAAGATTATGACCCACGGACCACCTCCGTTTTACAGGTGGAGAGCGAGCTGATCGAAGAAATTTTCGAAAATATCATCCAGGATATCTTCACCGCCACGGTGGCGAACTGGTAATTGTCTGAATTTTCCAGTAACTTCAACTTATGAATCTTTCTGAATTAGTAGCGGCGGTAAAATCACCTGCCGATCTAAGCCCTACGCAGTATGGCTATCTGGTGAAGTTACACGAAGACTTTCCTTACTGTGCGGTGGTGAATTTGGTGCTGGCACATCACGAGCGGCAGCGTTCGCAGGGGAAGCGTACCAACTGTCTCCACTGGGCGGCGATTAGTGTTTCGGATCGTCGCTATCTGTACGATTATGTTCATGATGCTACGGTTTTCAGCGCTCCTGCTGTACAGGCAGCAGATCAGCCAGTAGCACATTCGGAAAATGCAGCGGAGGAGAGTCCGTCACTCGCTTCGCCAGAAGAAAATGAAGATGGTGCACTCCGGGAGGCGCTAGAAAGCACTCCTGATTTCAGTGCCGGCTATGCAGTGGAGTCTGCGACTGCGGCAGACGAAGAAGGCGATGCAGAGACGAGCTCTCGCTTGGATGCGCTTATCGCCAAATTCGATGAGGGACATGGACGCCTGCGCGCACTACCTCAGGATGCGGAGGAGACGCATAAAAAAGAAGATCTTAGCAAGTCCAGTACCGAGCTAAAAATGAATTTAGTGACGGAAAGTTACGCTAAACTGCTTACATTGCAGGGTAAAACCGCCAAAGCAAAAGAAATTTATGAACAGTTAATGGTGAAATTTCCGAATAAAAAGGCTTACTTTGCAGACCTTATTGCAGGCTTAGATAAAAAAGAAGAATAATTAATCCCATCATATGTTTACCGTACTTATTACAGTTATCATCGTACTGGCAGTACTCTTAATTTTAGTTATTTTAGGTCAAAACTCCAAGGGTGGCGTGGGTGCAGCTTTCGGCGGCAGCGCGAGCCAGATTATGGGTGTTACGAAGACTGGAAATATTTTGGAGAAATCCACCTGGGTGCTCGCCATCGCGATCTTAGTGCTTTCTTTAGCATCCTCTGCCTTTTATACCTCTTCGACAGGTGGCGACAGCTTTAGCTCTCCTAACATCGAAAATGCACGGCAGCAGCAGCTCCTAACTCCTTCGTTCGGTGATGACGAGGGTGGCCTACTTCCTTCTGAAGGCACGTTAGAAGAAGGCGGAGAGTCTTTACAGAACATTGAAATTTCTCCTGCTGAGCAAGAGAGCGGAGAAGAAGACGAAAATTAATTCGTTTTACACCGTATGAGGAGCGCCACTGCGATAGACAGTGGCGCTTTTTTTATTTCTTTTTGTATTCTTGTACGTAGCACTTGCACCTCACTTTGCGCCTCCGGCGCAAAGGACAGTTCCGGGGCATGCACTCCCCTACCGTGCACTTTTAGCTTTTTTCTTCTTCACTGAGATGAATCAGCAGCAAGCGCTTACTCATGGGAAGAAATGTTTCCTGTAGCGGAATACTGCGGTTCGAGAGAATACTGTATACCGCAGGATTCGGAAGGTCGCGATACTCGCGAATCAGGCGTAGCTTAATGGCCTCCACGGTATCCGCCAGGCTTCTGCGAATGGACTGCACGAACTGCATCATGATTCCTTTAAAGGAGTCGCGCGCCTGCGTGAAGATTCCCACCTTATACCTGTAGATATGCAGGTGTTTTTCCTCCTTTGATCCTAAGATAGCGTAGCCTTCCTGACGGTATAGCGGGGTGATGCCTACGGGACTAAATTCCATCTCTTCTTCTAAGAAATCGTAAATCGTTTTCCCCTCCTCGATGTATTTTTTTAGCTGCGGGATCGCGTAATGGAGCAGTTCCTCGAGCACTTGTATGGCTTCATCGTCTGGTATGGCACTTCCATACTTCCACGCCATTTTTTCCGGGTCCGGGCCGAGGATGCGCTTGGGAAAGGCATCGCGCAAGCGGTCCTTTTGGGCCTGCATACTTGTCAGTTTTTGATAGTGGTAAATTAAATCTGCCAGCGGAGGGTATAATTTAACCTCTCGAAAGCGCCCAGAGACATGTTTTAGGTAGGCCAGAAGCAGGTATTTTTTGTATTCCATGTCCATCCAGCCCTCGGCGATCCAGTTGTCAGTTAATTTTTCCATAATTTAGTTAATACTAGATTTGGAATTTAAGGAGTTCGGACAAATTAAGCAAATGCTTTTGAAATTTTGACAGTTAAAAAAAGTCAAATTTTACACTAGTCAACAAACACCCACAAGAAGAAGCGACTTTATGGCAGTCTCCAGCGGTTTAGGAGAATTGGCACAAGAATCGCTCATGGGCAAGAGGTAAAACAAGCAATCAACCTTAATTTATAATTTAATCATGTCAAACGTTAACATCAAACCTCTTGCAGATAGAGTTCTGGTAGAACCTGCTGCAGCTGAAGAAAAAACCGCTTCTGGTCTTTTCATTCCGGACACTGCTAAAGAGAAGCCGCAGAAAGGCACTGTGATAGCAGTAGGAAATGGCAAGAAAGATGAACCATTGACTGTAAAAGTGGGTGACACTGTACTTTACGGAAAGTATTCCGGTACGGAACTGTCCTTTGATGGTCAGGACTATTTGATCATGCGTGAAGCAGACATTTTAGCGATCATTTAATTAAACCCTTTAAACTCTAAAAATTAGAAAAAAATGGCAAAAGAACTCTTTTTCGATACTGACGCAAGAGATAAACTGAAAAAAGGCGTAGATGCCTTAGCGAACGCTGTAAAAGTAACTTTGGGCCCGAAGGTCGTAACGTAATCATCGACAAAAAATTCGGTGCTCCGACAATCACCAAGGATGGTGTATCTGTAGCGAAGGAAATCGAGCTAGAAGAGCCTATCGAGAACATGGGTGCTCAGCTTGTAAAAGAAGTAGCCTCAAAGACGGCTGACAACGCAGGTGATGGTACGACGACAGCTACTGTGTTAACCCAGGCGATTTTTAACGCAGGTATTAAGAACGTGGCCGCTGGTGCTAACCCTATGGACCTGAAGAGAGGTATCGATAAGGCGGTAGCTACTATCGTAAGCACACTGAAGGCGAACTCTAAAGACATTTCTACTTCTAAGGAAATCGAGCAGGTCGCCACAGTTTCTGCTAACGCAGACGAGGAGATCGGTAAGATGATCGCTGACGCGATGGACAAAGTGGGTAAAGATGGTGTCATCACCGTAGAAGAAGCGAAAGGTACTGAAACGGAAGTAAAAACGGTAGAAGGTATGCAGTTCGACCGTGGGTATCTTTCTCCTTACTTCACGACGAACACTGAGAAAATGGAGGCTGAATTAGAGAATCCATTTATCTTAATCTACGACAAGAAGATTTCTTCTATGAAGGAATTACTTCCTGTTTTAGAGCCAGTAGCGCAGTCTGGCAGACCGCTTGTGATCATCGCGGAAGACGTAGATGGCGAGGCTTTAGCTACCCTAGTGGTAAACAAAATCCGTGGCGCACTGAAGGTGGCGGCTGTAAAAGCTCCAGGTTTCGGTGACAGAAGAAAAGCCATGTTAGAAGATATCGCGATCTTAACAGGTGGTACTGTTATCTCTGAAGAGAGAGGCTACAAGTTAGAGAATGCGACGATCGATTACCTCGGTAATGCTGAAAAGGTAAACATCGATAAGGACAATACGACGATCGTTAACGGTGCTGGTGACAAAGGTGCTATCGAGGCGCGTATTAACGAAATCAAGGCACAGATCGAGAAGACAACTTCTGACTACGACAGAGAAAAACTACAGGAGCGTCTGGCCAAGCTTTCTGGCGGTGTAGCTATCCTTTACATCGGTGCTGCTACTGAAGTAGAGATGAAAGAGAAGAAAGACCGCGTAGATGATGCTTTACATGCGACACGCGCTGCGGTTCAAGAAGGTATCGTAGTAGGTGGTGGTGTGGCGCTAATCCGTGCTTCTGCTGCTCTAGATAGCTTAAAAGGCGAAAATGAAGACCAAGATACAGGGATTAACATCGTGCGCATCGCGATCGAAGCTCCACTGAGAACGATCGTAGAGAACGCAGGTGGTGAAGGCTCTGTGGTTATTAATAAAATCAAAGAGGGTGAAGGCAACTTCGGTTACAATGCCCGTTACGACCGCTACGAAGACTTATTCGAGGCTGGCGTAATCGATCCTACGAAAGTAACACGCTTAGCATTAGAAAATGCAGCTTCTATCGCTGCCCTTCTTTTAACTACTGAGTGTGTAGTCGCTGACATTAAAGAAGATGCCCCTGCGATGCCTCCTATGGGTGGCGGTGGCATGGGTGGCATGATGTAAGCCCTTTCACGGACCTATTTTCAAAAGGCGGAATCTACGGATTTCGCCTTTTTTTATGCCCTTCACGGTGTTTTCTACATTTCTTTTTAAAATCAATAGTAAATTCCTTAAATGATTACGCTTTCAATTGCTATTTTTGTTTTCCACTAACGATTCCATAGTATTGAAACGCTGCGTTATCAAAATCGGCTCAAATGTACTGACCACCTCAGGCGGCGCCCCTGACCTCGAGCGACTGGAGGCACTGGTAGATGAAATCGCCGGCTTGATGGCGATGGGCGTTCAGGTGCTTTTAATTTCTTCGGGGGCCGTGGCCTTTGGACGACAGTCCAAAAGCTTAAAGGGTAAGGCCGACCCTGTTCTGCGCCGCCAACTTTTCGCTTCGGTCGGGCAGATTCCGCTTATGCAGGCTTATGCCTCGCTTTTCAGCGGCATGGGCTCAGCATCGGACAGTTGCTGGTGACCAAGGAAGATTTCCGGGACCGCAAGCATTATGTCCACATGCAGCGCTGCATGGAGGGACTTCTCAGCCAAGGGATCGTGCCCATCATAAATGAAAACGATGTTATCGCGATTACAGAGCTGATGTTTACCGATAACGACGAGCTCGCCTCGCTGACGGCGGCACTGTGTCAGGCGGATACCCTGGTCTTACTGACGAATGTGGCGGGAGTGTATACGGGGGCTCCGAGTGATCCGAAAAGTCAACTTATCCGCGAGGTGCATGTGAAACCAGGAGAGCATTTGGAGGTAGAAATCACACAGGGTTCCAGCTTCGGGCGGGGCGGTATGGCCTCTAAACTGGCGATGGCGCGAAAGGCTGCTGAGCTCGGCATCGGCGTCTACATCGCCAATGGTAAAGAAGGTGGAATTTTAGGTAAAATTTACCGTGGAGAGGCAATGGCTACTTTTTTTCACCCCCAAAAGAAACAGGATGCCGCGAAGCGCTGGCTAGCCTATGGTTCGGCTTACTATAAGGGAGAGGTCCGAATAAATGCAGGTGCCCAGCAAGCGCTTCTGCAGCCGGCGGGGGGTAGCTTGCTGCTGGTGGGCATAGAAAGTATAAGCGGACGCTTCGAAAAGGGAGATATCGTGCAGATCTGTGATGCTGCTGGGCAGGCGATCGGCCTCGGACGGGCAGAATATCCTGCGGAGGAAGCCCTAAAGCGCATCGGTGAACAGCATGCGCGCCCTTTTATTCATATCAATTACCTGTACCTCTTTCACCATGATGAATACCCAACAGATACTTCAGCGCGTTAAAACGGCTTCCAAACAGCTAAGCCCCTATTCGGACAGCGCCGTGGTGGACTGTCTCCGGCATTTGGCTCACCTTTTAGTAAGCGAGACACCTGGAATTTTAGAAGCCAATCAAAGGGATTTGGCCCGGATGTCGCCGGAAGATCCACGTTATGACCGCTTGCTGCTGACGGCTGAGCGGATCGCGGGTATCGCCGCTTCTTTAGAAAATGTGGCCCTGCTCCCCTCCCCTGTGGCAAAATCCTCGAACAGCGGAAACTACCGAATGGACTTCGCTTAGAGAAAGTCAGCGTGCCTTTAGGGGTAATCGGGGTTATATATGAAGCCCGCCCGAATGTGACTATCGATGTATTCGCACTGGCATTACGGTCTGGGAATGCGCTGGTGCTTAAGGGGGGCTCGGACGCTCAGGACAGTAATCAAGCGCTTTTTCAGCTCATTTGTGCCAGCTTGGCAGCGGCGGGATTGCCTGTGGCTGCTTTTGCGCTTTTGGGCAGCGCCCGCACGGAGACCACGGCACTTTTAGAGGCGGAAGGGTTAGTAGACATCGTGATCCCTAGAGGAAGCCAGGGCCTGATTCAGTATGTCCGTGCACATGCTAAGGTTCCCGTCATCGAAACGGGAGCAGGTATCGTGCATACGTACTGGGATGGAACCCTGCCGCCGGAGGAAGCGCTACCCATCCTGCTGAATGCGAAAACGCGGCGTCCAAGTGTGTGTAATAGCCTGGACTGCTTGCTCTTAGATGTAGACAACCTCCCCCGCTTGGGTGCGGTGGTGCGGGCCTTTGTGGCACATGAGGTGGAGCTCTTCCTGGATGTAAAGGCATGGGAGGTGTATCAGCAGCAGGAGTTCCGCTCTAGCTTGGTGAAGGAGGCGCTACCCGAACATTTTGGCTGCGAGTTTTTATCCTTGAAGCTGCTCGTACATGTAGTGGAAGATGTGGATAGCGCTATCGCGCAAATCGATCGCTACAGTAGTCGGCATAGTGAGGCCATTTTAAGTCATGATGCAGCGGCGGTGGCCCAGTTTCTCACCCATGTCGATGCGGCTGCCGTGTATGTAAATACCTCTACCGCTTTTACCGATGGAGAGCAGTTTGGGCTTGGGGCTGAAATCGGCATCAGCACGCAGAAACTACATGCGCGGGGCCCTATGGGCTTGGAGGCACTATGCAGCTATAAATGGCAGGTTTTCGGGACGGGACAGGTGCGGGCCTAGGGCGCTTGAATGGTGTTTTTTCGATCGCTTACAGTAAAAATTATGTTTTAGTGGGCAATTTTTCCTAAATTAAGAGAAAAATGCCTGCGAAAACCCGATATACAGATGGCATATTGGCCCTTTGGCTAATTGGTGGAATAGGATGTATGGCTGTTTCCTGTTCCTTCGAAGACCCGCTACTTCCTGATGACTGTTTGCAAGCTCGCCAAACCGAAATGGTGCGGATAGACGATGTGCGGTTCGGACCTCTCCGTGCGGATAGCTGGTTGACGCCAGCGGATACCGTTTCAGCTCAAGATTTATTTTTGAACCTAGCATTTGGCTTTGCGCTCGATGCGCAAGAGGAGGAGGAAACGCTTTTACCTGCTCGTGCGGGCTTTTGGCCGGCAGATTTTTTTCGTTTACTTGATTCTAGCAGTTCTGGTGCGATGGGTTATTTGGTTCAAGACCAACGCGTTTGGACTGCAGTCCTGTTTTTCAGGTGAACAATGTGTCGAACATCCGTATCTTTCTGCTGAGCCCTTTTGAAGATCTGCAGGTCGGAGATGATATCAGCTTTTTATTTGTTCGAAACGATGGCTCCACGGTGCAGCGCTGGCGGGATTTTAGTCGAACTTCACGCTTTAACCAGCTACGATTTATTCGTATTCCGAGCGCCCCGGCACGCATTCAGCTACGCTTTGAAGTATTTACCATAACTGGGGAAAGCTTCGAGTGGTCAGGCAGTACACCGCTTATTATCCCCTAATAAAAAAAACGCGACCCGAAGGTCGCGATAGAGAAGATGGCGGTTGACGGTACCTCTTCTTATTGTGTTCTATAGGCACTTTGTGCAGCAGCAGGCATTTCGGCTTTTCTTCTCATGAATCGTAGTCTGAACTTGATGAAATCATAAGAAAGCACAAAAAGCAAGAAGATGGCTGTCACGAAGAAAACACTAAATCCAATATTCCAGTATAAGTAACCAGAGAAAACACCTCCAGCCATGTAGCCCACCAGGATAGAAGATAGAAGCTTGAATTTATTAACCACAGCTTCTTGCTCGCGGTATTCTTTCTTCGTTAGCATAGAAACCAAAATCCCCATATCGGTGGTGAGCCCTGTCAAGTGGGTGGTCTTCACGGCACCATTCGAAATGGTCGCTACTAGACCGTTTTGAATACCCATAGCAAATAGCAGGACGCCAACTAAGATTTCTGTCTCTCTGAGTGTCTCGCCATAGTAATAAATACCATAGATACCAACACCCACGACGCACAAGATTTCTAAAACAAGCGGAATGGCGTGGGAGAGATAATTTGATTTTTTAATGGAGATCACGCAGTAATTAGAGACAAAATTTCCATAGAAGAAAAGGAACAACCAAGTTCCAACAATAACAACTTGCCCCCAGTTGGCCTTAGAAATCTCTTCTGCGAGAATGGCCCAAGTACCTGTTACGTTCGAGGTGAAGGCGAAGAAAATGATTAAGGAGGCTACGTTAACCATTCCCGCTGCGAAGGCGGTAAGTGCTCCTAGTTGAATGTTGTCTGTAAGTGAACGGGCGCTACTAAATTTTCTTAACATAATTTACGCGAATCTTTACTAAATAAGAGGTTTATAGGTTTGTGTAGGTTATATTCTTTCGAATGTGAGCTTAACGATACCTCTGGCGAATACATCTGCATGGAAGTGTATGACCATGCGCTCATCGGAAAGCTCACGAATTTCATAGGCTTCGAAGAGGTCATCACCATGCTGAATGCGAAGTAGGTCACCTCTTCTTTTGATGGTGTAATTGGTTTTCTCTACATCCCCATCTTTAAGGTAAATTTTCATGGTACCGTCAGGATTAAATTCCCATGTTTCTCCCTGATGGATAATGACTTGTTGACCAAGTAGCTCTCGTGTATCCAAGAGATCATAGTTGAGCTCTTGATCACGCACTGTGGGTAACTTTTCGTATTCCCATGCAACTTCCTTCCAGACACCCACAATGGATTCGGAAGATTTTACTTCTTGTGATACCATGCCGTAAACGAGCGACGTTCCTAGCAGCAGGATCAGCACATTAGACATTACTTCTTTCATGATTTATTTAGGTAATAGAGTTTTCAAACTTCAGTTATATCACTATCCAAATCTAATATTGATTCAAGACTTGTAATACAATGATTATAATTCCTACCATTTTTGTAGGGTTTTAAGTATAATATCTTAGTGTATCACAATAATACACTTATAAATTAATAGTACGCTCTAAACTACCTACGGAATCTTTTTGTTCTCGGTTTTGTGTTCATGTTAAAAAAAAATTAGAAAAAATTTATTGCGCGCTCACGCGCCAAACCAGCCACATGATCAGCGGGTGTAATAAGAGGAGCCGCAACCAAGCCACCCACATAGGAACACAAAGACCTTCGTACACACATGCCCCCTGTTGAATGAAATAAATGTGTGAACTAATAAACAGCAGCAGTAGCACTTGTAAGGCCCAGCCTGCGCTTCTACGGTACTTCGTAAATAATAAACCTACTCCGGCTACGATTTCCCACAGTCCTGAGAGCGCATTTAAGAGGACGGGATAGGGCAAATAATCCGGAATAAGCGGCAAATAAAATTCAGGCATAACGAAGTGATTCACACCCGCTACGATAAAAAAGCCCGCCGCTACGATCCGCCAAAGAAAGATACTCATGAGCTGAGAAACGAAAATTCAAAAAAGAAGTTGGGAAATTTATCTTGAGGAGTTTGAAAAACAGTGCTTTACCACTGATCCTCTCTTCCTACATTACGGCTACATGAACATAGCGTTAAAAAAGCTTCACCTCGGTAGAAAAAAAGATTTTCTTATCTTTGGACAACTTGAAACGACGTAACACGCGTAACACTACATTCTCATGAAAAGAAGAGACTTCTTTAAAAATGGCTTCCTAACCACTTTAGGACTGGGTACACTGGGGACTGCCAGCCCCGTTTTTGCTGAAAAATACCGTGCACGTAAAGGGGAAGCGAAAAACATTATCTTTCTGGTAAGTGACGGAATGAGCATGGCACCTTAAATATGGCCAATATTCTGATGAAGCATAAGTTAGGACGTACCAGCACATGGATCAGCGCCTACGAGCAGGGCATCATGCGTAGAGGACTTATGGATACGCAGTCTGCCAACTCATGGATCACAGATTCGGCAGCGGCTGGCTCTGCCTGGGGTGGTGGCATGCGCGTAAATAATGGCGCCCTGAACGTGGGCCCGAATGGAGAGCGTCCCACACCTATCTTACAAAAATTTAAAGCAGCAGGTAAGGCGGTAGGTTGTGTCACCTCCGTAACCATCACCCATGCTACCCCTGCAGCCTTCTGTGTAAATAGTAATAGCCGTAATTCCCAACCTGAGATCGCTGTCGATTATTTAGACCTGCGTTTTGATGTGATGATGGGAGGCGGAGCCAATTTCTTTGCGCCGGCGGCGCGCAAGGATGAGCGCAATTTATTTCAAGAGTTTACGGATAAAGGCTTCCATGTCGCGCGTACGAAGGCGGAAATGCTGGCCAGTGATGGCAGTAAGCCTCTTTTAGGGGTATTTTCAGACGATGGTCTCCCCTATGCCATCGACCGCGAAAATGATCCTGAGCTAAAAGAAAAAGTACCGAGTCTGGCAGAGATGACGCGCTTAGCTATTCAAAATCTATCCAAAACCCGAATGGTTCGTGATGCAAGTCGAAGGTGGCAAGGTGGACTGGGCGGCTCATGCGAACGATGCCCCTGCACTGATTTACGACCAAGTGGATTTTGATGAGGCGCTTGCTGTAGCTTTAGCTTTTGCGGCAGAGGATGGCGAGACCTTAGTAGTGGCGACGACTGATCATGGAAATGCTAATCCAGGCCTATTCTATGGGTCTAAAGCAAATCAAAATTTCGAAAAGCTGTTTTCGACGACTGCCACAAATGAGTGGGTACTGAATCAGATTACACAAAACTATACCCCTGCACAGGTGATCGAGCTGATCGAGGCCAAGCAGCGTATCGTCTTGAATGAAGAGGATGCACGTGCGATCCTTTCTCGCTACAACAAGGACAGTAAGGAGCTTTATAACCCCGGAAATCTTCCTTTTGCTGATTTCGCAGCGATGCAGGCCAAGCATACCAATGTGCAGTGGGCGGGCACCAATCACTCGGCGGATCATGTGGAGCTCGCCATGTTCGGGCCAGGTGCTGAAGCCATGCCGCATTTTATGGAAAACTACCGCATGCATCAGTTTCTTCTTGAGGCAGCAGGTGTAGTGGCCGGTTAACTCCTGGTAGTTATCGTGTATAAGCGCTAATGCGTACATGAGCGCATTTAAAATAGAAAGTCGGCTCCTTATTTTAGGTAGCCGACTTTTTACTTTTTGGCCCGAGAGGGCCAAAGGTTAAGTCCTCTATTTCTTCTGAAGTTTCTGTCGCCAATTCGCATCATAAGAGAGTTTTCCGACCCCATATAGGTAAAGTACTTTCGAATAGCGTAGCATAAAAGGGGTCAGTAGCGCATTCGCCACCACGATGACGACCCCATACACCCATAACTCCTGCCGACCTACCAAGATGTTAATGGCAACCATGCCGGTGATGACCAGGGCTACAGAGAAGGCATAGCTAATGTACATCGCGCCATAATAAAAGTCCGGCTCCGGTGTGAGGACCACATTACAGGCAGGGCACTTGTGGTGCACATCGGACAACTTCCGGTAACTGTATAGTGGTGCTGGAAAAAGAGAGCCTGTTCTACAGTTCGGGCACTTGCCTCCGAGCATGGCAGAGACTAAAGGTGTGGTTTCGGGGGTGTTCTTACTACTCATACCGTAAATATACAAAATAATTAGTCGCTTCTTGGTGACAGGAATCACGAATACGCCTGAACTTCTAAACCTCTGCTGACTCTAACAGGATTATAATGGAGACCTTTCGAGGGTTTGTTTATTTTTTACTAATTTTGTTATATGAGCCAAAAACGTGTACTCGGTTTACCAAAGAAATTTATTCAGGGGATGAAGTATCTTCTCTTGGTGAATTTCATCAACCTGAGTGCTAACTTTTACCATGCTTCCATGCAGGATTCGGCTCTCTTAGGACACCATGATCCGATCGACTCCCTCGCAGAACTGGTGCTGGAGTATGTTTTCGAAATGGATGAGGAAACGATTCCGGACACGGAAGTGCCCCATGAAAAAAGAAAGTTATCGGATGTAAAAATTCGCTTAGAGGCACTTTTTCTAACCCTTTCTCCTACCCTGCGTGGTCAGGACCGTGCTTACCGCACGCCAGTAAAGGAGACCCTTCACTATCAACTTTTTTTCGAGGTGCTCTCTCCACCTCCTAAAGGCTAAGGCATAGCAGGCCAGGTGTCTTTTGGCACCTACCAACCACCCCACAGCTACTCTAGTGGGGCCTATATGCATGTCTTTACCCTTTAAACAAAAATCCCTATGAATACCCTACGGATTCTGGGAGTGCTCCTTAGCTATATGGCACTTTTCAGCACATCCCTCTATGCACAAGATAAAAATACGGTCGAACAGGTCGAGCCAATAGTTGATAGCGCCGCTGTGGAAACCAAAGAGAAGCTCATCGAAGAGCTGAAATACATCAAGCAGCCGGGCCTGGCGAATGCTGCTTCTAAAATTTACCATGCTGACCGACGCTACTCCATAAGTGGATTTCTGGAGCTGAACAGTGTCAGCTTTTTAGGAGATCGCACGCGCGGGGATGATTTAGAGCTAAATTACACCAATTTATACCGCTTGGGGCTCTATTTTGGGTATAAAATTACGGATAAGTTTATTTTCAACTCGGAAATTCAAGCCGAGCTGCTGCATGATGGCTTTCGAGAGCTGGGTACAGAGCTGAATTTTGAGTGGATATTCGACTATTTGTTTGCCCCTCAGTTTAATGTGCGCGTGGGTAACTATCCCGTGCCCATCGGCTATGTCAATATCAATGAGGAGCCCACTGCCTTCTACTCTGTGAACAGGCCAGAGGTGGAGCGTCTCATCTCTCCCACCCAGTGGCTGGAAACAGGGGTTTTATTCTACGGAAGTGTCCTTAGCGGTAACTGGGAGTATAATGCGGGGCTGACTAAGGGGCTGGATGCGGCTGAAATGGTGGAGGGAACTTGGATCCGAAGGGGACGCTTCCATAGCTTAGACTTCAGCGGCCTGGCGGCCAATGGAAAAGTAGAATACACGGGAAATGAGCGTATTAAATTTGGTCTTAGCGGCTATTACGGGAATGCGGGCAGAGGGCGCATGCTTCCCGATGGCAGCCCGCTGGATCCCATCGTGCAGCTCTACAGTGTGTTTGGCGGCTATGAATGGAAAAATCTATCCCTATTCGGTCTGGCTATGACCGGAAATATGACCCAGACGGATCGCCTTTTCCTTCTTTCTCAGCAACTAATCGGGCAAGAAACTTTCGGTTATTATACAGAAGCACGGTACAACCTTTTCAGCTTATTTCCGAATAAAGCGCTAAAAGGAAGTCTTCCGATCTGGGTTCGTTACGAACGCTTAGACACCCATGCGGGAATCGCTTCGGGTTTAGATGCCATCAACTTCGAACGTCAAAACCTGGAAATAATCAGTATCGGAGCCAATTACCGCCCGAAAAGAAATCTCGTCTTTAAGGGCAACTATCAATTCCGCAGCAACTTGGCGCCACAGGCTTTCAAGAAGCCGACCGCGTAGAGCTTGGGATAGGATTAATTTTCTAAGTGTTAACAGTATTTAACTCCTAAATGTGGAAAAAAGCAAGTAACATTGCGCCGTTTTAAAACGAACATGAAAAAAACAATCTTCTTTAGTATCCTCATGCTCAGCAGCATATGGGGATATGGTCAGCAGTCTGAGCTGGACAGTGCGAAGTACGAACGCATGCTATTAGACAGTATGTTTATCGCCGAGGTGGAAGATCAGCCGCGCCTGAAGCCGAAGGTTCTCCATGCGGAACCCTTGTACATTGACTTGATACGTGACTTAGGGGCGCGAAAGGGGGAAAAGGAATGGAACGTGGGCGCTGGCATGACGGATCGAAGAGGATTTACCGAATTTGAGACACTGATCGAGTATGAGTGGGCGCCGATCGACCGGTTGGGATTGGAGATCGAAGTTCCTGTGACCTTGTACTCAGCGAACCGAAATTTTCCAGAAAATGCCCGACCTGAGGTACCTGCTAACCGCGTAGAATCGCTCAAGCTCGCGGCGCAGTGGTCTTTTTTCGTCTCCGAAAAAGCTAAAACCACCTTGGCGCTAGGCTATATCCATGAATTCGAGTTCGTAGACCTGAACCAGATAACGCGGGACAATGTATTTAAAGGAAATATTTACAATCCTTTTTTCATTGCGGCTAAACGCTGGGGCTCTAATTACCATACGCTCGTGTACACTGGCCCGCGAATTATCCGGGATTTCGGCCAGCGTAGTGAGGTAGTTTATGAAATCAATAGTAATTTTCATTACATGATCACAGGAACCCGAAATTTCATCGGGGTGGAAGTGAACTCCGAGGTACACTCCTTTGGCGTGAGCCATGTCCTGCGTCCGCAGATGCGTCTGGGGCTAGCAGAAAACTTACTCATCGGTATCGTTACGGGTATTCCTGTAAATAGAAATGAATTCGTAGGACTTAGCTCCTTCATGCGTATCATTTATGAACCAGGCTTCCGAACTTTCCATAAGTAAGGAGATATAAGAGACATGCATGCTAACTGTATAAAAAAGGTGTCAGCGTTACCACTGACACCTTTTTTGTTTATTGTGAGGGGATAAACTTCGAGCACTTCTCGATGCGTTAAGAAACGGGCGAAGTCCCATTAATCATCGTGCTCGTCCAGCTCGAAAAGCGCGTAATCTTTCCCTTTTCCATAGCGAAGTAGCTCTTCTAAGGTGTATTTTTCGGTTGTATCGAGGTCCTCTACCTCGAAATCCTCTCTGCTGATGCGTGCTAACACCCGCAAACGTCGGTTTTCTCCGTAGTTTTTAAAGGAATAACATCTTCCTACACGTAAATTATCTAATGCTATGGCCATTTATGCGTCTAATTCTAGTAATCGGATGCGCTTCATCGGACCGGGACAGTAGGTGGCATGGCATGCCAAACAGGTCTCTAGGATGGCCTTATAATGTCCTTCCAATAACGTCGCATCTGTTTCCTCATTGAAACGATTTATCTGATTTATGTAGAGCTGGGCATACTGTTCGAAGGCAGCTGTTTTCACCTTCGGGTCGGTGGGTTGTGCCTCCATCCAAGTGATATGCTGCTCGATGTCTATGAGGTGTCGTTGGCCTTCGCGCAGCGCATCGCGCACCTCTTCGAAGTCTTCGAAAAGTCCGCGCATGGCCCAGGCTAGGGGAGCGCTTTCATTCGGGTAGCGGATGGTGGAAGGCTCGATTTCCTCTTTTACGGGGACATCCAGCACCTCCTTTTGCTGCTCTGCAGCGCAGGCCACGAAAGCCGCCCAAAGTACCAGGCCATACAGAATGCCTGCGGCAGGCTTACGACTTAGCCGTTTTAACGATGACACCATGCGCTTCAAAACTTAGTTCTTCTTTATCGGCTGTAATTTTAGCGATTTCTTCTTCAGAAGCACCCGCATCTTCTGCGTAATGCCGAAGCGTAGCCACATCTGTGGTTTGGATGCTCCCTACTCCTTCCATTACCACGAAGGCCCCATGAGCATCCGTAGGCACGAAAAAGCCATAATCCTTAAAGGTTACACGCACAAACTGCTCATCAGGAGCTCCAAGGTCATCCAGCATCCCTTTTTCGTGCAGACATCAACGATCCTCCCTTCCACACGACCGGTGAAGGTACCCGATTTACGCAGGTTCTGAACCATTTCCAAGGTGCTGACCGCGTCGGCGTCTTCAATAGGGGCGCCGAAATTTCCGACGAGTTCCAGATTATCTTGCCCTGCGGCAGCTGTGTTTTCTTGTGCTTCCTTAGGCTGGCAGGCGAAGGCCAAACAGACTAGGAGAATCAGGCTACTTTTTTTCATGCTTACGATTTTTTGAATTGGGCTAAAGATACGGCTTTACTTTAATTTGTCCGCGAAGACTTCTCGGAATTTCTCCACCTTCGGTCGGATAACTACCTGACAGTAAGGCTGCGCGCCATTGTCTTTAAAGTAGTTTTGGTGGTAATCCTCAGCCACATAGAAATTCGTGAATGGCGTTACCTCCGTCACGATCGGATTCGGAAATGCCCCCGATTTATCTAGTGCCTGCTTGAGCTGCTCCGCCAGTGCGCGCTGCTCATCCGAATGGTAAAAGATCGCCGAGCGGTACTGCGGGCCTACGTCGGCACCTTGGCGATTTAAAGTAGTCGGATCATGGGTAGACCAGAATATTTCAAGCACCTCTTTAAAGGAAATCACTTCCGGGTCAAAGTAAAACTGAATGACCTCTGCATGCCCAGTGGTCGCGCTGGTCACTTGTCGGTAGGTAGGCTTTTCGACATGCCCACCACTGTATCCCGAGCGCACCTCATGCACGCCTTTGAGATCTTGATAAATCGCCTCTATGCACCAGAAGCAGCCGGAACCTAAGGTAGCTACTTCCATGCCTGCTGGCACTTGAACGTCTGTTTTTGGGAGCGCTGATGTTTGCATGGTTTTCGTTGCCGTTTTTTGGGCCGCAGCCCCAAAGGGATTTCCGAAGTAGACCAACAGAAACCCGATTAGAATGGACCAGTTTTTCATACTTAGTTTTTATGGGTAACATTTGCGCTAGCCAAAGAGTTTAGTCTAGCGCTTAGCGATTCGGATGGGGCCTTTCACGGGTTCATCTTTAGGAACGAGCTCTCCTGCCTGTAGGATGCGGACGACATCTTCTCGGTATAGCTCGAAGGCTGCTTCACGAACGACATCCATAAAATGGCGCCAGTCTTGGGGGAAAAGCCACCGGGCCACCTCGGAAGGACAGAAAGAAGCATCTCGTCCCCTTTTCTCTGCTAAAAAAACGATCGCCTCATGAACGATGCGCGCATTTATGCCGGCTTTTGTGCTCATGCTTGGCAAACCATGATAAAAGCAGGAGGAAAATTACGTAGCGTAAAAGAGGTGGAAATCTGCTTGAAATGCTTGGCAAACTGAAACCGCAGCAGATAAGAATAGCAAATCTGGATAAACTTACCCTGATGCTTGACTGCCGAGCGACTTTTCGCGTAAATCTGCTGGCGACTCTCTTTAGGGATCAGGCTAAACGGCAGGGAGGATAAGATGAGGTCTGCCCGTTTTCCACGCAGGTAGCGATCTAAATTTTCGGCGCTATCGCAAATGATCTTCACATTCTTCTGCGGAAATTCCAGCTTCATGTTGTCACAAAACTCCTTACTGATTTCGAATACCAGCAAGGTGGCATCCGGATCCATGCGCTCGATGATTCCTTTGGTGATACTGCCATCCCCGCCCCCCAGTTCGACGATTAGTTTCGCTCCTTTAAAATCTGCATAGGACAACATCTTGTCTACAAGCGCTTTTGAGCTAAACGTAATCGCTCCGGTGGTCCCTATGTTTGAATATAATTCCTTAAATAACTCTCTCTTTTCCATATAAATCCAATCACGCCAGCGTAAAAAAGGCGATTTTTTATTTTTTTCAGCTCATAAGGTACTGAAATAATTTGAATACTTCTCTTAACTAGAATGCCTTTTTAACCCCCGGTTTAGGCGCATTGTTTGGTCCGCAAAATCAGTTCCCTACAGGGAGCCCCAGTATTATTCCGCTGATGGACACTATTTTCCTTTCCTCCCATAATCAGGAATTGGCAACACAAAACAGTATTTGTGTGCAGGTTCTTTTCTTATCTTCATGCCTATTTAACTGTCAAATTACACCATAATTTAGAAAGAATGAGCAGGATTTCAACTGTTTTACTAGCATTTTTTTTTGTGCTTCCTTATAGGAGCCGAAGGAAATTTGCTGGCGCAAAGTGATCCTAGTGCAAAGCGGCGTGTGACGGCTTCCTACCTATTAAAAGGAGGATACGTGGTCACCGCTCCAGGCAGAAGCCCGGAGGCATTAGAGATTCACATTCATGAGGGGCTCATCGAGCAGGTGGGTAAAAACCTTAAAGTCCCGACGGGCACACAGACGCTTCAGCTAGACTCCCTCTATATTTATGCGGGCTTTCTGGATGCGGCTAGTTATGCTGGAGTCAGCACGCCACCTGCGGGGGAACGCCCATCGAACTTCGACTACACCTCACCTCCGGATGAGCTCGCTGGCATCAGCCCTTGGATGGATGTTACCGACTTCATGGACATGCGAAATCAAGCGATCAAGGATGCACGTAAGGCGGGCTTTACACTAGGCCACATGATCCCTCAGGGAGGCATGATGCCGGGAAAAAGTGCCTTAGTCGTATTCGGAGAAGAAGACCGCATCAATAGTGTTCGAAAAGAGGTCACCGCAGTGGCAAAATTTCGTGGTGCACGCGGCATGTACCCAGGAACTCCCCTCGGGGTGATGGCGAAATTCCGAGACTTATACAAAAATACAGAGCTTGCAGCACGCCATGAGCGCCTTTTTGCTAATGCCGGCAACATGCAGCGTCCCGAGGTGACCAAAACTCAGAGAGCGCTTTTCCCTGTCGTAGATCAGCAGCTTACAGTAGCTTTTCAGGTGAGTAATGACCTAGAGGCGCGGCGCGCGATGCGCTTACAAAAGGAGCTCGGCTTTAATCTTATGCTTCTGGGCGTAGATGATGTCGCTTACTTGGTGGACGAACTGAAAGCAGCGAAGATGCGAGTGGTTCTCAAGCCTGCCCTTCCGAAGGAGCCGAAAGCCGCCGGCGACGATGCCTCCGAAGAAGTACAGGCACGCCTCGATAAAGTTCAAGAGGCCTACACGCAAAAGGTAAAGCAGGCAGCCACCCTAGCGGATAATGGAATTCTCTTCGCCTTCGGCACTATGGAGACGAAGGCTGGCGAAGCGCTCCCAGCCATCCGCAAGATGGTAGCTGCAGGACTGAAAGAGGAGGCTGCACTGGCGGCACTCACGACGAATCCTGCACGCATGCTCGGCGTAGATAACTTCATCGGACGTATCGAAAAAGGGAAATTAGCTAACTTCACCATTAGCACTGCCCCTATTTTTTCGGAAGAAGCACAGATCAAACATGTAATTGCAGATGGCTTCGTATACGATTATGAGGTGAGCCAAAAGAAAAAGGCTTCCGGTAATGGACAAGCTGCCCCGGGCATAACAGGCGAATGGACCTACGAAAGCACGACTCCCGCTGGAAGTGGTGGAGGCACGATGACCATTAGCCGTGAAGGTGAAAGTTACTCCGGTACGATTACGTATGACGACCCTGCAGGCGGCGGAAAAGCCAGCGCCAGCATGCAAAACATCGAGTTTAACGAGGGCAAATTACGCTTTTCCTTCGATGTATCTGCCGCAGGGATGGAACTGCAAGTTCGCGTGAGCGGAGATGTGGCAGGCAGTAATTTTACCGGCACGATGAACATCGCTGATTTCGGCACTTTTCCGCTTAGCGCTGAAAAAAAACCAACGCTTTAATTTCACACAGATGTATCAAAAGTCATTTATACTCAGTATATGTTGCACGCTCTGGTCCTTTTGCGCTTTCGCGCAAACCCCAAAGGGAGACGTGCTCATTAAAAATGCGACTGTTCTGACGGTAACGCAGGGCACATTAGAAAACACGGACATCCTCGTAGAGAAAGGGATCATTCGCCGCATCGGGAAAGACCTGAGTGCGAGCAGTGGCGTTCAGGTGATCGATGCCACGGGAAAATATGTGATGCCTGGCATTATCGATGCCCATTCCCACGTGGCACTAGATGCCGTAAATGAGGCCACCTCTCCGATCACGTCGGAGGTGAAGATGGCCGATGTGGTCAATCCATTTGATATCGGTCTCTACCGTGCTTTAGCAGGCGGGGTGACCATTTCGCATGCCATGCACGGCTCAGCGAATGCGATCGGTGGAGAAAATATCACCTTAAAGCATCGCTATGGCACTTATAATCCTGAAGACCTCTTTATGCAGGATGCACCGAGGACCATTAAATTTGCCCTCGGCGAAAACCCAACGCGGGTACATGGTCGGGGGAACAACAAGCAGCCAAGGACCCGTATGGGCGTGGAAGCAGTGATTCGAAATGGGTTCAAGGAAGCACAGCAGTATCAAGCGCGCTGGAAAGCATACGAAGAAGCGCGAAAAGTGGCGGGCGCTAAGCTACCCCACCTGCCTACGACGAACGCTTGCAGACACTGGCCGATATCTTAGACGGCAAGGTCATCATCCACTGCCACTCCTATCGTGCAGATGAGATTTATATGTTGATTAAGGTTTGTCGTGAGTTTGATATCACCAACATCGTCTTCTCGCACGTAAACGAAGGCTTTAAGGTAGCTCCGGAACTCGCCGAATACACGATGGGTGCTTCTATTTTCGCGGACTGGTGGGCCTATAAGTTTGAAGTCTATTATTCCACGGCCTATAATGCTGCTATCCTGACTGAAAATGGGGTGATTACTTCCATTAATTCTGACTCGGGAGAGCTTATTCGCCACCTCTACCATGAAGCAGCGAAAGCACAGCGCTACGGAGAGCTTAGTGATGAGGAGACGCTGGCGCTGATCACGATAAACCCCGCTAAGCAGCTGGGCATCGCCGATAAAGTGGGCAGCATCGAGGTAGGCAAGCAGGGTGACCTGGTTATCTTCAATGCGCATCCCCTTTCGGTTTATGCGATCCCACAAATGACCTTTATCGATGGTAAAAAATATTTTGACATCCATGAGGATCCCAACGATATGCGCCTAAAAGTGAGTGCAGAAGATCGTGTAGAGCCGATTTTCTTAAAAGAGCATGACCATCGCTGCATGCATGGTGTGGATTTCTTTTTCACGAATTTTGGTAGAAATTTATTTGAACACGAACATTAAGTCCAGCGATTATGCGATTTATACGAATACTACTTATGAGTTTCGCCCTACTGACGCCTACCCTATTATGGGCGCAGTTTGATGGCGAGTTCGTCAAGCCTCGAAGTGGGCGCTTTTTATTACAAAATGGCACCGTGTACACCGTTAGTGGGCCTATTCTGAAGGATACCGATGTGCTTTTAGATGGCGGAAAGATTTTGGCCATAGGCCAAAACCTATCTACAGAAGGCGCAGAAGTCATCGACTGTAGCGGCCTGAGCATCTACCCGGGACTCGTGGATGGAGGTAGCCGCCTCGGACTAGTGGAGGTCGGCTCACTGGCCGAAACGCAGGATTACCAGGAAATCGGCGATGTCAAGCCGAACATGCAGGCGCTTACGGCGGTGAATCCGAACTCCGTGGCCATCCCTGTTACGCGTGTTAGTGGCGTGACTACTACCCTTGCCATGCCCTCTGGAGGTCTCTTTCCCGGAACGGCTGCATTAATTAATTTAAACGGGTATACGCCGGATCAAATGTACGCAGGTTTTAAAGGTGTGGTGCTGAACTTCCCTTCTTCGGCACGCCGTTCCACTTGGGATAGACGCTCGGACGAGGACATCAAGAAAGAAGCTGACCTCGCCCAGAAATCCTTAAATGAGGTGTGGGAAAAGGCTACGCTGTACCATGAGCTAACCGAAAAAGGGGCTACACTGACCTACTATCCAGAGATGGAGCATTTAGCGAAAGTGATCGCTGGTGAGCTCCCACTTTTAGTGGAGGCGAATGCTGCACAGGATATCCTCAATGCGATCGCATGGATCAAGGAGAAAAAGGTTCGTGCCATCCTAACCGGTGTGGCAGAAGGCTGGAGAGTGGCGGAAGAGATCGCGAAAAGTGGCTTACCTGTCATCACAGGGCCGATGCTTTCTATCCCGACACGGCAGTCGGATCGCTATGATGCCGCCTATACGAACCCTGGAAAGATGGCCAAAGCGGGTGTAAAAGTGGTGATTCGCTCAAACGATGCTGAAAATACGCGTAACCTGCCTTTTAATGCTGGTTTTGCTGCAGCCTATGGCATGGGTAAAGAGGAAGCGCTGAAGGCGGTCACACTAAATGCCGCTGAGGTATTCGGGGTAGATGACCGCATGGGTAGCATTCAGGAAGGCAAAGATGCTACCCTTTTGGTAGCTACCGGCGATCCTTTCGAGACCCGTTCTCAGATTCAACATGTGTTTATTCAGGGTTACCGTGTTCCGATGAGCAATAGACAAATCCGACTCTATCAGGAGTTTCTGGAGCGCTCACCGGGATTAGAAGCGCAAGGCACAAAATAAGTGAAAAGAAAAAAATGATAAGCCGCATGTATTTGCGGCTTTTTTTTTTCTACCTTGTTAAAAGAATCTTGGTTTTCCAAGCTCCCATCTGTCCAAAAGTTTAGCCACTAGAGTAAAACCATGAAATCCTTAAAAATCTTACTTGTTGAGGATGACCGCGTAACCCAAGTAATCGGTAAAAATTACTTGGAAAAGTACCGTGACTGTTTCGATGAGCTGATCATAAAAGAAAATGGTGCCGAAGCTTGGGATTTTTTAAATCGAGGGCTATTAGGGGGAAGTTTGCCAGGATTAATCATCTTGGATATTAATATGCCCATTATGGATGGCTGGGAATTGCTCATGAATATGCAGGATGTACCGGCATTTGCTGAAATTCCAGTCTGCATGCTCAGTAGTTCCGTGGATCCACTCGATATCACGCGCTCGACGAGTTTTCAGCAGGTCAAACATTATTTCACCAAACCGTTAAAGCAGCAGGATATACCTAAGCTGCTCGAGTTTTTAGAGACAGAGTAATTGACACCTTTTTTAACTTTACTTATCCACGATAGCTTCTACTCGAAGGCATAATGAACCTTCCTAAGATGATTTTTGATTCCTGATCGTTTTTGCCGTACATTTGCAGTCTTAAAGACTAATTTGAACGTATGATCTCTGTTGATAATCTTTCCTTAAAGTTTGGAAAACGCACACTTTTTGACGAAGTCAATGTAAAATTCACGCCGGGCAACTGTTACGGGGTGATCGGGGCTAATGGTGCAGGAAAATCCACCTTTTTAAAGATTTTATCGGGAGAAATCGACAGTACCAGCGGGCAGATTTCGATTACCCCTGGGCAGCGTATGGCGGTGCTCAAGCAGAATCACTTTGAGTTCGACGAGGTAGAAGTGTTGAAAACGGTGATCATGGGCCATAAAAAGCTGTATGCCATTATGGAAGAAAAAGATGCCATTTACATGAAGGCAGATTTTTCAGAAGAAGATGGTATTCGTGCTTCTGAGCTCGAAGGCGAGTTCGCTGAGATGGACGGCTGGAACGCAGAATCAGATGCTGCGGCCCTCCTGAGTGGTCTTGGAATATCGGAGGAGCTCCATTATGAGCAGATGAAAAATTTAGCTGGTAACCAAAAGGTGCGTGTGCTTCTCGCACAAGCGCTTTTCGGAAATCCAGACATCCTCATCCTCGATGAGCCTACGAATGACTTGGATGCAGAGACCATCAAATGGCTAGAAGACTTTTTAGTTAATTTTAAAAACTTAGTGATTGTGGTGTCTCACGACCGTCACTTCCTCGATGAAGTTGCCACGCATATCGTCGATATCGATTTTGCTAAGATTCGTATTTATTCGGGTAACTATACGTTCTGGTACGAATCTTCCCAGCTCGCAGCCAAACAGCGCTCTGATCAGAATAAGAAGGTAGAAGAAAAACGTAAAGAGCTACAGGAGTTTATCATGCGTTTCTCGGCGAACGTGGCCAAGTCCAAGCAGCGACCGCGCGAAAGAAGATGCTCGAAAAACTGAATGTAGACGATATACAACCTTCTACACGAAAATACCCCGGTATCCAGTTCAAGCAGGAGCGTGAAGCGGGTGACCAGCTTTTTATGTCAGAAGCGCTCGAATTACGTGAAGCGGGAACTACCTACTTCACCGATGTGAACCTCATGGTCGAAAAGGGGGATAAAATTGCCTTTATTTCGAAAACCAAGCAGGCAGTCACGAAATTCTTCCAAACGATTATGGGAGACCTGAATGCCCATTCCGGTAGTTTTAAGTGGGGTGTCACCATCCAAAAAGCCTACCTTCCTAATGATAATTCCGAGTTTTTTAAGAGCGATCTGAATCTTATCGACTGGCTCTCCCAGTTTAGCAGTAACCAAGAAGAAGCCTATGTACGTACCTTTCTGGGCCGCATGCTCTTTACAGGAGAAGAGACGCTGAAAAAAGCTTCTGTCCTTTCTGGAGGAGAAAAGGTACGCTGCATGGTTTCCAAGATGATGCTCCAAAACCCCAATTTTCTCATCCTCGATGAGCCCACCAACCACTTGGACCTCGAAAGTATCACGGCCTTCAATAACGCCATCATTGAATTCGGTGGCACCGTATTCCTTTCCTCCTATGACCACGCATTCGTCACTTCTTCTGCGAACCGGATCATCGAATTCACACCGAAGGCACAATCGACCGCAGGATGAACTACGACGATTATTTAGAAAGTGAGGAAATCAAAGCCCTGCGGGCCAGTATGTACAGCTAAGGGAAAAGGGGGAATTGTTACTAGCAGCGATTACTGTTTACATCGCGTTAACACTGGGCGTGGGCGCTTACACGGCACGCTTTGTGAAACGCTCGAAGGATTTTGTATTAGCAGGCAGACAACTGCCTGTTTTTCTCTCTTCTGCAGCACTTTTTGCTACCTGGTTTGGCTCCGAAACGATTTTTGGTGCCTCTTCTGAGTACTTAGAGCATGGGCTACAAGGGGTCATCGAAGACCCTTTCGGAGGCGCCCTGTGTCTCATTTTATTCGGGCTCTTCTACCTCAGACCCATGTACAAAATGGACGTGCTGACCATCGGAGCCGTCTATAAAAAGCTCTTTGGCCCCAGAATCGAACTGCTGGCCTCCCTCTTCATGATACCTGCCTACTTCGGCTACGTGGCGGCACAACTCGTCGCCATGGCACTGATATTCAGCAGCATCACTGACTTCACCTTAGCAGAAGGGGTTCTCATCGGTGCGGTCATCGTCGTGGTGTACACCTATATGGGTGGCATGTGGGCCATTTCCATTACCGACTTTATCCAAACCTCCCTGATCATCATCGGCCTGGCATGGGTAGCCTACACGGTAGCGGCAGATGCCGGGGGTGTCGGCGTCATTCTGGACAGCGCACCAGAAGGTAGTTTTCAGGTCCTTCCCGATTCGAATCCTGTCTCATGGCTGAATTACCTCGGTGCCTGGATGATTTTAGGCCTCGGATCTATTCCCTCCCAAGATATCTACCAGCGCGTGATGTCTTCGAAAAGTGAGCGCGTAGCCTTTCAGTCCACCCTCATCGCTGGGAGCATGTACCTAACACTGGGACTTTTGCCTTTATTTATTGCTCTAGGAGCTAAATACCTGTATCCAGAACTTTATCTGGAAGATAAGCAGTTTTTACTGCCTTCCATGGTACTTAACCATAGCAGTCTTTTCGTCCAAATCCTCTTTTTCGGCGCACTCCTCTCAGCCATCATGAGTACCACTAGCTCCGGACTGCTAGCCCCCGCAGCGGTTATAGGGGAAAATATTATTCGCCCCATCTGGGGCAAAAACTGGAGCGACCGCCGCTTTCTTTGGGCCCTGCGCCTCAGCATTGTGGGTGTCGCCATCGTAGCGATCGCACTGGCACTTTATAAGGCTAATATCTACGAACTGGTAGCAGACGCCTCCATCCTCCTGCTGGTCTCCCTCTTCGTTCCCCTGACCGCTGGCTTGTACTGGAAGGGTGCCCGCGAAAGAGGCGCCTACTGGTCTATCATCGGTGGCATGATCGCTTACTTGATTTTATTACAAGTGCCCCTTCCTATCTATGCCCATATCCCCGCACTCGGTGTCAGTATACTCGGTATGCTAATCGGCAGCTGGACAGCCCCTAAACAAACAGAATCATGAGTACCTATCCCATTCTCCGCCTAAAAAAAGGCAAAGAAATCTCCCTGAGCAGAAGACATCACTGGATATTTTCTGGCGCCATACTCTCTGATGTAGAGCAGCTGCACTCCGGTAGTCTCGTTACCGTGGCGGACGCCTCCGGCAAGGCTTTGGCCACAGGCCACTTCCAATTCGGCTCCATCATGGTGCGCCTGCTGAGTTTTAGTCCAAGAGAAATCAATCAGGATTTTTGGGTAGAAAAACTCTCCGAAGCCTGGCAGCTGCGGCGGGAATTGGGCTTAGTGGGCGGTACCGCTACCAACCTCTTCCGCTGGGTGCACGGCGAAGGAGATGGCCTCCCTGGACTGATCATCGATGTTTTCGATCAAGTAGCCGTCATCCAGACACACCATGTAGGCATGCATGCCCATGTAGCGGAAATCGCTGAAGCCATTCGCCAAGTGGCGGGTGACAGCATTCAGGCGGTTTACGATAAAAGTAAGGAAACACTTCCCTCCGATTATGCCTGCACGAATGGCTGGCTATGGGGAGCAAAACAGCATTTTACCGCCTTGGAGCACGGAATTCGCTATGCCATCGATGTGGAAAAAGGCCAAAAAACGGGTTTTTTCATCGACCAAAGAGAAAATAGAGCCCTGCTCGGCAGCCTGGCGGCAGGAAAACGCGTGCTCAACACCTTTTCGTATTCGGGAGGGTTTTCGCTGGCGGCACTAAAAGGAGGAGCCACGAAGGTCTGTTCCGTGGATATTTCCGCACAAGCCATCCAGCTGGTGAATGAAAATATCGCCTTAAACCCAGAGTTACAAGGTGCGCATGAAGCTATTACTGCCGATGTCATTCCCTATTTAAAAGAAATTCAGGCTGAGGATTTCGATATCATCGTGCTGGATCCCCCCGCCTTTGCGAAAAATATCAAGGCACGCCACCGGGCCGTCCAAGCCTATAAACGCTTAAATGCCACAGCACTGCGTAAAATCAAGCCCGGAGGCTGCTGTTTACCTTTAGCTGCTCGCAGGTCGTGGACAAGGCCCTCTTTACCCATACCATCACCGCGGCAGCCCTAGAGGCCGGTCGCACAGTGCGCATTCTAAAACATGTAGAACAGCCCGGAGACCATCCCGTAAACATTTTCCACCAGGAAACCAGTTATCTGAAAGGCTTGCTCCTTTATGTGAGTTAAGCACAAAAGGATTTGTTCCCTAAAAGGAAAGTGGTATTTTTAAAAAAAAGTTGTGGAGATACGTATCATCGTGGCAGCCGCTCGCAATCAGGCCATCGGGCTGAAGAGCGGGATGCCTTGGAAGCTTTCGGAAGATTTAAAGCGCTTTAAGGCCCTGACGATGGGGCACTGGATGCTCATGGGTCGAAAAACCTATGACAGCCTAGGCCGTCCACTACCGGGCAGGATATCCGCGGTCATTACCCGGAACACCTCCTTTACTTTGCCCGAAGGGCATCAGGTCTTTCATAGTCTGGAAGAAGCCCTCTCAGGGGCCGAGGCCGCTGGCCAAACGTGCGTTTTCCTCATCGGTGGTGGAGAAATTTACCGGCAAGGCTTGCCCTACGCCACGCATCTAGAGCTCACAGAGATAGACGCCGAGCCTGAAGCGGATACCTTCTTCCCGGCATTCCCGGAAGCAGAATGGCAGGAAACAGCGGCGAGCCCCTGGTACCCAGCAGATGAGTGTCACAGCTATCCCTATCGGTTTCGTACCTTGGTTCGAAGAAAAAAAACATGAAAAAACCCGTAGCCTGGATCACTGGCGCCTCCTCCGGCATAGGAGAAGCATTAGCCTACACCCTTAACTTAAAGGGGTATCGCCTCATCCTATCCGCCAGAAATGAAGCCGCCCTAAACCGAGTCGCCGCTCAGTGCAGCTCCCCAGAAGAAGTTCAGATACTCCCCTTAGACTTGGCCAAGACCAGTCTTGCGGCACACTATGTCGAACAGGCCCTTGGCTTTTTCGGGCAAATCGATCTGCTGGTTAATAATGGGGGGATCAGCCAGCGTTCTCTGGTGGAAGAAACGGAACTGGAAGTGGACCGCCGCATCATGGAGGTTAATTATTTCGGAACCATCGCCCTCACGAAGGCCCTCCTCCCCCATTTCATGGAGCGCCGCAGCGGGCACATTGCTACGGTGAGTAGCCTGGTAGGAAAATTCGGAACCCCCTATCGCTCTGCCTACGCCGCCTCCAAGCATGCACTCCATGGCTTTTTCGACTCCCTACGCGCCGAGCTGCACCCGCATCCGATTCATGTCACGCTGATCTGTCCCGGCTTTATCCATACACAGGTTTCAGTGAACGCCCTCACGGGCAAAGGCCAGCAGCTTGGCCAAATGGACGAGGCCCAAGCGAATGGCATGTCCGCAGCGGCCTGTGCTGCAGCCATCGCAAGCGCCATTCGAAAGAAAAAACAAGAAGTCACGATAGGCGGAAAAGAGCGCTTTGGTGTCCTGCTAAAACGCTTTTTCCCTGGCCTTTTCTCCAAATTAATTACCCGAACACGGGTCAGATAATATGGCATACCAAGAAGTCAGTGCAGCCATCATCGCTGTAGGAGATGAATTACTTTACGGACAAATCGTAGACACCAACAGTCAGTGGATCAGCCAAAACCTAGATCGCATCGGCGTGCGCGTAGTCCTTCGCCTGACCGTAGGAGATAATAAAACGGATATGCTGGCTGCCTTTCGGCAGGCGGAAGCGCGGGCAGATGTGGTTCTCATCACTGGGGGATTAGGCCCCACAAATGACGATCTGACCAAGCCCCTGCTCGCCGAGTATTTTGGCAGCAAGTTGGCCTTGGTACCAGAGGCCCTAGAGTCCGTCCGGCAGTTTTTCGAAAAGCGCGGCCGTCCTCTCACGCGCCTAAATGAGCTTCAAGCGCATCTGCCCACTAACTGCCGCTATGTAGAGAATAGCATGGGCACAGCGCCGGGCATGTGGTTCCACGAGCGGGACACGTACTGGATGTCGATGCCGGGGGTTCCTTACGAGATGAAACACCTAATGGAAAGTTTCGTGCTACCGGAATTAAAAAAATGCTTTCGACTGCCCATGATCTACCATAAGGTCATCAAGACAGTAGGCATCGGGGAAAGTTGGCTGGCAGAGGTTTTACAAGACTGGGAAGCTGCCTTGCTGCGCACATTAAACTGGCCTATTTACCTTCACTGGGGCATGTCAAGCTGCGCCTATCGGCTTTCGGCGAGGAACAAGACAGCTTGGTGCATGATGTCAGTGAGCAGATCGAAGCGGCTCTACACTTATAGGCAAGTATATCTACGGATATGACGACGATAGCCTATCGGAGGCTGTGGGCCGACTTTTACGGCAGCAGAAGAAAACAGTCGCCCTGGCGGAAAGTTGTAGTGGTGGCTATATCGCCCACATGCTCACCGAGATTCCTGGGGCTTCCGCCTATTTCGAGGGGGGCATTATCCCGTACCATAACCGGCATAAGGCAGGTCTACTCGATGTATCCGAGGAGGTGCTGGCGCAAAAGGGTGCCGTAAGCGAAGAAACCGTGGCTCAGATGGCGGAAGGTGTGCGAAGACAGTTCGGTGCCAGCATCGGTTTATCCAGCAGTGGTATCGCTGGCCCTTCTGGTGGCTGGGCCGAAAAGCCTGTGGGCACCGTTTGGATCGCCTGCGCAACAGAAAAGGGCGTTCGGACGAAAAAACTGCAGCTGACAGCCGATCGAGGGCTGAATATTCGGCTAACAGGGATTTCGGTATTGAATTTGCTCCGGCAGGAGCTGGCAAATATTTCAGAATAAAAATTTTATTTTCGATTTTGAAAAGCCCAAAATAAAATATAATTTTATAAGTCAGAAATAAACCCAATTAAATAAAGACTATGGCAACGATAGAAATGGTGATGCCCAAGATGGGTGAGAGTATTATAGAGGGGACCATCCTAACCTGGTTAAAGCAGGAAGGGGATACCATCGAGCAAGATGAGTCGGTTTTAGAGGTCGCCACAGATAAAGTAGATACAGAGGTACCGGCCATAGAGGGCGGTATTTTAAAGAAGATATTAGTAAAAGAAGGTGATGTCGTGGCGGTGGGGGCACCGATCGCGCTCATCGAGACGGATGCGGCGGCTGTAGATACCCCGGCTTCTTCTCAGCCAGCAGCAGAGACCGCAGCAGTGGCACAGACTACGGTAGCCCCGGCGCTTACAGAAAGCTTGGTGGCAGCGAGCGCTGCGCCTGCAGAAGCCGTTTCTGATGAGCGTTTTTATAGCCCGCTTGTGCAGAGTATTGCGAAGGAAGAGGGGATTGGTGCTGCCGAATTAGCGGGCATTCCGGGTACAGGAAAAGACGGACGTGTAACGAAAAACGACATGCTGGCCTACTTGAAAAAGCGCGGTGAGGCACCTGCACAGCCTTCAGCACCAGCAGCAGCGCCGGCTCCAGCGGCCGAGAGCCCAGCAGCTGCAGCGCCAGTGACAGCGAGTGCAGCAGCGAGCCCAGCGCCCAAGCCACAGCCTGTGAGCATCAGTGCTGGAGATGAAATCATCGAAATGGACCGCATGCGTAAGATGATTGCACAGCGAATGGTAGACTCCAAGCGTATTTCACCACATGTAACCTCATTCGTGGAAGCAGATGTGACGAACATCGTCCTTTGGAGAAATAAGGTGAAAGATGCCTACAAGAAGCGTGAAGGGGAATCTCTAACCTTCACCCCGTTTTTCGTGGAGGCGGTCGCAAAAGCCATTAAAGACTTCCCGATGATCAACATCTCTGTGGATGGCGAGCGGATCATCAAGAAGCGGGATATCAATATTGGTATAGCCGTAGCACTTCCTTCAGGAAACTTAATCGTTCCGATCATTAAACAGGCAGATCAGTACAATTTAAGCGGCTTATCAAAAAAGGTAAACGATTTAGCAGTACGTGCCAGAAATAATAAACTGAGCCCAGATGAGCTTGCTGGAGGTACGTATACGATTTCAAACGTAGGTTCTTTTGGAAATGTAATGGGTACACCGATCATTCCACAGCCACAAGTTGCGATATTAGCGGTCGGTGCGATCACGAAAAAGCCTGCCGTAATCGAAACGCCTACGGGAGACGTCATCGCTATCCGTCATAAAATGTTCCTTTCTCATTCTTATGACCACCGTGTCGTCGATGGTTCTTTAGGGGGCATGTTTGTGCGCCGCGTGGCAGACTATCTGGAGGCATTCGACAGCAACATGCAGCTGTAACGAGGAAAAATATAAATTGAGTCCTAAGGAGAGTGCTTTTATACAAAAGCGCTCTTTTTTTATTTTATATGAAAGCCTATAAAATAAGGCTTAATTTTTAATAACCCTATTTATCAGATGGACTAATTATTTACGGTAGGAAATACTTTCTTTGTTCTACAGATAATACATACACTCATTACAAGTATCACTTTATTCATTTACTTTTTTACGCTTTACATACACTTTAAAAATTATTACAAATCCAGATTTTAAACGTTTATCACCAAAACAGGACGAAGCCTTACGTTTAGAACAACTCTCTAAAAACTTGACCGTATAACCAAGGAATTAAATCCAATTATATGTTTACAAGAAAAAACAATCTTTTCAGGCTATTAAACGTCACCCTGTTTACATGCCTGCTCACTGTATTAACAGGAGACTAGCTTTAGCGCAGCGCGATGGTCAAGCTGCCAAGAAAGAGAAGGAAGCACTGTATGCGGACCCTCAGTGGAGAAAGGACAACTACATCATCAACCGTGATTCTGCGGGTGCTAATCCTTACTTTGCGCTACAGAAGTTGATGTGGGGGAACAAGCGTTTTGTGGAGGGTAAAAGTATCCACCCAAGACAGGATGCGGATGTAATCAACACGCTTTCTAAAGGTCAGGCACCATTCGCAACTATCGTGGGCTGCAGTGACTCTCGTGTATCTGCTGAAATCTTGTTTGATCAAGGTTTCGGTGACCTTTTCGTGACACGTACTGCAGGCCAAGTAATGGCACAGGCTTCTTACGGAACCATCGAATTCGCTTCTGGAGTTTTAGGTACGAAGTTAATTGTAGTATTAGGTCATTCTTACTGCGGTGCAGTAGATGCAGCGATTAAACTTCCTGAGAACCCCCCTGGTCACGTAGTAACTTTAATTAACAGCATTAAGCCAGCTACAAAACGTTACTTCGGCATTAGCGAAAACCTACTTGATTTTGCTGTAAAGCAAACGTTATCAACCAAGTAAACGAATTACGTGAACTAGAGCCTATGCTTTCCCGTATGTACTACAATGGTGATATTGTTATCATCGGTGCAGTGTATGATCTAGAATCCGGAAAAGTAGAATTCTTGGAAGAGACATTGACAGACCTACCGGCATCGAAATTCTCTAAAAGAGACATCATGGGTCTTTAATATACATTTACCTTATAGCGTCACTCTTTAATTGGAGTGACGCTTCTTTATGCTTCTATAATCCTAATTTCATCTACAAGCCCGTATGAAAAAACACATTTTACGTTTGCTTTGCTTTGCGCTTCTCTTCTTCGCAGGAGAGCGAACTGTCTACAGTCAAGTTCCAGAAACTGGTAACTGGTTGATTTATTTCGGTAATCAAAACTTCGGAAACAATAAGTGGGTATTCCACAACGAAATCCAGTACCGTAATTATAACTTCGTCGGAAATACGGAACAGCTTCTAATCCGTACGGGTGTTGGTCGTTACCTCACTGAAAATAATAATATTCTTTCGGCAGGCTATGCCTTTATCCATACCCGTCCTCTAGGCGAAATGGATGGAATCCTAGATGTGGTAGAAGACCGAGCCTTCGATGAACACCGTATTTGGCAACAGTTTTGGAGTCGGCAAAATGTAGGCCGATTGGTCCTGATTCATCGCTACCGCTTCGAGCAGCGCTTCTTCGGGAATGATGATTTCAGAATGAGATACCGCTACTTCTTAGGTGCGAATTTCCCGCTAAATAAAAACCGAATGGGAGAAGACACATGGTATTTATCTGCTTATAACGAGATATTCTTAAACTCTAACCAAGATGACAATCCTGCCATATTCGACCGTAATCGACTTTACGGAGCAATCGGTTATCAGACCAGTCCTCGTCTTCGTTTTGAGGTAGGCTTTATGCGCCAAAGTACAAATAATCCACTCTTTACGCGTAATCAGCTGCAGTTCGTTATCTTCAACAACCTTCCTTTCGGTCAGCGATAACATTTCATTCCAGTTTGCCCATAAAAGGCAAGGTTAATTAAACGTGCATTACAAGTAGGAGAGCAGTGTTTCATGAGCTAACTCCTAATTGTAATGCTCTTTCTTTAAGCAGTTTAGCGATTTGATCGGCACGAACTGGTTTGGATAGATACGTATGCATGCCTGCCTTATAGGCCTTTTCTATATCCTCGGTAAAGGCATTGGCCGAGAGGCCAATGATAAAGGTGTCAGGAGCTAAGTCCTCTTCTATTATTTTTTCCGTCGCCTTCAGTCCATTCATTCGCGGCATCTGAATGTCCATAAAAATAACATCATACGCATTTTCTGTTACTTTTTCTATCGCCTCTAGTCCATCACGTGCAGTATCGAAGGGGTAGCCGAGCTGGTCCATGAGTAGCCGCATGTATTTTATATTAATCTCATTATCCTCCACGACGAGTAAACGCAGTGGATATTTTTCCGCCATATCCGTAAAATCCGTTTCCTCTGTAGTGCTAGGCACATCTATTCGTGTATAGGTCTCCTCTGCGGCTGCCTGAGCAAAGATGCTGAACATAAACACAGACCCTTTTCCCAGTTCACTTTTAATTTCTAAGTCACCGCCCATTAGTTCGATCAAACGCT
>NZ_AJYA01000008.1 GCF_000265075.1 Nitritalea halalkaliphila LW7 | reverse complement strand
AAACCGGGAGCATCACCTGGGTGGAACAACCGCCTWCSAGSCTTCGGTSCCTTCTCCAAGCGCATCGCTGACACGTTCACGACCGATCGTGAAAAGCTGCAGTGAATTATGTAAAAAAAATCAAATCAATTACCTGCAGTTGAACAGCCGTGATGACATCGTCCTTCCGCTCATCGACCTGTTTAAAAGCAGAAATAAATCCATGAAACGTGGTTAAACGCTTAATCGCCTTCCTTATTTACGGAACCTTCGGGCTCTTTTCGGCTCCGGCCTTCGGCCAAAACGCGGAGGTGTGGGGCTATTTTATGGAAGATTCCCTGAAAATCGGCCAGCCTGCTCACTTTGTTTTAAAGGCGCGCTATCCGGAGCAGCTGAATGTGGTCTTCCCAGACAGCACCTACAGCTATGCCCCTTTTGTCCTTTTAGGACGCCAAACCTTCCCGAGCAGCACCTCCGACGGGCTGACGCTCGACTCCGTAGTCTACCGCATCACGCACTTCGAGATGGATAGTGTGCTCAGCTTGGCCCTTCCCGTGTTCGCCCTTCAGGAGTTTGATAGCCTGATCTATGAGGCCGAAATCCCCTTTCCTATCGCCACGCAGTTTGTGCTGCGCGCCCTTCCCGAATCTTTGGACTTACTCTCGCTAAACACCTACCAGGAAGTGCCGAAAGGCTTTAATATCTGGCTCTGGGGTATCTTAGGGCTCGTTTTCATCGCCGTGTTAGCAGGTCTCCTCTATGTCTATGGGGATCGGCTGCGCCAAAGATGGAGAGTCTTCTTGGAGAAAAGACGCTACAAGCGCTTTAAAACCAAGTGGCAGCAGACGGAAGAAGCCTTCTTGGAGGCCCCTACTATGGAAAAGGCAGACGAGCTCTTGGGCTTGTGGCGCGCCTACATGCAGCATCTCAATCAAAGGCCTTTCCGCGAGTGGACTGCTTCTGAAATCGCTGATTTTATGGAGAATAAGGCCCTGCTGAAGGAATTCCGCGCCATCGAAGCCATCATCTATGCGGCGCCTCCGCTTCGGCCGAAAGCGCACGCGCCTGCCAAGAATTAAAAGCCATCTGCGAAGAAACTTTTGCTCAAAAAATAGCTGCCAGTACGCATGAAAGTAAATAGCCTGTCCGACTTTTTCTCCTTTTTCTGGTTCGCGCCAGATACCTTCCGCTCCTATGAGTGGGAAAACCTCTGGGCTTTGCATTTGCTTTGGGCCGTGCCCCTGCTCCTGCTGATCCGAAAGTTTATCAAGATCCTGAAAACCCGGTGCTCGACCTGTCCATTCCGGGAAAGAAGACCATGCAGAATGTGTGGACCTATCTGCGGCTGGTGCCCACCTTTTATTATTTGTTGAGCATGATTTTACTCACCGTGGCGCTGGCGCGTCCGCAGAAAACGAATGAGCGGGTGGAGCAGTACACAGAGGGAATCGATATTATGCTGGTGCTGGATATTTCGGAGTCGATGGATCTGCAGGATTTCACGCCGAATCGCCTGGAAGTGGTAAAAACTGTGGCGAAGGACTTTATCCGAGGACGGGTGGGGGATCGTATCGGCATCGTAGTGTTCGCAGGGGAGGCCTTTTCGCTGGCGCCGCTGACGACAGACTACGAACTGCTCTCCGACCTGATAAATGACATTACCTTTAACATGATGGATGCGAAGGGCACCGCCATCGGCTCTGCCATCGCGGCAGGTGCTAACCGAATGAAGGAGGACATGGAAAATTCCCGGGTGATGGTGCTGCTCAGTGATGGAGAAAATAACGCCGGTAATGTGGATCCGATTTATGCGGCACAGCTGGCCTCTGCCTTAGACATTAAAATTCATACCATCGCAGTGGGGAAAGATGGTATGGTGCCCTATGGGCAAGATTTTTTCGGTCGCCCCCAGATGATCGAGAGTTACTTAGATGAGACCACCCTGCGTGATATCGCGGAGCTGGGAGGAGGGCAGTTTTTCCGCGCCACGGAGAACGATGCGCTAGATCGCATTTTCGATGAAATCGACGCCTTAGAGAAGTCTGAGATTATCGAGTCACGGTATAAGGAGACCGTAGATTTTTATCGGGTGTACCTCTTTTGGGGGCTCATCAGCTTCTTCGTTTGGCTGGGTCTGAAAAACACGTTCTTGAACAACTTCCTGATGGATTAACCCCTCTGGAGGAGACGTGCTGATGTGGGCCAAGTATGCTTTGCCGCTAGGCGAAAAATAAGAACGAAAAAACGTAAGGTCCCTCTTTCTCTGTTTAGAAGAAGGGATTTTCGCTTTCTTCCTCCGTGTTTATGGTTTCTTCTTCTTCTTCTTCTAGCGCATACTGGCCGATTTGTTCGTAAAATAGGAAGTAGTAAAAGTAAAAGCTGAGCGGCAGGGTGAGTGCGAGCCCAAGTCCTAAGGTGAGGAAGGAGGCCACTAAATTTAGCGCATAGACACTACCTCCGATGAGGAGAAAGTGTAGCCAGTGTTTATGAATAAGCTGCGCGCTGAGCAGGAGGGAGCGCAGGGGATCCAAGCCGAAAAATAAAGCGACTAGGCTTCCATAGCTAAAGGCTACTAACAAATAGACTCCGGGGAGTACAAGTAAAAAAGCGCCCACTAAGGTGGCGGCCTGTCCGATCAGCCAGACCGACACGGCAGGATACATGAAGCGAAAGCCCTGATAAAAGTCTGTGTAGACGATGGGCTCTCCCTGATGTTTTTTATTCGCGACGAGGTAGAAGCCAAAGCAGAGAGGGGGAAGGACGAGGACGCTAAAAATCAGGTACACGGCGGGGTATTCGAGGACCAGTAGCAAGAGGGCCGCCACGATTCCCATGCCATAGACGAAGCTCATCCAGGCATTCTCTTTGAATAATTTCCAGGCGCGCTGTCCTGCCAGGGAGTAGTCTGGCGCCTTTTCAGCGGCTTGTAAGGCTCTTTTGATCGCTTGCTCTTCCATAGGAAAACGGTTCACCCTCGTGCATCCTTACGCAAGGAGGAGTCACGAGGGTGCTGTTATTTACTTTTTATTTGCGAATCTGCAGCTGCAGACGGCCATTTAGCGCGTCATGGCCTCCAGCAGGTCATGCTTGGTGATAATGTGCACCTGATCCTGGGTGTCACGCACCAATACGGCCTTCTCTTTATCGACCATGGAGCTGAGTACATCTAGCGTGCTGTCCAGCGCAACGAATTTCATGGAAGGTTCCATGACCGCTTCTACTTGCTGCTCGCGCAAATCTGGGTTTTCGATGATGCGGGAGAGTAGTTTGCTGTCTGTGATCGAGCCGACCACATGCTGTCCGTCCAGCACAGGGATCTGCGAAACGCTGCTGGAGTGCATCAGCTGGATCGCTTCCCGTACGGTGGTATCTTTTCTGACCGCATGCAGGGTGAAGCTGCCATTTCGAGCGGCTAAGATATCTCGGGCCGTAGCGAACTGCTTATCTTCTAGGAAGCCATGGTTTCGCATCCAGTCATCGTTATAGACCTTACCGAGGTAGCGCGTGCCGTGGTCGGGAAGGATGATGACCATGCGGTCGCCCTCTTTCAGGTTTTGGCGGGCATATTCGAGGGCACCATGTACAGCAGCGCCACAGGACCAGCCGATGAATAGGCCCTCTTCTCGGCTAAGACGGCGCGTCATGACGGCGGCATCTTTATCGGTGACTTTAATAAAATGGTCGATCATGTCGAAGTCGACATTTTTCGGCAGGATGTCTTCTCCGATGCCTTCGGTGAGATAGGGATAGACCTCGTTTTCATCGAAAACACCTGTTTCTTTGTATTTTTTGAAGACCGATCCGTAGGTGTCGATGCCCACGGTGACGATCGCGGGGTTCTGCTCCTTCAGGTAGCGGGCCGTGCCGCACATAGAGCCTCCCGTGCCCACACCAGCGGCGTAATGGGTGATTTTTCCTTCAGAATCCTTCCAGATTTCAGGGCCTGTGGTCTCATAGTGCGCCTGTGCATTCGACAGGTTATCGTACTGGTTCGGGTAGAAAGAATTCGGAATGTCGGCATTTAACTTACGTGCTACCGAATAGTAGCTGCGTGGATCCTCTGGGCTGACATTCGTAGGGCACACGATCACCTCAGCACCCACCGCACGGAGAATGTCGATCTTTTCTTTGGACTGCTTGTCGGCCATGGTGAAGATGCAGCGGTAGCCTTTGGCGATAGCCGCCAGTGCCAGCCCCATGCCTGTGTTTCCACTGGTCCCTTCGATGATGGTGCCGCCGGGTTTTAGGATGCCCGCCTTTTCGGCATCTTCCACCATCTTAATAGCCATGCGATCCTTCATGGAGTTTCCGGGATTAAAATATTCTACTTTCACCAGAATCTCTCCAGGGATACCAGCATTGACCTTGTTTAAGCGAACCAGGGGCGTGTTCCCAATGGTCTCGATGATGGAATTATAAATCATAATAGCGTCCAGTTTTAGAGCAGCAAGTTACTAAATATTTTACTGGGGCTAAAAGATACGGGTCAGAAAATACAATTCTGTATTAAATAGCCGAAATCAGCGAAGAATGTGGGGTGGGGAAGTCTGCTGAGGGTGCTTTTGCGCATGCGCAAATAAGAGGCTGCCCCGATCACCCCACTTTCGGAAAGGGCTGCCTGCCGGATCTGCGTCCGAGTACGCAGCAGCGGATAGGGATGCTGCTGAAAGGTCTCTCGGAGCGCTCCTTCGAAGAGGGGGAAAGCGCGGCTGATGGTGCCACTGAAGACGATGCATTCGGGCGCCAGCACTGAGGCGATTACCTGCGCCAGTGCCCCCAGATGCCGGCCGAAAGTTTCCCAGTGCAGCAGGGCCCTCGACTCACCTGCGCGGGCGGCCTGAAAGCATGCCTCTGGACTGCCCTGGTATTCGCGAAAAAAAAATACCGAAGAGCAGTAGGTTTCGAAGGTGCCCTCCAGATAGGGGACGCTGCACCATTCGCCGGCGGCAGAGAATACGCCACGTACGAGCTGGTCTTGCATGACGATTCCTCCCCCCAGGCCGGTGCCTAGGGAGAGAGTAACGCTACTCTCACTGCCCTGAGCAGCGCCGTTTTTATGTTCTGCGTACGCATGCGCATTCGCATCATTTTCCAGCCTTACCGGAAGCCCAAAACGCGCTTCCAAACGTGCACACAGGGGAAAGTTTTCTAAGCCAGCAAGATTGTTCACCTGCAGGACACGCCCGCCCTGTACGTCGATAAGTCCAGGACTAGCGAGCGCGATGCCTCCCAGCATTTCTCGCTCCAGTTCCTCTTGGATAAGCGCGCAGAGGAAGGCGTAGAAGTCCTCTCCACTGGCTGAGGTAGGCGTGGCTATGCGCCGGTGCTGGCGCAAGGTACCCTCCTGGTAGAGGGCTGCCTTCGTGCTGGTACCCCCGATGTCAATGCCTAAAATAGGAAGTGCTATTCGCTTCATGTGAAAAAGCAGCAGCGCCTCCACGCTGCTGCATAGGTTCTATAGGTGAGAAAATAGATTCATGTAATGGGTTTAACGATCTCATAGAAGCCCTTCCATCGTTTTTTCTAAAGCACGCGCATGCGCCAGAAAAGTAGGCACATCCATATCCTTAAAGAAAATCAAGCCATGGCTGGCGCGCACCTGCGCAGTCTCATGCAGGTAAAAATAATTTTTACCTAGAAGCAGCTGCATGTCATTCAACTGGCTGACCCAAGTGCGCTTAGCGATAGTGCTGAACTTGCCATTATGGGCATAGCTGGGAAAGGATGCATGCACCTGGCTGAGGTAACAGTTCGCAAAACTGTCTTCCATCACCGACATATCGCCCAAGGAAACCGGTACGATTACATCACTTTCATCGGCTTGGAACTGGAACCAGACATTTCGGTAGCCGATGATGCGCAGGTCGCTACAGTCCCGCTCTTTACTCCACTGTCGCACAGCCTCAGCCGTAGCCTGCAGCACTTTATAGTGGGTGTCTGGCCCCGAGCCCTCTGGGTCTAGGGTCAAAGAAATTTTCGTGGGATTCACCTGACGAAAGAGCGCTAAAATCGGCTCCACATCCCGCTTGCGCTCGGGCTGCTCCGTGAAAATATCTCCTGTGTAAAAGCCTAAACGCAAATGATGCACATGCTTGACTTGTACCCCGAAGTGTGCCCAGACCAACTCTTCCTCAAACTCCCGAATCATCCCTTTCAACTTTTGGATTTTTGGCGGGTTTTTTTCGCCATCGTAGGAATTTCGGAGCACGGAGATGACCTCATTTATGGTTTCACGCAATTTCTGGCGATCGGGAATCGCGAAAATTTCAACTAAGGCACGCACTACGCGATGGCACAGGCCACGCAGCCGCTCCCGCTCCTGCTCTGAGGCGACATTCGTCAGGTAATGGTACACGTCTTTATCGGTTTTCAACTTATACCCGCTGCGAAAGAAATCTTCGTACTTGACCATTTGAATTTGTTCCTCATCGAGCAGGCGCTTGGTTTCGATGAGTGTATCGATCACGAAGCGATTCGTCACTGCCGTAAACCCAGAGGTCAGCACTGCGAAATGCGCATCATTACTCCGTTCGTTTAGTTGGTTCGTAATATGGGGCAAAATCCCCAGTGAAATGTCGTCATGGTGAGGCCCTGTGTGCAGCAGCACCTGATGCGTTTCCTTTTCGATGCCTCTATTCAGCTTTTCGATCATGCGGGCGCTGACCTGGGAAATGGTCTCTTCGGAAAGGTCCGGAATCAGCCGCGTATAAGGATCCTGCTTGAGCTCGTCTAGGGTGATACGGTGACCATATTTACCTAATTTTTTACATAAATCCATCACTGCGCGATCGGTTTTCGCATCATTCCAGGGGCCCGTCTGGTAGTAGCGATCGACCTCATCCCGCAGCCTACATGCGGCCCCTTTCGTCAAATAAAAGCGGCTGTTGGGCAGCACCTGCAGGACGGTGGCAGGAAATCGGTTCGATAGCGGCTGTTCTAGGCTCTCCTTGATGATACCGGCCTTCGCCTCTCCCGCGGCGATGATGATGGCCACAGCATCCGGCTTATAGGTAATCGTTTCTAAACCTATGGTGATCACCAGGCGATTAGCAGATACTTCGATCCCCCCTAGGTCACCTGCCGCCACCGCCTGTGTTTCAAAATTCGTTTCCGTCAGGCGCGTCACACTGTAGCGATGCGAGCCCCGTGTATTAAAGGCGATATGTCCATCCGGACCGATGCCCCCGAGGAAGAAGCCGATTCCTCCCATGGCGCGAATTTTCTCCTCATAAGCGCCACACCACTGATCGATCCGATAGATGGATTCCTGTTGGAGGGCTTCCTGCTGGTTTTGCGCTTCGCGGAAGCGCAAAGAAAGGTCTACCCGTAAATCGGGAAAAACCTCTGAGAAATGCTTGCCCTCCGCTAGCGGAATTTCGTCGCAGTTTATTAAAAGCGCATTTTCGCGCTTCAAGCCGAAACCCTTCAGATAAAATTCCTCCACATAATGGTGAAAGCTGTTTTTCTGACGTGCGCTGATGGGGAAAAACTCATCGATTTGCACGAAGTGGAGACCAGAAAGTACGGGCTTGGCAAGTTTTTCCAAGCCATTTTCCTTCCGGATCGCTTTGCCCTTCGGGCTATCCCACTCCCGTAGTAAAAACTGGGTCCATTTTATAAAATATTCGGGTGTTTTTCCGGTGGGCAAGCTGACTACCCCCTCGGGATTAGCCGAAACCCACTCTAAAAACCGACATGCGGTGAGTAGCCCCAGCTTGGGGAAGTTGTCAACTAACACATAAGGAACTCGGGTGCTGATGCTGGCTGCCGGCCTGTGCATGGAAGGCTTGCTCCACGGGGGTGAATGTCTGCGTCGTCATAAGGGATGGTTTATGAAGAGGTAAATATATAAAAAAATTTAATTATGGTAAATACTTCTTATAAAAATTAATTAAAGAACCTGTTTTTCTCTCCATATTCGGCAAGCTACCGAGAAGAGGTGGCATGTTTAAAATACAATCTATTCTATTTTAAAGCAATAAAGGTGGTATTTGGCATGGGAATTGAAATGTCATAGAAAACATTGTTCTATATGCGTATCCCGTTTTTTCTTTTGCTCGTTTTTTTAGCCGTTCCAGAAGCCTTCGGTCAGAAATTTGACTGGAGTGAAAAAGTCAACAGGCGATGGGTGTCTGTGGCAGCGGGACCTTCGTTTATGTATGCCACCACGGGAGGAAATTTTAGTAATGCCCAAGTAGCCCTTCAGCCCGCATTTAGCCTTGGTCTCGAGCAGGAGCTCAACAGGCATTTTTCTGTGCAGGCCACGACTGGGGTGCAGTTTTTAAGTAGCCTGCCCTTCAGTGCGCAGTCCGAAACTCGGCTGGCCAACTGGGCGGAGGCTGAGACAGCTTTTCAGATGTCGGGTCAGGCGCTGTTTATCGATGTAGCACCGCGTGCTTACTTGTTTTCGCGCTCGCCCTTCTATGGGGGAAACCGCTTTAATGTGTACGCTGCCGCAGGGGTTGGGGGTATGGTGGTGAATCGCCTGGTCCAGATTCAGCAGGGTGAGACTCCCGCCGAAAACACGCTTCAGAGGCGCGAAACGAGCGTACACATGTACTTTCCCGTCCGCACAGGAGCATACTTCCGTCTAAGTGAAAAAGACCGTATCGGGGTAGAAGGCAGCCTTTTTATAAGCCTTTCGGATGCACTCGATGGAAATACTTCTGCAAATCGCTTCCAAAATATGCTCGGGCAGTTTCAAATCGTTTACAAGCGTCAGCTTTTCATCGATTAACTCCTCTAAGGGTGCAGGAATGCTCCCGAAAATAGGAAAGGTGCGAGGTGGAGAGGAGTTTTTGCGGCGCGCCGCAAAGCGAACTAAGAAGAATAGGGAATGGGCAGCGTCTCCGCCAGCTGCCGAAAACTTTTTCGATGATGCGGGCTTATTCCAGCCGCTGAGATGCCCGCACGATGGGCTTTAGTCGGATAACCGGCATTTTTTCCCACTGATAGATAGGGAATTCCTTTGCTAAACTTGCCATTAACGTATCCCGAAACACTTTCGCGAGAATGGAAGCCGCTGCGATGCTCTGAAACTTGCCATCTCCTTTAATGATGCAGGAAAAAGGGATATCCAAGCGTGTACGAAAACGGTTGCCGTCGATGAGTAAAAAGTCGGGCGCCTCTTTCAAGCCTGTACGGCCCTTTCCATGGCTAAAAAGGAAGCGTTTAAAATATTAATGCGGTCGATTTCCTCTACCTCCGCTTGGGCGACATGCCAGGCGAGAGCATTTTCCTGAATATAGGCAGCGAGTTCAGGGCGGGCCGCCTTTGGGACTTTTTTCGAGTCATTTAAGAGTGGATGATAGAAGTCGGCAGGCAATATCACTGCAGCGGCCACCACGGGTCCTGCGAGACATCCCCTGCCTACTTCATCACAACCTGCCTCTAAACGGTTAGCTTCTAAATAAGGTAGGAGCTGGTTCATTCGTGTAGCGTTCTTCCTTGTAATACTTGTAAATGAGCTCAGAGACCAAGCCCGTCCAGCCTGTCTGATGCGAGGCGCCCATCCCACGCCCATTATCTCCATGGAAATATTCGAAGAAAAGCACATAGTCCTTAAAGTGAGGATCCGTGTTGAGCTTATCGTAAGGGCCATTTACGGGTCTTTTGCCGGAGGCGTCGGGCATAAAGAGCTGAATTAAGCGCATGGATAGCTCCTTCGCGATGAGGTCCATGGTGTAGAAATTTCCACTTCCTGTGGGGTACTCGATCGAAAACTCTCCACCGTAGTAGAAATCAAATTTCTTTAAAGACTCGATAATCAGGTAGTTGATCGGAAACCAAATAGGCCCTCTCCAGTTCGAGTTGCCTCCGAACATCAGCGTATCGGACTCACCGGGCACATATTTCACAGTGGTGACCGTGCCGTTTAGCCGCATGGAATAGGGGTTTTTCTCATGATCCTTTGACATAGAGCGAATGCCATAAGGGGAGAGAAACTCCTCCGGATCGAGCATTTTATGCAAGATGCTCTTCATCCGATGCCCACGAAGCAGGGAAAAGAGCCGTCGCTTCTCATTTCCAGGTTGAATCCAAGAAGAAACCAGCGCGGCTAATTTTGGCTTCTCTTTCATAAAGAAGTCCATCCGCTTTTTAAACTCTGGCAGCCCCTCGAACATCTCCTCGCGAATCGGCTCTACCGCGAAAAGCGGAATGATGCCCACGATGGACTTCAGTTTCATCACCTTCGGCTCTTTTCCTGGCAGGTGAAAGACATCAAAGAAGAAGTTTTCCGTGTCGTCCCACATGCTGATATTTTCCCCCGAAAGGTTATTCATCGCGCCTGCGATGTAGAGGAAGTGCTCCAGAAATTTTGTCGCCGTATGCTGGTAGACCTTGTTGAACTCGCAGAGATCGAGAGAAATGCGCAGCATGTTCAGACAGAACATCGCCATCCAAGAGGTGGCATCTGCCTGCTCCAACTTACCCAAGTATTTGGCCGCATGACTTCTGTCGATTACCGAAATGTTATCCAGTCCCAGGAAGCCTCCTTCAAAAATGTTTTTGCCATCCCCATCCTTTTGGTTTACCCACCAGGTGAAGTTGAGCATCAACTTATGAAAGGCCCGCTCTAAGAACTCAAAATCCCCCTTGCCGCCATTGGCTTTCTTGTCGATTTGATACACCCGCGAAACGCCCAGCGCATGAACGGGTGGGTTCACATCGGAAAAATTCCACTCGTAGGCGGAATTTGACCATTCGGGTGCATGTACCACTCGTTTAAGAGTAGTAGCAGCTGTTCCTTCGCAAATTCCGGATCGATACGCGCGATCGGGATGCAGTGGAAGGCCAGGTCCCAAGCCGCATACCAAGGGTATTCCCACTTGTCGGGCATGGAGATGATATCGTAATTTTGGAGGTGCGTCCACTCGTGATTTCGGCCCTTTTTCCGCTGCTTAGGGGGCTGATAGCGTCCGGGATCTCCCTCCAGCCAGCGCTCCACGTTGTAGTAATAAAACTGCTTGGACCACATCATACCCGCGAATGCTTGACGCTGTATATTTCGGTGCTCAGGATCTGTCACCCGTGCTTGGAAGGCGTCATAGAATGCATCCGCTTCCTCTTTGCGCTGGCGCAAAATACCTTCCGCCTCCTCCATGGCCTGAGCATGGTCGAGGTGACTCATGCGCAAGCTCACACTGCGCTGCTCGCCTGCGGGAATTTCCAGGCGGTAAATAGCGGCAGCCTTCGTCCCACGGAATGCAGGATTTAAGTGGGCCGTTTCGCCTTTCACCACGTAATCGTTTATGGCGTCTTTTAAGTATTTTTTCTCATTAGGGATACGGTAGAGCCGCTCCCGATTGGTCTCGTTATCACAAAACTGCAGCTCGGGCGAATCGCTGAAGTTGAAATAGAAATTCCCACTTTTCGGCGAAAAGGCCATGAGCTGATGGTCGGACTTTTTACTCAGGGAGGGCATAAAAGGCTCATGTCCGGTGAACCAGGTCTTGCGAAACCAAATCGTAGGCATCACCACGATGGAGGCCGTCTCCGGTCCACGGTTATGAATAGTTGCCTTCAGAACGATGTCCTCCACGTCCTGCTTGGCATACTCCAGCTCGATATCGAAGTAGCGGTCTTCATCGAAGACGCCTGTGTCCAGCAGCTCGTATTCTGGATGTTCCTTTGTCCTCCTCCGGTTTTCTTCGATGAGGTCTTGATAGGGAAACGCCTGCTGTGGATACTTGTACAGCATTTTCATGTAGCTGTGCGTAGGCGTAGAGTCCAGGTAGTAATATAGTTCCTTTACATCTTCGCCATGGTTGCCTTGGGGGCCTGTAAGGCCAAAAAGCCTTTCCTTAATAAAAGGATCTTTGCCATTCCAAAAAGCCCAGGCGATGCACAACTTCTGCTTGTGATCGGAAATGCCACCGATACCCTCTTCCCCCCAGCGATAGGCCTTGCTGCGGGCATCGTCATGGGTGACATTATCCCATGCAGACCCATTTGGGCTATAATCTTCGCGCACTGTGCCCACTGACGTTCTGTCAGGTAAGGGCCCCATTTTTTCCAATGCTTTTTTTTCGCTTTATCCTCTTCCAGTCTTGCCTTTTCCGTACTCATGCTTTGTGGGCCTAAATTGAACCTTGAATTTACAAGATAATCACCTACGAAAGCGCGATTTTAGGGGATGAGTTTCGTTTTTTGCGTTATTTATTTTCCGAAATCGTTTGCATAGCCTCCTGAAGCAGTTAGGAAGGCCGAGGCTTAGCGCTCATTTCAACTGGAATTCAGTCATTTCCCTCTTTCTTTCTGCTTGCGGTGTGGCGGCTTCCTGGAAGGCAGCTTGCCAAATTTTTTTTGCCTCCTCTTGGTTTGGGTAATGGACAGTGGCCGCTGTAGCTGAAGCAGTGCCCATCAAAACACCCGGATGAAAGGTCTGAACCACCTGCCCAAGGCCCAACTGCAGCAGCTCCTCAGCGTTACAGTGCTGCTCGTACTGACCCGCCACCGGAAGGACAGCAAGGGGTTTCCCGAGGTAGAGCGCTTCGCAGATCGACTCGAAACCGGCCGTGCTTAAGAAGGCTTTGGCGCCAGCCAACTGCTCTAAAAAGTGCGCTCCATTTAAAGGATAAAAGCAGAGGTTCGGGGCGGCCTGATAGGGCTCAGGATGCTCTGGATGGTCCCAAAAGGCACGTAACTGCCAATCCGGATGAGCGGCTGCTACCTTTTTCAGCTCTTCGGCATAGCCATAGTTGACTGCATAGGCCAAGACATATTCCCCCTGCCTAGGCTGCAGCGCATACAGCTCTGGACGGAGCAGGGGAGGCATCAGAAGGGCCCGGCCTTCCCTTCGCTGAAACCCGGCATAATGCAGAACAAAGAGCCGATCAGCGCCCCAAGCTGTCCAGGCACTGAGCGCCCGAAAGAGCCTGCGAGCGAAGTGCTGCCCCTGCGATGCGGGGAAACCAGGCAGCAGGCAGGTGTACTGATGGCCGATGCACCAGTAGCGGGCCGACTGCGGATAGAGCAAGCGGTACAGCGGAGGCAGCAGCTCATAAAAGTTCAGGATAACGTCTGGCTGCGCTTCTTTCAGGCAGCGGTGCAGGATGCGGAGACTACGTAAAAATTCGGGTAGGCGCAGCAGATTTTCGCCCAGGGTGCGTCCATAGGAAATGCCACGGCGCCGCGCTGAAGCGCAAAGTTCGGGCTAGCAAAGCGCACGATGGGCTTCTTAAACCCTGCTTGCACGTATGCGGGGAGACTACGCCGGCGGCTTTGTCCGATTAGGACGGCACAGATTTCCCAGCCTGCTGCCTCGAGGATAGGGGCCAGCGCTAGCGCCTGCGAAAGGTGTCCGCGCCCCTCGCCCTGGATGATGAAGGCGATTTTCATGGGGTATCTTTTCGTGGGTCGGAGGCATGTGGCGATAAAAAGGCGCTAAAGGCCACCGTTTTCAGGCCTGCTGCCCAGGCAGTGTCTGCGGGCTTAGAGGCTGCCTCCTGCTCCTGCTCTGGGAGAGTTTCTGTCTCCTGCTCAGGCACCGCTTTTTGGCCCCCGGCCTCATGGTAATAGATCACCTGCCAGTTGCCAGCCTCATCTTCTGCCAGCGCGCTCATGGTCTCCACCCAGTCGCCCGAGTTTAGGTAGTGAATCCCGTCGATCATCCGGTTTTCGGCCTTGTGGATATGGCCACAGATGATGCCATCGCAGCCTTTGGCACGTGCCATTTTCGCCAGCTCCTGCTCGAAGTCGTCGATGTAGCTGACGGCAGATTTTACCCGTGCCTTCACGTACTGGCTGAGCGAAAAGTAGGGCAGCCCGCGCCGCCGCCGGTGGTAGTTCAGCCATTTATTTAGCCAAAGCAAAAAGGTGTAGCCCTGGTCCCCGAGGTAGGCGATCCAGCGAAACTGGCTGGTCACGCTATCGAAAATGTCGCCATGCGTGATCCAGTATTTTTTATCGGCACTTTCGTAGAGGAGGTCTTTTTGGATGTGTAGGTTGCCGATCTGCAAGGGCAAAATCTGATCTAAAAAGTCATCGTGATTTCCGCGCAGGTAAAAGACCTTCGTGTTATCCTGCTCGATCATTTTTAACATTCGCGTAAAAAAGCGCGTATGCTTGCGGCGCCATTTTCCGGATTTTTTCAACTGCCAGCCATCGATGATGTCACCATTTAAGATCAGGGTCTCGCAGGTGTGCAGTTTCAGAAAGCGACCCAGTTCCTTGGCCTTAGAGCCAGAAGTCCCCAGATGCAGATCAGAAATGATTAATGTCTTGTAGTGTGTTTTCACGCGGCTTGCAGTGTTTTAGGATTCTCGACGTGCAACTAATTTCGTGCATTTCCGCAGCCACAGAAAATTTATGGGATGAAGTTAATGAGAAGATTTTCTTCTGTCTTCTCGATTTTTTAAAGTGCCAGGGTGGAATTGTGAAGGCAGTATTAGGAAAACTGAAAATTTCTCTTTAATATCCCGACCTCAAGTAAACAGATACACGCCTGAATGCGTATATAGTGCAGATGAAATCAAATTGGATCCCCCTCGTACTCGCCTTTGTGGCCCTGGTAGGCTTGAGCTCCTGCGATAAGGAGCCTCAGGATCCGGCTTTTCGGGTGCTCGGAAACTGGGAACTGAAGGATGAGATTTTATATGCGCCGCAGGGATTTGCCCTGGAAGGGCAAAGGGATCGCTACATTTTTTTCCAAGATCAAACCTTTATCAAGCTAAGTGAGCAGCGCTACCGTGCTCGGGATGAGCAGCAGGAAGAGGCTCTTTTCAGCCCTTACCAAGCGCTCGGCCGTTTTGAGCTGCTGCCGACAGAGGATCCGCGGTTTATTTATGAGTTGCGCCTCGTCTTCGACACAGGTACTGATATCGTGGCTAGCTGTCAAGAGCTGGATGCAGAAAAGCTCTTTTTAAGCCTGATTTCGAGCTCGTAAACTCCGAAATGGCGAGCTGTGAAGGCCCCTTGCTCATTTATGGCAAGTCCAAATGAGTATTGCACACCCACAATAAGCGTTTCACACCTATACACACCCACACCTACGTACAGACCACGAACTTAGGCAGGCTCCGCAATCTTAGTCGTCTTCCGCGTACCTGCGCAGCAGTGTCTCCGTGCCCAGGCTACAGATCAAGCGTTAAACACCAACTTGAACTGGGTGCCTTTACCGGGACTCGAATGCACGAGGATATTGCCTTTGTGGCGGCGCATGATTTGTTTCGATAAGCTAAGACCGATCCCAGAGCCCTTCTTTTTTGTGGTAAAGAAGGGAATGAAAATTTTACTTAAGGCCTCTTCTTCGATGCCTTTTCCCGTGTCGCTCACACTGATAATAATCTTTCCCGCCTCGTCTAGCTGTGCCTGTAGCTCCAGCTCCTTTACGGGAGCTTCTTCCATGGCATGAATGGCATTTTGGATGAGGTTAATCAAGACCTGCTCGATGAGGTGTTTATCCGCATAGACGATCAAGTCTGAGGGCAACACACGATAGCGATAATGCACCTGCCCCTGCTCGAGCTGATGCTGTAGCAGCACCTGCAGGGCCCCGAAAAGCGAGCGAATGCGGATGGCCTCGAATTTTGGACTGGGGATTTGTGCCAAATTCCGGAAGTCAGCCACGAAAGAGGTTAGCCCCTCACTGCGTCGCTGTATGGTACTGATAGCCAGTGCATAATCTTCCATGTCTGCTAAGCCAACCTCTTCCTCTCGGTCTAATTTGTCATAGAGCTCCCCCTGAATCGTGGCGGCCAAAGAGGATATCGGAGCAATCGAATTCATGATTTCATGGGTGAGCACACGTACTAGGTTTTGCCAAGCCTCCATCTCCTTGTCTTCCAGCTCACTCTGAATGTTTTGGAGCGAGACCAACTTGATTTTCGTATCCCGATGAAAAAGCTCGATCGCATATACGGAAAGCTGCATGATGCCATCAGGGTGTGCAAACTTGATGAGCTCACTCCCGCCGGTGCGCAGGTCGCTGATGGCTAGGGCGAGCTCCTTATTGATGCCTTCTACTTCCCGCATGTGGCCTAAATTTTCGATGGCCAGCATCCTTTTGGCGGCGGTATTTAAGATCTGTACCTCTCCGGTTGGCTTGAACGTGATCAGTCCGATGGACAAATGCTGAAAAACAGAGCGGAAATACTGATAGTTCGCCTCCTTTTCCGCTTGATCCTCCTTTAGTTTCGCCAGGATCGTATTAAAATCGATATGGAGCTCATCGATTTCCGTTCCGTCGAACTTGACCGGATAAACCGAGGTATAATTACTCTTTTTGATATTGGTTAAAAACTCGCGCACGGTGGTAAAGGAGCCTTCTGCGTAGCGCGTAAGCGCAAAGACCTGGTAGCAACCCCCAGCAGCACCAGGCAAATGAAGAAAACGCTACCTCCTTTGGCCATCAGATAGCCTAGGAGTAGCGTGCTCAGCATTAACGCAGTGATGCGACCGAGGAGGCCGATTTTAAAGTCCATATTTCTCTAATCTTCGGTACAACGATGCGCGGGTCAGCCCCAGCTCTTTCGCTGCTTTGGATATATTTCCACCATGTTTTTCGATGGCACGTTGGATGACATTTTTCTCGACCTCGTCTAAGTTATACGAAGTAGCAGCCGTGCTGCCAGGCTGTTTATCGGGGGAGACTTTGGTCGATAGGAAGAAAAAGTCGCGGCTGTCGAGGTGGTCTTTTTCTGCCATGATGATGGCGCGTTCGATGGCATGCTGCAGCTCCCGAATATTACCCGGCCAAGGGTAATTACCAAGTAACTGCAGGGCCTCAGGGGTAAAACCCGCGAATTCTTTACGGTATTTTTTCGCGTAGATACCTAAGAAATGCTTGGCCAGCACCGGAATATCCTCATGACGCTGCCGCAGCGGCGGCAAAAAGATTTCTACCGTATTAATGCGATAGAGCAGGTCCTGTCGAAAGCCATTGTCCATCACCATATCATGAACCGGCATGTTCGTGGCACAAATCAGCCGAATATCGATGGCCTGCGCCTTATTCGAGCCGATCCGTGTCACCTCCCTGCGCTGCAGCACGGTGAGCAGCTTCGACTGCATTGGGCAGTCTCAGGTTGCCGATTTCATCTAAGAAAAGCGTGCCCTTATCGGCTACCTCAAAGCGGCCCGCCCGATCTTCCTTGGCATCTGTAAACGCACCTTTTTTATGGCCGAAGAGCTCACTCTCGAAGAGTGTTTCCGTAATCGCTCCCATATCTACACCCACGAAAATTTCATCCCTGCGCAGCGAACGGTCATGTATAGCGCGCGCGATCAGCTCTTTTCCTGTTCCGTTTTCCCCGAGAATCAGTACATTCGCATCCGTAGCGGCTACTTTATCGATGATCGCGAAAATGTTGCGCATCGCAGGGCTATCGCCGATAATTTCCGTGTAAGGCTTTTTAAGATCCGACTGCAGCTGTTTCTGCTTGTCCGAAAGCTTATCGATCGTGGTGTAGCTTTCTTTTAAGCGCATGGCAGCGCTCAGTGTGGCCAGCAGCTTTTCATTTTGCCATGGCTTCAGGATAAAATCCGTCGCCCCTTCTTTAAGGGCCTGTACGGCCATTTCCACATTGCCGAAGGCCGTAATCAAAATCACCACCGCCTGCGGATCGAGCTCCTTGATCTGCTTTAACCAGTAAAAACCTTCCTTCCCTGAGGTCGTGTCCTCCGTGAAGTTCATGTCCAGCAGGATGACATCGAACTGCTTGTTGGACACTAAAAAAGGAATTCTTCGAGGATCCTGCTCGATATGTACCTCTTTTGCATGCTTTTTTAAAAGCATTTTGGCTGCGAAAAGTAGGTCTTCATTGTCGTCTATAATCAGGATTTTCCCTAGTGCGGTCTGGTCCATAAGCTGTCTGTTTGGTGCTGCTGCTAACAAAATAGTGCCAAAGCCAAAAAAGGCTTAGGAAGCTCGTTTTTAGGCGGTCAAAAGCCAAGTTACGAACAAATTCGGACATAATACGTTCGGAATCGGACACTTTACGCATTTCCTTTGGCTTGGGTTTTTTTAGCCCTCTGAAAATGGTTATCTTTAAGGATTATTCAAATAAAATAGTAATACGTATGTCTTTAGCAATTAGCGGAAACAAAGTCCAAGTACATTATACAGGGAAATTAGAAGACGGAACTGTCTTCGATACCTCTCGGGAGCGTGAGCCTTTAGCGTTCACCCTTGGTGATGGAAATATGATTAAGGGCTTTGATGTGGCGGTAACAGGTATGGCCATCGGCGAAGAAAAAACAGTGACGATTCCTGCGGCTGAAGCGTATGGTGAGCGTCGTGACGATATGATGGTGCCCGTTCCGATTAATCAGGTGCCTGAAAACATCAAGCCTGAAATCGGGATGCAGCTTTCCCTTCAGGGACCCCAGGGCAGCCGATGCCAGTAGTGGTGGTAAGCGTAGACGAAGAGCAGATTGTCCTGGATGCGAATCATCCTCTAGCGGGCAAAGACTTGATTTTCGACATCGAGCTGGTGTCTATCGACTAAGTTCGAGCACCCCTTTCTATAAAAAACAGCACGCCGGATTCGGTGTGCTGTTTTTTTATTGGCGTATAATTGCGGTGTCAGCCTCGAAAACCTGTAGCTCGACCTTCCCCGCCTCGTACACGGCATAGGTGTACTGCCTAATCCATTCGCCGAGATTCAGGTAGCGGCTGCTTTGCCTACGGGCAAATCTAAAGGCAGATGTCGGTGTCCGAATACATAATAGGGAAAGTGTTCCTGAGCCTCGATCTGCTGGGCATAGGCCCAAAGCCACTCATCCGGACCTCGGAAAAAATCTTCATTTTTCAGCGCATTCGAAGCCCGGCTGCTGGACGACCAGTTTAACGCGATCTGCATGCCCACATCGGGGTGCAGCCAGCGGAATAGCCAGCGACAGGCGGGGTTAGTAAAGAATTTTTTCAGTACCTTATACTTACGATCTCCCGGCCCCAGGCCATCACCATGCCCGACAAGTAGTTTGGTGTCGTTCAGTAAAATGCTTTGTGGCTGATGAAAAACGGGAATACCCAACTCGGTAGGAAAATAGTCCTGCATCCAGAGGTCATGGTTGCCGGTGAAGAGGTAAATCGGTAGGCCTTCCTGCCGTAAGTCGGCTAGTTTACCTAAAAAGGGAATGAATCCTTTCGGTACCACATGCTTGTACTCGAACCAAAAATCAAAAATGTCACCCACCAAAAAGAGTGCTGCCGCATCGGTGCGTATGCGCTCCAGCCAGCGGCAGATTTTCTCCTCTCGGGCTTTGCTCTGCGAAAAATCGGGCGCCCCCAAGTGAAAGTCTGAAGCGAAATAAACCCGCTTGCCCTCAGGTATTGTCAGTTTCATGGCCGCAAAGATACATTTTTTTCATCCGAAATCGGCGGCTCTGCCAGATAGCAAAAGCGAATAGGGTAGGGCTAAAAAGAAAATTGCGCTGAGACCTGTGGTTCCAGCGCAATCGTATCCTTTACACGAGGATGAGAACTTACTTTTTATCCTCTACTTCCTCCTCTTTGGTTTCATCGGAATTTCCTGTGGAAGCTTGCGGCGTCTGCTGCTTTTCCTCGCGCTTACGATCGTTTTCATCTACCTTCTTCGTGAAGGCTTCATACGTCGTTTCCTTGTCAAATGGACGCTTGCCGATAAGTGCGATCAAGTCGGTTTGGAAGAGAATTTCCTTTTTCAGAAGCTCCTGCGCCAGTTTTTCTAGCTCTTCCATGCGCTCCTGAAGAAGTACCTTGGTTCGCTCATAGCAGAGTGTAATCAACTTGCGCACCTCTTCATCGATCGTTTCAGCAGTCTTATCGGAATACGGCTTCTGCATGCGGTATTCGGAACCCTTGCTATCGTAGAAGGAGACATTTCCGATCTTATCATTCATCCCGTAAACACTCACGATGGAGTAGGCCATCTTGGTCACACGCTCGAGATCTGAAAGCGCTCCTGTGGAAATCTTTCCGAAGATTAACTCCTCCGCTGCACGTCCACCTAAGGTCATGCACATCTCATCCATAAGTTGTTCCGTTTGGTAGAGAAACTGCTCTCTCGGGAGGTATTGGGCATAGCCCAAAGCGGCCACACCACGCGGAACGATGCTCACTTTCACTAAGGGGTCTGCATGCTCTAGGAACCATCCTGCCACTGCATGTCCAGCTTCGTGATAGGCCACGATGCGCTTTTCATCGGGAGAGATGATCTTATTTTTCTTCTCCAGACCTCCGATGACACGGTCGATGGCATCTTGGAAATCCTGTGCATCTACTGCGGCTTTATTTCTGCGGGCAGCGATAAGAGCTGCTTCGTTACAAATATTGGCGATCTCAGCACCAGCAAAACCGGGTGTTTGGGCGGCTAATTTTTTCGCTTCCACATCATCGGCCGTTTTAATCGGCTTCAGGTGCACGCGGAAAATAGCCTCTCTTCCGATGATGTCTGGCTTGTCTACGGATATTTGTCGGTCAAAACGTCCGGCGCGTAGGAGTGCACTATCTAAGACATCAGGCCTGTTGGTAGCCGCTAAGACGATCACCCCGGAGTCGGTACCGAACCCGTCCATTTCCACGAGTAAGGAGTTCAGGGTGTTTTCCCGCTCGTCATTAGATCCACCAGGCATTTGGCCTTTGCCGCGCGAGCGGCCGATGGCATCGATCTCATCGATGAAGATGATACATGGAGCTTTTTCTTTGGCTTGCTTAAAGAGGTCACGTACACGTGCCGCACCCACTCCAACAAACATCTCCACGAAGTCTGAGCCTGAAAGGGTGAAGAAAGGTACTCCAGCTTCTCCCGCTACAGCTTTAGCCAGCAAGGTTTTACCTGTCCCTGGAGGGCCTACTAAGAGTGCACCTTTCGGGATTTTACCGCCCAGTTTGGTGAACTTCGAAGGGTTCTTCAGGAACTCCACGATTTCTTGGACTTCCTCTTTCGCTTCATCGAGGCCAGCCACGTTATCAAAGGTAATTTTAACTTTATTTTCGGCGTCGAATAGCTGCGCCTTCGATTTTCCGACGTTAAAAATCTGCCCACCTGGCCCACTAGGACCCGCCATGCGGCGCATCATAAACCAGAATAAGAAGAAAAGCAGAATAAGGAAGCCGAAACTTCCGAAATAGTTGCCCCATGACTCTTGGGTTTTGGCCGTATGGCCGATTCTTCTGTCCTCAGGCGCCTCGTCCTCCATTTTCTCGAAGTTTTCGATGAACTTATCTACGGAGGCTACCTTAAAGCTGTAGTGTGGCCCTGCTGGATTAAATACCAGAGAATTTCGTTCCAGCTCATCACGATAGCGATTTTTCTCGAGGGCTTCACCTGATAGGGTCACTTCCACCACGTTTTGGTTGTAAATAACGACCACTTTCGACACATCACCTGCACGGTACATGTCTTCAAACTTGCGCAGGGTGATATCCACTACGCGGTTTGAGCTATTGAACCAAGTCACGCCCACGAGTACCAAAACTGCCGCTATAATCAGGTATAACTGAAAGTTTGGTTTTTGGGGAGGTTTTGGTGCAAATTTCTTTTTACTTTTATCGCTCATCGCTCATTCATTAATGCTATAAACTTTTTCTTTAACGTTTCAGCTAGGTGAAAGTTCACCGGCTTTCGGCAACTCGTATTATTTTGGCATCGCCCCAGAGGTCTTCTAAACCGTAAAAACTTCTACGTTCTTTTAAGAAAACATGTGCCACGACATTTACATAATCGATGAGCACCCACTGCTTGTGTGTTTTCCCTTCACTTTTCCAGGGGTGTTCTTGATTTGCTTTCCAGACGGCCTCTTCCACGGCATCGGCGATGGCCTCCACCTGTGTGTCAGAGTTTCCAGAACAAAGGACAAAAAAATCAGTCACGGTGTGTGTGATCTCTCTTAAGTCCATGACGATAATGTCGGAGGCTTTTTTATCCTCCATGCCTTGTACGATTATGTTACTCAGTTCTTCTGCGGTCATATTTTAGGTTTCAACCGGCATTCGGGAAGAATCTGTTATCTTTGTGTGCGAATTCCCGAAGCCTATCACTATAACTTCTTTTATGCAGTATAAAATCCTTGCCAATACACTTTTTTTAGGTAAAGAACTTCTTTACCTGACAGAGTGTCACTCCACTAATGATATCGCTTTAGAGAAGATTCGTGCGCAGGAGGCGCGCGAGGGGCTGCTCGTGGTGACCGATTATCAAAGCAAAGGGAGAGGGCAGCGTGGCAACACTTGGGAGGGTCAGCCGGGGCTCAACCTTACGTTTTCGCTCGTAGTAGAGCCGCATTTTTTACCTCCCCATGAACAGTTTAAGCTGAACATGGCGGTGTCCTTTGCTGTCATGACAGTGTTAAACGCTTTCGATCCGGAGATACGTATAAAGTGGCCAAACGACATCATCCACCTGAAAATGGGAAACTCGGCGGTATCCTTATAGAGAACATCCTCGTGGGCCAAAAGTTAAGCTACAGTGTCATCGGAATCGGCCTAAATTTAAACCAAAGAAAATTCGAAAGCAAGACGGCTACTTCTTTAGCGCTTCTCACGGGGCAGGGGACAGATAGTGCGCTGCTGCTGGAGCAGCTGGTGAAGCGTATCGAGCAGCATTATTTAAAGTTAAAGAAACAAGTTTTCGCAGACATTCAGGAGCATTATAAATTAGCACTTTACGGGATGGAGACTTGGAGGCGCTATGAGACGGAGGAGGTCTTCGAGGCGCGGATGGTGGATGTTTTGCCCAGCGGGCACCTGGTCCTGGAAAAAAGGTCGGGAGAAAGAAACCAATATGCCTTTAAAGAAGTTAAATTTCTGGACCTTTACACCTAAAGGCCAAATTTTATTTATCTTTACGTGTTATTAATTACTTAAAACAGAATACTTTATTTATGTCTGAAACGAAAGCGGCCAAATTTATCCCTTACAAGGTGAAAGATATTTCCCTTGCTGCCTGGGGAAGAAAAGAAATTAGATTAGCGGAGGCAGAGATGCCGGGATTAATGGCCCTACGCGAGGAATATGGTGCTTCACAGCCTTTAAAGGGTGCGCGCATCGCTGGCTGTCTGCACATGACAGTTCAGACGGCTGTCTTAATCGAAACTTTAGTGGCCCTAGGTGCGGAAGTAACCTGGTCTTCTTGTAATATTTTCTCTACCCAAGATCACGCTGCGGCCGCTATCGCGGAGGCAGGAATTTCTGTTTATGCCTGGAAAGGGATGACAGCGGAAGAGTTCGACTGGTGCATCGAGCAGACGCTTTTCTTCGGAGAAGAGCGTGCGCCCCTAAACATGATTTTGGATGATGGCGGTGACCTGACAAATATGGTGCTGGATCAGTATCCGGAGCTTGTCGCTGGCGTAAAGGGCCTTTCCGAGGAGACGACGACTGGGGTCCATCGGCTGTATGAGCGCATGAAGAAGGGAACCCTTCCGATGCCTGCTATTAACGTAAACGATTCTGTGACCAAGTCGAAGTTCGACAACAAGTATGGCTGTAAGGAATCTTTAGTGGATGCGATCCGTCGTGCGACCGATGTGATGATGGCCGGGAAGGTGGCTGTTGTCGCTGGCTATGGGGACGTAGGGAAAGGTTCTGCGGCCTCACTTCGAGGCGCTGGTGCGCGCGTTATCGTCACAGAAATCGACCCGATCTGTGCGCTTCAGGCAGCTATGGATGGTTTCGCTGTCAAGAAAATGGCAGATGCGGTGAAGGAAGCGGACATCGTGGTGACCGCTACTGGAAATAAAGACATCATCCGTGGGGAGCACTTCCTGGCGATGAAAGATAAGGCGATCGTGTGTAATATCGGCCATTTTGATAATGAGATCGACATGGCTTGGTTAAATAAAAACTATGGGCATACGAAGGATGTGATCAAGCCCCAAGTGGATCTCTACAATGTGGAGGGCAAAGACATCATCGTTTTAGCCGAAGGCCGCCTGGTAAACTTAGGTTGTGCCACGGGACACCCTTCTTTCGTGATGTCGAATTCTTTCACAAACCAGACTTTAGCGCAGCTTGAGCTGTGGACGAATACCGATAAGTACGAGCCAGGTGTGTACGTGCTTCCGAAGCATTTAGATGAAAAAGTGGCGGCGCTTCACCTGTTAAAATTAGGTGTGGAGCTGGATACCCTTTCTCAGGATCAGGCCGAGTACATCGGGGTGACACCGGAAGGACCATTTAAACCGGAATATTACCGCTATTAAGTTGGCTGCGCCTCGCGCAAAGTACCTTAAAAAAAAGGCCACCCTGATCGCTCGGGGTGGCCTTTTTTGGGTTTTAGTCTTCGGTGAAGTTAATGCGTACGAGGCGACCATCTTCCAGGGTGACGTCTGCGAAGCTGGTGCAGGCCAGTTCCTGTCCAAAGGTGACGGTGTGGCGAACTTCCATGCCAGCTGCCCGACCGATGCGGGCACTGGTTTCGCCGACGCGCATGCTGATCCGGTCCTGTTCCCAGCAGCTGCGCAGGCGCTCTGTAGGGCGCGTGCTGCTCATGAGCAAGCTTCTTCCTGTTTGGTTTTGACCTGAACGGGTCACCGTACTGCGTAAAAGGGGTGCCCCCGTTTCATCTTCAGCCAATTCATGCTGCGCTTGAATGCTGATGCGGGCACTGCTGCCACTCGGGTAGGTGAGGCGGATAGGAGCGGGGCTGTTTTCTTCGAAGATACCATTCTCCTGCAGGATAAATTCACGTACGCCATTTACCTGTACCGCGCGAACGAGGTAGTTGTCGTATTCGATGCGGGTGAGCGGGCGGCCTTCTCGCTCTCCACGCACGATGCGCAGATTTCCGCCACGGTTTAGGAGCCGTTCACAGCCTTCTGGGCCTTCTTCGCGGGGACTGATAAAGGTGAGGGCGAGGGTATCGCCCAGCATCTGAATGCTCGGGCAGCCGGGTAGGGGTGGCCAGCTGGTTTCTGAGTACGTTTCCCAGGGCAAAACGCCTAAAAAGGTGCTTTCCACGAGTGTTCGCTCGATGCGCACGAGCTCTTCTGCCTCTATGAGCAGGTTCGTTTCTAAGGCGCGGGGTGTTTCTAGGTCGCAAGAAAGGAAAAAGAGAGAAAACCCTAAAGCTATCCATGCGTTTCCTAAAAAGGGAGGCAGCATCGCGTGTATGGAGGAAGATTTACGCATTTTATATTAAAATTATCCGTAGCTTTTACAGCTGGAAGGTACATGTTCTAACTTAAACGTAAAAATAGATGAAATTCAATGAAGGAATGCTGAAAGCGGACGCTTTAAAGGGCAAAAATATTTTGGTTACCGGTGGTGGTACGGGTTTGGGGCGCTCGATGAGCACCTATTTTTTGCACCTGGGTGCCACGCTTATCATTACGAGTCGCAAGTTAGACGTGCTGCAGCAGGCGGCTACTGAGATGGAGCAGGAGACGGGCGGAAAGGTCGTAGCACTGGCCTGCGATGTGCGGGATGCGGAAGCCGTGGAGCGCATGTATGCGGAAGCGGTGGCAGCTGTGGGCGACATCGACGTGGTGCTGAATAATGCTGCAGGAAATTTTATCAGCCCGACGGAGCGGCTGTCGACGAATGCTTTTAATACGGTCTTGGATATCGTGCTGAAGGGGACTTCTCAGGTGACGCTGACGGTGGGCAAAGACTGGATTCAGAAAAAGCGCCGGGCACTTTTTTAAATATCGTAACCACGTATGCCTGGACGGGGTCCGGATATGTGGTGCCGAGTGCTGCCGCTAAGGCGGGGGTGCTGGCCATGACGCGTTCGCTGGCGGTGGAGTGGGCCAAGTACGGTATCCGTTCGAATGCCATCGCGCCGGGGCCTTTCCCTACCGAGGGAGCTTGGAGCCGTTTGCTTCCGGGGGATTTGGTAAAGAAATTTGATCCTGCGAAGAAGGTGCCTGTGGGACGAGTGGGTGAGCATCAGGAGTTAGCCAATTTAGCGGCCTATTTGGTTTCCGATTTCTCTGCCTATGTGAATGGTGAGGTGATTACTATCGATGGAGGGGAGTGGCTGAAGGGAGCGGGCGAGTTTAATAATCTCGACTTGATTCCGACGGAGATGTGGGACATGATGGAAGCGCAGCGCGGAAAAAAAGGCTAAGCCCCAAGGTGCTTTGGGGCTATCTAAAGGCGCGGTGGAAGATTAGGCGCATTTCCATGGAGTAACATAGGGGTTCAGGATCATGTGGACCTATTTTACAGGGCTTGCAGGAGCCAAAGGGAGTCCCTTACGGGCTTTCCCTGCTTACTGCTGGCGATGAGCAACCCCGATTCGGTACGGCTGGATCGGGGTTTATGTTTTCGGTTTTGTTTGGGCCCTAGCCCGGCGCACCTGCCCTTTTTTCTTCGCCTTATCCAAGCTTACATTTACTTCAAAAGCGATTAGGAGGATAAGGCTGGTAATGAAGAGCCACAGCATGACGGCCACCATGCACCGATGGAGCCATAGAGCTTGTTATAGGCCGCGAAATTATTCAGATAATAGCTGAAAAAGTAGAAGGCGATGGTGATGAGGAGTCCTGCGGTGAGGCTTCCGGGGGAGAAGAATTTCCACTTGTCATGTACGGCGGGTGCCACCCGAAAAATAAAGGCGACCGAGGTGGTAAAGACGATAAGGAGCACCAGAAAGCGCAGCACCCCGAGCAAAAAGACGTAGACGCCCGTGCTAACGAAGTCCAGTTTAGAGATTTCGTAGAGGGCTTTGCTGCCCAGGAGCATGATCAGGGAAGCGCCGGCGATGGTGAAAACCAGGGCGACGATGATGCTTACAGCGATAAATCGGGTCTTTAGGTAGGAGCGGTTTTCGCGTGTTTTGTAGACGGCATTAAAGGCGTTAACCATGGACATGACGCCATTCGTGGACAGGAAGAGCGCCAGAAAAAAGCCCAGTGAGAGGAGGGACTGTCGGGGTTTCGAGACGATATCTTCTATGGTGCCTTCCGCCTCCTTATAGATCGCCTCTGGAATGAAGCCTTCGATGAAGAGCAGAATATTTTCTGTGTTCAGTTCATCGGAGAAAAAGTCGATGTAGGGAATGATATTCAGCAGAAACAGCAGCAGCGGAAACATAGCGATCGTGAAGCTAAAGGCCATGGCCTCAGCTTTTTCGAGCAGCTCATCCTTCCGCAGCTGTGCAATAAAGATTTTGGAGACATCGTAGAGGTTTTGGTCTGGGTTGCCGAAGTGCAGGTGGCGCAGTTTTTTACCATAGCGATACAGCCGCCAGACCCCAAGCCTGTAGTAGGTTTTAAGCTTCATTATCAGGGAAATAGGGACGTAGCAGTGCCAGTAGGTCTTGGGGAGGGCGGCAGGGTCTATGGGTGTCTGTACGAGTAAAGGTGAGCAGGGTGTACCCTTCAGTAATGCACTGTCCTTCCTCGTCGAAGACCTCGTATTCGAAGCGGATTTTCACGCCCGGCATCTCGGGGATGCGTACTTTTATGGTCAGCAGCGCATCGTAGCGGCCGGGCTTGCGGTAGCGGGTATGCTGTTCGAGCACGGGCATCATGATCCCGGCAGCTTCCATTTCCTTATAGGAAAAACCGATTTGGCGCAGGGCTTCCACGCGTCCGACCTCAAAGTACATAGCGTAATTTCCATAATATACATAGCCCATCTGGTCGGTTTCGGCATAGCGCACGCGCAAAGTAGTCTCTCCTGTAAACATTATTGATATATTTTAGCTCGGTTCAGGGCGGCCTGATAGCGGCGGGCATTTACCAGGTGCTCGTTAAACGTTTTGGCGAAAGCATGGTAGCCTGAAAAATCATCTTTCGCACAAAAATACAAATATTCATGGGATTCTGGGTTCAGAACGGCCTCTAAGGCGGAGATCTCGGGTACATTTATAGGCCCAGGAGGTAATCCGGCATACTTGTAGGTGTTATACGGACTGTCGATTTCCTTATGCACCTGCAGGACGCGGCGGAGGCTGAAGTCGCCGCTGGCAAAGACCAGGGTTGGGTCTGCCTGTAGGGGCATGCCGATCCGCAGGCGGTTCAGGTACACGCCTGCCACGCGGGGTCTTTCGTCTGCCTTTACGGTTTCTGCTTGCACGATCGCGGCGAGGGTGCTGACTTCTAAGGGGCTGAGGCCCAGTGCTTCGGCTTTGGCGATGCGGCTTTCATTCCAGAAGCGCTTATATTCCTGATACATGCGGTCGAAGAGTGTTTCCGGCCGTGTATTCCAGTACACTTCGTAGGTGTTCGGGATGAAGAGGGCCACTACGGTGCTGCTATCCACGCCAAACTTGCCGATGTAGGCATCGTCTTTGAGAAGGCGCAGCATGTCTTCTTTTTCGAAAAAGAGCGGGGCGGCCAGCTTTTCAGCCAGATCGTCTTTTGTGCGGATGGTGTTAAAGGTCAGCCGAACGGGCGTTTGAGCTCCTGAGCGCAGCAGACGCACCAGCTGTATGTTACTCATCCGTGGGCGCACCTCATAGCGTCCTGAGCGCACGGCTTCCTGGTAATTCATGAGCTTGGCCACGAAGCTAAAGGTTAAGAGATCATGAATTATTTCCTCCTCGTAAAGATTTTTTGCCAGTTCCTGGAAGTCTGTTTCTGGGTAAATTTCCACGAAAACAGGCGTATCTTTGTCTATTAGGCTATTCGGACTGAAAAAGGCCTGGTAGAAGTAAAATGTTAATGAAATCGTTAAAACAGAAAATGTAATGATAATTATTAGATACCAACGAATTTTCTTATCTTCAAACATAATTTGGTAGAGGGCTTATTTCCTAATAACAAAAGTACGGTTTTTTAACGTAGTAAGTATCACTTAAAACAGATAACATGATACCCGTCAGTTGTGGAGTAGTTCTTTCCGATGGATTTGTCCTTTGCGCGCAGCGCAATCATGGGCAAGCGCATGCGCTGAAATGGGAGTTTCCGGGCGGCAAAATTGAGGAGGGAGAGAGTGCAGAAGAGGCGTTAAGGCGCGAACTTTTAGAGGAGTTAAACATCACGGTAAAGGTGATCACTTCTTTAAAGTCCGTGGTGCACGCCTATGTAGATGGCCCGATGGTGAAGCTACACCCTTTTGTTTGTTTAAAGGATAAGGGGCAGCTCATCGTCAAGGAACACCGGCAGATTCGCTGGGTGAAAGTAGAACTTTTGAACAATTTAAATTGGGTGGATGCGGACTTGCCGGTGGTGAAGCAGGTGCGTGAACTTCTCGATGCTTCGAACCGATAGGGCCTGCTTCGTGTTTTCCTTTAAAGAGAAGCATTATGACGGCACAATTTATCAAACTATACCCGGAAAACCCGGACCAGCGAAAAATCGACCAGATCGTGCGGATTTTGCGCGATGGAGGGTGATCATTTACCCCACGGACACGGTTTATGGGATGGGCTGTGATATTCATAATCAAAAGGCGGTCGAGCGGATCGCACAGCTAAAGGGGATTAATCCCAAGAAACATCATTTTTCATTTATCTGCTATGACCTCAGTAACATAGCCGACTACACTCGTGCCCTGAGTACGCCTGTTTTTAAGATGATGAAAAAAGGTCTTCCAGGCCCTTACACCTTTATTTTAGAGGCGAATAACCAGGTGCCGAAATTGCTGAACAGCAAGAAAAAGACTGTGGGGATCCGCGTGCCGGATCATTCGATTCCACGCTTACTGGTGAAGGAGCTGGGCGCGCCTATTCTGACTACTTCCATTCATGATGAAGACGAGGTGATCGAGTACAGCACGGATCCGGAACTGATCTACGAAAAGTATCAAAATCTCGTCGATGTGGTCATCGATGGGGGCTATGGCAAGAACGTGGCCTCCACCATCATCGACTGCTCCGGTTCGGAGATCGAAGTTTTGCGGCAGGGCTTAGGTACTTTAGAGGATATCCTCTAACTTGCGCCATGAACGAAAAAGCTCCTGAAAATGCTGTCCTGCATGATCTCTTTTATCTTCCGAATGTAGCCTATTTTAGTACCCTTCTGGAGACTTCTTGCGTATATGTGGATACTTCGGCCCCGTATCGAAAGCAGACCTATCGCAATCGCTGTCAGGTACTTCTTGCCAACAAGGTAGAGCGGCTGACGATACCGGTGAAGGTGCCTTTTGTATTCGCTCCCTATGCCTCGGTAAAAATCGATTATGGGCAGCGCTGGAAGGCGAATCATCTGCGCTCTATTCAGTCTGCCTACGGCAAAGCGCCCTTCTTCGAGTACTTTTTCCCGGAGCTGGAAAGAGTCTTTGAGGAAAATCGGACACATTTGCTGGATTTAAACCTAGGGTTACTGACAGCTTGTCTTAAAATGCTGCAGTGGAACTGTGCGGTAGTCCCTATAGCGGGAGTGGCTGAAGATTTGCGTATGGAAGACTTACGTGGACACGTACAAGCGAAGGGAATGGCTGCTGTAGATTCAGAATTTCAAGCGGTTCCCTACACACAAGTGTTCGGATCGGGGTTCGTACCTAACTTGAGTATCATTGACTTATTGTTTTGTACAGGGCCTGAAGCTTCGGACTTTCTGAAGAGAAGCCGAAAAAAAAATAGTGAACAAACGTTAATGGGATTGTGTTTTTCATACATAATCCATATTATTAGGAAAGATTTAGTAAAAGAGAAAGGATAGAAATGGAAGCAAAATTTTCAAATAGAGTCAAAGAGGTGATCTCGCTTAGTCGCGAGGAGGCTCTGCGCTTAGGGCACGATTATATCGGCACTGAGCACCTCTTGTTAGGGATGATTCGCGAAGGTGAAGGCGTGGCTGTTTCCATTCTAAAGAAATTAGGAGTTCCTTTAGATGAGCTACGGAATGCAGTAGAAAGAGCCGTAAAAGGAACTGCGACCCATAACGTTAAAAATCTCGCCAACATCCCGCTTACTAGGCAGTCTGAAAAGGTGCTAAAAATTACCTATTTAGAAGCTAAGATCTTTAAGAGTCAACTGATCGGTACGGAGCATTTACTCCTTTCTATCCTCCGTGATGAGGATAATATAGCCACTCAGATATTACACAAATTCGACACCACTTACGACGCAGTAAAAGAAATGCTGGAATTTCAAACAGATTCAAACGCAAGGAACAGAGCAGAAGCGGACGATCCGGATGAGGATAGTGCGAAAATGTTCGGTTCATCGGGTAGCGGTTCTTCGGGAAGTTCCAAAGCCTCAAATGAAAAATCACGTACGCCGGTTTTAGATAATTTCGGCCGTGACCTAACGAAAATGGCCGAAGAGGACAAGTTAGATCCGATCATCGGTCGGGAGAAAGAAATCGAGCGCGTAGCGCAAATTCTTTCCAGAAGAAAGAAAAACAATCCTATCCTCATCGGGGAGCCAGGAGTAGGTAAGACGGCGATCGCGGAAGGTTTAGCTCTTCGCATCGTGCAGAAAAAGGTTTCTCGCGTGCTGTTTAATAAGCGCGTGGTCACCCTGGACCTAGCCTCTCTCGTGGCGGGAACAAAATACCGCGGACAGTTCGAGGAGCGCATGAAAGCGGTCATGAATGAGCTGGAGAAATCCCCTAATGTCATCCTCTTTATCGATGAGTTACATACCATCGTAGGAGCAGGGGGGGCTAGTGGTTCTTTAGATGCCTCTAATATGTTTAAGCCGGCCTTGGCTCGTGGAGAAATCCAGTGCATCGGAGCGACTACCCTGGATGAGTACAGACAGTATATCGAAAAGGACGGAGCCCTCGCACGTCGTTTCCAAATGGTGATGGTAGACGCTACCACTCCGGAAGAGACACTGCAAATTCTGAATAACATTAAAAACAAGTATGAGGATCACCACCATGTGGTGTATACACCAGAAGCCCTTCAGGCTTGTGTGACGCTATCGGATCGCTATATTTCTGATCGTTTCCTTCCAGATAAGGCGATCGATATTCTTGACGAGGCCGGTGCACGGGTGCATATTAACAATATTACTGTGCCCGAAAACATTCTCAAGTTAGAAGAGGAAGTAGAGGAGATTAAGGTGGAGAAAAACCGCGTAGTGAAGAGCCAAAAGTACGAAGAGGCAGCGCAGCTTCGCGATAAGGAGAAAAAACTACTCGAGCAGCTCGAAAGAGCCAAGCAGCAGTGGGAAGAAGAAAGCAAGACGAAGCGCTATAGCGTGGAGGAAGATAACGTAGCTGAGGTGATCGCGATGATGACCGGTGTGCCTGCGAAGCGTATCGCCCAAAACGAAGGGGCTAAGTTGCTGAATATGCCGGAGGAGCTAAAAGGTTCTGTGGTAGGTCAGGATGAAGCAATCAAGAAATTGACGAAGGCCATCCAGCGCACACGTGTGGGCCTAAAGGATCCGAAAAAGCCGATCGCTCATTCATCTTCTTAGGGCCTACCGGAGTAGGCAAGACGGAGTTAGCTAAGAAGTTGGCGACGTATCTCTTTGACAAAGAGGATACTTTAGTCCGTATCGATATGTCCGAGTACATGGAGAAATTCTCGGTTTCCCGCCTCGTGGGAGCGCCTCCAGGATATGTGGGTTATGAAGAGGGTGGCCAGCTGACCGAAAAAGTCAGAAGAAAGCCGTATTCAGTGGTCCTACTGGATGAGATCGAAAAAGCGCACCCTGATGTGTTTAACATTCTCCTGCAGGTGCTGGATGATGGTATTTTAACAGATGGTTTAGGAAGACGTGTGGATTTCCGAAACACGATCATCATCATGACTTCGAACATTGGGGTTCGTGATCTGAAGGATTTCGGAGCGGGAATCGGTTTTGCGCCGAAGGCGAAACAGGAAAATATGGATGAGGTGATGAAGTCGACCATCCAAAACGCCCTGAAAAAGGCCTTCTCTCCTGAATTTCTGAATCGTCTCGATGATGTAGTGGTCTTTAATTCTCTTAACAAGGAGCATATCCATCAGATTATCGATATCAGTCTGAAGAAGCTGTTCGGCCGCATTACAGACATGGGCTATCAGATCGAACTGACCGATGCGGCGAAGGATTTCCTTTCCGAAAAGGGCTACGATCAGCAGTATGGGGCGCGTCCACTGAACAGAGCCATTCAGAAATACCTCGAAGATGCCTTGGCGGAGGAGATTTTAAAAGGAGAGCTCTCTGAAGGGGATGTCATCCGTGCCGATTATACCGGCGAGGGGGAGCATCTTACGATCACCATCGAGAAAAAAGAAAAGGCCGAATAGGTCTCTTGAAAGCGATAGAAAAAGGCGCTATCTTTCGGGGTAGCGCCTTTTTTTCATCCAAAATCCTTACGACAAACTAAAAACGATGCAGCATCCAGCACTTACCGATACTGTTTTAATGATCCGCCCAGCGCATTTTGGGTTTAACCCCCAGACGGCAGCGGATAACAAGTACCAGCAGCCTGATCCCCGGGCAGCCGAGACGATCGCGGAACTAGCACGTGCCGAATTTGATGCCTTCGTGCAGCAACTGGAAGCAGTCGGCGTTCAGGTCGTGCAGGTGGCGGATACGCCCAGTCCGGTAAAAACGGATGCAGTTTTCCCGAATAACTGGTTTAGCACGCATACCGACGGACGCGTCATTTTATATCCTATGTTGGCGCCTACCAGAAGGCTAGAGCGACGCTTGGACTGCATCGAATCTTTGATCCAAGCAGGTTTCCGCGTGGAGGAGGTGATCGATCTAAGTTTCTTCGAGGAAAGCGGACAGTTTTTAGAGGGTACTGGCAGCATCGTGATGGATCGTGCGGCACATCGCATCTACGCCTGTCGCTCGGAACGGACGCATGAGGTGCCACTGCGCTACTTGAGTGAGCTTTTAGGAGCTCCCTATACACTTTTCCAGGCGGAACAGGAGCTAGAAGGGCAGCGCTATCCCATCTACCACACTAATGTCATGATGCACATAGGGAAAAATTTGGCAGTGGTGGCTTTAGATACTTTGCCGAGTAAGGCAGAGCAGCACCTCCTCCTCCAGCAGCTCCAGGAGGCGGGAAAGGCGATTTTGCCGATCAAGCCCAAGCAGGTGCAAGCCTTCGCAGGAAATATGCTGGAGCTCGCCTCCCGCTCGGGGGATACCTATACGGTTTTATCTCGGACAGCCTATGAGAGTCTGAAGCCCAGCCAAGTTCGGCAGCTCGAAAAACAGAGCGGACTCCTCATCCCCGAAATCCCTACCATCGAGCGATTAGGAGGAGGAAGCGTCCGCTGCATGTTGGCCGAAATTTTCCTGCCCCGCGTTTAAGGGCGGCCGATATAGCTATAGGGCTGATAGCCTTCAGTTCTTCTTTAATCGGGTCCGAAACTTGTAGGGTATCTATAAAGGCATGCAGGGTCTGCTGCGTGATTTTTTCGTTTTTACGCGTCAGCGCCTTCAGGGCTTCGTAGGGGGAAGGGTACGCCTCGCGGCGCAAAATCGTCTGGATGGCTTCTGCTACCACGGCCCAGTTGTCTTCTAAATCAGCGTCAATGGCGGCCTGATTTAGTTCTAACTTGTTCAAGCCCTTTTTCAGGGAGTCCAGCGCTATTAGCGTATGGGCGATCGGTACGCCGATGATGCGTAGGACAGTGCTGTCGGTAAGATCGCGCTGCAGGCGAGAAATCGGCAACTTAGCAGACAGATGCTCGAAGAGGGCATTGGCAATACCGAGGTTGCCTTCCGCATTTTCAAAATCGATCGGATTGACCTTATGCGGCATGGCGCTGGAGCCCACTTCCCCGGCTTTGATCTTCTGCTTGAAGTAGTTCATGGCGACGTACTGCCATACATCTTTCGAGAGGTCACTTAGGATGGTATTGATTCGCTTTAAGCCATCGAAAAGAGCGGCCAAGTGATCGTAGTGTTCGATTTGGGTGGTCGGGTAGCTCCGCTTCAGCCCGAGCCCTTCTTCCACGAATTTTTTCGCGAAGGCATGCCAGTCGATATGTGGGAAAGCGATCACGTGTGCGTTCATGTTTCCAGTGGCTCCACCGAACTTTGCCCCATAAGGCACCTGTGCCAGCAGCGCGAGCTGTTCCTCTAGGCGCGCCACGAATACCTGAAATTCTTTCCCTAAGGTCGTGGGGGAAGCGGGCTGGCCATGCGTTTTCGCTAGCATGGGAATCTGCATCCACGCTTGGCTGCGGCTGGATAGAAGTTCCCGTACTTCCTGCAGCATGGGATAAAGTACTGCGTCTAAGCCTTCCTTCAGCATGAGCGGCGTCGCGGTATTATTAATGTCCTGAGAGGTCAGGCCGAAGTGGATGAATTCTTTATAGGCTTGCAGTCCGAGCTGGTCGAAAAAATCTTTCAAGAAATACTCCACTGCTTTTACGTCATGGTTCGTGACTGCCTCTGTCGCTTTAATGGCGGCTGCCTGCTCTTCGGAGAAGTCCTTTACCAGTTGACGAAGCTGAGGGAAGACGCTGGCCTCTACGCTTGCGAGCTGCGGCAGGGCAAAGCACACAGGGCGATAAAATATTCTACTTCTACATGCACGCGGTATTTAATGAGTGCAAATTCAGAAAAATAGGCACGGAGGGGCTCAGTTTTCGGGCCATAGCGACCGTCCACGGAGCTAATCGCACTCAGATGGCTTAAATTCATGGGGTAAAAGGGTTTTAAATTCGAAAGGCTAAAGGTACGCCATTCCGCTTTAATTTGCGGGCTTTTGCATAAAAATGCCCTCCATTCAGCATGCATTTTTTTCCCTCATTCACTGTCTTATGCCGAAAAAAAAAAGTACTCAAACATCAGACAGGAAAATGTGTTAGCCTTGCATTATGGATATAAACCCAGCGTCTATCTACCGGCTCATTTTTGTGCTGCTACTCGCTCTTTACGGGGGAGTAGCTCAGGCCGGTGGCGATAAAAAGGAGAAAGAGAAGGAGGCGTCAGAAAAGCGGCGCGACAAGCAGGAGAAGGTACTCGATGTGCAGGTGCTGAAGATGCTGGGCACGATTATGCTCGATGGGCAGCTAGATGAAGCCGAGTGGCAAGGCGCCGAGATGATGGGCGATTTTATCCAGCAGATGCCGAATGAGGGCCTGCCTGCTAGTCAGCCTACCGAGGTGTACGTCAAGTATGACGAGGACTTCATGTATGTGGGGGCTGTGCTGTATACGGGAAATCAATCCGGAGATTATGTGATCACCTCCCTACGACGGGATTTTAATTTTGACGAAAACGATGCTTTCGCTATCCTTTTAGGTCCTTATGATGACGGGACAAATGGATTTATCTTCGCCGTAAATCCCTATAATGTGCAGATGGAAGGGCTGATCAATAATGGAGAGCGGGTGTCCCAAGTATGGGATAACAAATGGTATTCCGCCGTGACGCGCTACGACGATCGCTGGGAGGTGGAGATGGCGATTCCCTTTAAGACCCTCCGCTACTCGGAAGGCGCTACGTACTGGAAGGCGAATTTTATCCGGAACGATCGCAAGACATTTGAGCGCAGCACCTGGGCACCTGTCCCGGTGAATCAGCGCTACACCAGTCTGGCCTTTACGGGGGATTTAAACTGGGAGCAGCCACTCCGCAAGCCCGGAACGAACATCGCTGTCATTCCCTATATAGCCGCGAACACTTCTCGTGATTTCCGTACCGATCAGCACTATGCGGGAGGTATGGATGCAGGCTTCGATGCGAAAATAGCGCTAAGCCCCTCCATGAATTTGGACTTGACCTTTAACCCTGACTTTTCTACCGTAGAGGTAGACCAGCAGCAGACCAATTTGAACCGCTTTGAGCTATTTTTTCCGGAGCGCAGGCAGTTTTTCCTCGAAAATGAAGACCTTTTTGGGGATTTTGGCTTCCGCCAAATAAGACCTTTCTTCTCGCGGAGAATTGGGATCGCCACGGACAGTATCGGGCGGAGTACGAACAACAGGATTCTGTATGGTGCGCGTTTAAATGGAAATCTGGGGGATAATACCCGGCTGGGGGTCATGAATATGCAGACCGCTGAGGAGGAAGGAATCGGCTTTCCGGGTCAAAACTTTACCGTGGCCTCTGTCCAGCGCAAGGTGTTTTCCCGCTCTAACATAGGGGCGATTTTCGTGAACCGCATGAACACGACGAACCCAGAGCTGGATAGAAGTAATCCGAGACCCGCCTTTAATCGTGTGGCGGGACTGGACTATAATTTGGCATCGAAAGACAATAAGTGGACGGGGAAATTCTTCTATCACCAGTCTTTTTCACCGGATCAGCAGGGGGATGCGCGTGCACATGGGAGCTATCTGGGCTACAATACGAAAAACTGGACCATCCACTGGAATCATGAATATGTCGGCGAAGGCTTTAATGCGGAGACTGGTTTTGTTCCGCGTCGGGGGTATTGGCGTTTGGAGCCTTTTGTCCGTTACCGTGTTCTTCATGGCCAAAGCTCGAAAATTTTCCAGCAGACTTTTCAGGTGATGTATGATCTGTACACCGATGATGACTTCGGGCAGAAGACCGATGAAAAAGTGAGCTTTGTGTATCGCCTTTACTTTAAAAATACGAGTAGTTTCCAAGCACGCGTATTTAATGAATATGTGTATTTATTCGCCCCTTTCGACCCTACACGTACGGGAGGGGAGCGGCTGGTTACAGGCTCTGATTTCCGCTTCACCCGTTATGGGGCCACCTATACATCGGATCGCCGCGCCCTGTTTAACTACAGCATTTCAGCCTATAATGGGGGCTTTTTTAACGGCACGAGGACTTACTTTAATGCCTTTTTAAACTATAGGTTTCAGCCTTACGGCAATGTCTCCTTAGCCGCCGAGCATAATATTTTGCGCTTCCCAGCGCCCTATAACAGTGCGGACCTCTGGCTGATCGGTCCCCGCGTGGAGATGGCCTTCACGGATAAGGTGTTTCTTAGTACCTTCGTGCAGTATAACAACCAGATCGATAATATAAATGTTAATACGCGCTTTCAGTGGCGCTTTAAGCCAGTTTCGGATCTGTTTATCGTGTATACCGATAATTATTCGCCAGAAAATATGCTGGTGAAAAATCGGGCTCTGGTCCTCAAGCTAACCTACTGGCTAAACGTTTAGGCAGTCTCTCGCTTCGGCCTCCCGAAGACGCGGCTTTTGATGGAAAAAATCGAACCTGTTTCCGATTTATTTGTTGTTCCCTAAAGGAATAAAGTGCCGTTCATGCCCAAAATTCAGAAAGCACGTGTAATTTTGGGTTTTAAACGGCCTATCATAAGCAGCTGCACATGTTCGGATTATTTAAGAGAAAGAAAAAAGAAGAGGAAACGGCTCCTACCTACCTGTCTTTGCGCGTGCGCGAGGTGGTTCGGGAGACAGAAGATACGGTTAGCATTCATTTCGAACAGCCTGAGCCTTACTTGGCCTATCAGCCGGGGCAGTTTTTGACCCTGATTTTATCGATGGAGGGCAAGGAAGTCCGCCGTTCGTATAGTTTATGCACGAGTCCATTCGTGGATCCCTTCCCCGCTATCGCTGTCAAGCGCGTGCCGGGTGGCTTGGTCTCCAACTATCTAAATAACCAGATTTTCCCTGGCAAAACCATCCAGGTGATGAAGCCATTAGGGAATTTTACGTGTAATTTTCATAGTAAAAATGCGCGCCAGTTTCTTCTGATCGCTGGAGGGAGTGGGATTACGCCGATGATGGGCCTTATCAAGTCTATTTTAGTGAATGAGCCCCTGTCAAAGATTCATTTGCTGTATGCCAGCAAAACCCATGAGGAGATTATCTTCCGTGAGGCACTGGCGAAGCTTCAGCGGGAGTCCGGTGAGCGGCTTCAGGTGCTACATTTTCTTAGCAGGGAGCAGCGAGCAGAAAGTGGTTTTTCGGGAAGGATGGATGCCGCCGGCTTACAGGCCTATGTGGATGCCCATGGGCTGAGCACAGTGGGGGCGCAGGATTTGACCTTTTTATGTGGTCCTGAGCAGCTGATGCTACTGGCCGAGGGGGTGTTAGAGGGGCCGGCTGGCCCAAAGCACAGCGCATCAAGGAGAGTTTTTATTTGGAAAAACAGCCACTCCCGGAGGGTACGGAAGCCACAGGTCCTGCACTGACACGTACAGTGGAAATAGAGTTAGAAGGGCAGCAGCACCAAGTGGAGGTAAATCCAGAGAAAACCATTTTGGAAGCGGGCTTAGATCAAGAGTTAAACATGCCCTACAGCTGCCAGAGTGGTTTATGTACGGCCTGTCGTGGGCGTGTGATTCAGGGAAAGGTCACAATGTCAGAAGATGCGGGCCTAAGTGAGGCAGAGTTGGCCGAAGGTTATGTACTCTGCTGCTCGGCCAAGCCGGAGAGCGACGATGTTAAAATCATAATTGAGTAATGGAAGATTTAGAAAATGCGGTACTGCGAAAGCGTTTTGAAGCTACAGAAAAAGTGGTGATGGCGCTTATCGCAGTTCCTTTAGTGCCTTTTATTATCGTGTATCTCTATGTTTCCAGTGATGTAGTGGAGGTGCCCGTTCCGGAATTATCTTTGTGGCTGCGGGATGCGCTATTATGGGGAAGCATCGGCCTTATCGCGGTGCATTACGTACGCTTTCATCGGGCGATAAAGCCAGCGAAGGAGCGTGTGCACATGCCGATCGAAGAGAAGATGGAGCGGTATGCGGATGCCAGTGTACAGCGTTTTGTGACGCTTTTTATCAGTGGGCTGCTGCTAACAGCGGGGCTTTTCTTTTTCCAAGACCCCATGTTCACCCTAGGCTTTGCGGCAGTCATTATTTTTATGTCATTAGGTAAACCTACAGCGGATCGCATCGTGCGTTTGTTGCGTCTAAAAGGCGAGGAGCGTAAAATGGTGGAGCAGCTACGGAAGCGCATCGGTTGATCCGTAGAAATTTGCTATTTTGTAAGAAATATTTGGAGAGTTGGTAGAAATCGTTTTTATTTGAAAAATTTAATTTTTCAAATATGAAATTAATCACTCGACTTTTGCTCCTCTTCTTTGTAGGCTTCTTTTTTACGGCCTGTGTTTCTGAAAACGAGGCACCTACAGTAAATAATTACTTTTTCAGTGCCAAAGTAGATGGAATGCCTTTTCATGTGAATCATGAGCTTTTCTGCTACTACACAGATACGGGGGGGTACACCCTGGTAGGGACCCGGTCCGATACGGCTGAAGAGTTTCAGCTGCACATATTTACGCAGCAGCTGCGTGAACAGACCTACAGCGTGCAGTCCACAGGAGATGTGCTCGTGAGGGGTGTTTACCAAAGCCCAGAGGGAAATTACATCAGTACCGGCCAGAGAGAGGGACATATTACGATTCGAAAGTACGATCCTGAACAGCAGTTTATCGAAGGTTCTTTCGCTTTCACTGTTGTGGATACGCAAACCGGAGATGTAAAGCAACTTACGGAAGGCGTATTTCGGGTAAAAAAGAAATTGTTTTAATGGCCTGAAGCAGTATTACTTTTTTTACTTGGTGGTATCTTGATTTTGGCGCTTATTTTCTTTGTCTTTAAGATTCTCCCTGTCCGTAGCGTTTTTGCCTTTACTTATGTCCAATAAATAGATAGCTCAAAAAAACACGAAACACCTTTTTGGGGCTTTTGGGTTTTATTGCGCAGCCTTCGATTCTTGCGTAATCAGAATGGGAAAGGTAGGGGATGCATTTAACGAGGTAAATGTGGGTTTGAGATCACGAGTAAAGAAAGCTTTTTGGGGATTGACTCTTGGGGTGTATTTCCTTTTAACCTTGGCTTCCTGCGAGGAACGCTGGGATGACCCTATTCCTGAAGGGGTATCTTTAGCTCGAGCTTCCTTACTTTCGGAATTGACTGAAGATAACCATATCTTATTCATGTGGGGAAATTTCCAGATGTGTAATGGTTGGCGGTGCATACCCTCTGCAGAAGCCAGCCCCTATGATTTATTGGTGAAAAGACCTGGAATGCAAAATTTCGCACGATTGGTTCGGAGAAATGCCAATCAACCGAATTGGTCCTCGGATGGGAGGCGGTTGATTTACAGCATTACTGCTGAATTTTTCGGGAAATAGCAGTTCTGTGTTTACCTCCTTTGCTGATGGGGTTACGTTGATTACCAATCTTCCGGTATTTAGGGGACTGGATGCTTCAAGAATCAATGAAATGGTGGTTGTGGATCATTTACAGGTATTCGATGATTTACCCGTGTATCATATTTTCGGCTTTGATGGAAGTAGAGGAGGGCAAAAGGTTGATGTGTTAGTGTCTCAGTGGAATGATTCTGCTCCCTCTCTGTCCTCTTTCGACCCCACTAGAATGGCTTTTGTTTCCGAAAGGTCGGGAATTCCTCAAATCTGGACTTTGGATATGCTTACTGGAGCTCTACATCAAGTGACTTTTTTGGGTGTTAGCCAGCCAGGGATGCGTATAACTGATTTCGGGATGGGGATTTCTTGGACAGATAATGGTGGAGCGCTCGTCTTTCCTGTAACAGACACCTCGGGCTCCAGGGCTTTGGTCAAGGCCTCGATGGTTCATTAGCACATCTAGGATGCTTAAGACAACTCCAAATAACCATCTGAGGTGACCTGAACACTGTCCTCCAAAACCTCATGCTTGTTTCTTGACGAACTACTCAAGAGCTGACGTCCCTCCTGAACCGGTACACTATCTCGATCATACAGCACATAACGCATATATGCCGCAGTTGGCGCTTGTTTCCCTAAGTCTATCACAAGCGCTCGGAGAAAAGAAAACAATCCTAACCCTACACCACCACTCCCGAATACTGTACCCCCGTCTACGGATATGCCGCTTGCCAAACCGCTCGATACGGTAGATAATCCTCCCGTAATAGGTAAAATAAGCCTATTTTCTGGACTTTCAAACTTTCCCTGTACAGAAAATCTTAAACGTTGACCCCGCTGGACTTCTTGATACCGAACAGGACCTAGAGAACGTCCTCGACCTGCATTCAACCAAGCTACCTGGGTGCCTCCAGGGGTACTGTTGTGTCGATAATCCTGCTGACGACTCTCCGGAAGGTGTTCAAAATCCTCCTCTTCATGCCATGCCGATTCGTGTTCTAAAGTCGCCATCCATGTTTGCGTCTCGGGAGAACGCAATACCTGACGTACATTACCCAGATGATCCCGAATCTCGAACTCTGTGAGCTAACTCCCAGATCCTTAGATCCCTACAGGGATATGCATCGGCAACTGTAAATGATTATAGCTAATAGAACTCGTTATCCCTTTATTATAAATCCCGTGCTAAGGTTCCGTGCACCCGGGGATACTTCTTTTTTAGCAAATCATCCTTGAGGTGAGATTCAATCTCCTTTTCGGCCAACAGCTTCTTGAGCAGCTCGTTCTCCTTCTCAAGCCTCTTGATCTCTTTGAGATGCGCGGGTGTCATGCCATGCAGGAAACCCTTTTCTCCCATATTTTCCTACTTCTTTTTCCAGCTGTAATAGGTAGCGGGATTATTAGACACATACCTGTCCAAAGTAGCCGGAACTCCGCTCGATTTTGCCTCTTCAAGTACCTTCAGCTTCTCTTCTTTAGAAAATGTCTTCTTTTTCATAAACGTAAGTTTACGGAATTTTAACTAATTTACGTCCGATTAATTAGGGGGCCAATACAGTAAAGCTCCTGGTAAAACTCTTTATCTCTTCTTTTCATTCCGCAAGACTACAAAATCCCTCGCCTACAGAAAATATGGGGTTCGTCGAACGGATACTTTGTTTCCAAAAAACGATTTAAAGATTACCTGCAAAAGAATATCACTGCACTTTAATCAAAAAACCCGAAATTGCCAGGTTTTTGGTTAGTATTTTATTGGATAAGCAACATTTACTTTAGTTACAGATCCGTTATTTTTTTCTTGTTCATATCTGATAGCATTTTGAACAAAGTAAACATTTTCCGTTAATTCAGGACGTTGATATGCTGCTATTCTTCTATATTCAAATTTTGTTGTGTCATCGTTGATTGTCTGGAAGTAACCATCTCCCGAAAGAATACTCACTTTACCACTTTCATCAAATTTCAAATAACAAGAAAAGCCGTCATTAATCCCGGAATATTCTACCCAAATTCTAGGGCTATCTTTGCTAATTTCATCATAATAAAAAATTGTTTTTCCATTCTTATCGACTCTTTTAATCACGATGTCTTTGTAGTTATAGACGATTTCAACCTTAGAATCACAGGAAACAAAGCCAATAACTGATAAAATTATAACCATAACCCTTCTAACCATCTCACTTATTTTCTTTTTATAAATTGTTTCCCTAAATCAATTGATCTTTGAGTTAGTTTATCCTAACCATACTTCCCTATTAAATAAGCAGCACCTAAACCCAAAGGTGGATTAATCAAAGTAGTTAGTCCAACGACACCAGTGACTAAACCTGTTAAAGGTTTGCTATTACCGGTCATATTGTAAGCACCATAACCAAATTGAGCAATAGGTTCTAAACCTGACATTTGCGCTACTGCACCAGCAGCAAAATTTCCCGCATCCCGTGGAGATGCATATTTTCCATATAGCAAAGAACCATTTGAAGTGTTACTTTTTAAATCCCAGTCCCCGTTTGTCCCAGCCTTTCCCGCATATTCAACCAGTGATGGGTTTGCATCGATTATTCCTTGAACCTTATCTGTTAATTCAGTAGAGCCAAAATCGATTTTTATATCTGCCTGTTTAACCTTTCCCGTTTTATTATATAAATTTTGGTCAGCAAAACTTAAGGAGTGTAAAGACTCTCCCATTTTTTCACCACCTGCACTTGTATTGTTCTTGTTATAATTCGATTTTACTGATTTCTCTGCTTTTGTTCCCTTGCCACTATGTCTGTAAACTCCATTATTTCCATCATCATAAACTGCTACCACATTCCCATCTTCATCGGTATGAGTGCTTTCTAACATCCCTGTTGGGTCTGTGTATCGTATTGGGTTACAGTAGAAAGCTCTATAAGGTGACCAACCTGGAGCAACATCTGCCAACGGGTCAACACTGGTCCATCGTCCTATTACCGGGTCAAAATATCTCGCTCCAAAGTCATACAGGTTTAGGTTCAGGTCATCTAAGAGTTCCTTCCTGTTGTAGAGGTAACGATTATCATGCCCTTGGTAATCGTAACGGAGTCCACTGAGCTGCATGCCGAACGGATAGTAGTGGCGCTCCTGCACAATGATGGGGCCACTTTGACTGACCGTTAAATCATCGAACCAGGCATCCTGACTCGTCTCGTTTAAAACATATAATTCCAAATAACCATCTGAGGTGACCTGAACACTGTCCTCCAAAACCTCATGCTTGTTTCGTGACGAACTACTCAACAGCTGCCGTCCCTCCTGAACCGGTACACTATCTCGATCATACAGCACATAACGCATATATGCCGCAGGTGGCGCTTGTTTTCCTAAGTCTAATACTAGCGCTCGGAGAAAAGAAAACAATCCTAACCCTACACCATCACTCCCGAAAACTGTACCCCCATCCTACGGATATGCCGCTTGCCAAACCGCTCGATACGGTAGATAATCCTCCCGTAAAAGGCAAAATAAGCCTATTTTCTGGACTTTCAAACTTTCCCTGTACAGAAAATCTTAAACGTTGACCCCGCTGGACTTCTTGATACCGAACAGGACCTAGAGAACGTCCTCGACCTGCATTCAACCAAGCTACCTGGGTACTTCCAGGGGTACTGTTGTGTCGATAATCCTGCTGACGACTCTCCGGAAGGTGTTCAAAATCCTCCTCTTCATGCCATGCCGATTCGTGTTCTAAAGTCGCCATCCATGTTTGCGTCTCGGGAGAACGCAATACCTGACGTACATTACCCAGATGATCCCGAACCTCGAACTCTGTGAGCAACTGCGAACCTGAATGGAGCATAAATCTCCCTTCCTCATGACGAAAATGCTGTAAAAGTCCTCCCTCATAGACAAATCCGTTCCAGTAGGATAGCGTTTTTTGCAACTGACCTCCTTGAAAGACTTTTTGCTCTAATTTTTCTCCCTCGGCCGTATATACATAAGACAAACTCCCAGATCCTTCGATCCCTACAGGGATATGCATCGGCAGCTGTAAGTGATTATAGCTAATAGAACTCGTCATCCCTTTGTTTAAATCCCGTGCTAAGGTTCCGTTCGCATGGTATTCATAGGCGACAGTAGCTCCACTACGTTGCTTAAAATCCTCCAAGCCTTCCTGATGAGGCACTTGGTCCGCTACCCGCAATAGACGATTTCCAGAATAGGTGTAGCTCAAATCATCCACCAAGCCGAAGACACCCGCAGAACGCTCTCCACGACGCCGTAGTTGGGTAATGTTACCATTTGCATCGTATTGTAAATTCTCCACACTATACCTGTCCACTTCCCCCGTCCAACTACTACCGCCCCAAGAACGATAAGTAGCACCTTTTAATCGTGAGGCATCATCATACGTGTACCCATAACTGCGCAAAACACCATCCAAGGCACTTTTCCAGCGTTGACCCACTATATTCCCTGTATAACTGGCCTGCGTATACCCATAGTCATAATACAGTCGCATCCCAAAGCTAGAACTCCCTAAGTTATCCGGATCATTAATTCCAATTAACCAGCCTCGTGGATTATAATGGTAGACGATTGTTTCTAATCCCCCTAATTGCTTTTGTTTTAACTGACCTAATTCATCATAACTATAACTCGCTATTAATTGGGCCGGAGCAGCGCCTATCTTTTTATAAACCGTCTTAAGCCTGTTCCCATGATCATACGTAAACGAACTTAATACCTCTAAAACAGGGTAATTACTAGAATTAGGAAAAGACTGATACGCGTGCTGTTGTAAAATATTCCCAACAAAATCATAAGAAAAAGTCTGATAGCTGGTACCACCAGCATAGCCATTTTCCCGCTTTTGTTGAATGAGCCTTCCGTAGGCATCATAAAAAGACACCTCTACTATAAAGGAATTGGTTCCGAGAACACGTACCCGTTTCCCCGTAAGCATTCCATGTCGCTGCTGACTAGGAGTCGGTGCTTGGATAAAATGATGCGAAAAAGAAGTATTAAACGTATGTGTTATCCCTTCTATTTCATAGCTATCATAGTAATTTTGAATAAGCAATTCATGAACCTGCACGGTATTTGCATAGGTGGGTAAATTGTTTTGATT
>NZ_AJYA01000007.1 GCF_000265075.1 Nitritalea halalkaliphila LW7 | reverse complement strand
TGCCACCCCGACGAACTTTTCTTTTCCTTTCGGGGTGTGGCGCAGCCCGGTAGCGTACTTGCATGGGGTGCAAGTGGTCGCAGGTTCAAATCCTGTCACCCCGACGCTAGAAATTTTAAAGGCCTTGTATGGGATATACAAGGCCTTTTTTATTTACCTGGAGCCAAAACTTTTCAGTTATTAGGCAGCTTTCAGCCCGTACACGTCTTTCGGGAAAGCACTGCATGGGAGCTGAATAGCCCAGCCGGAGCTATGCTTACTGAATTAATCCCTCTTCACGCAAGGAGGCTTTTAACTTATCGACATAAACTTCCGCAAACTCCTGCATATCCGAGGGGTTTAGGGTCTCGGACTGTGCGGAATAGACGAGGGCTAAGGATTCTGCGTCGTACAAATTGGTTTCCAGCACATAGGTTTTATCTACTGAAACATAGCCTGTGTTCCAGGCATTGCCATACCAGTGGTTCCAGTAGCCCCCGAAAGTTCCATAGTGCCCGAATCCCATCGGCGCGAAGCGCGGTCCCATCACGCCTCCTGGAACAAAACGCTCTTCCTCGTTGATGTCCAGTAAACGAACGGTCATAATCGCTTCACTTCCCGTTTGCCGGACGACTGCCAGCAGTTTTTCTTGGCTCAACTCCTCTTCATCGAAGAAATCGGGTTGTATGCTATTTAAACTCTTGACCGTTTCTACATCACGATTCGCAAAACGCGTGGCGAACTCCTGCTCCACCTCAGAGCGTAAACGCAGGTCATCCACTAAAGCAGCCACAAAAACACGCTCGTACATGCGGTCTGCCTCGGGCGATTTCCAGGTGCCCGTAACGACGGTACGCGGTGAACAGGCAAAGAACAACCAGGCAAGCAAGCCTGCAAAAAATACTTTATGCTGTATATTTTTCATCTTAATTGTTATTGGTTATGCCTCTTTTAACTCAAACAGCATTCCAAACTACATTTTATATTCAAAAAATACCAATTAACTCCACTAAAACACCAAAGAGCGAACATCAAAAATTTCTTGCACGTGTAAAAAGAGGCCAGTGCCCACGTTTTGGCGCAGCCAAAAAAAGCCTTTCCCCCTGACCATTTACATAAAAAGCGTGGCCACTTCCTGTTTAACCCGTATCTTGGGCTTTTTAACAAAGAAAGCTACAGCATGAAGAAAAAATACCTGTATGGCCTTGGGCTATGTATGGCGCTGCACCTCCCGATACTTCAGGCGCAGACCCTGAACGGGTTCAGCACGGAGAAACAAAAGCAGCAGGAAAGCTTAGAAAAACGCTTCTTGGACCTGGTAGACGAAAGCGGGTTTCGCAGGCATCTGGAAATACTTACGAAAGAGCCCCATCCGGCTGGGAGTGAAGCCAACAAGCGCGTGGAGGCCTATATGGCGGAAACCATGCAGGCAGCAGGCTGGGAAGTAAAGCGCTATCCGTACGATGTGTACCTAAGTAAGGAGCCTGGGACTTCCCTTATCGAGATCATTCGGCCTAATCGGGAGCCACTCAGCCAGCAGGAAAATGAATGGGAAGCAGATCCCTACCTCGCTCATCCTGATTTAGGAAAGGGTTGGAATGCTTTTTCGGGGAGCGGAGATGTACGTGGGGAAGTGGTGTATGTCAACTATGGCGTAAAAGCTGACTTCGAGGCACTAAAGAAAATGGGAGTTGACCTAAAGGGCAAAATTCTTCTGGCGCGCTATGGCGGAAATTTCCGAGGGTTCAAAGCGAAATTTGCCGAGGAGGCGGGTGCTGCCGGCCTGATTATTTATACCGATCCGAAGGATTCCGGCTTCACTCGGGGGCTGACCTATCCAGAGGGCATTTTTTACGATGCCAGCGCCATACAGCGGGGGTCCCTGCTAACAGTACCGTGGACGGGCGATGCACTTACCCCCTTTAAACCTGCCTTGCCCCGAGACGGAAAACAAAAGGTAGACCGGCTCGATCCAGAGACGGAAGGCCTGCTGCACAGTATTCCCGTGCTGCCGATCGGCTATGGTGCCGCAGAAAAAATCCTCAGCCAAATGAAGGGACAAGCCGTCCCTCCCGCTTGGCAAGGGGGGCTTCCCTTCACCTACCGCATCGAAGGGGGTAGCGGGTTAGAGGTTCGCGTGATGGTCGATCAAAAACGGGAGTTTGTGCGCGCCACCAATGTGGTCGGGACCCTGAAAGGCAGCAAGTACCCCGATGAATGGATCATTTTAGGTTGCCACTACGATGCGTGGAGTTTCGGATCCACGGACCCCAATTCCGGTACGGCGCTGCTCCTGAACCTCAGCGAAACCTTACAGAAACTGGCACAGGAAGGCTACCGTCCTGAACGCTCCATCCTCATCGCCCACTGGGATGCCGAAGAGCATGGCGTCATCGGCTCCACCGAATGGGTAGAGCAGCTCCATGACGAGCTACAGGCGAAAGCATTAGCGTACATCAACTTAGACGCAGCCGTTTCGGGCAGGAACTTTGGCGCAGCCTCCTCCCCTACCTTAAAGCAGGGTATCATCGAGGCCGCCAAAATGGTTACGTTCCCCGATTCAGCCAAGACTGTATTCGAGGTTTGGGCCGGCCAAAAAGAGGAACCTACCATCGGCAACCTCGGCGGGGGCTCCGACCATATCGCCTTCTACATGCATGCGGGCATCCCTTCCCTCAGCGGCGGCGCCAGTGGGCCTACCCTGTACCACACGAATTACGACAACATGCACTTTTACGAAACCTTCGCTGATCCGAGCTTTAAAATGGGAGCCGCAGTGGAGCGCCTTGTGGGCATTTTGACCCTACGCCTCGCGAATGCGGACGTGATTCCCTATCAGGTTTCCCGCTATGCCCAGGATCTGGAAGGCCATTTCCAGACCGCGACCCGCCAGGTGCAAAGCTTCGATAAAGGATTTGAAGGCTTCCCACAGGTGCGTGCTGCCTTGGAGGCCTTGACGGCCAAAGGGCAAGCGTGGGACAGTGCAGTGGAAAAGGCTTTAGCGACTGGCAGCCTCAAGCCGGATCAACTCAAAACGATCAATAAGCAGCTGCTGGGCCTCGAAAAGAGCTTTATCGATAAGAAAGGCATGTACTTCGGAGACTGGTACCGCTCCCTGTACGCGAGTAATGATCCCTTCAGTGGCTATGCCAGTTGGATCCTCCCTGGCATTCAGTACGAGGTAGAACGCAAGTCCACCGAGCGACTAGCCGAATGGGACACGCGTTATGCCGCAGCGCTCGATGACCTGAGGCAGAAAATCGATGCCCTCCTGGAGTTGCTTTAAGCCAAAAACGATTTTCCTTTAAAAAAACAGGGCTGCCCGAAAGAGCAACCCTGTTTTTTTACCTAATAGTGTTTGATAACATCGGCATTCCGTCTAATATGACGCACGCGCAACACCATTTCGCTTCCCCCGGATGCTTGGGAGGCGGCCTCTAAGCGACTAAAACACCTCCGCGGCGATTCTGCGTGTTGCCTCTGCCTTACTCATTGTGTAGTAATGCAAGACCGGCACACCCGCAGCCACCAGCTCCTTACTTTGGGCGATCGCCCACTCGATCCCCACCTCACGCACCTCCGCATTTGAGCGGCACTTTTCCAGCTCGAGCATCAGCGCATCTGGAAAATCTAAAAAGAAGGTTCTCGGTAGCGCCTGAATTTGGCCCAATGTCGTAATCGGCTTCAATCCCGGAATAATCGGCACCGTAATGCCCAGCTCGCGCACACGGCGCTGAAAATCGAAGAACCTGGCATTATCAAAAAACATTTGCGTTACGATATATTCCGCGCCCGCATCTACCTTTTCCTTCAGATACTTGAGGTCCCAGTTCAGGCTCGGCGCCTCAAAATGCTTCTCAGGATACCCGGAAACGCCCACACAAAAGTCCGTCTGAAAACCCGTCTCCGTCTCTTCATGCAAGTACTGCCCCCGGTTCATGGCCGTGATCTGTTTTACCAGGTCCTTGGTGTACACATGCCCTTCTGCCTCCGGCACAAAGACCCCTGTTGCTTTAGGGGCATCGCCGCGCAGGGCCAGCACGTTCTGTACCCCGATAAAGCTCAGGTCGATGAGGGCATTCTCGGTCTCTTCCCGCGTAAACCCACCACAAAGCAGGTGCGGCACCGCATCCACTTGATAACGGCTCATCAGCGCTGCACAGATTCCTACCGTGCCGGGCCGCTTCCGCGTGCTTACCTTCTGCAGCAGTCCCCCCGGACGCTCCTTATAAATAAACTCTTCCCGATGGTAGGTGATGTCCACGAAAGGAGGCTGAAACTCCATCAGCGGCTCGATCCCGTCTAATAAATCCTTCAGGCTCTGCCCCTTTAAGGGCGGTAAAATCTCAAAAGAGAATAAAGGCTTTTTGGCCTCTTGTATGTACGTTGTAATTTTCATTTAAACTGCTGCTATGTGTAAGGATGGGCTATACGCCAAATTAGGAGACAACCAGCGCTCCGCCTGCGCCACAGAGACCCCTTTGCGGGCCGCATAATCGGCCACCTGATCTTCTGCTATTTTCCCCAGACCGAAATAACGTGCCTCCGGATGCGCAAAATAAAATCCACTTACCGCCGAGGTCGGGAGCATCGCAAAGCTATCTGTTAGTGTAATTCCCGTACGCTGCGGCACCTCTAACCAAGAGAAGAGCGCTTCCTTTTCCGAATGCTCCGGGCAGGCAGGATAACCCGGGGCAGGGCGAATACCGACATAGGCCTCCTTAATCAGGGCCTCATTATCCAAATTCTCCTCCGGGGCATAACCCCAATAGCCTTGGCGCACACGGGCATGCAAGTATTCTGCACCCGCCTCCGCTAATCGATCCGCCAGTGCCTTAAACAAAATACTGGAGTAGTCATCGCCATTCGCCTCGTATTCGGCCAGCTTAGGCTCCATCCCCAGTCCGGTCGTCACGGCGAAACCACCTAAGTAGTCCACCTGCTCCGGGTGCAGATAATCCGCCAGCGAGCGGTTCGGTACCCCTTTTCCTTTTTGGCCTTGCTGGCGCAAAAAATGAAACTGACGTCCCGTTTCCTGACCCGCAGCATCCAAGACAGTGACAGAATCTCCCTGTCGGCGTACCGGAAAAATCCCGATTACGGCTTTGGCAGACAGCCATTCCTCTGCGATTAAGGTATCCAGCATCGCTGTGGCGTCGGCGTATAATTTGCGCGCCTCCGCGCCCACCACCTGATCTTCTAAAATCTTCGGAAAACGACCACTTAGCATCCACGTCTGAAAGAAAGGCGTCCAGTCGATGTATGCACGCAGGGTATTCAGGTCCAGCTCCGGCGTGAAGATCCCCAGCTGCTTCGGCACCTGAATCGGGTGCTGCTGCCAGTCCACTTGGAAGCCGTTAGCGCGCGCCTCCTGCAGGCGTACCAGCTTTTTCACCTGCTGCTTGGCCTCATGCTCCTCACGCAGCGCCTGATAGGTGGCTTTGATCTCTCGATGATAGGCTTCTCGCGTTTCTTCATGTATCGCATCCCCCGCGATCGGAACGGATTTCGAGGCATCGGTCACGTGGATGACCGTACCGCTATATACCGGGTCGATTTTCACCGCCGTATGGATACGCGACGTGGTGGCGCCGCCGATCAACAGAGGAATCTGCAGGCCTCGCCGCTCCATTTCTGCTGCCACATGCACCATTTCATCCAGCGAGGGGGTAATCAGGCCACTCAGCCCGATGATGTCCACCTGCTGCCGCACGGCTTCATCGATAATTTTCTCCGCCTCCACCATCACGCCTAAATCGATGATCTGGTAGCTGTTGCAGGCCAGTACCACGCCTACGATATTTTTCCCGATGTCATGCACGTCCCCCTTCACCGTGGCGAGCAAGATTTTCTTGACAGAAGACTTGCCTGATCGAATGGCTGCCTCATCGGGCAGTGGCATAAACGGCTCCAGGTAGGCCACCGCCTTTTTCATCACACGAGCAGATTTCACCACCTGCGGTAAAAACATTTTGCCTTCGCCGAACAGATCTCCGACCACATTCATGCCGTCCATCAGGGGACCCTCGATGACATGCAGAGGATTTTTAAGTTCTTGGCGAGCAGCCTCCGTATCTTCGATGATATGATCTAAAATCCCTTTCACTAGGGCATGCTCGATGCGCTTAGCCACCGGCTCCTCACGCCAAGCCGCCGTTTGGGCTTCTTTTTTTGTCTCCCGCCTTCACCGTTTCAGCGAAGGCAAGTAAGGCCTCCGTAGCCCCTTCGTGCCGGTCGAAAAGCACGTCTTCTACTTTTTCCAACAAGTCTTTCGGAATATCCGCATAGACCTCCAGCATGGAGGGATTCACTATCCCCATATCCATGCCATGCCGAATCGCATGGTAAAGGAACGCCGCATGCATGGCTTCTCGCACCGGGTTATTCCCCCGAAAGCTGAAGCTCACATTACTGACCCCACCGCTCACCTTAGCGCCCGGCAGGTTTTGCTTGATCCAGCGCGTGCTATGAAAGAAATCCAATGCATTTTTCCGATGCTCTTCCATCCCTGTCGCCACGGGAAAGATATTGGGGTCGAAAATGATGTCTTGTGGATTAAAGCGCACCGTTTCCACGAGTAGCTGATAACTGCGTCCGCAGATTTCCACTCGGCGCTCATAAGTGTCTGCCTGCCCCTTTTCATCGAAGGCCATGACTACCACTGCGGCCCCAAATTTTTTAATCGTCTTGGCCTGCTGGATAAACTCTTCTTCCCCATTTTTAAGCGAAATAGAGTTCACGATGGCCTTCCCCTGCACACATTTTAGGCCAGCCAGGATAATTTCCCAGCGGGAGCTATCGATCATAATCGGAATCCGGCTGATTTCCGGCTCCGAGGCGATCAAGTGCAGAAAACGCGTCATCGCCTCCACCCCGTCGAGCATGCCTTCATCCATGCAGACGTCCAGAATTTGAGCCCCGCCCCGAACCTGATCCAGGGCTACCTCCAGGGCCTCGTCATACTGTCCATTTAAAATCAAGCGCGCGAAACGCTTCGACCCCGTCACATTCGTGCGCTCGCCGATGTTCACGAAATTCAGCTCAGGGGTGAATACTAAGGGCTCTAGCCCGGAAAGTTGTAAGTAATTTTGTCCTCTTCTCATGCCTGCACGTCTTCTTCATGTAAAGGTCTGGGGCTGTACTTGGCGGCTGCCGCCGCAATGGCCCCGATGTGCTCCGGCGTCGTGCCGCAGCAGCCTCCGAGGATATTTACCCAGCCGGAGGCTAAAAACTCTTCTACCTGCTGCGCCATCTCCCCTGGACCTTGATCATAAGCCCCGAAAGCATTTGGAAGCCCAGCATTCGGATAGGCACTCACATAAAAAGGTGCCTTATCTGCTAGTACTTTCAAGTAGGGACGCAGCTCCTTAGCGCCCAGCGCACAATTCAGCCCGATGCTTAACAGCGGCACATGGGAAACAGAAATCATGAAGGCTTCGGTGGTTTGCCCGGAGAGGGTACGGCCCGAAGCATCCGTGATGGTGCCGGATAGCATAATAGGGATTCCACCCTCGCGTGGATCTAAGGGCAGGCCTCTTTTTTCATAGACCTCCTGAATCGCATAAAGCGCCGCCTTCGCATTGAGGGTGTCGAACACCGTTTCTATGAGTAAAATATCCGACCCCCCATCTAAAAGTCCTTCCACCTGCTCGGTGTAGGCTTCTGCCAACTGGTCAAAGGTGACGGCTCGGTAGCCGGGATCATTAACATCGGGAGAAATGGAGCTGTTCGGTTCGTGGGTCCCAGCGCACCCGCACGAAGCGGGGCTTGTCGGGGTTTTTGGCCGTATAGGCCGCCGCAGCCTCAGCAGCTATCTCAGCTGACGCTTTATTGATCGCATAGGCTAAATGCTCCAGGGCATAATCCGCCTGCGCGATGCTGGTTCCACTGAAGGTATTGGTTTCTATCAGGTCACTGCCCGCCTCCAAGTAAGCGTCATGAATGGCGCGGATAACATCGGGCCTGCTTAGAGATAACAAATCATTATTGCCCTTCAGCGGCTTCGGATGGTCTTGTAAGGCTGGTGTACGAAAATCCGCTTCCTGAAGACCATAGCGCTGGATCATGGTTCCCATGGCTCCATCTAAGATCAAAATGCGTTTGGATAGAGCGTCTAAGAGTAACTCGGTTCTGTTCATCATAGCTAATCACAAAATGCCTATCAAGAACCGGAAGAAAAATACAGGGATTCAACTACCGCTCATCTCTATTTTCTCCTATAAGGATTAGTAGAAAATGGGAATTAGCACCTTGCTAGAGGTTGCTAAGACGTCATCGGGCCCGTCCCTCAGTCTTTCTTGATAAGCAATTTCAAAATTAACAGATAAATCCGATAAAGGGTTCTAAATCCATAAAAAAATAAGTCGCCCCTTAGCGGGGCGACAAAATAAAACGGAACAGGCGAGGAAACTCACGCGCTAAAGGAAAGCGGCATCTCCTGTTCAAGCGATACTATAAGTAGGTAAACGTGTTTTAATCACATAGCCTTTATAGTGTTACGAAACTGATTCCCACATTAAAATAAAGTGGGTTACCTAGATTATTGCGCATCCCGAACTCCTGCGAGCCGAAAAACCCTCTGAAGAACTCACGTCCTCCATCCAGCTCATCCGCATCAAAGGACCAGTCGATACGGTAGCCTGCCTGCATGTTAAACCAAAAAGGGCCTGTAATCTGCTTTTGATATTCTAAGCGGGGACGGAGCTCGCCTCGACGGATCTCAAAGCTATTATTTCCTCTGCTGAAATCATCGATACGGTAACTTTGTCCTTCCAGCTCAAAGCCAAAAAGCAATAAGGAGGTCTTGCTGAAGTTATAGCGACCACTCGCACGGGCAGGGAATAAGATTTCCGTACCCCATTTGCGGTCTGGGCTCGTCCAGTCGTACATCACTACGGGGATATAATTCATATTCCCCACCCGGTAGGTACGCGAAATACCTACCCCCAGCGCTTTAAATCAGAAACGCGCTTTCCATAAATAGCAGCTGCACTTACGCGCACGGAATTGAAAGGCTGGAACCCAAAATCAAAGTTGCCACTCATGTCCAGCTGTCCTTGGAAAACGAAGAATGACTGCTCATTAATCGGCACGAAGACCGTATTCGTCCAATTCAGGTTACGCAGACCGTCTTCATTAAGAATTTGTGCCAAGCCGCGCTCACCACCGCCTGTGTCGCCTTGAATATCGGTAATCTGGTAGCGCACGTCCATAAAATTAATTCCGGACTGCCAAACCAAATTACTTTTCGAAATCACGGGTATCACACTGTTGAAGCGAAAACCTCCCGTATAATTCGCGCGAGCCGTCTGTGCAGGATCCGGATTTTCATCTACTGCAAAGCCCGTATTTTCGGAAGCGGGGAAGCGCGTCTGCGAGAAACGCATGTCATAAGGCGTCTGCACGTCCCATCCGATCATAAAAAACCGCTGTGGTGACATCCCGACGATAGTGGGCTTGGCGTAGGCCTTCCCCCCCTTTTCATCCACGAACTCCAGTTCCCCATACAGGTCCCAGTCCTCTTCCTCCTCTTCTCCTTGGGCGAAGGCGCCAAATGAAAAGCTAAGCCCTGCGAACAGGGCCAAGCCGGCTAAATATCTCTTCATAGGTATCTGATTAGCCTTTGATCTTTAAACGTTTCCAGGTATCCGTTCTGCCGAAAGTTTTCACTCCCACATAACCGCGGATATCTAAGGTGTTATCATCCTTCATCGTGATCACACAGTTATACGTGTTTCCAGACTCTGGATCGTAAATCGTTCCTTCTGTCCACTCGCCTTTTCCGTTATACACGAAATCTTTCAGCATCCGGTATCCACGAAGCGGCACATTACGCATGGACTCATCCGGATTGTTTTGGTCCACCTTAGGCTTGCCCGTATTCGGATCATTGGGCTCTTTGAGCCAAACGATACGTCCGTAAAACTTATCTTCGATTTGATCGATTTTCACCCGCACCTTTCCATTACTTGGCTCCCAAACTCCCGTAATGCATCTGCATCCTGAGCAGAAACATAGAAGGCCATGAGCAAGAAGCTACATAAGAACAGTAGTTTTTTCATAATTGGTTTTTTTAGGTTAATTGTAGGATAGTTTACTTGACTAATAGTTCAAAGGTTACGTAAAGTTCCATCACGACATCATCCCAGTAGTCTTCTTGATTCAGATCGAAGTCCGCCACGAAGGTGATGCGGCCGTCTTTCATAAAGCCATCGGCGAGGTTCGGTTGCTTTTGGGCGAGGCCCAAATCCATCGGACTATCCACCATAATCTCTCCCTCGTAGAGGCGATACGGCTCATATCGACCGATTTAGAGGTGACCTCCAAGACTACTTTCTGCATGTCGATCGGCTCTCCCTTATACTGAATCTGAATGCCGCTGATCTGCGCACGCGTGATCGTGGATCCATCGATTTGGTTTTGGCTTAATAATTCTGCCACGTCGAATTCCCAGCTGGCCTGTGCCATATTAGAACCCTCGAAAAGCGGGCCCTCCGCCTTCAGCTCTAAAGCTTCTGTTCGGATGGAATAAGAGTTGCCACTTGGACCACAAGCACTTACCACCAGAAGTGCCAGAAACAAAAAGGAATACGATAGGATTTTCATGTGTTTTGCTAGTAAAATGAAGGTTATTTTGGACAGTTTTACCTCAACGGCATATTGAAATTACATAAAATCATTTAATTGACCCCAATAAAGGCAAAAATTTTTGTTTTTAGACCATCCATGCGGTTACTCCCGCACAGCTTCGTATTTTTGTTACATGAACACAGATGCGCAGAAAAAGTTGAAAGTAGTTTTCATGGGCACGCCCGATTTCGCTGTGGCCAGCCTAGAAGCACTCCATGCCAGCCCTATGTGGAACTCGTGGCCGTGATCACCGCTCCAGATAAACCACAGGGCCGCGGCAAAAAGGTGCAGCCCTCACCAGTAAAAGAATGTGCGCTCCGATTAGAGCTGCCCATTTTACAACCTACGAATCTAAAAAACCCTGAATTTCAGGAGCAACTCCGCGCATTCGCTGCCGATTTACAGGTAGTCGTGGCCTTCCGCATGCTTCCCGAGGCTGTTTGGAGCATGCCGCCCTTGGGCACCTTAAATCTGCATGCCTCCCTGCTGCCAAATTTCCGCGGTGCGGCCCCCATCAACTGGGCCATTATCAAAGGGGAGAAAGAGACAGGCGTGAGTACTTTCTTTCTGAAGCATGAAATCGACACCGGAAATATTATCCTGCAGGAAAAAGAACCCATTCATCCTGAGGACACCGTAGGCACACTTTACGAGCGGCTCATGCATAAAGGTGCCGGCCTGGTGGCCAAAACCATCGCGGCCATCGCTCGGGACGAAGTTCAGGCCCAGCCACAGGATGAAAGTCTGGCCATTCATGCAGCTCCCAAGCTATTTAAAGAAACCTGCGAAATCGACTGGACACAAAGCGCGGAGGAGGTGCATAACCTCGTGCGTGGCCTCTCCCCCTATCCCGCAGCTTGGTTCACGAAGGCAGGCAGCAGCTACAAGGTCTTTCGCACGGCGCTGCTGCCCGATGAGGACTGGCAAGCAGCCCCTGGCACTACGCGGACGGATCAAAAAACCTTTTGGCATGTCGCCTGTGGAAAGGGGGCTGTGGCTCTTTTAGAGGTGCAGGCACCGAATAAAAAAAGAATGCCCATAGCGGATTTTCTTCGTGGAAACCGCATAGAAGAAGAAGATTAAAAGAATTTCTTTACCTTTAGAAACAGCAAGACCCCGATTTTAGTTGTCAGCACATGCGAAATCAGGCTTTTTGCTACCGCCGATTTTGATTATCACCTATGGACACAGCGACCACATTCGATTATATCATAGCCGGCGGAGGACTGGCGGGCTTGACCTTAGCCTGGCAAATCAGCAAGTCTCCCTTACTGCGTGACAAACGGGTTTTACTTATCGATCGCGATGCGAAAAACACGAACGACCGCACCTGGAGCTTCTGGCTGCGTTCGGACACGCCCTGGCTAAAGGAGCTTCCCCTGCACCATTCCTGGTCGCGGGCGGAGATCCCTTTGCGCCAGCAGACCTTAGAGATCGAGCTGGACCCCTACCGCTACTACACCATCGAAGGACTGCGGTTTTACACCTTTATCGCAGAGGAGCTAGCTAAAAGCAAGCAAATCACCCGTCTTCAGGCGGATATATTAACCGTGCTGCCCCATGCACAGCGCGTAGTCACGAATAAAGGCGACTTCCAGTTCAAGCACTACTGTTTTAAAGGGTATTTCGAGGCGCAGGCGCTCCAGGGACTAGCGCAGCAGCAGGGGCCTTTTATGTGGCAGCATTTTCTAGGCTGGAAATTCGGGTAGCCGAAGCCGCTTTGGAACACAGAAACCTTTACCTATATGGATTTGCGGGTACCGCAAAAGGATCCTGGCCTGACCTTCTGCTACCTGCTACCCGAAAAGGAAAACGTGGCCTTAGTGGAATACACCCTTTTTTCTGCCGAGGTATGGGAAAAAGAGCGCTATGAGGAGGCCTTGCGGGACTATATCAAGACCTATTTAGGAGATACTCCCTACGAAATTCTGGAAATAGAGCACAATAAAATCCCAATGACCACAGCGCGCTTCCATCCGAAGGCAGGCAAAGGGCCCGTCATCCCCATCGGCACACTCGCCGGCACGGTAAAGGCAAGCACAGGGTATTCCTTTGTGCGCAACTTCCAACATGTACAGCGGATTATAAGAAAATTAGAGACGGGTAAAGGAAGCTTCGAACACCCCGGTTCGGTAGGTACAAGTTGTTCGACGCCGTGCTGATGAATGTGATGCTCACAGAAAAAGAAGCAGGCGTGGACGTCTTCGAGCAGCTGTATATCAAAAATAGCATGCAGCGACTCTTTCGCTTTTTAGACGAAGAAAGTGCGCTTTGGGAAGATATTTTAATTATGAATAGCGTGCCACGTAAGTGGCCCTTCGTGCAAGCAGTACTGGAGGAACTCTAATCCGAGCTCCTCCAATTTCCGTTTCATTTTTTTTGCATCAGCTGCCTCAGCCCGCTAAAGCATCTTCTCCGATACGGCCTGAAAACAAGCGATAATCTGCTCCACCACACGCTCTAAATCCTCTTTTTCCATAGAAGATCCGCTCGGCAGGCAAAGCCCTCTTTCGAACACGCGATCTGCCGTTTCATCTCCCACGTAAGGAAAAGAAGCGAAGACGGGCTGCTGGTGCATGGGCTTCCAAATCGGCCGCGACTCGATATTCTGAGCATCCAAGTGCAAGCGAATAGTTTCCCTATCTACACCGCCACTTGAGGCTGGATCTAATAGGATGCAGGTCAACCAATGGTTTGCATAGGTATCTGGCTGTTCTTCTAAAAACTCTATTCCAGGCAACTGGCCGAGCGCTTCCTTGTAGAAGGCATGATTCCGCCTTCTTCTGTTAACCCACTCGGGCAGCACTTCCATTTGGCCCCGGCCGATTCCCGCACTTACATTACTCAGGCGGTAATTATAGCCGATTTCTGTATGCTGATAATGCGGTGCCGGATCCCGTGCCTGCGTCGCCAGATGTCGAGCATGAGCGATTTTGGCTGCGTCCTGAGAGACGATAGCGCCCCCCCCTGAGGTGGTGATGATTTTATTTCCATTAAAGGAATAGATCCCAAAGTCCCCAAAGGTACCACAGGCTTGCCCCTTATACGAAGCGCCTAAGGCCTCCGCCGCGTCCTCCACTACTGGAATCTCATAGCGCTTCGCCACTGCTAGAATCTGGTCCATATCTGCTGGCATACCATACAGGTGCACGGGCAAAATAACCTTTGGCTTTTTAGCAGTAAGCTGGGCGTAATCCGGACAGTCTGCCTGGGCGAACTGTTGGATTTCCCCCGTCATACAGGCCTGAATAGCCTCTTCTAAGGCCTTCGGGCACATGTTCCAGCTATTCGGCTCACTGCCGATAAAGACCGGGATAGCTCCCAGATAGCGGATAGGGTTTGCGCTCGCGCAAAAGGTCAGCGACTGACACAAAACATAATCTCCTGGCCCCACTCCTGAGAGGATGAGGGCGAGGTGCAGACCTGCCGTGCCAGAGGTGATGGCCGCCGCATGTCCGCAGGCAGTGGCCTCCACGATGGCTTGCTCGAATTTATTCAAATTCTCGCCCACCGGCGCGATCCAGTTCCCTGCAAAGGCTTCCTGCACATATAGCTGCTCATTACCTCCCATGTGAGGAGGGCTGAGCCAAATTCTTTTATTTGTTTCCATCTTGATGCGCTTGCGCAATGCGCTTTAACAGGTACTGCCCATACGAGCTCTTCTTCAGCAACTCCGCCTGCTTTTCGAGGTCTGCAGCAGAAATCCAGCCCTTGTCGAAGGCGATTTCCTCCAAGCAGGCCACCTTTAGACCCTGCCGCTTTTCGATGGCATAAATAAAACTGGAGGCCTCCATCATCGATTCATGGGTACCGGTATCGAGCCATGCATAGCCTCTGCCCATCATCTGTACGCGCAGCCGATCTGTCTGGAGGTAATGCTGGTTGACACTGGTGATTTCCAACTCCCCGCGCTCGCTGGCTGAATGGTTTTGGCCACCTGCACCACATCGTTTGGGTAAAAATAGAGGCCTACGACCGCATAGTTACTTTTCGGTTTTTTCGGCTTCTCCTCGATAGCATAGGCTTTGCCGGAGGCATCAAAGGCCACCACGCCATAGCGCTCAGGATCATTTACATAGTAACCGAAGACCGTCGCTTCACGCTTTTGCACTAAGGAGGCGCGCGCATTCTTTAGCAGCTGCGACATGCCGTCCCCATAGAAGATGTTATCTCCTAACACCAGGCAGACATCGTCCTCGCCGATAAACGTATCTCCGATGATGAAGGCTTGCGCCAAACCATCCGGGCTCGGCTGTTCCGCATAAGATAGGCGAATCCCTAAGGTGGAACCATCCCCGAAAAGTTTCTTGAAATTCGGTAAATCATCCGGGGTACTGATGATAAGGATATCTTGGATCCCAGCCAGCATCAAAACCGACAGTGGATAGTACACCATCGGTTTATCGTAAATGGCTAAGAGCTGCTTAGAGGTTCCTTTGGTGATGGGGTGCAGGCGTGTACCTGATCCCCCTGCTAAAATAATTCCTTTCATGATGCTGTATTTTTCAGTAATTACTGTACTGCCTTTCCGATGGACTGTACGCGGAAGCCATGGTTCTCAGCTCCTCATGCGGAAGAATATTTCGACCGTCGAAGACCTTCGCGGGCTTCAGCATCGCCTCATAAATACGCTGCCAGTCGTAGTCGACGAACTCATCCCACTCCGTTAAAATAGCCACAGCATGTGCGTCCAGACAAGCCTCATACGGATCATATACTACTTTTACCAAGCGACGGATTTCCTCTGGAGAGCGTGTGTTCAAGTACTCGAGGTCGGCGTAAATCTTCTCTTCACTTACCTTCGGATCGTACACCGTAATCTGAGCCTGCTCATTAATCAAATGATCGGCTACGTAGATAGCAGCAGACTCCCGTGTATCGTTGGTGTCCTTCTTGAAGGCCCAACCTAAAAACGTGATTTTCTTTCCATTTACTGTATTGTAAAGGGACTTGATGATGTTTTTAGCGAAACGCGCCTTCTGGTGGTCGTTCATCTTAATGACCTGCTCCCAGTAATCAGCTACCTCCGTGAGGCCATAGCTGCGGGAGATGTACACCATGTTTAATATATCCTTTTGAAAGCAGGAGCCCCCGAAGCCTACAGAGGCCTTTAGAAATTTAGGCCCAATACGGCTATCCGCACCGATCGCACGGGCCACCTCCGTCACATCTGCACCCGTCTGCTCACAAAGCTCCGAGATCGCATTAATCGACGAAACACGCTGGGCTAAAAAGGCATTAGCGGTCAGCTTAGAAAGCTCCGAAGACCAAATATTCGTGGTGAGAATTCTTTCTCTCGGCACCCATGCCGCGTACACACTTACCAGCGCTTCGATCGCCTCCTGCCCCTCTGGTCCCGGATCTCCTCCGATTAGAACACGGTCCGGTGCCAATAAATCTTCTACCGCAGTTCCCTCAGCTAAAAACTCAGGATTCGATAGAATCTGGAACTTGCGTCCTCCCCCTGTATTATCTAAAATATCTTTTACAGCCTGTGCTGTACGCACGGGCAAAGTCGACTTCTCCACCACAATCTTATCCGAAGTAGAGGCTGCCGCGATTTGGCGGGCACATAGCTCAACCCACTTCAGGTCTGCCGCCATTCCCTTGCCCTCACCATAAGTTTTCGTAGGCGTATTTACAGAGATAAACACCATCTGCGCCTCATCGATCGCCTTGTTCACATCTGTTGAAAAAAATAAATTTCTACCACGTGCTTCAGCTACCACCTTGTCCAGACCCGGCTCGTACACAGGAAGCTTGTCGAGGTCCTCTCCGTTCCAGGCATCTATACGCGCTTGGTTGATATCCACCACAGTAACTGTAATATCCGGACACTTCTGCGCGATGACAGCCATCGTAGGGCCTCCCACATATCCAGCACCGATACAACAAATTTTAGTTATTTTCATCTTGAATAAAAGTTATTAGTTTCTAGTAAAAACATAAAGGCATGTAAAAGTAAGACGCAATCGAAAGAAAACAAAGTAGAATATCCTTAATTCGCTTGTTTTCGGTCTTCGAAGAGCGCGCCTCGCAGCTACTGGACGATATTGGCGATAATAAGACCTAGGGAGGCCAAGCCCGTTGCGAGCCCCACCCAGGCTTGGGCTGGCAAGCGCTCTCTCTCCGGCTTTTTAGGTACGATAATCTCCGAACCCGGTGCGATCGTGGGATGAAAGCGCATAAACAGAAAGCTTCGGGTACGCTTCACATCGCCATTCGCATAGACGACATAGGCTTTGCGCTTACGCGCCTGCTCAGAATAACCGCCCGAACGGGTGATGTAGGCCGGCAAGCCACTGTATTCCCGATAGCGCACGGTGGTTGGGAACAAAACCTCTCCGCGGATGCGCACCGTCTGCAGCTCCTTCGGCACCCGAATAATATCACCTTCTTCTAAGCGCAGATTCCCCGCAGAACCCGGGCTGCTGAGGATTTGGGCTAAATCAATGCCCACAAGCTCCTGCTGCCGAAACAAAAACGCCGACTCCTGCTCAGCCAGTTCATTTTCCTCTCCGAAGGCCATGCGATCACTACGCAGCCGTTCCTCACGAAACTTGGCCGAGGCATTGCGCAGCAGACGCTCCTCAGAAAGCTCCTCTTCTAAGAGGGCCTTGTCGGCCAATGTTCGTTGCAACCGCGCTAAAAAAACCTGATCGGCCTCATTCAGCTCCGCCTCTTCCATCCGGCGAACGATCTGCCGTAGAATCCGCTCCTTACGCTCGAAATCTGTCCTTTCCTGATAAAACTCTGTCCTGCGAATCAGTGTGGCCCCCGGCGCATAGGCAAAATCCGTGAGCCCGCCAGCACGCGCGATGACATCGGAAATGCGTTCGTTCGGCGTTCGGAGTGCATAAGTCCCCGGAAAGGCCACCTCGCCCTGTATTTCCACCAACTGCTCCCGACGGAAACCCGCCTTCTGCCGAACAAAAACATGATCGAAGGCCATCAAAGGCACCTGCGCCTCGGCATCAGACAGCGCCCAGTCCTCCGGTAAATCCAGAGGGATCAGTTCCATCACGTGGGTGCCATCAGGACCCTTTGCCCTTCGGGCAATTTCCACGCGCTCCAGACTCCCTGACTGCCGCAGACCGCCAGCCCGCAGGATCAACTCGCCCACCGTCATGTTACGCCGAAAGGGAAAGGGGCCCGGGCGGTTCACCTCTCCACTGATCTGCACGAAAACCTCTTCCTGCAAATCAAAAATGGAACGCACAAAAAGCACATCCTCACGCCGAAGGGAAATATCTGGCTGCTGACCGGAAAGGATGGCTCCTAAATCCAGCTCTAAGGCCTCCTGCTGCATGTCTGTACCCACTCGGTAGAGGGTCGCGCGCGCGGTGAAGGCATCTTCCCGAAGGCCTTCTGCCTCCTGTATGAGTGCTCGGACGCCCATGCCTTCTGCCAACATATAGGCACCTGCCCGAAAGACAGAACCGGTTACTTGCACCCGATTTTCAATACGCTCGAGGGCTTCTGCCACTGCGATGCGGTCTCCGTCTGCTAAAGCAAAACTTGAAAAGGCTTCTTTGCGAACGCTGAGTAAGCGCTGCTGCCCGGCTTCCTTTCGCTGCACCTGAAGGCGCTCGGTAAAGGCTCCTGCTGCAGGCCCTCCGCTAAAACGTAAAAGTGCATCGAGCCGCTCTTCTGGACGGAGTTCGTATAGCCCTGGACGGCGTACGGCTCCTTCCCAGGCCACGCGCTGCTGGTAGGGTGGAATCACTATGACGTCATTATCCTGAAGCAGCCGATTGCCTGCATGGCTTCCCTCTAAAATGAAGGCATACAAATCCAAAGTAGCCAAAAGGCTGTTGCCTCGGTACAGTTGAATCATTCGAAAAGACCCATTTTCTGTGGGCCCTCCCGCGGCGTACAGGGCGTTAAAGGTCTGCGCAAAAGCAGGCAGCTGATAGGTTCCCGGCCGCTTCACATCCCCCACTAGAGTGACTTGAATGCTGCGGGTGTTGCCCACACGAAGTGCTAAAAAAGTATCCGCTGGGCGAGCACGCAAGCCGGCATATTGCCCTGCCAGACGCTCACGCAGGCGCTCTTTGGCCTCCTCCACCGTTAAGCCGGCTAGCGTAAGGGGGCCCAGCTGCGGTAGCAGTACCTGTCCTTCAGGATTTATTTGCCAGGTCAAGCTATTTTCTGATGCCCCATAAATTTCTACAAAAATTTCATCGCCTGGGCCCAAGACATAATTACTCGGTGTGGCCAAATTATAATTCGGTGCAAAAGCCTCCGCTGCTCCCTCGAACAGGGAATAGCCAAAAATCTGCTTTTGCAAGGGGCTCAGCCCATCGAAGCCCGCTAAAACTTGTGAAAGCGAGAGGCTGTCCGCCTGCTCACCTACCAGCTGCCCCCTATTTAGCGTAGCCTGAGCACCTAAGACACTTGCACCCGTCCGTTCTTCCCTCGTGCGCAGCGTACCGCGCATCGTGCCTTCACGAGTAGAATTCCCCTCGGCCCTACGCCCGCCTGTTTTCGGTAGCTCACGCAGCCGCTGAGCCAACGCCTGCCGCTGTCTTTCTGGCAGGCCCTGTGCGCGGGCTAAATCAAGCAACTGGTTTTCGGAAAGTCCTTCCTCGGCGGCACGCTCCAAAAGCTGCACCAGCTGCCGATCTGAAAGCTGATCAACTTGGAGATTGCGCAAGTCATTCAGCTGCTGCGCCTGCAGTAGGCATGCACAGCCGATAGTCAGCAGGGTCGTTAAAAAATAGCGTATCACGTTCATGAAGGTACTTCGTCAGATTTTGCCCTAAAGATACAGCTTTTCGCCGAAAGGAAGGAAAGCCCCTTCTTAGGGACACCCTTGATCTAGCGATAAGGTTTTACCCGTGGCTTGGGAGAAACGATGCTGCGAAGTGTTTTGCCCGTAAGGGCAGAAAAACCCCCGAGTAGAAAACCCACTAAGGCTGTAAGTAGCGCGAGATAGGCAGGGTCTGGCAACTGAAAAAGCTGCGCCATCCTGTCAGGAAGGGCCGATTCCGTCACGATAGCCGTGTAAGTACTGAGCCCAAACCAAAGGAGCCCAAGGCCCAGGCCACCCCCCATAAAGGCCGCCCAGCCCCCGCTGTTCAGCAGGAAAGCGAAGAGGGCAATCAGCAGCATAAGCGCATAATGCGGCACAAAGGGCCCCGCGAAAAAACCAATAAGTGCAACAAGGACAAGCAGAACAAAGAATTTCATAGACTAAGGAACTAAGCGTGAATGGGTAAACAAGGCCTCGGCCTCCTCTTTCGGGTACAGGGGCATAGGATGATACTCCCCTAAGGACCAGGGTGAATCCAGTTGTCAATTAAACTTCACGTCCCTGGTTCCCGACTCCGCCGGGTAAATGCCATAGGCTTCGATCTCCTCCCCCATCGCCACGACCATGCGCCAGCTGGCCCCATGCGCTCACTGGTAGCATTTAATATGCCCCGACCACCACCGGTATAGATGTTTTGATGCGAAAAAGAAACGAAATTAGGCACTAAGTGCAAAATCGAGGTACGCTTGTAATCGGCCCAGTTGATTTTTTCTCCCTCCTGCTTCAGGCTGTCCATATGCGCCACGGTACTCTGAAAACGATCGCGAATCAGCGCATTCAGTGGAGCGGCCGCCAGCTCCGGAAAGCGTGCCAGCACCTCCTCTTCGAGCCCCTCCTGTAGACGCCGCGTGGTTTCAAAGTTATTCGGTAACAGCATACCCGGCTGCTGGCGCAATGGCTCCCACATCCCCTCCTTCACCAGCTTCCACCATAGATCAAAGTAACTGGGCTCTTCCTGATTCGGGTGGGTATAAAAATTCCAGTCCGAAAGCTTAGCGATCACCTCCTGTTCTTTGGCCGTGTAGGCCGATACGTCCCCTAAACGTAGCAGAAGCGCAGGTACTGCCTCGGCAGCATGCAACATATAATTATCGAACTGCAGCGCCTTCATATCCTTTATCGTGATGCGGTTCATCGCAGCGAGGCGCTCATTCAGGCGGCGGTTTCGGTAGTGCTCGTACGAGTAATCGAACACATAATAGGGATAGCTGTCGGCCACTGGGTGCTGATTAGCAGAAGACACGAACCCTCGCTTCGGGTTTTTAGTGGCGGCATGATGTGCATTCGGGATATAGCCCTGCCATTCATGCGCTGGCAAATTGCCATCCAGAAAATACTTGCCCTGCTCGGGCCACTTTAGCGGGAACTTGCCCTGCACCTTCATGGCGATGTCCCCACTAGCAGAGGCGAAAACGAAGTTTTGGGCTGGAGACGTGTAGTGGCTGAGTGCTTCTAGGTAATCCTCATGATTTTTCGCACGGTTCAGCATGAGAAAAGTGCGCTGCTCATTACTGGGATCATGTGCCGTCCATTTAAGTGCATAGTTCACGTCTTTGCGTTCTGCGCGAAAGGAAGCATCGTAAACCACAGGCCCATGATGGGTGTACACCACCGTATCTAGGAGCGGGGACTGCCCCTTCACCTTGATTTCTTCGATACGCAGTGTGCTTTGAATCCACTGCTCATTGTACTTGTACTCGGTACGAGAGGCGTCTTTAAACGTGATCCGGTACCAGTCTCGCGCATCGCGGGTGGCATTCGTCACTCCCCAGGCCACGTCCCGGTTAAAGCCTGAAATAATTCCCAAGGCCCCCGGCAAGGTAGCCCCCTTTACCGTGTAGGCGGGACAACTTAGCTGCATAGCAAACCATATAGAAGGCAGATTCAAGCCCAGGTGGGGATCGTTCGCTAAAATAGGGCGCCCATCCGCAGTGAGTGCACCCGAAACAGCCCAGTTGTTACTGCCCACCCCCGGCTCAGGATTAGGAAGGAAAGCACTAAGACCAGCCGCTCCATCTGGAAGAAAATTATCTGGTGCCTCCGGCAAAGGCAGCGCCTTAAAGTTCCAAACCTTTTCCGCTTCGATTACAGGATCCTGAATACTTGGAAAGTCTGGATAGAGCGCATCCACCAGGTCTTTTCCTAAATAGCTAAGTAAATTCGAAAACTGCAGGTCATTATCCCCTACCAGCATGTCGGCCATGTACTTCAGCAGCAACATACTCTTCAGCGGACTCCAAGGTTCCGGGCGATAGTTGAGCAGCTTATACTCTACAGGAAGCCGTGCAGGACTCAAGCCTTCGATGTAGGCATTCACTCCATCTGAAAAAGCCTCCACCAAGGCGTAGGTATCTGGATCTTCGCGCATGAGAAACTCTAATCCATTTTCAGCGGCGAAGGGCAGCCCTTTTCTTCGCGTCATCCGATCCAGGTCGATGGCCACATCCCCTACTAGCTCTGACACGCGACCTGCCGCCGCCATGGTCTGAAATTCCATTTGCACAGGCGATGCTGGGCAGTCACATAGCCCTGGGCTCGCATCAGGTCTCGCTCATTTTCCGCATACAGATGCGGCACCCAAGCCTCATCGTAATACACCTGCACAGGAGCTTCCAGGCCGGGCAGCTGCAGCTCCTCCTCCAGTATCATGTCCTCAGAAAAACTATTGGCCCAAAACCCATTTTGGGGATCCAGTACATGAATGAGTGGAGGGAGTGGCCCTATGGGCAAAACCAAAGCCACTGCCAGTGACAGAGAAATAAATAAACAAAGAATAAAAGCAAAATAGCGCATGTTTCGGATCCTTAAGCGTCGAAAATAGGGTGTGGCGACATTTAAGGCTAAAATACAGGTTTTTTTGCTTTCTCCACATGCCGCGTACCGAATTTATTTCTGTTTTCGGGAAGCTACTACCGGCTCACACCTGCGGTTCAGCGCTTGCCTGCTAAATCCCCACATGGCTAAAAAAAAACTCCCAGAAGCCCGCTTCAACCCATTTTTTAGCCATTTATTCTTTCGCTCAGATGTCCTAAGCGCCTTAGGTACAAAATAAAACAGAAGAAAGCCTTTACTTTCATCTGTTTTATCGTAATTTCACAGGCGTAAACCAAGATTTACCATGAAAAAAACACGTATCACCTTACTCACCCTCAGTGTGTTGGCCGTATTCGGACTCTACAGCTGCGGAGGAGCTGACAGCGGCTCAGAACAAGCCGAAAGCGAAGAAATGGAGATGGAACTGCCTGCTAAAAATGAGCGTGCCAGTCCACTTCGCACTTTAGAAGGCACTCTTGATAGCGGAAAGCAACTTTTCGTTCAGTATGGTGCGCCTTCTGTGAAGGGAAGAACTGTTTGGGGCGAGCTCGTTCCTTACGATAATGTTTGGAGAACAGGTGCTAACGAGGCGACCTACATCGAATTTACCGAAACCCTAACGGTCGGCGATAAAGAAGTGGCACCGGGCAAATATTCCCTATTTACTATCCCGAAAGAAAATGGCGACTGGACGGTCATCCTGAACGAAGAGTGGGACCTCGCCCATGGGCACTTCGAGTACGATGAGAAATTCGACGTCATCCGTACCGTGGCTACCCCTGAGTTCGTGGAAGAGAGCCAAGAGCAACTTTCCATCAGTATCGAAACACCGGGGATCGTGGTGCGCTGGGAAAAACTTAAGCTCCCCATCGTGATTCGTTAATGCTCCTGGGCGCTATGCCCTAAAAATGCATCTCGAAAATCCTTTAATTAAGACCTCTGCAGCAGCTGCGAGGTCTTTTTCTTTGCCCCCGGGGCAAAAGGGAAACCCGTACCTGCCTAACTCGCTTCTGCTGGCCAGTAATAGACATCAGATGAGCACAGCAGAGAGCGGGGATTCAAACCGAAACAGGAAAATAATTCTATAAAAAAAGAGGTGTCCTCAGAGGCTTCTGCCGTCATGCGCTCAGCCACATCCTTACCCAAGTAACGATCGATTAAATAATGCCCCACATACAGCAGCGGCGTGAGTAAGACAGCTACGCCGAATTTATAAATATAGTTAATGATGCCCACTGAAGCCACCTGCGCCCAGGACCAGTTGCCAAAAATATAAAAGGCGATGACGAGCACGACGAAGGAGTCGATAAATTGGGAGACGAGCGTGGATCCCGTCGCCCGCAACCAGATCATCTTCGGGCCTGTGAACTTACGGAGCTTTTGGAACACATACACATCGATGAGCTGCCCGAGCAGAAAAGCCACGAGCGAGCCGAGGATGATGCCCAGTCCCTGTCGGAAAATCACCGTGAAGGCATAATCGATATCAAAAGGCTGCCCGGCAGGATCGGGAGAGTTTACCTCCAGCCAAAAAGGCGCCGGCGGCAGGTTGGTTACCGCCACGATCACAAAAAAGATGTAAGCGATAAAAAAAGCCGTTATAAAACTGATTTTACGGACCCCTTTTTTCCCGTAGTACTCATTAATGATGTCGGTGGTGATAAATACGATCGGCCAGATCACTGCCCCGGCCGTCAGGTTAAAATCCAGCACATAGTCCCCGAAGATGGTCCATCCTGCCGGCTCCAGGCCGAGGGTGTATTCTCCGGAAAAGATTTTCACTCCGATAATCTCCGCCAAGATGGCATTGGTGAGGAAAATCCCACATAAAATGATAAAAAGATTCGTTTTCTTACTTTGGTACCGTGCCTCAGCATCACCTGTCTCCGGTTCCTTAAATACCTCTAATGGTTTCACGCTACCTTACTTTAGGGATAAATGTCTTGCCTTCCTCTGATAAGTGACTGGAAGGGAAAATTGTTTGGGCTTCCGCCAGCAGCGGGGCTAAATCTACATATCGGCTAGAAAAATGCCCCAGCAGCAGCTCTCCCGCCTCGGCACGAAGGGCCGAAAATGCCGCATCGCGCGTCGTAGAATGTCCTGTTTCTAGGGCGCGCTGTGCATCGATCTGACTAAAGGTGCTCTCATGATACAGAAGACTGACGCCACGAATCATGTCAGCTAGCTCTGGAAAATACTTGGTATCCGAGCAGTAGGCATAGCTTCTCGGCTGAGGGCTCGGGTAGGCATACCTGCTCAGTGGGTAGCGCACCTCCCCCGTCTCGGGATCCGGCAGCTCACGCCCTTCTCTAAGCGCCTTAATCACCTCCACAGGAGGCCTATCTGCCTCCAAAGCCTCTTTTATCAGCTTCCGAAATGGGGTCTTTTCTTCGATGAGAAAGCCTGTACAGGGGATCCGATGCTGCAGGGGAAAACCATACACACGGTAGCTGGGCTCCTCCACGAGCAGCTCCTTTGCCGTAGGCTGCACCGCCAAAAATCGGAGTGGAAACTCCAGCGCGCTCTGGCTATGCTTCAGCTGTACCGTAATGATCTCATCCAGGCCCGGGGGGCCAATAAGCGTCAGGAGCCGCTCACGCCGCTGTAGCTGCATGGAACTCAGCAGCCCGATCAAGCCATAAAAATGATCGCCATGTAAGTGGCTAATGAAGATGTAGGCGATGCGATTCAACTTACACCGAAATTTCTTCAGCTGCATCTGCGTGCCCTCGCCACAGTCAATAAGCAGCGCGTCCTGCCCGATGCGCACATACTGGGAACTTGGGTGCCGACCATGCGCCGGCACCGCAGAATTTGCTCCTAAAATGGTGATGTCAAAAGTCTCTGCGCTCACGAAAATTTACTCCTGCTCCCCCTCTTCTTCGGCATTCACCATGTGAATAAAAATCATCTTGCCGGCCTCTTCGAGGTCCTTGCTGAGCATGAAAATTTGATCCAGCATGGAAATTTTAATCAATTTCATCACATGGTCCTGAACGCCGTTAATGATAAACACGCCGCCCATCTTACGAAACTCTCTGTTGCCCACTAGCAGCGCGCTGAGCCCACTGGAATCGGCATATTTTACCTGGGAAAGGTCTAAGACCAGGTGTTGGAACCCTTCTGCTTGCAGGGTCAGGAGCTCTGACTTGAGTTTCGGCGCTACCGTAGAATCTATTTTCTCTATCTGCGGCGTAAACACCACATAATCTTCTTTTTTCTCAATCGCGTATCTCATAAAGGTTCATTGGTTAAGGCTTTTCTTCTCTTTAGGACTGAAAAACCGGGGTTTTGTTTATTTTTTTTTGTTTCGCCACGTACTGCTGGATCGCCGCTTCTATCCGGGGAGCGATGGCGCCTGCTGGAGCCTTCTCGAAAGTCTCTCCCGTAATCCGCTCATACAGCTCGATATAGCGCGCCGAAACCTGCTCCACGAACTCATCCGGCATCTCGGGCACTACTTGTCCCTCCTTGCCTTGGAAACCGTTCTCGATCAACCACTGCCGCACGAATTCCTTGGAGAGCTGGCGCTGTGGAAGGCCCTTCTGCTGGTACTCTGCATAGGTGTCGGCATAGAAGTAACGCGAGGAATCTGGCGTATGGATTTCGTCGATGAGGTAAATGGTGTCTCCCACTTTCCCGAACTCATATTTGGTATCTACCAGGATTAGGCCCTTTTCTGCTGCCATGGCTGTGCCTGCGGCAAAAAGCGCGCGCGTATACTGCTCTAGCTGCACATAATCGGCCTCCGAAACGATCCCTTGGCGTAAAATTTCTTCCCGTGAAATATCCTCATCGTGGCCTTCGGAGGCCTTCGTCGTAGGGGTAATAATCGGCTCCGGAAGGCGATCGTTTTCCTTTAGCCCTTCGGGCAATGGCACCCCACAGAGCTCCCGTCCTCCACTCGCATAGGTGCGCGCGGCATGACCGGCCAAGTAACCTCGGATCACCATTTCCACCTTGAAGGGTTCGCAGCGTCTCCCCACAGTTACATTCGGGTCCGGATGTCCGAGCACCCAGTTGGGCACCACATCAGCCGTAGCAGCTAAAAACTTAGCAGCTATCTGGTTCAGCACCTGCCCCTTATAGGGAATCGCCCGCGGAAGCACCACATCGAAGGCCGAGATACGATCGGTAGCTACGATCACCAGCTCTTCCTCCCACATATACACATCACGGACTTTTCCACGGTAAAAATCCCGCTGCCCGGGAAAGCTGAAATTAGTTTCTTTTATCGCGTTATTCATGCTTTGCTTTTCGAAGTCTCGCCTGACATAGGCATACAAAAATAGGAAAATTAACGGCTTTGCTCTACATTTCCGGCGCTTTCATCCGCAGTTTCTTTTTCCTCTCGCAGTAAAACGCCTTTGCGAAAGACTTTTCGCTCCACCACCTTCCCTGCAGCATCGTACCACTCCTCCGGCCCTTCAGCCTGTCCATTCACATAGCTTTTCGTGCGTGTCAGCCGCCCCTGCTCATCATAAAAGCGCGCCTGCCCATGCTCCTTCTCTCGGCGAAACGGCATTTCGCGGGCCAGCTGCCCATTCGTATGATATGCTTTAAAACGGATCAAGTCTCCAAAGCTGTCGTATTCCGCTTCCTGCTGCAGCGTACCATCTGCATAAAAGGTTTGGTGCGTTCCTAGGGGAATGCCGCGCTTATACACGGCCCGCTCCTCGATGCTTCCATCCGGAAAAAAGCTCAGCTGCACTCCATCTGGATCCCCTTTTCGGTACTTACCTGCCCGAACACGGCGACCTTCCCCATCGAAAGCTTCCGTTTTGCCATGCTGATAGCCTTTTTTATACCGTACCACATTGCGCAGCTGTCCGTTCTCAAAATAAGAGCGCTCCTCTCCATGCAGAACGCCCCGCTTATAGCGAGCCTCATACTGCAAGTCCCCCGATGGAAAAAAGCGCCGCAAGGCACCTTCTACTACTCCCTCTTTAAACTCCATCTCCTCTAAGCGATAGCCCGAAGGATGATAGGTCTCTTTTTTTCCATGTGGGCGATCGGCCTTGAACTCCATCTTGTGCTGGGGACTGCCGTCCGTAAAATAGGTGACAGAAGGCCCTTCCAACTTATTCGCCACATAGGTGCTGCGCTGCAGGATAATCCCTTCTGGGCTATACGAAAGCGTTTCTCCTTCTCTTTTTCCGGCCACATACTGCACCACACGCGCTGTATCCCCCGTCTTCGGAAAATAATCCACAAAAAGCCCTTCTTGCAGCCCTTCCCGAAACGCCCGCGCACGGCTAAGGAGCCATCCTCATAAAAGCGCTCGTAACGCCCCACCGGAATCGTATCTACTGCCTCATAGCGCTCTTTCACGCGCTGCCGCTGGGCATCGTAGTAGGTGGTCCGGATGTTTTGGCCGACAGGCCTTCGGCCAAAAAAACAGCGTCAAAAAGAGCCACCCGGAAACTTCAGCCAGCCTAGGGAAAAGGGTACCGAAAGGGAAAGAAAAGGAGTTTTGCATAAGATAGATAGCCATCGCCCGCATCCGCAGGCTAATAAAACAAGGCAAGCTCTCCTCCCTCAGGCAGAGGAAAAAGAGCTTGTCCAGCTGCTAGCATAACGTACGGAGGTCTAGGAGATTGTGCCCCGCACGTGCATGCCAACTTATAATTTTTCGATCACGATCGCAGAAGCGCCGCCACCTCCATTGCAGATGCCTGCCACGCCGATTTTTCCGGACTTCTGTCCTAAAACCGAACAGAGCGTGCTGATGATACGCGCGCCGGAGGCACCGAGTGGATGACCTAAAGAAACCGCTCCACCGTACACATTCAGCTTATCCGCGTCTAAGTTGAGCTGCTTCTGATTCGCCAGGGCTACTGCCGAGAAGGCCTCGTTAATTTCATAGAAATCCACATCGTTCTCTTCGATACCCGCATTTTTGATGGCTTTCGGAATCGCAAGGGCCGGGGCGGTAGTGAACCAAAGTGGATCCTGAGCTGCATCCGCGAAACCGCGAATTTTAGCGATTGGCTGCAGCCCGAGCTCCTGTGCCTTCTCCTTGGATACCAAGACCAGTGCCGACGCTCCATCGTTCATCGTAGAAGCATTCGCCGCCGTTACCGTTCCATCTTTCGTGAACACAGGTCGTAGCCCTGGAATTTTATCGAAATTCACATTTTTAAATTCTTCATCTTCCGCGATAAGCGTGACATTTCCTTTACGGTCTTTCACCTCCACAGGAATCACCTCATCCTTAAAAGCCCCAGACTTCCAGGCCTCAGCAGCACGTGTGTACGACTGAATCGCGTAGCTGTCCTGCTCCTCGCGGCTGATGTTCATTTCTTTCGCCGTGTTATCGGCACAGTTGCCATGGGGAACTTGTAATAGGCCTCGAACAAGCCGTCTTTCACGAGTCCGTCTACGAATTCGGCATTGCCATACTTGTAACCGAAGCGCGCTTTAGGCACATAAAAAGGCACATTCGACATGCTTTCCATTCCTCCAGCGACCACCACCTCAGCTTGGCCGGTCATAATGGCTTGGGCTGCGAACATCACGGCCTTCATGCCTGAAGAACATACTTTGTTGACCGTCGTGCAGGGAACCTGATAACCGATACCCGCACCGACAGCCGCCTGACGTGCTGGTGCCTGGCCTAAGTTGGCAGAGATCACGTTACCCATGATAACTTCTTCTACATGCTCAGGTGCCACTCCGGCCTTTTCTAAGGCCCCTTTTATCGCGAAACTTCCTAATTCTACCGCGGTAAAACCTGACAGAGAGCCCCCGAAGGAGCCCAAAGGCGTGCGTACGGCGGAGACGATATATACTTCTTTCATTGGGTTTATATAAATAGGTGAAACAACAATTTCCTTATCACATCTTTCGAGCGCTACCAGTCTGGTCGCTTGCTGTCCGGACGCTGCGTCGGCTTTTTCCTGTTTTGCTTGGATAAAGCGCTGCTCAGCAGCATTCATGGCCTCTAAAATCTGGGCTGCCTGCTCTGGCGTCAGGTTCATCTGCTCCAAGCGCTCTTTTAGCTGCTCCTGCCGCTTCTCGCGATCACTTAGGTCACTTTCTCGGTCGGAAGCCTCTTCCGACTCGCGCTCCTCTTCGGTTTTTTCGCCACGCTCATCCTCCATCTGCTCCGGGTCGCCTCCCTCGTCTTCATTCGTCTGCTCATCCCCTTCGCCACTTTTCTCCTCCTGCTCTTGCTCATCACCATCGCCCTGCTGATCCTGATCCTGATCGTCACCCTCACCGTCTTCGTCTGGTTCTCATCCTGCTGATCATCCGAAGGAGGATTTTCTTCCATCCAGCGCTTCAACAATTCAAAATTATAGCGCGCGGTCTCATTCTCGTAGTTTTTAATCAAGGCATAGCGAAAGCTGCCTAGCGCTTCCTCAAAATCATTTTCAGCCGCTTGCATCAGGCCCAACTGATTCGCAGCGATACTGGCTACCTCGGCATTAGTTTCGGAAAGCAACTGATTAAACAGCCGCAGCGCCTCTTCCTTTTCCTCTAGACGCTGATAGCTCAGCGCTAAATTCAGGCGCACAAGGGACTGCCGTTCATCTCCTTCTAGGATGTCGATGAGGGCTTTCTGCTTGGCGATCGCCAGCTCCATATTGCCTGCGGCAAAGGCTTCTTCACTTTCACTAATCAGCTTATTCTGCTCTCCGATCCGCTTGAGGGAATTCGGCAGCAGCAGTAAAATAAAGGTGAGGCAAACACCCACAATAGTATGACTCATAGGGCGATCGTCTTTACGGGATAAATCATGTCTATAAAGGCCAGCACGAGGCCAGCCAGGAGAAAATAGAAGTACTTATTGGCAGAAGCCTCCACCGTGCGGCTGCCGATCACGGCGCCTTCTAAGCGCTGCACCTCTTGAATAAGTAACGGCATCTCTTGGGCCACATCACTTAACTCAAAATACTGCCCTTCCGTTTGGTTGGCGATCATTTTTAGGTTATCCGCCTCCAAAATAGTGATGGCTGGCTGTCGTGTCGTTCGATCCAGCAGCACACTGCCCTTTTCCGGAATCGTACTGCCCGCTTCGGTCCCCACCCCTAAGGAGAAAACGGAAATCCCCGCCTCACGCAGCTGATCGATCACAGGAGGTAAATTTTCTCCCCAGTCCTCTCCATCGGAAATTAGAATAATGGTTTTCGCTGTATTCGGTGCCACATCCGCATCCTGACGAAAACGGTCTAAGGCCATAGCCAGCGGCGCGGCGATATCCGTTCCCTGATTCGGCACTAAATCCGTATTCAAGCCATCGATATGCAGCTGTAGCACATTCTGATCAAAGGTCAATGGACACTGCAAAAAGGCTTCCGAGCTGAAAATAATGAGCCCCAGCCGATCACCCGAAAATGTACGTACTAAATTTTTCAACTCAAACTTGACCCGCTGTAGCCTGCTCGGTGCGATATCTGTGGCATTCATGGAGCGCGAAAGGTCCACCGCAATAAATATATCACGCCCCTCCTCTTTGATCTCCTTAAGCGCACTACCGATGCTCGGACCCGCCAGTGCGATTAAAAAAAGGAGCACATACAGCCCGCGCAACACTAACTTATACGCCAGACGCGTCTTTTTCACCCGCAGTTTTTTGTTGATGCGGTAAAAGCGAAACAAGTAAATATTATACAGCAGCAGAAAAACCACCACCATGCCTAAAATCAGGCCTTTATCAGGATATGCCCAAATCATAATTTCACGCATTAATGCTCCCTGCTTCCATTTCCTGAAGAAATACAGACTCCGCTTGGAGGAACTTTGCGCCTAGGCGCAAAACAAATAGCAGGGCACTTCGTCCACGAATATAAGAAAGTGAGCAGGATTTCCCTGCATATTTTACAGCTTTAACGGTCCTTAACAGAAAAAGCGTATGAAAGCACACAAAATTTCATTTTATCACTCCCTATTTAACCACATAAAAAATGCATGAACACCCTTTCCACCTACCTAAACCCCTAAAAACAAGCGCTTCATTCCCTTAAAATTTTATAACACCCCTTTTTACTACTCCTAGGACCTTAATAACAGGGCACCCTTAATTACGTTTATGTAGATATGAAAAATTGTTTTTGGCTGCTGGGGCTTGTGCTTTTCTTCAGCCAGCCGGCGGTGCTGTGGGCTCAGGGCACGGTGGAACTAAAAGGGGTGGTGCGCGATGCGCAAACAAAGGAGACACTTCCGGGCGCAAATGTCTTGGTCGTGGGTGCTGCCGGCTCTGGCATGGTGACGGATATAGAGGGCCGCTTCCAGCTCGACGTAGCCCAGCTTCCTGTTGACATACAGGTCTCCTTTATCGGATTTGAAACGCTTACCCTGCGCATCAGCAGCAGTGAGGAAGCAGCCAATCTGGACATCGCCCTCAGGAGTGACGAGGTGGCCCTGGAAGAGGTGGTCATCAGTGGGCGCGCACCCGACACGAATGTGCGCAGCATGGACATCGGCCGTTCACAGGTCCCCATCAGCACCATTAAAAATATACCCGCTCTCTTCGGAGAGGTAGATGTGCTGCGGAGTCTGCAGCTGCTTCCCGGGGTGACCAATGCCGGAGAGGGTACTACGGGACTTTTTGTGCGCGGTGGGTCTGCCGACCAAAACCTCCTGCAGCTAGACGGTGCCCCTGTCTATAATCCCTCCCACTTCTTCGGGTTTTTCTCGGTATTTAATCCCGATGCCCTCGACCAAATCGACTTTTTTAAAGGAAACATTCCCGCTACTTTCGGTGGACGAGCCAGTTCTGTGATCGATATCGGGCTGAAAGAAGGAAATTTTGATGCGATTAAAGGGGAAGGTGGACTCGGAATTATCAGCTCCAAACTCACTGTGGACGGCCCACTTTTCGGAGAAAACAGCAGCTTTATCGTCTCGGCCAGGAGAACGTATGCGGATGTGTTCTTGCGGTTTGCGAATGATCCGAACGTTCGAAATAATCAACTGTACTTCTACGACTTAAGCGGTAAGCTGACCTTTCGTTTAGGGGATCGTGATAAGCTGACTGTCTCTGCATATGGCGGGCGCGATCTCTTAGGCTTTAATGAGCAGTTTCGCTTAGGCTGGCAAAACCAGTTGGCCAGCGTCAAGTGGACGCGCAGCATCCGCAGCGATTTCTTTTTTGACCTGAATCTTTACCAGTCTTTTTACGATTACGAAGTGGCATTCACGGACCCGGACATCGGGTTTGACTGGACCAATCGACTCGGGGAAACGGGCCTACGCGCTGCATGGACTATCTCCCCGATAGCCGAAGCCAGATCGACTGGGGGTTTCATACCCAATACTATAATTTTGCGCCGATAGATTTGCGCCCCGCGCCAGGATCCATCATCGAACCGATCGAGACGAACCCTAACCTCGGCATCCAGCAGAATTTCTTTCTGCAGGGGAGCCGCGAGCTGACGGAGCGCTTTTCAGTGGAAGGAGGACTGCGCTGGTCCCTTTATGGCCGTGTGGGCCCTGGAGTGCAGTTCCTTTACGAAAATGACCTACCGAATCCCGAGCTGCCGCCGATCGATACCCTGCAGTTTGGCGCCCTTGACCTGATGAAATTCTACCAAGGATTCGAGCCGAGGGTAGGCATGCGCTACCTGCTGGGCCCGAGCACCTCCCTAAAGGCGGCCTTTAATCGAAACTTCCAATATGTGCAGGTGGCTGCCAATAGCTCTGCAGGGCTGCCGATCGATCGCTGGGTGCCAGCGGGGCCCTACATCGAGCCCGTTCGTGCCGATCAGATCGCAGCGGGGGTATTTCAGAATTTAGCTGACAACAAGTGGGAGCTCTCGGTAGAAGGGTTTTATAAGGATTTTCGGAATATCATCGACCTGCGGCAGGGGGCGAATGTACTCTTTAATGATGCCATAGAAACGGAAATCTTGACCGGAAATGGGTATGCCTATGGAGTGGAGTTTTTGCTGCGCAAAAATGTGGGCAAGACCAATGGCTGGCTTAGTTACACCTACTCCCGCACCTGGAGGGTGATTGACGGTATCAGCTTGGGGCAGCGCTTTAATCCGCGCTTTGATCGGCCGCATGATTTGGCGCTAGTCCTGAACCATACCTTTAATGAGCGCTGGTCGGGGAATGTCAACTTCATCTACACCACCGGGCAGGCGGTCACCTTTCCGATAGGAGCCTATATCGTGGACAATCAGCGCGTGCCGCTGTTCTCGGATTTACGTAATGAGGACCGCTTTCCCGATTATCACCGCTTGGATTTCTCGATAAACTATAAGGTGCCCGATCGTGGGAGGAAATGGCGCAGCAGCTGGAATTTCAGCATGTATAATGCCTACGGCAGAAGAAATCCCTTCTCCTACCAGTTCACTGAAATCGTAAACGATGACCTAAATTTCGCCGGAAGTCCAGATGAAATCGTGAGTCGCCGTCCTGCGATTGTGATGACCTATTTGTTTACATTCTTACCTGCTCTAAGCTATAACTTCGAATTCTGATGCAAAAAAATATCGCTAGTTGGAAAGGTTTTCGCCTGCTTTTGCTGGGCCTAGGGCTGCTCGCGCTTGGCTTTTTTCCCTCCTGTCAGGAGGAAGTGGTTTTACCCTTACGCCCTTCAGAAACCATCCCGGTGATCGAAGCGTTTTGGACCGATAATATCCGTCTAAATCGGGTAAGTGTGAGCAGCTCGCAGGACTTTTTCGATGCCGACACCGCTCCTCAGCTGAGCGATGCCCGTGTGCGTATCTTGGACTTGACCGCCAACAGAGAAATCTCCTTCTTTTATGTGGAAGAGGCCAATGCCTTCCTTCCTTTGGATCAAGAAGCCGGCCGCATCGGGCATCGGTATCGCCTGCAGGTGGACTGGCAGGAAAAACGCTATGAGAGTGAGTCTGTCCTGTTAGAGCCTCCCATTTTAGATAGCTTAGCTGTTAATTTTCGTCCGCAGCAGGGCTTCCGTCGGGAGGGCTTTTACATCTCGGTGTTTGGAGCTATTCCTTTCGAAGAAAACAACAATTACCGCATTCGGATCGTGCGCAATGATACGCTGCTGAACCGCCGCTCAGATATCCTCCTTTTTGACGACAGTTTTGGCACAGAAATCCTCGATCGAGGATTTGAGTTGAACTTCCGATTCCGTCCCCAAGACCGGGTGCGGCTAGAGCTTTTCCGCTTTGAAAGAGTTGTGTTCGATTACTTTAATCAGCTCGTCTCGCTGCTCTTTAACGATGGGGGTCTATTCAGCCCGCCGCCACAGAACCCTGTCACGAATATTCGTCCAGTAGGGCATGAGGGTCCTGTTTTAGGTGTGTTTATGGTGAGTCCCTATCTGTCTGCGGAAACCGTCATCATTCCGGGGCCTGGTGAACCAGACGTTTTGGACTAAGCTGCCAGAACCTTACAAGTTGTAAGGGAACCCTCACCTTCTACCTTATTTTTGTCGGTATGACTACGCTGCAAACCTTAGCCGACTGATTCTGTCTGTTTCCCTGCTATCCAAACGCTAAACTATTGCTTGAAATGACGTAGCTTTGTGGCATGATAGATTTTGATAGCATCGGGCAGATCGTAGTAACATTTAAAGATCGTTTTGGGTATACCGTCGCGGAGGAGCTTAGGGCGCTCGGATACCCCATCGAAGAAGAAGGGAGAACATCGCACCGCCTTCGCGGCAGCATGAATGATTGTATCAAGTTGAACCTCCGTCTACGATCGGCCTCGCATGTGCTTTTTGAGATCAAACGCTTCTATCTGCACCATGCCGACGACATCTACCGCCGTGTAAAAAGTATTCCTTGGGAAAACTACATCGATGCCTTCACTTATTTTTCGGTACAGTCCCATGTTGATAATCCGAGTGTAGACAATCCCCTCTTTGTAAACGTGCGGATAAAAGATGCTATCGTAGATCGCTTCCGCGATCAAACGGGACGTCGCCCAGACTCTGGGTCCTCCTTCGATGGGGCGGTTTTTCAGATGTACTGGAAAGACAAGCAAGCGATTCTTTACATCAATACCTCCGGGGAGACCCTGGCCAAGCATGGCTACCGCAAAATCCCGGGTAAGGCGCCAATGCTAGAAGCGCTCGCCTCCGCTTGCATCCAAGCGAGCGGTTGGAATGGCCGCACCCCCTTTCTGAACCCCATGTGTGGTTCGGGGACCTTAGCCATAGAGGCAGCCCTTTTGGCGAGCAATCGCTTCCCGGGACTTTACCGTGAAAATTACAGCTTCATGCATATTCTCGGCTATGATGCGGAAGTGTACCGGCGCATCTTTGAGAGCTTAGAAAAACAGATCGTAGATAATCCGGGTGTGGCCATCTATGCATCCGATAATGATCCGCAAGCGATCGCCTTTGCGAAAGAAAATGCGGAGACCGCGGGGGTGGCACATTTAATAACCTTCGAGGAAGTGGATTTTCGGGAAGCCACCGTGCCCGAAACGGGCTATGGGGTGCTGATGGTTAACCCAGAGTACGGGGAGCGTCTCGGTGAAGAGGAAGAGTTGGAAGCCACCTATGCCGCTTTAGGGGATTTTATGAAACAGCGCTGCACGGGATACACGGGAGCTATCTTCACAGGAAATTTAGCTTTAGGAAAAAAAATCGGGCTGCGGACCAGTAAAAAAATTCCATTCTATAATGCACGATCGATAGCCGCCTACTGCTCTTCAAGCTCTTTAGAGGAAAGGCAGAATAAGGGTGTGCGGTGAGGCTCCTTCCGAAACACCCCCTGAACCGTTTCGAACTCGCCCCCGCTAAATTTTCAAAAAGAAAGCAAACGAACACAATCGAACATCAAAACGAAAGCAAACGAAAGCTTTTTGACGAAAAAAGAAAGCAAACGATCACAATCGAACATAAAAAAGAAAGCAAACGAACATTTGACCCCGAGCAGCCCACAAAAAACGGAAGCCCTCAACGAACGCTGAGGGCTTCTGCTTTTTCTAGTAAATGCTACGGATTTGCTGTACGCTTCGATTAAGCGATGGCCTTTACCTGTACGGCGATGTTTCCGCGTGTCGCCTTGGAATACGGACACACCTCATGCGCCGCATCTACCAACTTCTGCGCTTCTTCTAGCGAAGCAGCCTGAGGAATCTTCACCTCGATGTCTACCGCCAGACCGAAACCACCCGCGGCCGTTTTGCCTAAGTGGGCCTTCACCGCCACCTCGGCGTCCGATAAGGAAACTCCCTTCGCCACAGCACCCAAAGCGCCACCAAAACATGCCGCATAACCTGCTGCAAAAAGCTGCTCAGGATTCGTCTGCCCGCCAGATCCGCCGATTTCCTTTGGCATCGCCACAGCAAAATCCAACTGACCATCGTCTGTTTTAACATGTCCCTTACGACCTCCCGTGTTACGCGCCGTAGCCGTATACACCACTTCTATTTCTTCCATAAGTACGGTTGTTTATGTTTTCCTATCAAACGTCCCTGACGGCAGATTGTTCCTAAGAAATTACAGCTCCCGGCGCCACCGCCTCATGCGGCTGCAAGAGGCGCAGCGTACCATCCTTATCTTCAGCCATTAAAATCATCCCCTCCGAATCGATGCCCATCATCTTACGTGGCGCTAAGTTCAAGAGCATCACCACCTGACGCCCCACCAGCTCCTCCGCACTAAAATGCTCGGCCACACCACTTAACACCGTACGATCTCCTAAACCCGTGTCCACCTGAAGCTTCAGCAGCTTCTTCGACTTCAGCATTTTTTCGGCCCTCAACACCGTCACCACGCGTAAATCCATCTGCGAAAATGCCTCAAAGCTGGTGATCTCCTTCATCGGAGCGGCTGGCTGCTCCTGAAGGGCATTGGCCTTCTTCGCATCTAACAAGCGCTGCACCTGCGCCTCCACCACTTTATCTTCTATCTTTTCGAATAATAGCCCCGGCTGTTGGACAGGACTGCCCGCCGCCAACAGCTGGCCGGAGCCAGCATCCTCCCAACTCGTCTCCTTCAGCCCGAGCGCTTCCTCGAGCGCGCGGCGGTAAAGGGCAAGAACGGCTTGGCCAGCACGCTGAGGCCCGCGACTACTTGCAGGGCTACGTGCAAAATAGTCGCTGTACGCTCCTGATCCGTTTTGATGGTCTTCCAAGGCTCCGTTTCCGCCAGGTATTTATTGCCCATACGGGCAAAATCCATTACATAGCTCAGCGCCTCACGGAAGCGGTAGCGCTCGATGGAGGCCGCGATCTTTTCGGGGAAGGCCGCCATCTGCGCGAGTAGCTCCTCTTCCATAGGCCCGAAAGTCCCCGCCTCAGGCACACGTCCCTCGAAATACTTGTCCGTCAGCACCAAGGCCCTATTCACGAAATTACCGAAAATAGCCACCAGCTCCGCATTATTACGCGTCTGGAAATCCTTCCAGGTAAAATCATTATCCTTCGTCTCCGGCGCATTCGCCGTCAAAACATAGCGCAGCACATCCTGCTTGCCCGGAAAATCAGCCAAATACTCATGCAGCCACACGGCCCAGTTGCGCGAAGTGGAAATCTTCTCCCCCTCTAAGTTCAAAAACTCATTGGCCGGCACATTATCCGGTAAAATATAAGCTCCATGCGTTTTTAAAATCGCCGGGAAAATGATGCAGTGAAATACGATATTATCCTTTCCGATGAAATGCACCAGCTTGGTATCCTCCTCTTTCCAGTACGGCTCCCAGTCTTTGCCCGACAGGGCGGCCCACTCCTTCGTGGCTGAAATATACCCAATCGGCGCATCGAACCAGACATAGAGCACCTTGCCCTCGCCACCGGGAACAGGCACTGGAATCCCCCAGTCCATATCCCGCGTCATGGAGCGCGCCTGAAGGCCATCGCCCGCCTCTAACCAGGAGCGGCACTGTCCGAGGACATTATTTTTCCAGTCATGGGCATGGCTGCCCAAAATATAGTCCTTTAAAAACTCCGTGTAGTTCGCTAAATCTAAAAACCAATGCTTGGTCTCCTTCAGCACCGGCGTGGAACCGCTCAGCTTGGACTTAGGTTCGATCAGCTCCTCCGGGCTGAGGGAGGAGCCACACTTTTCGCATTGGTCCCCGTAAGCATGGGCATAGCCACACTTGGGGCAGGTCCCCTCGATGTAGCGGTCCGCTAAAAACTGCCCTACCTCCGGGTCGAAATACTGCTCGGTACTGCGCTCGATAAAAGCATCCTTTTCATACAGATCCCGAAAAAAATCACTCGCCGTCTCATGATGAATGGCGGCAGAAGTCCGGCTGTAATGATCGAAGCTGATACCAAAATCACGGAAACTCTCCTGCATGAGCGCGTGGTAGCGGTCCACCACCTCCTGCGGAGAGATCCCCTCCTTCCGGGCTTTGATCGTAATGGCCACGCCATGCTCATCCGAGCCACAGACGAAGGCCACATCTCGCCCCCGTAGCCGCAGATAGCGTGCATAGGTATCGGCAGGCACGTAACAGCCCGCCAGGTGACCGATATGTAAAGGCCCATTCGCATAAGGCAGCGCCGAAGTAATCGTGTAGCGCTTGAATGTTTTTTCTGACATGGTGAGGAAAAGATTGAAAGGTATGATATATCGTTGGTTTTGGCCCAGGGGGCCAAAGGGCACTTAATCGCGTAGCTCCTGACGGCCCTCCTCAGTTAGGATGCCTGGTAAATGATGGAGATGGCCTGATCGTAGATTTCAGCCGTACTGATGGCCAGGTCCTCCCGCATCTCGCGCGGAAACTGGGACAGAAACTTGGGATCGATCAGATTCTGAATAGCAGAAGCGTAGAGCAGCACCACCAGGCTTTGGTTGATGTCTTCCTTCACCCGTCCCTGCCGGATGCCCTCCTCGATGAGGCGACTGAAGCGCAGGTAGCCTGACTGGCGCACATAATCCTGAAGTGCCGCCCAGACCTCTGGAGCATGCTCCCGAAGATCAGCCAGCAGCTCCGGGTTGATCGGCGCCAGATCCGCTGCGATCACACGCAGCATGGCTTTTAACTTTCCCGTGAAGCGCATTTCTTCAGTTTCGAGTAGGGCCTCCACTTTTAAGGATAGGCGCGTCTTAAGCCGCTCGAATGCCGCTGCCAGCAGTTCTAACTTGCCCGAAAAATGCTTGTAGAGCGTCTTTTTACTCATGCCGAGCGCCTGCGCGATATCGTCCATGGTGGTATGCTTATACCCCCGTGAAAGAAAATGCGCATACGCCACCTCTAAAATTCGCTCTTCTGTACCTACGTTTTTCTCCATCTTCATCAGCTAGTCGGCAAATATAACAACATATCCCTTTTTCCCCCAATGCAATCCCGGCAGATGACAGATTGTATTTGGGGAAACAGCGCTAAACTTGTATTTTTGACCCCCTAACGGTTCGAATTTTACTTTATGGAGGCAGCAGCAGCACGCGAAAAGATTCAAGCACTCACCGAAAAAATCGAGGAGCTCAACCATCTGTATTACCAAAACAATGAGTCGCGTGTCTCCGATCAGGAGTTCGACCTGCTGCTCAAGCGCCTGCAGCAGCTGGAGGAGGCCTTCCCCGAGCTGGCTGACCCGAATAGCCCGACGCAGCGCGTGGGAGGCACGATTACCAAGAACTTTGCGCAAGCCACCCATCAGTACCGCATGCTTTCCCTGGGGAACACCTACAGTCCGGGGGAGCTACAGGACTTTGACGGCCGCGTGGCCAAAGGGCTGGGACACCGCGACTACGCCTACTGCTGTGAACTCAAGTTCGACGGGGTGGCCATTTCCCTCATTTACGAGCAGGGACGCCTCGTTCGGGCCGTAACCCGCGGGGATGGTACGCAGGGAGATGTGGTGACCGAAAATGTCAAAACGATCCGCAGTATCCCCCTCTACATCGAGCACCCGGATCTGCCCGAGCGCTTTGAGGTGCGTGGAGAGGTCTTTTTACCCCGGAAGGAGTTTGACCGCATCAATGCCGAGCGCCAAAAGGCTGGGGAACCCCTCCTGGCCAATCCCCGAAATGCAGCCTCCGGAACCTTAAAGATGCAGGACAGCAGCATCGTGGCCAAGCGCCGCCTGGACTGCTACTGCTACCAGTTGCTGGGCGAAAATCTCGGCCTAGACACCCATGAGGAGGCCACACAGCGCTTAGAGGCTTGGGGTTTCCACGTCTCTCCCACTTATAAAAAGTGTGCAGATATCCAAGAGGTCTTCGCCTACATCGAAGAATGGGAGGAAAAACGCCACAGCTTACCCGTAGATACGGATGGGGTGGTGCTGAAATTAAATGACTTTACCCAGCGGGAAGAGCTAGGCTTTACCGCCAAAATCCCGCGCTGGGCCATCGCCTATAAATATGCGGCCGAAAGCATGCCGACCCGCCTGCTGGGCATACAGTACCAAGTGGGCCGTACGGGGCTATTACGCCGGTGGCACAACTCCAAGCTGTAGCCCTGGCCGGGACCGTGGTAAAGCGTGCCTCCCTGCATAATGCCAATGAAATTCAGCGGCTTGGCTTGCATGAGGGCGATACCGTTCAAGTCGAAAAAGGAGGTGAAATCATCCCCAAAGTGACGGGCGTGGTGGAGGCCCTTCGCGAGCCCGGTGCCCAGCCCATCCGCTACATCGACCACTGTCCGGAATGTGGCAGCGCCTGGAGCGGCAGGAAGGCGAGGCTAAGCATTTCTGTCCGAACAGCAGCGGCTGCCCGCCGCAAATTTTAGGTCGCATGGAGCATTTTATTTCCAAGCGCGCGCTTAACATTGACTCGTTAGGCACGGAACGCCTGCGCACGCTGATCGATCAGGGCTTTTTAAAGACCTTTGCGGATTTTTACCGCCTTCCCGAGCAGCAGGAGGCCCTTTTAGGCTTAGAAATGTCACAGGATCAGTACACCAAAGCCGAGGACGGCTCCCTGTACATCCAGCTGGCTAAAGGCCTGTACGGCATCACAGAGGGGCTCTCCCTCAGCCAGTGGCAAAACTTCAGTGCGGAGCATCCTGACACAGACAGCGCAGGCATTTTCCGGGAGGCGGAGGCCTTTATCCGCGATAAAGGGAAAAAGACAGCGGTAAACTTGGGCATGCTCGCCCGCTTTCGGGAAGCTTATGAAGCGCATAGCTACCCTGCCGTAGCCGATTTCTTGCCGCTCGCCCCACTCCTTTACAGCGTTTTACATCGCTACAGCGACTTGGATACCCTACGCGCACTTTGCCGTAAGGCCAGCACCACCCACCAGGTTCTCCGCGCACTTGATCAGGAGCTCCCCGCGGCAGTGGACAAGCAGGTCGCCCGGTTTAAAGGCTCCAGCTTTCAGTCCGGGGTGCTGGCGAATATGGTGAAGGGGATCGAAGCTTCCCGTCAGATGCCTTTCGAAAAGGTCCTCTTTGCGATCGGCATCCGGCATGTGGGGGAAAACACCGCCCAGCTGCTGGCCGAGCATTTCGGGAGTCTGGATGCCTGATGGAAGCGGATCTCGAGGCTTGGCCGCAGTGAACGGCATCGGTGAGACGGTCGCCAGCAGCGTGCGTGCCTACTTTCAGGACGAAGCCCAGGTGCAGGTACTGAGAGCGCTCGAGCAGGCAGGGCTCGCCATGGCCTACCGGCCAAAAGCAGGGCAAGAAGCCCTCGGATCGGCCCTCGAAGGGCTGAAAATCTTGGCCTCAGGCAAGTTAGAAAACTTCAGCCGAGAGGAAATCGTGCGCGTGGTGGAAGCACACGGCGGCAGCTATGTCAAATCGGTCTCTAAGTCCCTGGATTTCATTATCGCAGGTGAAGATATGGGACCGAGCAAGCGCGAAAAAGCAGAAAAATTAGGAGTCAAACTCATCACAGAGGCGGAGTTTATGGCGCTGATCGAGAAGTCAAATACATAAAGATGGAGTGGTTGAAAAAATGGTTCTTAAAACGGCAGCTGCGCAAGGCGGAACGCGCTTCGGCAGGGAAGACCTTCCCATTTCCTGTCGCCCCGCGGGTAGTCGGCATCCTAGCAGGCAGCAAGGAAAGTGCACAAGCGTGCAAGGAACTTGCTAAAACCCATATTCCGGGTGCTGAGCAGTTTCATGTTTTGTACTGGCAAGAGGAAACCACTGAATTAGAAGGATTTAACGAAAATGATTTTGACTGGATGGCCCTGCCTGAGCCGAAGATTCAGGCCTTCATCGATGCGGAAATAGATCTTCTGATTTGGGCGGAGCCCGAACCTAGCGCATTTTCCTTACTTTTACTGTATAGTAAGCGCTCCTGCTTCCGCATGGGCCTCCATCAGCGCGATTTAGAGCCCCACCTCGACCTCATGTGTCAGGAAGGGAGGTAAAACAGCGGCCTTATGAGGCTTTATTTCATTATTATCAATTAATCGCAAACGCATGTTAGCACTAAAAGGCACGGGAGTCGCCTTAGTCACTCCTTTTGACACGGATCTACGTGTAGATTATGATGGCCTGAGCGCTGTCATCGAGCATGTCCTCGCTGGCAAAGCCGATTACTTGGTCGTCCTGGGCACCACTGGCGAAACGGCCACGCTGAGTAAGCAGGAAAAGAAACAGGTGCTGCGTCATGCGATCGCCGTGAATGCGGGGCGCAAGCCGATCGTGTATGGCTTGGGAGGAAATTATACGGCGGCTCTCCTGCAGGAGATACAGGAGACGGACTTCACGGGGGTGGATGCCGTGCTCTCGGTTAGCCCCTACTACAATAAACCCAGCCAGGCCGGCATCATCGCCCATTACCAGCAGCTGGCAGATGCCTGTCCCGTGCCGATTATCCTCTATAATGTCCCGGGGCGCACGATGTCGAACATGGAAGCCGCCACCACGCTGACGCTGGCACAGCACCCGAATATTATCGGGATGAAGGAAGCTTCAGGCAACTTAGAGCAGTGCATGCGCATCGCGGCGGACAGGCCAAAGGATTTTTTATTGATCTCAGGCGATGACATGCTCACCCTGCCCCTGCGGGCGCTGGGGGGGATGGTGTGATCTCGGTTTTAGCGAACGCCCTTCCTGAGGCCTTCTATTCCCTCTGCCATGAAGAGGAGGCGCTGGCGCAAAAAGCCCTTTTCTCTTTGCTGGAGCTTAATCCGCTCATGTATCGGGAGAGTAATCCAGTCGGCCTGAAGGCGCTGCTAAGCCTGATGGGCATCTGCGGGCCTGACGTACGCCTGCCCCTACTGGAAGCTACGGATGAATTAAAAGACGCCATTCGCGCCGCTTTAAAGAAAAGATAAACGCATGCAACAGCTCAGCCTTTCCGAACTTTCGACCCTCATTAAGAGCACCTTAGAAGAACAGCTACCGCCGCATATCTGGGTAAAAGCGGAGATCGCAGAGCTGAAGCGCGCCCGTGTGGGGCATGCCTACTTCGACCTGGTAGAAAAAGAGGGCCAAAAGATCGTGGCCAAGCTGCGGGCCAACTGCTGGTCGTATACCTTCAGCCAGATCGAGAATGAGTTTATCGCACATACGGGTGGCCCCCTGAAGCCAGGCATGGAAATTCTTTGTTTGGTGACGGTACAGTACCATGAGGTTTTCGGCCTTTCCCTGGTGATCAAAGGCATCGATGTCAACTTCACCCTAGGGAATCGGGCCAAGCGGCGGCAGGCTTTGATCCAGAAGCTGGAGCAGGAGGGTCTTTTGCTCCTGAATAAACGCTGGCGCCTGCCACTCGTCCCGCAGCGGGTGGCGATCATCAGCTCTGCACAGGCTGCTGGCTATGGGGATTTTAAAACCCACCTCAGCGAGCAGGGTGGGCATTACCGCATGGAGCTACTCTTCTTTGAGGCACTCATGCAAGGAGAGCAGGCACCTGGCAGTATCGTTCAGGCCGTGCAGCAGGCCCTTTCCGAGCAGCCTGACTTGATCGTCCTGATTCGGGGCGGCGGGGCGCAAACAGACCTGGACTGCTTCGACGATGAAGGCTTAGTGCGGGCTTTGGCGCAAGCCCCCGTCCCCATCATCACGGGCATCGGCCATGAGCGGGACGAGACGATCGCCGACCTGGTGGCGCATACCCGCTTAAAAACGCCTACGGCAGTGGCAGCTTTTTTACTCGAAGGCTTTAAGCAGTTCGATGAGCGGCTGGAGCAGGCGAAGGTGGCCATTTACAGATCCAGCCAACTGCGCGTGGAGCGTGAAAAAGTGCGAGGGGAGCGCCTTCAGGCCCGACTGCAGGAGGCCACACGGAAACGCCTGCATGCCGAAGGGCTGGGGCTGGAAAAACGTAGTATGCAGCTGGGGCGACTGGCCGAACGGCGGCTCCTACAAGAAGGAAATCGCCTCGAACAGCTGCAGCAGGGGCTGGTACGCGCGAAAGATCACTGGCTACGGCAGCAAGAACTGCGTCTGGAGAACTGGGAGAAGGACTTGGTCCGTTTAGACCCCTTGCGCCTGTTAGAGCGAGGCTATACGCGTACGGACCTGAACGGGCAGCCTTGGGTGGATCAGCAACCCTTTCCTGGCGATCAGTTGCAGGTCTATGCCCGTAAATTCGCGGCGAAAGCCGTTATTACAAGTGTTACACAATTAAAGAAAGACAATGAGTGAGTTAAACAAGGATGCGGCTGCAGGCCAGCCCTCTTTTTCGTATGATCAGGCCATTTTACGTATTGAGGCCATCGTCAAAAACATCGAGAGCGGCAGCTCAGCATGGAAAAGTTGACAGAAGAGGTGAAAGAGGCGACAGAGCTGATCGCCGCCTGTAAGGAAAAACTTAGCGGCATCGATGCTGGTCTAAAAGGAATTTTAGGGGAGTAAGGGCGGTTGCCTGTCCCTTCCTCCCCTATGCTTAGGCCTCTATTTTTTTCAGGTATTTCTTGTCGATGGTGACCAGCAGCTGCTGCTGAATGGCTTCGATGCGAATGATAAGATGCTCGCCATTCGCCAGTTCCACACATTCTCCTGTAAAGCCTTCGAGCTGTCCCCCGATGATTTCTACTTGCATGCCCGGAGCCAGTTCCTGTTCACTTACTTCCACGGCCACACCTGTGGCGAGTAGTCGCTTGATCGTTTCGATTTCGGAATCCCTTACGGTGGCGTATTTGCCCTCTATTTTAAGAAAAAACACCGCCCCCTGATCTTGTAGGCAGTCGTAAAGCTCATTTTCTTTCGTACGCACGAAAACATATCCCCCAAACAGAACACGTTCCACTTTTTTTAGGCGGTCGCTCCATTTTCGTACTTCGATACGCGTGGGCACGAATGTTTCTATGCCTTTTTGGCTCAACCTTTCCGCCACTTTTTTCTCAAAGCGCGAGCGGGTGTACAGGACGAACCATTTTAAGGGGAAAACAGGTTTAACTAACTTCTGCATGGAACAAATTTAGGATAAAAATACGAAAGGCTCTGTCCTCTTCCTTTAGTTTATAGGATTTATAGGCATAAAAAAACCCCCTAGGCAAGGCCCAGAGGGATTTTCAGTGTTAAAAAACCACCAACCTTTATTTATCTATTTCAATCTTCGCAGTAAGATATTCGCTTTATCAGCAAGCAAATACATCACTGGTACAATGACTAACGTAAGGAACGTAGCAAAGGTTAAGCCAAAAATAACGGTCCAAGCCATTGGGCCCCAGAAATCTGCGTTATCTCCTCCCACATAAAACTGAGCGTCAAACTCCGTCAGCAAGGTGGCGAAATTAATGTTCATCCCGATGGCTAGCGGAATCAAGCCCAGTACGGTGGTGATGGCTGTCAGCAGTACAGGGCGCAGACGGGTTTTGCCCCCCTGAACGATGCTGGCGAGTAGGTCTTCGTAGCTCAGGTACTCATTCTCTTGGAGACCGAGTTCTTCTCTTTTGCGCGTGCGCACCAGGTTCGTGTAGTCGATCAGTACGATGGCATTATTTACCACTACCCCAGCCAGGGAAATGATCCCAATACCTGTCATGATCACCACGAAATCCATATTAAAGGCCACGAGTCCCAAGAACACCCCGATGGTACTGAGCACGACGGAGGCCAAGATGATAAAGGGCGTCGTCACTGAGTTAAACTGTGCTACGATGATAAAGAAGATCACCGAAATCGCGATAGCCAGTGCGCGCAGTAGGAAGGCGGAAGATTTCGCCTGCTCTTCCTGTTCCCCTGTAAAGCGAACGGTGATGCCCTCCGGAATGTCATAATTGGCCACCATCGCCTTCAGTTGCTCATTTATCTCGGTCGGGTTATAGCCATCGGTCACATTCGAGAAGATGGAAATCACCTTGTTGAGGTCTTTACGTTTCACCGATCCGTAGGTAGAACCATAGCTGAGGTCAGCGACTGCGGAGATAGGAATCACCTTTTGGTTCCCGAACTTATCACGGAAATTAATTTTCTTATTCAGGAGTGCCGTGAGGTCGTAGCGGTACTCGTCCATCAGGCGCAGCTGAATCGGGAAGTCATCCTCACCCTCCTTGTACTTGCTCACTTCCTGGCCGAACAGTGCGGTACGCAGCTCATTGGCGATCGTCACGGTGGACAAGCCGAAGCGTCTGGCTTTATCGCGGTCGATGCTGAGCACCACCTCAGGCTACCCAGCTCCAGGTCACTTTTAAGCTCCTCTACACCGGGGATGTTAGCGCTGGATAGGTATTCGCGCATCCCTTGGGTGAAGAAGATAAGCTCTTCGAAATCCTCGCCGCTGGCCTCCAGGTTGATGGCTTTGCCGACAGGCGGTCCATTTCGCTGTTTATCTACCGTAGCGAGAATGCCAGGATATTTTTCTACCAGGCGACGGATGTCTTCCATGGCGCGGTTCGTGTTTAGGCCTTGGCGGAACTGGTACTCCACGAAGGAAATGGTCACTTTCGCCTTATGCGGCGTAGCGGCCGTGCTAGGACCTTCGGACTGATCTCCTGTACCCTCGCCCACCTGTGTGATGATGGACTCGATGATTTCCTCGTAAGGCTTGAGCACCTCGAAGAGCTCCTGCTCCATGCTCAGCATAAAGGAGTTCGTCGCCTCCGTGTCTGTCCCGATCGGCTTTTCGATAAACACGTTCACTAGTGCAGGCTGGTTATCTGGGAAGAAAAGCACCTTCGGCGAGCGGATGCCCAGCAGGACTACGGACAAAAAGAGCAGCAGGATCATCCCGAAGAAGAACAGGTAAGGGTTTTTGCCCTTCAGGGCAAAAATCAGCGTGCGCTCATAGATGTTTTCCAGGTAAACGAGGAATACATTTTGGAACCAGCGAATCGCTCCGCGGAGGAAAAACACATTAAAGACCGTAAAGAGGGAAGCTACTGCCGTGATGCTGCCCATGGCGTTCCATCCCGCGCTGTAAGAAATGATCGCGATGACGGCTAGGGTGCCCGCTATGATGAGTGGCCGCTGCTTAGGCTTTTGTGCATCCACGTCCTGCACCTTCATAAAGAGGGAGGTCAGCACGGGGTTCACGACGAGTGCTACAAAGAGAGAGGAAGAAAGCACGATGATCAGTGTGATCGGCAGGTACTTCATAAACTCTCCGATGATATCATCCCAGAAGGCTAAGGGCAAAAAGGCTGCCAGCGTGGTAGCCGTAGAGGTGATGATCGGCCAGGCGACCTCTCCTACCCCTTCTTTGGCTGCGCGGATGGGGCTTTTACCCTCCTGCATCAGGCGGTAAATATTTTCCACCACCACGATGCCATTATCCACGAGCATGCCGAGTGCTAGAATCAGCGAGAAGAGCACCATCAGGTTCAGTGTCACCCCGAAGGAGTTCAGAATCAAGAAGGAGATGAACATGGAAAGCGGGATGGCTACCCCTACGAAGAGTGCATTTCGGAAGCCAAGGAAGAACATCAGCACCAGTACCACCAGGATAATCCCGAAGATGATGCTGTTTTCCAAGTCCTTTACCTGCGAGCGGGTCTGCTTGGACTGGTCATTCGTGATGCTGATTTCTAGGTTCTCCGGAAAGCGGTCGCGCTGGGCGCGCTCGATTAGCGCCTTAATTTTATCGGAAGCATCCAAGAGATTTTCACCACTTCGCTTGACCACGTTTACAGTCACTACCGGGAGGGTGTTACTCCGTGCATAGGAAGCGCGCTCCTTATAGGTATCACGCACCTCTGCTACGTCTTTCAGGTAGACGATTTTATTGTTTTCCGTCTTGATGATGATCTCATTCAGCTCATCGGGGTGCTTAAACTCTCCGGTGATACGCAGGGAACGGCGGAAATCTCCCGCCAAGACATTTCCCCCTGAGATGGTCACATTTTCTTGTGAAATCGCATCGGAGATATCCGAAAAGGACACGCCGAGGGCTTCCATCTTGTAGATATCTGCGTCGACACGGATTTCACGCTCGATGGTACCTCGAAGCTCTGCCTTACTGACCTCGGAGAGCTTTTCAATCTCGTCTTCGAGGTACTCTCCGAATTTTTTCAACTCCTCCGGAGAAAAATCGCCCGATAAGTTGACGTTCATAATCGGAAAATCCGAAGTATTCACCTCGATTACATCCGGATCCTGATCCAGGTCACTTGGCAATTCGCTTTTAGCCTTATCCACCGCATCTTTTACGTCCTGTATGGCGCGGGAAATTTCTACACCGGGGTTAAATTCGATTACGATCGAGGAAAAATCCTGTACGGAGGTGGACTTGATGTCCTTTACGTTATTAATGGACTTCAGCTCTTTTTCGATCGGCCGGGTGATCAGGTTTTCCATGTCCACGGGAGAGTTTCCCGGATAGGCCGTTCCCACATAGACCGTCGGGATGACGATCTCTGGAAAGCTCTCCTTCGGCATGGTTGTGTAGGCTAAAATTCCGAGTGCCGTGATGATGACCGCCAGGATCACCACCGAGGTTTGGTTATCGATCGAGAGGGAACTCAGGCCAAACTCCCGAATTACCTCTTTTTTCTGCTTATTCTCTTCCATCTCGCGATTTCGATTGGCTTAAGATGCGATGCTTACATTAAAATTATCCCCTACGTCGCGGAATCCCTTATCCACTAGGGTCTCGCCGCCCTGAAGGCCTTCGAGGATTTCGGTACGTTCCTGGTAGACCATGCCGCGCTTGATGTAGCGCTTTTTACTCTGCCCAGACTCGACCACATAGACATAGTCGCCCTTGTTATCCTGTAAAATCAGGTAGTTCGGAATGATGACGGCATCCTCTGCCTGATAATCGCGGACACGAAGCACCGCGATCATGTTTGGTTTCGCCTTCGGCAAATCCGGTAAACGGGCCTCGACTTTAAACGTCCTGTTATTTTGGTTAATCACCGCGCCGACAGCCGTCACCTTGGTCGTTTCTGCTACCCCTAATGAAGGGAAACGTACTTCTACCTCATCGTTTCTGCTGATAGAGCCGATGTAGCGCTCGCTGAGGTCTGCCTCTATGAATAGGTCGCTGTCGCCGATAAACTGGAACATGGGTGTGCCCGGCTGCACCAGCTCCCCGAGGCGTACATTTACCATCTCCACCGTACCGTTAAAGGGTGCACGGATGGTGGTACGGTCCATCTGTGTTTGGAGGGAGGCCAAGTTTTTTTCCAACTGCTCCTTGCGGTTCTTCGCTTCGAGGTATTGGATTTCCGTTCCGATCTCTTGTTCCCAGAGGCGCTCCTGTTTTTCGAACACCGTGCGCGCGAGGTCCAGCTGTGTCTCCAGCTCTTCCATGTTACGCTGCACCGATTCCGCATCTATACGGGCCAGCACTGCGCCTTTTTTCACCTGCATGCCTTCCACAGCGACGATTTCCTGCACGCGGCCAGAAACCTCACCTGATATATTTACATTCTTTTTCGAAAGCACCGCACCAGAAACCTCTACAAAATGCTGGAAAGTACCTTTTTCCGCTTCTACAGTTGTAATCAAAACAGTTTTGCGGGTTTCTTTCCCAAACTCAGGGTCTAATGCCGCCACCTCTTTTTCGAGCGCCTCGATTTCTGTTGCTAGCGCTGCATACTCCTTCTTTAAAGACTCTAAGGCAGCTTTCTTTTCGCTCAGCTCATCCTCAGAGCCGCAGCTAAATCCGATTACAGCCAGCAGCACCAAGCTGCCCATGCGTGAAAAACGTTTCATATGATCGTTTGATTAAATGCGTATTGCTTATAAAATTCCTAATGCTTTTTCTAAATCCACTTTCGCCACTAAGGCATCGTAAAGCGCTGCGTAATAATTAGCCTCGCTTCTTTTAACGCCGCATCTGCTTCCACTACTTCTAGATTAGCCCCTACGCCTTCGGTGTATTTGGTTTTCGTCATTTCGAAAACTTCTAGTGCTAATGCCTTATTTTCGCGCTGCACTTCCAGTATCTCTAACGTGGCACGCAGCTCTTCCTTCGCCTGCAGCTGCTCCAGTAGGATGTTTTCACTCAAGAAATAACGCTGATTTTCGAGCTGCTTGATTTGAACGCGATTTTGCTGTATCCGACTGCCGCTTCTGGAAGCCATCGAATATCGGAATGTTCATCGTCACCCCCACAAAAGCACCCGTAAACCAGTCATTTCGGAAGATGTTATTAAAGTCTAATGCCGCCCCCGCACGCTGATAGGTCAGAAAACCGTTCAGCGTAGGGATATACTGTACCAGGTTATTTCTTTTTTCCAATTCAGCCAACTCGAGGTTTTTCTCCAACTGATCTACCTCCACGCGGCGGTAGCCATTATTCGCTAAGAGTTCGGCTAGCTCCTCGGGCTTATTCATTTCCTCTAGCGTCTCTAAAAGCTCCAGATCTAAGTTTTGGGGGAGCCCTAACTGTAACTTCAGCAACTGTTTCGACACACGCGAAGCAGACACGATACGATCTAAATCCGCTTTTAAGTTGTTTCGCTGCACTTTCACACGCGAAACCTCTAGTTTTTCAGCAAAACCAGCCTCAAAAAGTGCTTCGGTTTCCTTTAAGAGTGCATCCAGGCGCCCAAGATTAGCCTCCAGTAATTTCCTACGTTCCTCATTCACCATGACTGTGTAATAGGCTTTTTTGATATTTTCGATCACATCGTTTTGGGCCTTTTCTTCGTCGAATTTGGTCAGCTGACTAAGTGTTCGCGCCGCTTTCAAGCCGACGAAATAGGAACCATCGAAAATCATCTGATCGACGCGCAGGTTGAGACTGGACTGGTAATCCACCCCGAAACGTACTTCCTGCACATCTTGGCCTCCTCCACCATTTCCATTATCTCCCGGGAGTCCAAAGTCGATTCCTCCAGGAAGGAAGATGACCGGAATCGCTAAGTTATGGGTAAAATCAAAGGTGGCATTCACCTGCGGTAAGCCTCTGGAGAGGTTCTCGCGAATGATCGCCTGCGCTGCTAGATTTTCCAGCTTGGCATTTTTCGCCTCCACATTATTCTCGAGCGCATATTCCACTGCATCTTTCAGTGTCAGGCTTACCTTCTGCTGCGCTAAAAGTGGGGTGACAAACAAGAGCGCCAGCAGCAGCCCGTTTCGTATTGATTTCATAGCATTTAATTGGTTTGCTTTAAGGATAGGTAGGCTTCCCTCCCCTTATCAGAGAGGATTCCATGTATAAAATGGTCGAAAATTTCAAGTTGTAACGTCACCTGATCGAACTGCGTGGGAGGAAATTTTAAGGGATCGAAGGTGTCCATGGTCTGCTCTAGGCGCATGTGCGCCAAAATCCGGGTATCGATCTCGGCACGAAAGTAGCCCTGCTCCTTCCCCTTTTCCAGCAGGAACTTGATATGCTTCAAGATCACCTCTCGCTTAAAGTTCTCGAACAGCTCCCAGCAGCTCGGAAAGTAGCGCTGAAGTTCATGCAGCACCAGCGGATTAAAGGTGCTGAAACGCTTGCGAATATGCTGTGTCTGTCCCACTAAGGTGTGCAGCACATCGAAATCTGGCTTCTCCAGTCCTTCCTCCATCAGGCAGGCATCCTCCTGAAGCTCCTGCTCGAAACAGGCATATACGAGTTGGTTTTTATCTCCAAACTCCTGGTAAATCGTCTTCTTCGAGACCCCCGATAGGCGCGCGATATCGTCCATGGTTATCGCCCGAATCCCAAAATGCATAAACTGCTCGGTGGCCACTTTCATGATCTTTTCTCTTGTCTCCAATTCCCTCAGGGTCTAGTAATCGGATGCAAAACTCAGGAAACTTTCAGATAGTTCAAAGTTTCTAAGGTTTTTTTAATAGAAAATTTTTTACACCGCATGTAAAGCGTTCAAAACCGCACATAGTGGACAAAAAATCAGCCTTAAACGGTGAATTATTTGGATTTAACAGCTTTCTTAGGTTTTTGGAAGCGGGTACTTTTCGCTTTCCCTTTGGCCCCTTGGCCGAAAAAACCGAGACTCCAGAGGGAATCTCGGTCTATAAGGGAGCTAATGGCTACTTAACCCAGCCAGCTGGTCCATGGAATTCGGGAAAGAATGAGGACCAAGCCGATCGCATAAAACATGTAAATGGAGCGAAAGCGGGCAGTGTCCACAGTAAGTTTTTTTGCACGTATGTAACCTACCGAAATCAGCACGATGGCGATGATATTTATCACAGGATGTTCTAGAGCGGTGAGGCGGGCAGCTGCGTCTCCCATAGCGGAACCAGAGGCCAAAAGGGAATAGCCCTTCGGACTTACAAAATACAAAATAAGGCCGATAAGGAGCTGAATATGTGCCAAAATAAAGGCAACCATGGCGATTTTACGGTCTTTTTCAGTGAAACCTTTGCCCGTGAGGGCGCCATAGAGGGCATAGAAAATAACGCCGATGAGGGCGAGGAGCGCCAGATAGGCCAGTCCAGAATGCGCATGCTGTAAGCCGATGTACATAGTCTTTTTTTTACGAAAATAGGAAAAGACGGCGAAAAAGTTCCCCTTATGCGTAGGATTCTTGTGGCTTTCCACTGAATCTCCTCGCCGATAAGTCGATACACGAGGGATTTTTTCGGGAAATTTAGGGGGCTTCTGCCTAAATTAAGGCGCTACCCCCTTGTAGGAGGAGCGGAAAGAAGGGATATTTGTGCCATGCAAGCAGCCCCGCGCCCCTTTCCAGATCTGAATTTCCCCTCCCTAGGCATCCGCTACCGCGAAGAAGAAGGGCAGTACCTGATTTTAGATGCGCTGCGCAAAAAATGGTTGGTCTGCACCCCTGAGGAATGGGTGCGTCAACACATGATTCAGGCTCTGGTGCAGCTTTATGCGTATCCGAAGGCCTTAATCGGGGTAGAAAAAGGGCTTCAGTTTAATGGATTGGCGAAGCGCACAGATATTTTAGTACGAGATCGGGAGGGGGCACCCTTTTTACTTATCGAGTGTAAAGCCCCAGAGGTGGCACTCAGTCAGGCGACGCTCAAGCAGCTCTGTACTTATAATGCGGTCTTGCATGCTCCTTTTTTAGGCATCACGAATGGGCACAAGCATCTCTTTTTACGCTATGACAGGCAGCGCGGCGAAATCAGCCAAATCCGGCAGGTACCTAAATTTTCATCCACAGAAAGCTGACTTTTATCAGCATTTTTCTTAAATTAGAATTTTAATTTTGCCAGTAGTATTACCGAAGCATTATGAAGCCACAAACGAAATCCAGCCCCTGCGAACTCTGTGTGAGTAGAAAATTTTCTTTGTTCTCAGATTTAAAAGAACAGCAGTTGTGTCAGCTTTCCGAAAGTAAAAACCATATCACGCATAAAAAGGGACAAATACTTTATTACGAGGGCACCAAGCCTCTTGGGGTATTTTGTGTCAGCGATGGGGTGGTGAAAGTCTTTAAAACAGCCTCGAATGGCAAGGAGCAAATTACACGCTTGGCAAAAAAGGGTGATTTTTTAGGATACACGAGCCTTTTGGGAGAGGAGACCTACACGAATTCAGCCACCATCGTGGAGGATGCGAATATTTGCTTTGTGCCCAAGGATACGTTCTTAAAGGTACTGGCAGAAGATACAGGCTTTCACCGAAAAATCACGAAGGCGCTCTGTAATGATTTGGGTATGATGGAAAACCAGCTCACAGATGCTACCCAAAAATCGATCCGGGAGCGCTTAGCGTTCACGCTCCTCATGCTCAGTGAGTCTTATGGCGTAGATGGTACAGAAGGGGAGAAAATCGACATCGTACTCACGCGGGAGGAAATCGCTGGCTTAGTGGGTACGGCCACGGAAACGGTGATTCGCCTGTTGTCCGAATTTAAAAAAGACAAGCTGATCACGTTCCAGGGAAAGAAAATTATCGTAAATGATAAGAAAGCTTTGGCCCGCCTATCCGACTTTTATGGATAAGCAGCCGAGCAGTAGCTAAGAAGCTGTATGGAGCGTCTCCGTTTTTATCTATTCTTTCTTGTGTGTATGGCTTTAGGATTTACTTCCCAAGCGCAAAGTTTCGCGTACAAAACACTTTTAAAGGGACTTTACGACAGTGATTTCCCAGTGGTCCATAGCGATAAAGTGGCTGAAAAGCCCGATGCCTATACGCTTTTAGATACTCGGGAGCGGCACGAATACGCCGTTTCGCATCTTCCAGGCGCTCGCTGGGTGGGGTATGACGATTTTTCGCTGGAGCGCGTAGCGGGCCTTGACAAGTCAAAACCTGTCGTGGTCTACTGCACCGTGGGTGCACGCAGCCAAGCGATCGGGAAACAACTGCAGGCGGCTGGCTTTCAAGAGGTGTATAATTTGTACGGTGGCATCATTCACTGGGCGAATGAAGAACAGACGCTGGTAAAGGGCGAAGTGCCCACGAAACAAGTGCACACGTACAGCAAAAGCTGGGGGATTTGGTTGAAAAAAGGGGAAAAAGTGTACGAATGATCCAGTCAACCGACAAACCCTAACGAAATAGTGCTTTATCGAGACCAATAATATAATTTTTCTATTAAAAGAGTTTCTTATCTCAACTTAATTCCTGCGATAACTTTCGATTTGATAAAATTTTTATATTTTTGTGTGTAAAATTCTCCGACATGGAGCGTTTTTTATATGGTTCATTAAGCGCCTTCCCAGGCGCAAAGTAAAAAAAAGCTGCCGATACTATTTGGCAGCTTTTTTATTTTAGATTTATACTTATTTTTGTGGAATTGAAAAACTCAGTATAACCGCTTACTTTTATGCGCTATTTCCTCATTTTATTCTTTAGTTTTCTGCTTTTGAGGTTTTGTCCGGCGCTTCAGGCACAAAACCACAGCGCATTTCGGGTTTTGCCGTACCTAAATGGCAGCGAGTCTGGCGCATTTATACTTACTTGGTGGTCCGAAACGGCTGGAACAAGCACCTTTCGTCTCGAAGATGCCGAAGGAAATGTCTTACGCGAAGAAAATATATCCGGGATCTTTTTTCCTAAGCTAGGCTATACGCCCGCTGAGAAAGCGCAACAGCTTCCCGGCGGATTGCGGCCAGAAGATTGGTTGCTGAGGGACAGCAACTACCGCTACCGCATACAGCTGCCACCACTGACCCCGGACGCCACGTATACCTATCGGGTCACTTTAGGCGGAAGCACCTTTTCGGCCTCATTCCAAAGCCCTCCTGACAAGGACAACTGGCAAAAAATCACCTTTATGGCATTAGCAGATGCGGAAACGGAACCGTTGGGCCGCGTACTTCGCCGTGAATGGGAGGTGGGAGCCCTCGCTCCGGGGAGTGCCCGCCCTGAGCTAAGCGACTCGAACTGGGCACGTACCTTCGGAACGGCCACGCTGCCCGGAAACATTCCCACGCTGCGTTACCCGCTGACAGAGACGGAGGGCTACAGCGAAAACATCCGCATCATGCGGAGCCGCAAGCCACATTTTATCCTGATGCCCGGTGATCTGGTGCAGGGCGGCGGCTATCAGCCGGGCTGGGATGAGTTTTTTCGCCATAATGCTGGCGCTTTCGATCAGCTACTCACCACTACGCCGCTGTTTCCGGCGATCGGCAACTGGGAAAATTTCGGCGGAACGCTGAATAATGGCTATGGCTTTAATGGCTTGGGGGCTTTTAATCCGGTAGTGGGGCGACAGAAATTTGAGGCCTATTTTCCTTTGCCGCAGGCCAAGGACAAGGAGGAGTCGCGGGCTTACTATCGCATCGACTATGGCCCCATCACCGTGCTGACTCTGGACTCCTCGAATGGCATACCCGAGGACCTGCGCAGTAATTACTCGGAGGAAAGCCGTCTTCGCGGACGCGATTTTACAGGGCCGGGGACGGATACGCAGGCGAATTTTACGCAGGAGGAGTTTGTGGCTCAGGGGGGCAAAGGCCTAGAGCCATTTAATGTCGGCTCTGCACAGTGGGAATGGGCTGCGGAGCATCTGGCCGCTGCGGAGGAAGCGGGACAATTGATTTTTGTGCAGTTTCATCATGCGCCCTTTTCGAGTGGTGAGCATGGGCTCCCGATGAACCATGTGCTTTCCTCCGGACAGGGGGGCACGCCGATGCAGGTGTACCATCCGCTCTTCGAGGCACATGGTGTGATCGCTGTCTTTAGTGGGCACAGCGAACTGTTTGAACGTAGTTTTGTGCAGGAAAATCCCGGCAGCCGTGGGGTACACTACTACGATGTGGGGGTGGCGGGCGATGGCCTGAGAGGTGAGCGAAAAGAAAGCTTGGTGCTGGTGCGGCACCCTTAGGCTATAATCCCTTCAAGATGTGGACAGCGGACCAGGATGCCCCCGAGGTCTGGGAACTTATCGATGGTGTTCCTCAGCTGACACGCGGTGGCAAGCATTATGGCCACTTAGAGGTTACCGTAGAGAAAGTACAGCAACAAAACGAGGAGTTTGCCCGCATTACCTTCAGCCCGGTGCATGCATTTCCTATTTTGGATCGACAGTATGCCCTGCAGCGTGTGGAACGGCGCGTATATGAGGATGTGGTGCAGGTTTTGGTTCCGCTCGCGCAAAGGGAGGAGGAACCCCCAGTTCAGGCTGGCCCCGGCGAGAAGTTGCGGCTGTACCCGAACCCTGCTGGAAATCATTTGATTTTAGAGCTACCGGAAAGCTATGACCTGAACCTACTGGTTTCTTGGGAAATCATCGGGCTAAATGGGCAGCGCATGGCTCCCGCTGGGGTGCTGCTCGAAAGTGCTAGCGAACAGCGGCTTCGCTGGGATATAAGCCACTTGGCCGCAGGCAGCTATTTGCTTTCCCTACGGCCCAGTGTCCTGTCCCCACCGCTCTACCTGCGCTTTATCAAAAAATAAAAAGCGGAGCGCGGTTTATTTCTTCTCGATATCTTTATAGGAAGCCAATACACCACGTACTAAGGCAGAGCTGAAGCCTTGATGCTCCATTTCGTTTAAACCTACGATCGTACAGCCTTTAGGCGTCGTCACCTTATCGATGGCCGCCTCTGGATGTAAATCCTGCTGGATCATAAGCTCAGCGGCCCCTTTCACTGTTTGATTCACGATTTTTGCTGCTGTTTTCGCATCGAAACCGATTTGGATCCCGCCTTGAATCATGGCGCGCATAAAACGCAAAACATAGGCGATTCCGCAGGCTCCCAGCACGGTAGCAGCTTCCATCAGCGGCTCGTCGATTTGGATGCTCTCCCCTACCCCGTTCATCAAGGCGCGCACTAAGGCATCCTGTTTCGGGTCTTGATGCCGGGAACAGAAGCAGGTCACTGACTCTTGAATATCCGCTGCGATATTTGGCATCACGCGGTACACTGCCATCTGCTCTGGTACATGCGCGTACAATGCTTCCAAGGTGATCCCTGTGGCCAAGCTTAACAAAAGTTGTCGATCTGCCTCTAAAACAGGAGCGATTTGCCGCATGATTTTATCGATGTTAAAGGGTTTAACACCCAAAATAAGCACATCCACCTCGCGCGCCAGCTGCACATTATCGGTATGTACGGCAACGCCCAGATCGGCTAAGTCCCGCAGCGCCTCGGTGTTGCGACGGGTGACCTGCAAGTTCCCCGGCAGAAAACCCGGTTGTTCCAAGAGCCCTCTGGCGATCGCTTTGCCTAAATTACCACAACCGATGATTCCTATTTTTACTGTATCTATCATGAAAACATGTCTAACCAATTAAAAAAACAAACTTACGCCATACAATCCTAGCATCACAGTGCTAAACGTACTTTTTTTTACTTGTGCCTTTTCTTCACGCTGGCCTTAGTATTTAAGAGCGGCGATAGCTGCTGGATCATGCAGTGGAGCGCCTCCACTTTGGCTGGCCACAAAAGCCCCCAGACGGGCGGCAAAATCCAAGATTTCTGCTGCGCTCTTTTCGGCAGCCAGCCCTGCCACCATACCGCTGAGGAAGGCATCCCCGGCACCTACGGTATCTTTCACCTGCACAGGATAGGCCTTTTGCGCCAGGGGCGCGCGATCAGGAGCCAGCCAGTACGCCCCTTCTCCGCCGCGGGTGAGCCAAATTCCTGCTAACTGATAGCGCTGACAAAGTGCCGCTGCAGCTGCCACAAGTGTCTCCGTCGTAGCTGATGCTGAAGCATTTCCGAGCAGATAGCGCGTGAGAAAAAGGAGCTCCTCTTCGTTCACTTTTAGCAGCTGTGCCCGATGCAGAAAGTCCTCTACATCCGGAAAATGCAGGAAGGGAGGGCGCAGATTGAGATCGAAAATCACCTGAGCGGAGGTATGCGCTAGAAGCTGTCGGAGGGTGGCGAGGCTTTGGGGGTGGCGCAGACTGAGGCTACCGAATATGACCATATCAGCCTGTTCAGCGGCTTCTCGGAGCGCCTCGTTCCAGGCGATGCGATCCCAGGCGACGGGAAATAAAATCTCATAGCGAACCTCTTCGGGCTGGCTGTCGTCCACTTGCACACGAGAGGTGGAGAGCCTATTTTGCTGTATCCACGTCTCGGGGATTTGGCGCTGGCGCAAAAGGTTTAGCAGCTCCTCTCCTGCCGCATCCTGCCCTACAGCGCTGACGAGCATGGGCTGCAGCCCGAGCTGAATCAAGTTAGAGGCGATATTCAAAGGGGCACCACCTGGGACGCGGCCACTCGGAAAGTCATCCCAGAGCATTTCGCCGTAGCAAAGTATTTTTTTAGACATTGGTGATTAATTAGCAGGTGAATGATGTACTTCCTCGAGGCTTTTGCCTTTCGTTTCAGGCATAAATTTCCATACCCAGAAGGTCTGAAGGAGCATCATGCCTGCGAAAAAGAGAAAGAGTTGGCCCGCACCGAAGATGCTGACGAGGGCGGGGAATACATTGGTGATCAGGGCGGCCAGCACCCAGTGGATGCCACAGCCTAGCGCTTGGCCCTTTGCCCGGAGGGCGTTCGGAAACATCTCACCGATAAAGACCCAGATGACAGCTCCCTGTCCGATGGCATGGGAGGCGATGAAGAAAAAGACGAAAAAGGGCAAAAGTCCTTCGGGAAGGCCGCTCCCTAAGTAGCTGTAGGCCATCAGACTGAGGGAAATCACATAGCCCACCGAGCCGATGCCCATCAGCACGCGTCGGCCGAGGCGATCGATGAGGTAGAGGCCTGCTAAGGTGGCCAAAACGTTTACCACCCCGATTCCGATGGTGGAAAAAAGGGCGTCTTCGGCGGGTAAGCCTGCAGCCTCGAAAATGCGTGGTGCGAAATAAATGACGGCGTTAATGCCCGAAAGCTGGTTAAAGAAGGCGATGAGCATCGCAAAGACGGTAGAACGTCGAAAAGCAGGTTGGAAAAGCGTCAGAAAAGCTGCTTTTGGGGGAAGCGTCTGGAGTTCTTTTTGGGCCTTAATAAGTGCTGCCTCCACGCCCTCGGGGTCTGTTTTGGTCAGGATTAGACGTGCCTGAGTGAAGTCCTGGCGCTCGCTAAGAGCCAGCGAGGGCTTTCTGGGATGCGCACCATGAGCAAGGTATAGAAAAAGGCGGGTAAAATCTCTACCCCCAGCATCCAGCGCCAGGCGGAAGGGGGTGCGGCCGTTCCGATGAGGTAATTGGAGAAATAGGCCACCAGGATGCCCAGTACGATGTTAAACTGATACATGGCGACCAGTTGTCCCCGCTGCCGTGCGGGAGCGATTTCGGCGATATACATGGGCGCCACCACGGAGGAAGCCCCTACCCCCAGCCCACCGAGGAAGCGAAAAAACATAAAGCTGTACACTTCTGGAGCGAAGGCCGATCCAGTGGCAGACAACAGATAGAGTAGGCCGATGGCCAGCAGTGCTTTTTTTCTTCCCAGTAGATCTGCGGGAATGCCGCCGAAAAGTGCGCCAAGCACTGTGCCGTATAAGGCGATGGCTACGGCCAGACCATGAGTCCAGTCGTCGAGCTGCCAGACCAGCTGAATCTCGCGTTCGGCGCCGGAGATCACGGCGGTGTCAAAACCAAATAAAAAGCCGCCGAGGGCAGCAGTGATGGATAAAAAGCGCACATAGGCGTGCTGTGAAGCCATAGGAATAGGGTCTAATCGGTAATCGAGCATCCAAACTACGCTTTCGAGCGCTTTTTTCCTACTGAACTGCCTGTAAAATGCATCAGCTACCGACCGTAAAAGCGCAGCACCTGCAACTACGCTAGCTATTGGAATTCCCGTCCTAGGCTCTATATTACCCCGAAATTAGCTTTACGACATGCTTTCAGGGGGGTAGCCCGCCTGCTCGCCGAGCATTTTGACAACAAACAAGCACATGATACGAAAAGGAAACATGTTTTGGCTACTGGGGGTAATTTTCCTCTGGTTAAGTGGTGCGCTTCAGGCCCAGTCCAGCAGCCCTGAAGAAAAGGCCCGCTGGGAAGGCTTTGCGGAACGCATCACCATCCACCGCGACGACTACGGGGTCCCCCATGTGTATGGGAAGACGGATGCCGACGCTGTTTTCGGCATGGTGTACGCCCAGTGCGAAGACGATTTTAAGCGGGTGGAAACGAACTTCATTAATGCCCTGGGGCGAATGGCGGAGGTGGAAGGCATCGGCAAGTTGTATGTGGATTTACGCATGCGCCTTTACATCGATGAGGAGGACTTGCGGGCGGAGTATGCGGCTAGTCCGCGCTGGCTGCGGGAGCTGATGGATGCTTGGGCGGATGGTATCAACTACTACCTGCATACGCATCCGGAGGTGGAGCCCATGCTGCTGACCCGTTTTGAGCCATGGATGGCGCTCAGCTTTAGTGAGGGTAGCATCGGAGGGGATATCGAAACCATTCCGGTAAATCCTTTAAAGGAGTTTTATGATCCCGCTTTTACACCGCCTGGGTGTATGAGGAGCGGGATTTTGAGTTAGAGCCTAAGGGCTCCAATGGGTTCGCGATCGGCCCAGAAAAGTCGAGCAGCGGCAATGCCCTGCTGATGATTAATCCGCATACGAGCTTTTATTTTCGTCCAGAGGTGCACATGGTCAGTGAGGAGGGCTTAAATGCGTACGGCGCCGTAACGTGGGGGCAGTTCTTTATCTATCAGGGATTTAATGCACATAATGGTTGGATGCACACCAGTGCTAAGGCGGATGCCATCGACCTGTTTAGCTTGGAGGTAGAGGAGCGTTCAGAAGGCTTTTTTTACCGCCACGGCGCGGAGTGGAAGCCCTTCGAAACCAAAACCCTTCGTCTAAACTACAAGGAAGAGGATGGGAGCATGGCAGAACGTGATTTTACGGCCTTTTACAGCCACCACGGCCCTGTAATTCGGGCTGAGGGCGAGCGCTGGATTGCCATCGCGCTGATGGTGGAGCGAGAAAAAGCATTGACACAGTCCTATATGCGGACGAAAACCCGCAACCATGCCGAATTTCATCAGACAATGCAGCTGCAGACTAATTCCTCGAACAGCACCGTGTATGCAGATAAGGACGGGACGATCGCCTACTACCATGGAAACTTTGTGCCCGTTCGGGATCCTTCTCTTTGACTGGCGAAACACTGTGATGGCAGTAATCCAGCCACGGACTGGCAGGGGCTGCATGCGGTAGAAGAGCTTATTTACATTAAAAATCCAGCGACTTCTTGGATACAAAACTGTAATTCTACCCCCTTTACAGCCGCCGGAAAAGAGAGCCCTGACCCGAAGGATTATCCCCCTTATGTGGCTTGGGATCTCGAAAATGCACGGGGGATTAATGCCGTACGTGTGCTCGAGCGGACAGGTAAGCTAGACCTAGATGGTCTCATTCAGGTGGCCTATGATCCGGCATTACTGGCCTTTGAGCCTTAATTCCAGCTCTGGCGAAAGCCTTTAGTGAGACAGTAGGTGAAGAGGATGCCTTTTTTGCCCTTGGCAAAGCGGCGATAGATACCCTGACGGCTTGGAATTTACATACGGGCACGGAGTCTATCGCCACTAGTGTGGCCGTGCATTATGGGCAGGCGCTTTTGGCCGCAGGCCGCCGACTGGACCGTCCTTGGGATGCTTATGTTTTTGAGTTTTTAGCCGAGGCGGCGCCAGCAGAGATGCAGGTAGAAGCTCTGAAAAAAGCCTTGGATAAGCTGGAGGATGATTTCGGCAGCTGGCAGACCCCTTGGGGAGAGATCAATCGCTTTCAGCGGATCAACAATTCCATTTCTCCCGCCTTCAGCGATGCAGAGGAGAGCCTTCCGGTACCCTTTAATTCCTCTCAGTGGGGTAGTTTGGCCGCATACGGTAGCCGGTCCTATCCGAACACCAAGCGCTGGTACGGAAATGTGGGGAACAGTTTTGTGGCTGCGGTAGAGTTCGGGGATCGCGTGGTGGCGAAGTCCCTTTTGGCCGGGGGCCAAAGCGGAGACCCTGCTTCTCCTCATTTTAATGATCAGGCGGAACGGTATGTGCAGGGTGATTTCAAGCCCGTCCACTACTATCTGGAGGATGTCTTGGAGCATGCGCAGGAGTCTTATCAGCCTGGAAGCCGGAAGCGCTAGAATGCTTTTTTAATTATACAAAGCTTATAAATTAATAACTCTCTATAGAAATTGTAGGGAGTTTCTTTAAATTTATTTTCATCTAAAAATATAACTTTTTACACGCATAACAGTATAAGTGGGAGTGGACATTCGATTCACAAAAACTATCTATCTATTCATTTTATTTAACTCTATTAAGTTACCCGTTTATGACAATTAAAAAGCAGTGGTTTGCCATGCTGGCAGCCTTGGTCTGATGGTTTCTTGTCAGGCTCCAGAAAAAGAATCCTCTGAATTAACCAAGCAGCAAGAAGAGGTGCAGCGCATCGTAGAAGAATTAAGGCTTCAGTATGTGGAGGACGGTGCTTCGACGATTATTACCTACGAGGAGGTACTCGCTGCTCAACATGCCTGGTGTGATGCTCTGGTAGAAATAGGCCGACGCTATGATGCGGGGCAGGATTACCGTGCCTATGCAGAGCAGGTCATCGATGAGGCTTACAACTATCAGTATGGAAAAGTGTTCTTTAAGCCGACCTTAGCCTACGGGACGAACACGTTCCGAACCACTAAGGAGGGCGCGCTCTCCTATTTCGTGGGGGGAAGTGATAAATTCCCAGAGGACAAGGGATTTGCGCTAGCGCCTTATGTGAAAGCCCGCTTCGAGAACTTGGGAAGCTCACGTGAGGGAATCCAAATTTACGGTGCTACTGCCATTACGATGGGAAATGTGTATGTGACCGATAAAGAAGGAAATGAAATTATGGTGGACAAAACTTGGGTATTTAAAAAAGGTGATGATGGAAAACTGCGTATCATCGTACATAAATCCTCTTTGCCTTTTAATCCTAATTAATTTTTCACTAAACCAACGAAATGAATCGAACAGCTGGAGTAATTTCCAGCTGTTTTTTTATGTGTTCTTCTCTGTCAGGAAGGTGGCGCTGCTGGCCTTAAAAATTACTGAAAGTAGCTACCTCCTCAGCGTCAGCGCGAGCACTTTATCTTCTGATGCAGGCTTAGGGTTTTGGTGTACAGGTTAGGACACCTTTTCAAGTAGGCGCACAAGAACATGTAAAAATTAAATCAATCGTGTGCGATTTAATCGTCCGCGCTAAACCTTTTCTGGTTTTTAAGAGTTGTAGCTTGTAGAGAAACATAACCTACACGTACGAATTAAACGACTATGGCAGCAACGCGATTTTATGATTTTACTGCGACGACCTTACAAGGCAAGGAGATCTCCATGGAGGAATTCAAGGGAAAAAAGATCTTAGTGGTGAATACCGCCAGCAAATGCGGGCTCACGCCGCAGTTTGAGGGTCTGGAGGCCTTGTATAAAAAATACAAGGATAAAGATTTTGTTATTTTAGGGTTCCCGTGTAATCAATTCGGCAATCAAGAGCCTGGGGATGAGTCTAGCATCGCTTCGGGCTGTGTTCTGAATTATGGGGTTACTTTTCCCATGTTCGCTAAGGTAGATGTGAATGGCGATGCTGCACACCCGATTTTTAAATACTTGAAAAAGCAGTTGGGTGGGCTTTTCGGCTCGAGCATCAAGTGGAACTTCACTAAATTTCTAATTGATGAACAAGGACGGCCTGTAAAGCGCTTTGCTCCGGTGACCAAACCAGAGAAGATAGCCTCTTACATAGCCAAATAAGTCATGGAAACGAATCTTTCCTTAAATCGGCAGCTTTGTTTCCCTTTTTACGCCTTATCGCGCTTGCTCACGCGGGCGTATCAGCCTCATTTAGAAGCTATAGGGCTGACTTATCCACAGTATTTGGTGATGCTTGTCCTTTGGGAGCGTGAAAAAGTCAGTATGCGGGAGTTGAGCGAGCTCCTTCACCTAAACTCGAATACGCTAAGTCCCCTATTAAAGCGCATGGAAAGCCAGCATTTACTCCTCCGCAAACGCTCTTTTCAAGACGAAAGGCAGCAGGAAATACATCTTCAGGAAGCAGGACGGGCTTTACAGCCGCAGGCAGCGCATATCCCTGAGACTGYTATGGGCACAGGTAGAGGAAGTGGGGAAAGCGGGTCATATAGATTGGGAAAGCTTACAAAAAAACACAAGACAACTATTAGAAGTGCTGGCGCCTGTTCTTAAGGAATAAGCGCTAGGGCTTTTGTTATTCTGTTGGTTTCACCTATAAAAAAAATCCCTAAGGAGTCCACTTATGAGAGTTCTCCTTAGGTAAGTTTAAATCTAAAAAAATCACCCGATCTGGCATGGTTACAGCCTTTTTCCATCGGCTGACCACACATAATGGCTATCTATAAGGAGGTTTGATTACCGGTTCAATTCCTTTTGATAGTTCAAATGTACGAAGTGTAATGCATGCATCACGGATGAATTTACAAGTGCATCAAAATACTTCATAAGTGTATGCGATTTTCCAATAAGTGCATGTTCTCTTTTATGGGAAAATGCCGAGATCTGTATAGGAGATGACGATGCGCTGTAAAGCAAGAATAAATGCTGCTGTTCGAAGGCTTTTAATTTTCTTCGCTTTTCTCATGTTATTCATGCTATGGTAGGCGTCAACCATGGTTTCTTCTAGTCCCGAAATCACCAGATCTCTTTCCGAGGCGCCGCGAATCAAGGCCTCCTTTTCATCTTCTGTAAAGCGTTCCCCTGTTGCATTTTCGATCGTCCCCATTAATTTTCGGTACTTTTCCATATCGTAGCGCTTTTCCAGTTTCCCAAAAGAAACGCGTGAGAGATTTTTCAACCATTCGAAATAGGAAACCGTCACCCCACCTGCATTTAGGTACATATCGGGTAGTATCAGAATCCCTTTATCCAAAAGTGTACTTTCTGCTGCTTGGGACACAGGTCCATTCGCTGCTTCAGCGATGATTTTCGCTTGAATATCCCCAGCGTTTTCGCTTGTAATTTGATTTTCCAAAGCAGCTGGAATGAGGATGTCACAGGCATAGGTGAGTAGCTCCGAACTTTCGGACACGAAAGTTCCTCGACCGAAACCTTCAAAGGTCTTATGTTTGGTTTGATATGCCTTTAGTGCTTCGACATCTAAGCCAGCTTCATCGAAGATACCTCCATTCCATTCAGCTACACCGATGATTTTAGCTCCAGCCTCTTGGAGATACTTGGCTGAATAAAAGCCCACATTACCAAGTCCCTGCACGATCACTTTTTTTCCTTTGAGCCCTGGCTCCAAGCCTATTTCCTCCATGTCTTCCGCCACAGAGCAGGCCTCGCGTATCCCAAAAAAGACACCTAAACCCGTAGCTTCTGTTCTCCCGTCGATACCATGCTGAGAAAGGGGTTTCCCTGTGACGCAGCCTTTGGCATTAATCAGCTCCGGATTAAACGCTTCATAGGTGTCTACGATCCAGGACATTTCCCGTGCGCTGGTCCCGTAATCCGGTGCTGGAACGTCGATGGCCGGGCCGATAAATTTCTTTTTGATCAGCTCCGCGGTGTAGCGGCGTGTGACACGCTCTAACTCCTCGGCCGTGTATTTGGTTGGGTCTAATTTGACACCTCCCTTACCACCTCCAAAAGGGACATTTACAAGCGCACATTTAAAGGTCATCAGGGCGGCAAGGCCTTTGACTTCCTCTTGCTCCACATTTTCACTGTACCGGATCCCACCCTTTACAGGGAGCTTGTGATGGGAATGCTGCACGCGATACCCCGTCATCACCTCGTAGGATCCATCAGCTTTTTTTAAAGGAAAGTTAAACTGAAAAATACTGTTACAGGCTTTAATTTGCTCTAAAAGTCCTGGATGCACCTGCATGTAGCTAGCCGCCTCATCCACGAATTTACACACATCTTCGAAGAGACTATAAGTCGCTTGTTTACTCATGTTCTGCTATTTTGGTTTACTAAACTTCTTGGGAGGCTATAGCACAAAAAGCATGCTTAAGCCTAGGAAAAGATACAGAAACCTTTCGCTGAAAGCAACTATGCGGCTGGAATAGTCAAAATGCAAGCTTCTTTTCAGAAACTTGCATTTCATAACCGAGCGGCAGCCCGTAAGTCCCATTGGCCTTTAGGCCGACTTACTCTGATTCTGCATAAACATAAACTCCTCTAAAATGATATCGGTCTGGTAGCGCTTGATTCCTTCTTTATCCTCATAGGAGGAATAGGATAAACGACCCGTAAGCCCCAGCTCATGACCTTTATCGGTATGCTGCGCTAAGGTCTCGGCCGCCTTTCCGAATGCCACCACCTGGTGCCACTGGGTATCCTCTACTCGCTCGCCATCGCGCTGGGTGTACGTGTTGGTGGCTAAGCTAAATCGGGCGAAAATGACATTATTGCCCCCTTTTTTAATTTCGATCTTATTGCCTAAGCGGCCGATCAACTGCACTTTGTTTTTCATAGGTATTCATCGTTTTGATTAAAGAATACTCAAACATACAAATGCAACGAGACTGGAGTCGGGAGCTAAAGGATTGTAAACGAATTTAAACATTTTGCCATTTCTTCCAAGAGGAGAGCCGCTTTTTATGGACTTCCTCCGGCAGAGCGCCATCTTCCACCACCAAATCGGCCGTAGGAAGCTGTAAAAGAACCACAACCCCCTTCTCCCAGCACTGCAGATTAAAATGACCTCTGTTTTGGAAGAGTAATTGCTTCACCAGATACAAGCCTAATCCAGTGCCTCTTTCCGAGGCTGTTCCTGGCGTGCTGGACTCGATTTTCACCTCTTCATTTAGATCCTGTAACACCTTTTCAGGGGGCTTAGCACCTGTATTCTGAATAGCCACACCCACATATCCCAGCGGACAGGAATAGCTCATAAGGGTGATCGTAGTCCCTACTTCACTGTATTTGATGGCATTCGCCAAAATATTTTGGAAGATAATTCGCATGTGCTGCTCATCGCAAAATACGGAAAGCGAGGAAAGTTGCGAATCTACATGCAGTCTAACGTTTTTATCTTTAAACTTCGGCTCGAAAAGGTGATAAACTTGCTCCACTATAGGCGGAATAGCCACCCGCTGAGGCCGAACCTTGAACCCTTCCAGCTGGCCTTTGGCCCAAATTAATAAGGCATCCACCATCGCGAGGGTATCTGTGGTTTGTTGTAGAATCTTCGACCGGGAGAGCTGCTGTTCTTCAGCTGTCAACACCCCCATTTCTTGGCAGTCTCAGGTAGGAAATCAAAATCCCTAATGGACTTCGAATATCATGAGAAATTAAAGAAAACAGCTTGTCTTTCGTCTGATTTACAGCTGCCAAGCGCTCACTTTGCACCTGTAAATCCGCGTGTGCCTCTTGCAGTTTCGCATATAGCCCCTGCACCTCTTCCATCTGACGGGCCTTCAGATAAAGGGTGCGACGCTGAAACCAAAACAAGCCTAGGAGCAAGAGCAGTAAAAGCACTACCACTCCGATGACTAAGGATTTTATTTTTGTCGCCGCTTCAAATAATTCCAGTTGATCCGACAGTTTTTCTTTCTCTAAAGCAGCTATTTTAGCCTCGTAATCCTGAATTTCTAGTAGCTTATCCCGCGTCATCAGGCTATCCTTAGCAGCTAAGAGTTCCTGCTGCCAGTGCACGGTTTCCTCCCAGCGCTGCAGCGTACGTGTAGCATCTGCTAAAAGTGCTAAAGCACGGCTTTTATCCCAGATAGCTCCCATTTCCGTAGCCTGCTCATACGCGCGAAGCGCAAAAGCATGCATACGTAGTGTATCTCTTTTGGCGCCAGCCAGCTCCGCCTGTGTAGCAGCCCGAAAGGCTTCTTCCCAAAGTGGCAGCGGTTCCAGAAGATCTAGAGCAGCCAGGGCCTGCTCAGCTTCCGCTAAACGCCCGAGGTCTAAATAGGTCTTGGCAATGCGGTTAAAACGCAGGCTACGATCGGAAAGGGCTGTCTCGGGGAGATGCTCTAGGCTTTCATAGAAAAAGCCCAAGGCGGTAGCGAGCTCTCCCAGCTCTGAATAGCACAAGCCTAAATTAAAAATCAGTGAGGCCTCCAGACCTTTATCTGCACCCGCCAAAAGTGCCTGCCCCTCCTGAAAAAACGCCTTAGCTTGCTGATAATCATGATACATCAGGCGGACGAGTCCTCTACCATTTAAGGCCCGTGCTACGTGTGTGGCATGCTCAGGATAGTCAGAACGCTCTAAAAGCGCCTGATAGGCAGCAGCGTAAGCCTCCTGCGCCTTTACATAATCTCCGCGAATATAAAAAATGGCGCCACATTCATTTTGAAGACGCGGAAAATACATCTCTAGCTTATCTGAGCCTACAGCTTCTTTCCACTCCGCGATGAGCTTCAGGGCAGCATCTGGATTATTCACACGCACTTGCCGCGCTTCTTGTACAAGCGAGTCAAAGGACGTGTTGCCAAGTGCCGGTAGTAGGGCCGCAGTAAAACTGCAAATAAGGAAGAGTAGTATGCGTACTGGGTTCAAGTGGGGAACAGCCTTAAGCGGCTTTTTAGTCTGTGGTTCTAGCAAAATTACAAGAAAACACCAACTTTCAAACAAAAAGGCTTAAAATTCAGGGCCTTTCCACCCTCCAGAAACACAGGATCAGGAACTAAAAAAGCGGTTCCAGTGCTTTGAACTACTCTTGGCACTGGAACCGCTCTACTTTATTGGCCGAATTTCTGCTTCAGGGCAGCCAGTTTACTGGCTAAATCCCCTTCCGCGGCTGGCTCTTGCCTGTTACGACCTGATTTTTTCCCGCCCGGAGCGGCTTTCGCCGCAAAAGGATCTTTTTTCATGCTCAGGCCGATGCGCTTACGTGCCACATCTACCTCCATGACCGTGACTTCCACTTTTTGGTTAACGGTTACCACTTCATTCGGGTCACTGATATAACGATCTGCCAAATGGCTCAGGTGTACCAAACCATCTTGATGCACCCCGATATCGACAAAGGCCCCGAAGTTGGTAATATTCGTGACCAGCCCTGGCAGCTTCATGCCCACGCGCAGATCCTGTAGAGTGTGCACGCCGTCTTGAAACGCGAACGCTTCGAAAGCCTCCCGTGGATCACGTCCCGGCTTAGCAAGCTCCTCAAAAATATCCTGCAAGGTCGGTAGGCCCACATCGGCCGTCACATAGCGCTTCAAATCTATTTTGGCACGAAGTGCCGGATCCTGCATCAGCGCTTCTACCGTCACGCCGAGATCCTGAGCCATTTTTTCCACGAGGCCATAACGTTCCGGGTGCACAGCAGAGCGATCCAGTGGATGTTTGCCCGCGCGTACGCGCAAAAAGCCCGCTGCCTGTTCAAAGGCCTTTTCCCCTAATCGAGGCACTTTTTTCAGCGCTGTCCGCGAAGTAAAAGGACCGTGCTCATTTCGATAGTTAATAATATTCTGCGCTAAAGACGGTCCGAGGCCGGATACATAGGTCAGCAGCTCCTTCGAGGCCGTATTCAACTCTACGCTACCCCATTTACCGCCGACATCACCGTGTCATCTAAGGCTGCCTTTAGGGCATTTTGATCCACATCATGCTGGTACTGTCCTACGCCGATGGACTTAGCATCGATTTTCACCAGCTCGGCCAGGGGGTCCATCAAGCGGCGACCGATCGATACGGCGCCACGAACGGTCAGGTCTAAGTCTGGAAATTCATTTCGCGCCACTTCAGAGGCGGAGTAAATCGAAGCTCCACTTTCATTTACCATTACCACCAGTACCTCAGGTCCTAGCTGCAGACTGCGGACGAACTGCTCGGTTTCCCGGCTGGCGGTCCCATTTCCGATCGCGATGGCCTTCAAGTCATACTGCTGCACGAGTGCACGCACCTTCGCCCCAGCTTCAGCTGTCCGACGCTGTGGCTCATGCGGGAAGATCGTGTCATAATGCAAAAGCTGCCCTTGTGCACCGAGGCAGACCAGCTTACAACCTGTACGAAAACTGGATCCAGGGCCATGACCGCTTTCTCTCCTAGTGGTGCCCCGAGGAGTAGTTGGCGCAGATTCTCTGCAAAAACCCGAATCGCCTCTTCATCGGCGCGCTTTTTCGTTAGCATCCGTACCTCTGTCTCCATAGATGGCTTGAGCAGGCGCTTATAGCTGTCTTTTATGGCCAGCAACCACTGCTCACGCACCCTATTTTCTGCGCTATGCAGCAGGTGGCGTTCCATGAGATTAAGGGCATCGAGCTCATCAGGTGCGGTATCTAAAAGGAGAAGAAGCTCCTTTTCTCCGCGCCGCATGGCTAGGATTCGGTGAGAAGGTGCGGTCTTAATCGGCTCTGTCCAGTCGAAATAATCTTTGTACTTAGCCGCCTCTTCTTCCTTCCCTGCGATGACCTTACAGGTAAAGCTTCCTTCCTCTAAAAAGAGCTGGCGCGTTTTCTGCCGGAGACCAGCATCTTCACTGATCCATTCGGCTAAAATATCACGGGCACCCTGTAGAGCAGCCGCCGTGTCGGCGACCTCTAGCGCTGCATTTACGTACTGCTGCGCCTCCTCTTCCGGATCGAAGTTTTCCTGATTCCAAAGCCTTTGCGCCAGCGGCTCCAAGCCTTTCTCACGGGCAATCATCGCCTTCGTTCTACGCTTCGGCTTGAAGGGCAAATATAAATCCTCCAAGACCGCCATCGTTTCCGCGGCGGCGATCTTCTTTTCCAGTTCTTCGGTAAGCTTGCCCTGTTCCTTGATAGACTTGAGGACAGCCTCGCGTCGTTTTTCCAGTTCGCGTAGCTGTGCCACGCGGTCCCGGATCCCAGCCACTTGCACCTCATCTAAGCTGCCGGTGACCTCTTTTCGGTATCGGGAGATAAAGGGCACCGTGGCTCCTTCATCGAGTAATCCGACGGTATCGCTCACTTGTTTCAAGCTGACGTTCAGCTCTTTTGCTATCGTAATAAAGTGGTTTACTTCCATGCTACATTCGCCTGTTCGAAGCACAAAGAAAAGGAAAATAGAGGGGCTTCACGTGCATTCTGTTGGTTTTTTGTATGAAATGTTACTAACAAATTGACTTTCAATCCCTATTCTTGTACCTGAAATACACGCTTACACATGGAGAACGCTAAAGAGAAAAAAACGCATACAACCACATGGAAAACGATACTTCGCGACTATGCCCTAATGGCGCTGGTCTTCGGGCTGCTTTATGTGACGGGCTGGATCACGCCGATCATGGGCTTTGTGCAGTCGGGACTGCTGGCCACGGGCATTAAGAAGCCGAAAGTCACATTAACGGACCGCACCTTGGAGGATTTTGACTTTCGCGGGACCTTCACTAATGCCGCCGGAGAGACCGTGCGGCTAGCAGATTATGCGGGGAAAACGCTCTTTATTAATGTCTGGGCGACTTGGTGCCCGCCCTGCCGCGCAGAAATGCCCCATATCGATGCTTTATATACAAAGGTGGCCTCCGAGGATCTGGTCTTTCTTATGCTCTCAGTGGATCAAGAATCCGAAAAGGCCTTTCGCTTCCATGAGCAAAAAGGCTTTCACTTTCCTGTTCTCCATGCAGGTGCAGGCCTAAGCCCCAGCTTGCAGAGTCAGAGCATTCCGACTACGGTGGTGGTCAGTCCGGAGGGAAAAATCGTCTTTTATCAGGAGGGGATGTCCAACTTTGACACGGCAGAATTCCGAGATTTCCTTTTGGGCCTCGGCCCAAAGGCTGCGCTAGGGGAATAAAATAAGGCCCTGTTTCCAAGGCCTCAAGTTCTAAATAGCTTAAAAGAGTGCTTGCCGAATGCGCTGCAAGGCTCTTTTTTTCATGTCCACGGGATAGGTGCGCTCCCCCATAAAAACCCCCGTCAGCACATCGCAAACCTCTTGGAGGCGTGTGCCGAGCATAAAGTTACGAATGGTTTTTTGGCCATAAAACATGCGGGCCAGTATATGGGAGGTCCCCAGTTCCGGGATCAGGGAGGCATCCAGCAGGGCCTGAAACCCCTGCACCACAGCTTGTGGCTGATGGAAATCGGCATGGATGGCCTCGGCGGCCAGCTTACCCGTGTACAGGGCATTCGAAATTCCTTCCGCCGTGAGAGAGTCGGCGAAACCGGCGGCATCGCCGACCAGCAGGACACGCCCCTTAGCAATTCCCTGGGAGCGTGGCGTGATCGGCACCTGAAAACCATGAGCCTCCTCGAAGGTAGTCTCCTGAATTCCGAGGAGCTTGAGGTAGCTTTGGTAATAGGTTCGCAGATTAATCTTTCTGCGCTCGAAGGTACCTACACCGATGGAGAGGTGGTTTTTCTTCGGGAAGCACCAGCCATAGCCCTTCGGAATGGCGTCCACATCGAAGCGTACCTCCTGCGCTAGCCGCGCAAAATCCGCTTCCGAAACGCCTACCTCGTATTCTATGGCAGGGATAAGTTGGCGGTCGTCTTTAAATCCCGCTAGCTTGGCCGTGGGGCTGAGCATGCCGTCTGCGGCGATCAGGTAGCTCCCTGTATATGTACCTTTTTTGGTGTCCACCTCCACCCCCTCGGCAGTCTCACGAACAGCGGTCACTGCTGCTTGTTCGAGCAGCTCTGCGCCTAACTTGCGCGCCTCCTCTACGATCAACTGATCAAAGGTATCGCGCATGACCATGGTGACGATGGGTTCCTCACGTGTGGCGAAGACAGGGTCCGGTAAATGCTCGAAATAGACATGGGCGCGGGTAAATTCACGTTCTATAGCGGGGCTAATATCAAAGGGCAAAAGTTTTCGGCCTCTCCACACCAGTCCACCGCCACAGGTTTTATAGCGTGGCAGGCACTCTTTTTCCACGAGCAGGACACTTCTTCCAGCTGCTGCCGCGGTGTAGGCAGCGAAAGCACCTGCGGGACCTGTGCCCACGATAATCACATCTACTTTTTGCATAATCGAATTTCTATGACCGTAAAAATACGCGGAATCTGCTTAGGGATAAAAGATTTCGGTAAAATGTTCTATTCTACCTGAGGGCCGCTAGTTGAATGAGGGCCTGCTTTTCTCTTCAGAAGCCTTTGGCCCAGGGGCCAAAAAAGGAAGGGTAGCGCCCTTTTGCTTAGGCACTACCCTTTCAATCGCTCCTCTACAGCATCGAGAGGAGCTGCTGTTTACTGCGTTACTGTCAAGTTCGCTGTACGCTCTCGCACGAGACCATTAGCGGTTTCCACCTGCATGATGTAGGTTACCGTCGTTCCGGCGGCCACATTTGGCACGGTGAAATTAAGCGTTTCCTGGTAAGAGTCCTCCACATTATGATTTTGGACGGGAACGTTCACGACCTCTGTACGCTGTCCACCGACAGACTGGATGAGTCTATAAGCGGTGACGAGCTCGTGCTCGGAGAAGTAGCGTACGGTGGCTGTCCCATTTGCTCCTGCGGGTGCTGAGGTAGGGTTCAGCGTAAACACGGAGATGGTAGCCACGCGGCCGACGAGTTCGTAGCCTTCGTCATATTCTTGGAAGCAGGAGCTCAAGCTGAAGGCGATAAGGACGAAAAGTCCTGCGATAGATGCTTTTATATTCATGATTATTTTCTTTTATCGGTCCCAAAATACACGTGCCAGAAGAGAGGTTTCCGGAATATTCGCAGCATTGTTATCCAGCTCAGAGGGTGGGTACAGATACCTTCTCGGAAAGGCGTTATCTGTAAGGTTGCCCGCTGGCGCAGTTAGCGCTGGAATACCACTTACGGTGGGGGCGGCTCCAGCTGGAATACTTCTTCTCCAGTCTACCCAAGACTCGGTCTGCAGGAACATGTCGATGTGCTTTTCGGTGAAGATACGTTCTAGTCCGTTTTCCGCCATATCTGCTGCCGTAGCACCATAAACAGCTAAATAGGCAGGCTGGGCACTCCCGGTCACGCGCTGCATAGACGCAGTAATCGCTGCATTAAGCGCTTCCGCGGCGGCGGAAAAATTACCCAATCGCTGCTGTGCTTCGGCTTCGATGAACTTCACCTCTGCGAAGGTGATAAAATTCGTCGGCGCACCAGGAGTAAAGGCATACTCTCCGATAACAGAAACATTAGAGGGAATAGATGAAGCACCGTTATCGCTCCTACGAACTCTCCTGCGCTATTCGCACGTGCATAAAAGGGAAGGCGCGGATCGGAAACGCCTGGACTAATGCGATCGATGAGCTTCGAAAGAAAGGTGTTATTCAGCGCAATGTTATTTTGACCGAAGGTCCCCTGAAGAAACCCAAACCAAGGGCCTGCAGCATCTGGAGTGGTGCCAAAAATGACATTCAAGTTAGCGGCATTGGAGTCGATAGCACCTGCCTGAATGGCTGCCAAAGCTGCCTGAGCGGAACCCTGAGGATCGACCTTGCTCAGATGATTTGCGTACCGAGCCTTTAAGGCGTGTGCAGATTTTATCCAGTTAGGACGTGAGTTTGCTCTCCAGTTATTCGCGTTCGTAGCCGGAAAAACGAGATCATCTATCGAGGGAGAGGCGCTGGACTCTGCATTCAGGTCTGCGATTCCCTCATCCAGCAGGCGGAAGATTTCATCGTACAGCTGCTCAGCAGAATCGAACCTTGGTGTGGGGAACTCCTCCGGATTTAATGCTTCTGAAAAAGGAACATCTCCAAATAAGTCCACCAAGTGACCTAAAACTAAGGCAGTCTGAATCTTTCCGATGCCACTATAATGCAGGGCACCCGCTGCTTCTCCATCTTCGATGATCTTTTTCAGACCTTGTAAACTTCGGTAATAATGATTGTTCCAGGTAGTTTGGAAGTTCGCTGGAACATAGGCATAAAAGGTAACGTTTTGTTGCACATTTAAGATACCTGTGATGTACTGCACTAATGTGCTGGCGGACTGGGAAGAAAAATCTCCTATCGCCCAGGTCATATTCGCTTGTGCGGCCGGTAACACTACATTAATCGGTGCATCCGTCACTGCGTTTGGATTTATATTGGCTTCCTGTAAATCACAGGAGCTCACTACCAAGCCCGCTGCGACCCCAACGGTCCAAACTGATAATTTATTGATATATTTTCTCATAACTTGATTGCGTTAATTTAAAAACCTGCTGTAATATTAAGACCTACACTTCGTGTGTTAGGCGTACCAAAGGCATCTACACCCATAGAGGTATTCGGACCGCCCAAATTGGTTTCAGGGTCTACGCCACGATAAGCCGTGAAAAGCAGCAAGTTTCTTCCATAAATCCCAATATTCAGATTACGCATCTTCATTTTATTCACGATGTTATTTGGGACACTGTAAGACAGTGTTACATCACGTAAACGTACCCAAGAGCCATCTTCGATAAAGCGCTCGGCGATATCACGATTTCCTCTAGTGTTATTATAATAGTTCACATCATCGATGATAACTGGAATATTATTCACATTTCCATCCTCAAGTACCCCTCTGAAAATCACCTGGCTGCCACGGTCCATCGTGGAGGCATCGATACCTTGAGCACGCGTCCAGTTCGTAGTTACATTTGCTACGTCGCCACCAACACGGATATCCCATAAAAATGTCAGGGCAAAGTTTTTGTACGCCATGTTATTTCGAATACCTAACAAGAAATCAGGCGTAGGATCCCCGATCATTACGTCCCCTGTAGGATTTTCTGGAGAAGGCATCTCGCGCATAGGGAAGCCATCCTGACCGATAATCACATTCCCTGCATCATCCCGGCGGAAACCTGTACCGAAGAAAACACCGTACGGGTGTCCTTCTTTTACAAGTGGACGTAGATTACCGAACCTGTGAGGCCGATACGGTCTACCGGCAAATCCAATACGATGTTTCTGTTTCGAGAAAAGTTCGCTACGATATCCCATCTAAATTCCCCCTGGATAGGTGTGAAATTAGCTACGATTTCCCAACCTTGGTTTTGAATCGTTCCAGCGTTTATGAATTGATTCGCGAAGCCCGTACTTCCCGGTACAGAAACAGGGATGATTTGATCCACGTTTCGCTCACGGTAGTAGGTCACATCCAAACCTAAGCGATTTTCGAAGAAGCGGAATTCACCACCTATTTCGATGGACTTATTGCGCTCTGGGCGCAAATTTGGATTTCCTGCCGTCAAGCCTAGCTGAGAACCACCTACTCCTGAAGGAAGTGGGAAGACGAGACCTCCACCCCAAACACCCCCTACGGTAGCGCGATTAAAGAAGGTCTGATCCGTGTACACAGGAGCATCACGCCCTGCCTCAGAGTACGAAGCGCGTAATTTCCCGAAAGAGAAAATGCCTCCATCTAAATTAAAGGCTTCGGTAAACACAAAACCAGTACCGACAGACCCATAGAAGAAACTATTATTCGGTGGTCGTAAGGTGGAAGTCCACTCATTACGGCCATTTAACTCTAAGAAAAGGTAATTTTTATAGTCCACTGCTACACGAGAGAACACTGCCGCTGTCTCTTTCAAAGAGCGAAACTGCTCCTGTACCAAATTGGTCTGAGCATTGGAAATATTATACAAGCCCGGAATAGCGAGATTACGGCCATCGAAGAATTGGGACTGGAAGGAGTTGGAGAAAAAGTTGTTCCCCACCATAGCGCTTACGTTAAAATCTCCGTACTCCTTGGTAGCCGTAATGATTAAGTCTGAGTTTAGTACACGATCATTAAAAGTCTGTTCCTGAACCCGACCACCTGGAAGGGCATCACCACCAAAGGAGCCAACAGCCCACTGCTGATTTCGCTTATCTGAAGACACATCAGCCCCCACTCGATACAAAATACTTAACCAAGGCGTTACCTGATAATCAGCCTGCACAAAAGAAATCAAGCGATTCACCTCGTCTGTAAATGGGTTGTTATTAACTACCCAGAAAGGATTATCAGGAGAATTATTACGGAAAGCCCGTTGGCTACCGTCAGGGAGCGTGAAGCCAAGCGCATTATTAAAACTTGGAGGAGTACGTATCGTTCCCTGAACGACATCAGAAAAATTATTACCACGACCGAAACGAGTACTGGTCGAATAGACGTAATTCGCTGATGCAGTGAGCTTAAACTTATCCGTTAAGCTAGACTCTGCAGTTAATTTAAAAGACTGCCGATTAAAGTCATTATTTGGAATAATCCCTTGCTGACGAAAATCCCCATAAGAGAAGAAAAAGGAACTGTGCTTCGTCCCTGAGCTAATGCTAATATTGTTATCCGTGGTGACACCTGTCTGGAAAAACAAGGCCTGATTGTCCACAGGAATTAAACGCTCGTCCGCTAAGGCCCGTGGATCATTCATATCCACGATAAACCCTCGTGGGTCGGCAGGATTATTCGTAGATCCGTCGTAGCGAAGTGTACTTAAAGGAGGGCCGAAGTGGCCAAAAGTCGTAGTGCCAAACAGCGACCTGTCCCCCTGAGCATACATCATCTGAGTAGGAAAACGCGTTAGAAGCTGATCAGCAGCCGTATTCGAGCTGATATTGACAGACATGGTACGGCCATCCGAGCGCGAACCCTTTTTAGTAGTGATAATGACTACCCCACTGGCTGCCTGAATACCATAAAGTGCCGTAGCCGCAGGCCCCTTTAACACGTTCATGGATTCGATATCATTCGGGTTGATGTCGATGGCTCGGTTCGGTACATCTACACCCGAAGTAGAAGAACGCGTACGGAAAGAATTGTTGATCGGGATACCATCAATTACGAATAAGGGTTGATTCTCCCCCGAAATCGAAGACATACCGCGAATAACGATACTAGACCCCGCACCTGCAGATCCACCCTGGCGTGTTACTTGCACACCGGCCACTTTGGCATTCAAAGCGTCCACCATATTCGGCTCACGAGAAAGTGCCAGCTCACGGCCTTTCACCTCCTGTGTAGCTGAAACCAAGGCTTTCTTGTCCTGCTCGATACCGAAAGCCGTCACCACCACCTCCGATAGCTGGGAGATATCCGACTGTAAAGCAACATTAATGATACTGCGGTTCCGTATGGAAACCACCTGCTTTTCGAAACCGATAAAGGAAAACTCTAAGGATCCAGAGCCCTCTGGAACACTTATCGTGTAGCTTCCATCGATGTCCGTAACAGCACCCACTGTGGTGCCACGTACCAAAACACTCACCCCAGGCATGGGGCCTCCATCCTCCTGAGAGGTTACCGTCCCGCTGATTTGTACCCCTTGGGCAAAAAGCCCTAGATGTACTCCTAAAACCAGCAGAAGCGTCAACAGACTTGTAAAGATTCTACGCATAGTAGGGTTTTTAGAATTATGAAATTTGAAACACGAATTTTCAGGCAATTTGGGCGCTATTATGCTGGATAATCGCTTCATCCATAAAATTCAAGCAAATAACAGCAGTAGAAAAATAAAGGCTTTTGATCAGCTTTTACCATAATTTAAGCTACAATCCGAATGTATGTAAAAATTTTTGGTATTAAAAGCAGTCGTTTTTAAAATGTTAAAAAAATTACGGGAATGGTAACTGCCGCTTCATTCTATTCTTTTATTCGAGAACTGGCAAAAAGTAGCCATACTGAACAACGCTTGTGAATCTCGACCCAAGCACATACAAAAGGCCAAGCTACCCATAGTCGAGCTAGGCTACCCCAACTAAAAAAACCACCCCCCTCCTGCAAAAAAAACAAACAATAGCCCAGAGAGCAAGTTATATAGTCAACTAACCAAAACACCATAAAAATGGCAGAACAAACAGAAAAAATTCAATCTTGGCCAGATTTGGCTATAGGCCTCTATGAAAAGTTAACAGGTAAAGGAGCTATCATCACCTATGACTTCGAAGAATTTAGCATAGGAGTGCCTCGTGAAGTGGGATCTACAGACTACACCACCTGGAAAATGAATGGAAAGCTTAAAATTTCCACTTCCGAGAAAGGAGCCTAATATGAAAGTCCTGCACATAGACGCGAATTTAAGCATCTCGCAGGGAGAACAACATATTTTAATCCAAAGTGATGCTCAAGAAATCGGGATAGCCGTTCGCGGACCACTCACATTACCCGTAAGCCTACCCGATATCAAAACGCTCTGGAAACTTTATGCGAGCACCCGGCAGCAGTTAGACCAAAAAGTAACTTTAGTCCATAATGGACGCTTGCTTTTCGATAGCCACGCCGCCTGGTGGAGTCCAAAAAATATCTCGTTCTCCTTCTGGATGTTAAAACAAAAGCTGTTCTCCTGAACAGCTTTTGTTTTTTTCCCTATTTCCCCTCCTTTAACCTGCTACACAAGGGCAAAACAGCCGCCAAACAACGAATTTCTGTTACTTTTTTAAGGCCAAAACTGTCACTTACGTTATCTTTAGGACGTAATAAAGGAACAATCGAACAAGTATGGGCTTTTTTTTAAGAAAATCTGTGGGCGTAGGTCCCTGCGTTTAAATTTCTCTAAGTCAGGAATCGGCATCTCCGGAGGTGTAAAAGGAGCTCGCTTGGGTGTGAACAGCCAAGGAAGACCCTATGTGCATGCCGGCCGCCATGGCATCTATTACCGTCAGTTTCTGGACAGTAAAGGAAAACGTTCCCGCGGTCGCTCCACCACCCCTTCCCCTGCACCCCAAACCAGTGCCTCCGACCAGCTTTTTCAGCAGCTTGGCCCTCAGGTAGTAGATAGTTTCGAGCATAACGGTCTCACCACGCCCTATCTGTCCCTAGCTCGTGAACTACCGAAGGGAATCGAGACACTGGATAAGCCCAAAATCGAATCCCCCGCCGGAAAACTGTTCCTCATGGGGGTCGTGGCGTTTATCTTCCGCTGGGAGCCCTTTTACGTATTTCTCGGCCTCATTGCTTTTTACCTCGTCGCGAAATACGCCTACCAGCTCTGGGGTCGCCATAAGCTGAAACAGGCGAAAAAACATTTACTGGAAGACCCGAACACGATGGCCGATCAAAACAGCTGGGAGCGTTACGCCTCCTCCCTACCTCTCGAGGACCAAAAAGCCCTAGCCCTAGATTTTGCCGGCAGGCTACTGGAAGAAGACCTAGATAAAGCCCGCAGCCCTTTCCGTGCAAACGATTACCGCTGGCTCCCCTTGGAAAGTCAGCATCTGCGCCTGGTAAAAGACATGGTCCTCTCGAATCGCGTGGAAACCTGTTGGCCGATCATCAGCTCAGCAGCGAGGAAGAAACCCTGCTCATGGAAGTAGCTGCCGCCTGGGACCTGAGTCCTGAGATCCGGCAGCGGCTGCGCCAAATGATTCGCGAGCTCGGAGAAATGCGCGAAATGCACAGCCAAGGGGCTCCCCCCATCCACGCCAGCCGAACCATGAAAAGAGGCGAAAGCTGCTACCTCGAAGATGATGGAAAATTCCTTCGACGCGCCACCCTGAGCTCCTACACCTCTCAGGCACGCGCTATCGCCGCATCGGCTATACCCTCGACGTGGAAGGCATCTTCCGCATCACCAACCAGTCTTTGGAAATCGACCACGGCGCAGGAATTCGTTCCTACCGCATCGCAGATGTGGAGGACATCATTTTAGCCTTAGAAGAAGGTGTGGTCGAAGTAAAAATCCGGAACCGCGTAAATCCAGTGTATTTTACCTGTAATCAGCTGATAAAAGCCGCTGCGATCTTACACCTAATGGCGCCGCATGTAGAGGAAAATACCGCAAGCTAAGGTGGAAATTCACGTTCCCTTTGCGCTCCCGCGCAAAAAAAATACAGGTAAAAGACGCCCACAACCACTTAAAGCATTTTCTGCTCTTAGCGATCATTAAAGTTAAAAGAATAACCAAAAGAAAAATAGAAACGGAGGTTCCGATCACCGGAATTTCCTCCTACCCCAACGGTAATCGGCCCGAAAAAAGAATCATAGGACAAGTCCGCACCGTAGCCGATATCCAAACGCCTCCCTAACACCAGGGGATCAAAATCCAGCTGGGCAGCATTCGCGAGCGGCACATGCTGCATCAGCCCCACCACATTCGTTCCCGCACGGAGGTACAACTTGCGCCAGCCCGTGTACTGATACGCGGCCCCCACTTTCATGAAGTTCGGGGCGAAAAGCTCGGCGTAGTTCCAGCCGAAAGCCCGTGTATCGGTAAACAGGACGCGCTGCACCCCTCCTATGGGGAAGTTTTGGAATAATTTCTCCTGACTCTCGCTGCTAAGTGTCATGCCCAAGCCCAGTTCTGGGACCAACTGCTGGTCTTTACCCAGTGGGAAGTAGCGCTGATAGGCAAAAAAAGCCGTAGCATAATCGCGAGGCGTGACATCCCGAAGAAAATCTGCTATTTCCGCTTCTGGAATCTCCCTACGTTCTCCTCGCAGCGTCTGAAATTCAAAGCCCTCCTCTCCTGCAAATAAATTCACCCGATACCGGCTGCTCAACTTGTACAGCCCCTGTACGAAGGTCTCAGCACCGCTCGTAGGAAAATTACGGTCATTTAGGGAGTTACGGGTATATACGGCCCGGGGGCCAAAAAACTCCTGACGAAGAAAACGCACCTCCTCTGGAAAGTTAAAATTGAAGCGGGAAGCGCTACGATTGCGCTCATAGACCACGCCCAGAAAATAGCTTTGCTTAAGGGAACGCGTAGAGATCGCTTGGACCAGGAGCTGCTGATCGCGGCTGTTTACGATGTCGCGCTGCCGTCCGTTTTCATAAATAGGAAGACGTCGAAAGAGAAAATCGTAGCGCACGTTTAAAGCGTAGCGCTTTTTTTCTGTAAAGTAGCGGTAATAATCGGCTCGAAAACTTGGGTTTTCTGAGATATCTGTGATCAGGTGCAGGCGCGAAAGCCGACCGATGTAATCCCGCAGCGTTAAGTTGAGCAAGATCCCCACCGAAAAAAGATTGTCGTAATGTATGGCCCCAAAGAGCAGCGCATCAGGCTTCTCCAGGACACGAATATTCAGATCGAAAATATCGGTTTCCCCTTCCTGTAAGTCTAGACTGTAGTCCACCTTACGAAAGGCGTTAATGCCATACACGCGCGCGATGGCTTGTTCTAACTGCTTAGAATTCACAGGGCTACACAGCGGCAAGTCGAGCTTGCTTTCCAGTAAGGTAGTGTTAAATAGGGAATTGCCCGAAAATTCGCTTTGCGAATCCGTAATTCTGAGAGAGATAGGCCACGATCTGGCAACTCCTCTCCGCTCACGCCTAATCGTTCTGCTAAAGCCGTAAAGGCCTCCCGTTCTGCTTCGGCTGCCTCTCGCCCACGCGCTAAAATCCCATCGAAACGATTAAAAGAAGCCGTCCCAAAACCACTAAGATCGGGACTTACATACACATCACAATCGCGAATATGCGCCTCCAACTTCTCATAGGAACGCGCCATGGCCAGCTGCAAGAGGATCTCCGAAAAGCTCCCGAGCCCTTCTAGGTCTTTAAAATCATCATCGCCCACATTCGACCCGATCACGACTTCAGCGCCCATTTCGCGCACCACATCTACGGGAAAGTTATTTACCACACCTCCGTCCACCAGCAGTGTAGAATCCGTCCGAAACGCTGTAAATGCAGTGGGAATCGCGATACTGGCACGAAGGGCATCGTGCAAGTACCCCTTTCGAATCACCACCTCACGCCCCGACTGGCATCCGTAGCCACAGCCCGAAAAGGAATGGGCAGCGCATCGAAATCCACCACATCTTTTACCGGCCAGGTCAGCCGGTGCAGCAGCTGCGAAAGCTCTTGGCCCTCGATCAGGCCCGTAGGCAGCTGCAGCCTCCAATCCACGATCGGCAGCTCCACGAGGTACCGATTATAATACTCCTTCTCCTCAAAGGCGATTTCATTAAAACGCACCCGATTCGACGTAATCAGCCCCCAGTCTCCCGTCCGCACGATGTCCTCCAACTCATCCACCGAATAGCCGCTGGCATAGAGTCCACCTACCACGGCACCCATGGAAGTGCCGGCGATATAGTCCGGCCGAATGCCTGCCCGCTCCATCTCCCGCAGCACTTCGATATGGGCAAAGCCCTTAGCTCCACCCCCACTCAGCACCAGCCCCACACGGGGACGGTCCATCCGAAGCGAAGAGTCTGCAGGCGTTAAGTCCTTTGCCGTTCCGGCAAAAAAGACAGCAGTCAGCAACAAAAGAAGTACGAAAACAAAACGCAGCATAAGAAGTAAAAAAGTAAGTTAGCCCTTTTTATCCAAAAACCCAGCCGTCCTCCTTAAGAAACACGTCGGCGCAGTTCGATAACCGTGATCTCCGGCCAAATCCACC
>NZ_AJYA01000006.1 GCF_000265075.1 Nitritalea halalkaliphila LW7 | reverse complement strand
CGTTTCACTTTATGGGAGGCCAGCTGATCGTGGATGCTTTTCGCCGAATTTATGGCATCGACATGAAGAAGGCGAATGCGATCACGAGTAGTGTTATAGATGTTAAGCGCGTACAGTAGGTACGCGTTTTTTTTCCTTTTCTGTAGATTGGTGGGTAGGCCAAACACTGGCTATCCGCCTGATTTTTATGCCATGTCCACACATGCACGACCCTATTGCCGCATGCGGATCGAAGCCGACTTCGAAAAGCAGTGTACCACGCTTTTTGCCGCAGCCGTCAGGCGCGGCGAGGGCATCGCCATGTTCACAGACTGCTTCTGTGGAGATATTTTACGCGTGGGAGATCCCTATGCTTTCCTGCATGTTTTCAGCCCGGAAGAAATTTTCGAGATCCATAAGGATACCCTGACCGATGAGGAGATTTCCAGTTTGGTGAACTGCCCTGAAAATGTTCGCGTGACGCGGAAGATGCTGCGGGACTGGAAGGGCACGAAAAACCCAAAGGTCTGGCTTCAGGAGATGCTGGATTCGCGCGCCGGAAATATCGACCCAGGCCTGACGCGCGAGACGATCGCCAAAGCCGAAAAGGGAATTCGCTTCCAGCTGCGCCAGCTTAGTCCTGGCGGTCGCCTGCTGAACTTATTTCAGCATTTTTCCCTTTTTAAGGGTAAAAAATAGCACCTATGGAAAGACCTATAATAGCGCCAGAGACGGTGAGCCAACTTTTACGCGGCCGTCGTTCACAATTTGTGGCGCAGTTTAAAGAAAATGATCCTGTAGACGATGCGGTTATCGCTGAAATGCTGGAAAATGCGAATTGGGCCCCTACGCATAAGCTGACGCAGCCCTGGTCCTTCACTGTTTTCACGGGGGAGGGCAAAAAGAAATTTGCGAAGTTCCAGGCCGAGACCTACAAGCGGCGCAGCGAGGCGGCGGGAAATTTTATTCCGGCTACTTATCAGAAATTATATGAAAACCCGCTGAAGGCCTCCCATATTATCGCCATCAAAATGATTCGGGATACGCGGGCGAACCTTCCGGTGATGGAGGAGATCGCAGCGGTCGCGATGGCGGTTCAAAACATGTACTTGACGGCCACTGCGCATGGTTTAGCAGCCTACTGGGGTACGGGCGGCTGTACCTTTTGGCCGGAGGCCAAGCCTTTCTTCGCGCTAAAAGAGGAAGACATGCTGATGGGCTTTTTCTATGTGGCCAAGCCAGCATCGGAGCGCTATCCTGCAGGGCGAAGAGGCGATATCGCTGAAAAAGTAACTTGGGTCGATACGGAATAAGGAGTTTCCCACATCGTAAAAAAAGTAAATCCGATCGCTTTTGGGCTTTTCCAGAGGCGATCGGATTTTTTTTATCCCTTTCTTTCGGGCTGCGATTTTTTTGGGTTTATAGTCCGCGGTAGCGAGGGGGCTCGATGCCATTCGCACGGATGTAGGCGATGGCGGCTCCACGGTGATGGGTGGCATGATCATCCATGAGGGCTAAAAGCTGGCGCTTGGTCACGGTGCCGGCGAAGCTTTCCACCTGCGTTTCTAAGTCTTCCGGGCTGAGGCTGGCGACCAAGTTTTTGCCGTAGGCGTAAGAAGCCTCCACGAGTGCCTTCAGTTCGGCCTTATTCGCTGGCGTGGCGCTCGTGTCGAAATCTGGCTCGGGTCCGTCCAACGTATTTTTCGCGATCCACACGATAGAGGTAGCTGAGTGGGCGACTTGCTCCTTAAAGCTCATGGCAGAAGCATGGGGCTTATAGTCGAGGAGGTCGTCCGGCATGGCGTCGATGGTTTCCAGGGTAAAGGCCAGGCCATTATCCCATTTTTTTACGAATTCCTCCATGGACGTCTGAGCACTGCGCGATGGTGGCGGCGAAAAGCAGTCCGAGGGACAGCATCCAGGCCGCTGCTTGGGTAAAAGTTGGTTTTCTCATGTTTTTAGTATTCCTTTTAAATGATTACTTTTGACTATGTCAAAAAGCATAACAGCGCTTATTTGTGTATTGTTTCTCTGTATGGCCTGTGGGGAAAACTATCTCCCTAAGCCTAAGGGGTATAACCGCATTGATTTGCCGGAATTTGCCTTCACCACTTTGGAAGAGCCTTTTCCCTATCGCTTCGAGCACTCGGTACATAGCCGTGTGGAGCCCGATCATTTTAATGCTTCGGAGCCCTATTGGATCAACTTGCACTACCCGGAGTTCGGGGCGAAGGTTCACTTCACCTATCAGCCGATCGGTGTGGGGGGTAAGTCGCTGCGGATGGTGTTAGAGGATGCGGTGAACTTGACGGCTCAGCATCAGGTGAAGGCCTATGGCATCGAGGAGCGGGTGCTGCGCACGCCCCATGGCTACACGGGGGTGGTGGCGGAGCTGAGTGGAGAGGTGCCGACCCAGTTTCAGTTCTTTGTGACCGATTCCACTCGCCATTTTTTGCGCGGAGCGCTGTACTTCGAGACGGCAGTAAAAAATGATTCTTTATCCCCTGTGATCGAGTATATTAAGGTGGACATGATGCACCTGATGAATACGGTACAATTTAATCCCAAATAGAACGCTACATGAGCAAACAAATTATTTATACGGCGGAGGCTCCGGCTCCGATAGGTCCTTACAGTCAGGCAGTTTTAGTGGGGGGCACCCTATATGTGTCCGGGCAGATTCCGCTGGATGCTGCCACGGGTGAGTTGATAAACGAAAACCTCACCGAGGAGACGCACATGGTGATGAAGAACTTAGAGGCGGTGCTTCGGGCGGCTGGTTTTGGGTTTTCGGATGTGGTGAAATGCACCATTTTTATCCGGGACATGGGGGCATTCGGGACCATTAATGAGGCCTATGGTCAGTATTTTAAGGAGAATCCCCCTGCACGCGAGACGGTGGAGGTGAGTCGCCTGCCGAAGGACGTGAATGTGGAAATTAGCTGTATAGCAGTAAAATAAGTGGAAAAAAGGCCGGTGTGTGTAAACGAATCCGGCCTTTTTCTGTTTCGTAAGCATGAGTCTTTTACCACGCTATGATGAAGTGATCGTTTGTTCGCTGGAGAGCCGCGAGATTCTCAGTCGCCTCGAGGAGGTGACCGAGCAGGTGGATTATATGGATTTTCGGCGGCCGGCGGTGGGATCGGGTCAGGTGCATTTTAATGGCACGATCGAGGAGACAGGTTTTCGGCTATCGGTTCGGCTGCGAAAGGCGGACAGTTTTGTGCCTTTGATACGGGGGCGGCTGGAGGAATGCTCGCGGGGGGCGATTTTGTTCCTTTCGTATCGGCTTTTTCCCGGTTCGCGGTTTTTCTTGAACTTTTGGACCGTGCTGACCTTTGTGTTGTTCCTGTTTTTCGGTTTTGTGGCGAAGGAGTGGCCGTATGCTTATGGGGCTTTGGGCCTTGGGGTGGTGAATTTGGGCTTTGCATGGCTTCATTTTTACCGAAAGGTGGGCGAGTCGCGACGGCAGATGCTGGCCCTTTTAGGTACGGGCTCCTCGGCGTCTTAGTCTTTGCCCTACGGGCAAAACTTTTTTTGCCTGATTATTAGAAAATTGAGTGTGGGGGTGGATTTTTTTTCTGGAGATGTTTTGCAGAATTTAAGGAAAGCACTACCTTTGCATCATACTTCAGGGGTTTAGCCGCCTGAAAGTTTAAAATTCCTCCTTAGCTCAGCTGGTTAGAGCACATGACTGTTAATCATGGGGTCCTTGGTTCGAGCCCAAGAGGGGGAGCAAAAGCCTCAGAGAAATCTGGGGCTTTTCTGTTTTAAAAACGGCCTCAGAATGCATTTCTGGGGCTTTTTTCATTACAACAAGCGGAAAAGCATTCACCGAAAAACGCAGTTGAAACGAGCTGAAAAACCAGCATATTCACCCTATTTTTCCAAAATGCGTGCAAAATGCGTGCACCTTTTTCAGCACCGAGAAAGCCATAAACACAACGCTTATGGCAACAATCAAAATCCACCTGGACACGCGAAAAACCGCGAAAAACGGAGCTTACTCCATCGTCTTAAGAGTGTCCCACAACCGCGAACACCGTAACATTCCGACTGGTCTGCGTGCAAAAAAATCGGAATTTTCTGAAAAAGGCGGACAATACCGCAACAATCCCGAAGGAAATGCCAAGCTTCTCGAACAACTTCAGCTCTACAATCAACGCTTGCAGGAGATCCCTGTACAGAAATTGAAGCAACTTACAGCGCAGCAGCTGAAGTTGACCCTGCTCCAAAGCGAGTCTAATCATGAGGTGACCATGCATATCTTTTGGCAAAGAGAAATCGAGCATCTGTACCAAACGGGCCGAACGGGAAATGCCACAGTGTACAAAAACAGCCTCTCTGTCCTGGAGAAAATCCACAACCTCCACAAACCTTTCAGCGAATTTGTATTCAAAGACATTTTGGACATCGAGCGCAGGCTCTATGAAAGAAAGTTGACCGTCAACACAGTGGGTGTGTACATGCGTGCGCTGAAAGCCATCTGTAACAAAGCCATCAAGCAGGAACTCGTGGACCAAGCATGGTACCCTTTCTACAAATACACCATCAAACGGGGCAAGACCACCCCAAGGGTGCTCAGTTTGGAAGAAATGAAGCGCTTTGTAAAGCTCGAAGTATCCAGCGAAAACAAATTCCTGTACAGCTCTTGGTGTATTGGCAAGCTGATCAACAAATACCTCAAGCAGCTGGGCGAAATGGCCAATACTCAAGAACCCATCACCACCTACGTGTTCCGGTACACGTATTCCAACATCGCCAAACAACTGGGGTTCAGCAAAGACATCATTGCGGAAGCCCTTGGGCATGAGTACGGGAATGCGGCGACTGGGATTTATTTGGAACTCTTTGACAATGAAGTGCTGGACAACATGCATGAGCAAGTCTGCCGAAAGGTATTTGGGTAAAACGGTAAATGCCGACCATTTAAACGCAACTGATTAAAATCCGAGGCCTCATCATTTTGGTGAGGCTATCTCATATCCGATACTGGCAATTTTCACCCAAACCCTTATCTTAGCCTACGAAATGTTTTTCATTCAGGGGCAAAACTTGACCGCCCAAAAACGTTCAAGCCAAAAATTTTATGTCAGAAGACCAAAAACAACTGCTGGAAAGCCAGCTCTGGAATATCGCCAACGTCCTAAGGGCAAAGTAAGTGCAGACGATTACCGCGATTATATCCTAGGCTTTATATTCTACAAATACCTGTCCGAGCGACAGTACATTTACGCCAACGACCTGCTGGAAACAGAGGAAGTCAAGGACTACCTGCAACTTACCGACCCCGAAATGCCGGACGCCATCAAAGAAGAATCCCTGCAGCACCTGGGTTACTTCCTCAAACCCGAGGAACTCTTCGAATCCATGACGGCCAAGGGCAATGCCTCCACCGAGACGGACAGCAATTACATCCTGGAAGACCTGAAAGCCGTGCTCAACCACATCGAGCAAAGCACCATGGGCACCGATTCCGAGGAAGACTTCAACGACCTCTTTTCTGACATTGATCTCAGTTCCAGCAAAATCGGACGTACCCCTAAAGCCCGAAACGAAGTGGTGGTACAGATCCTCAAACCTGAGCAAAATCGACTTCAAGTTGCATGACATCGAGTCGGACGTTTTGGGAGATGCCTACGAGTACCTGATTGGCAAGTTTGCAGCAGGAGCAGGCAAAACCGCCGGGGAATTCTACACCCCACAGCAGGTGTCCAAGATTCTCGCGAAGATCGTGACAACCGGTAAAGACAAACTCAAATCCGTGTATGACCCTACGACCGGATCGGGTTCCCTTCTGCTCCGGGTGGCCAAGGAAGTGGAGGTCAGCGAATTTTTCGGACAGGAACTCACCCGTACCACCTACAATCTGGCCCGCATGAACATGATCCTGCACGGTATCCTCTACCGCAGGTTCAACATCGCCCAGGAAGACACGCTGATGCACCCACAGCATCTGGATTATAGATTTGAAGCCGTGGTGGCCAACCCACCTTTTTCCGCCCACTGGAAAGGAGACGACCATCCCTTGTACCATACCGATGAGCGCTTCTCCCAATACGGAAGACTGGCCCCCAAGACCAAGGCTGACTTTGCCTTTATGCAGCACATGCTGTACCAACTAGCGGAAAACGGCATTATGGCCAGCGTATTTCCTCACGGGGTACTCTTCCGTGGAGGTGCAGAAGGACAGATCAGGGAGTACATGATCAAAGAGATGAACGTCCTTGATGCCGTGATCGGACTACCTGCCAACATCTTTTATGGAACTACCATCCCGACCTGTATTGTGGTGCTGAAGAAGTGCCGGGAGCAGGACGACAATGTGGTCTTTATCGATGCCAGCGGAAGGGGCAATTACATCAAAGTCGGCAATCAAAATGAGCTGCGGGAAGAAGACGTGGACAAAATCGTAAAGACCTATCGTGAGCGCAAGACCATTGACAAGTACAGTTACGTGGCTTCCCTGGCAGAGATCGCCGAAAACGACTACAACCTCAACATTCCCCGCTATGTGGACACCTTTGAGGAAGAAGAACCTGTGGATCTGGACGCCACCGCCGCAGAAATACAGCAACTGGACGCAGCACTGAAAAGCAACGAAGCTGTCCTGAAAGCATTTTGTGAGGAATTGGGGATTAAAGCACCGTTCTAGATTAGACCTGCCAGGTTTTTAAAACCTGGCAGGCCTTTGTCTGAGTTACTGCAAATATAAAAACCTGTATTTGCAGAAAATGAATTAAGTGCAAATATAAATTTTTATATTTGCAGAAAACGATTTAAGTGCAATTATGGTAATTTATATTTGCAGCTAAACATAGGGGATGAAAGATATCAAGAACTTCAAAGCAGGTACTTGGCTAAAACAGATCGAATACAGGAGTTTTAGCCCCAATCACATCCATGAGTCATGGGTGCTGAGTGACCCTGCTATCTTGACATTATTGAGTCAGGCTGACAGAAATTTAGGTAGGTTGGATGCTTTTTCTGACTTGGTACCTGACATTGATTTCTTTATCAAAATGCACGTCACCAAGGAAGCTACGGTGTCCAGCAAAATCGAGGGAACACAGACTTCTTTTCAAGAGGCTTTGGCCAATGAAGAGGACATCGATCCGGAGCGTAGGGATGACTGGCAGGAGGTACATGCCTATATAAAAGCCATGAATCAGGCCATTCAGGATATGGAGAAGCTGCCTATTTCTACCCGTCTGATCCGAAAGACACATGCTGTGCTTCTTGATGGGGTAAGAGGCCAAGAGAAGCTGCCGGGAGAATTCCGCAACAGCCAAAACTGGATCGGGCCTAGCTTAAAGCATGCGGTATTTGTCCCACCTTTACACACGGAAGTGCATGCCCTGATGAGCGATCTCGAAAAATTTATCCATGACGATCACTTGCAAATCCCTCATCTGGTAAAGATTGCCATGGTCCACTATCAGTTTGAAACCATCCACCCTTTCTTGGATGGCAATGGACGGGTAGGAAGGCTCTTGATTACCTTGTATCTATTAGACAAAGGGCTGCTAAAATATCCTACCTTATACCTCTCCGATTACTTTGAACGCAACAGGAGGGATTATTATGACAACCTGATGCGGGTACGGGAAAAAGATGCGATGGGAGAATGGATTGCCTTTTTTCTCAAAGGTGTGATCGAGACCACCACATCCGGAATCCGTACCTTTCAGGAAATCATCCGCTTGAGGGAAAAATACGAGTTTCAGGAACTGATCAAGCTGGGCAAGAAGCAGGGAGATGCCAAGCGCTTGATTACGGAACTCTACCGGCAACCCATCGTGGATGTAGGGCAAGTGGAAAAGATGCTCGATGTGCACAACTCCACTGCCAACCGAATGATCCGTGACTTTCAGGAACTGGGGATTTTGGAGGAGCTCACTGGCTTCAAGCGGAATAGGATCTTTGCATTTAAGGAATATATCAACTTGTTTCGATAGGAATATGAAAGTAAGTAAAATAGCGAGCTGCAATACAAGTCCTGTCAGGTTTCCAAAACCTGACAGGACTACACTTGGGATAAGCTTTTGTGAGGAATTAGGAATTAAAGCGCCGTTTTGATGGAAAAAAAATCTACACGAAAGCCAAAATTGAGATTTATAGGGTTTTCTGAAAGCTGGGAAAAAACCACTTTAGGAGAACTCCTGACTTTCAAAAACGGACTCAATGCCGGAAAAGAAGATTATGGTGATGGAGAAAAATTCATCAACGTTTTGGACATCATCCAAAACAATTTTATAACCTACGACAAAATCATTGGGTCCGTTAAAGCGTCTGAAAAAAACAAAGAGATATACAAAGTTGAATATGGCGATGTACTTTTTCAGCGCAGTTCTGAAACAAGGGAAGAAGTAGGACAAGCAAATGTGTATCTCGATAGAGAAAAACCAGCATTGTTTGGTGGCTTTGTTATCAGGGGAAAGAAAAAGAGTGATTATGACCCAATTTTCATCAATCATCTTTTAAAAACACCCCTTTCAAGACAAGAAATCACTTCAAAAAGTGGAGGTAGCACACGTTATAATGTCGGTCAAGAAACACTTTCATCAGTTGAAATTACGATCGCAACCCTCCCCGAGCAGCAAAAGATCGCGTCATTCCTTTCATCGGTGGACGAGCGGATCGAGTTGCTGGAGCGAAAGAAGGAAAAGCTGGAAGCCTACAAAAAGGGCGTGATGCAGCAGATCTTCACTCAACAGATCCGTTTCAAGAAGGATGATGGGAGTAAGTTTCCGGATTGGGAGGAGAAGAAATCCAAAGATGTCTTTATGAACATTTCGAACAAAAAGCATAATGGGGATTTACCCATACTCTCCGCTTCACAAGAAAGAGGGATGGTTTTGCGTGAGGAAAATGGGATAAAGATTCAAGCATCAGAAAAAAGCGTTACATCTTACAAGATCGTTGAACCTGATGACTTCGTGATCTCATTGAGATCGTTTCAAGGCGGACTTGATCACTCAAAATTTCTGGGTATTTGTAGTCCTGCATACACTGTACTGCGGAACAAAATCCCAGTAGAACCGCAGTTTTACAAATTCTACTTTAAAAAAGAAAGCTTCATCACAAGGCTAAGTCAAACTGTGGTCGGAATACGAGACGGCAAACAAATCACATTTGACAATTTCGGGCAAATTAAAATCCCGTATCCATCCGTCCAAGAACAGAAAAAAATCGCAGCTTTCCTGAACACCATTGACCAAAACCTTGAAACGCTTGACAGCCAGATCCAAGGCTTGAGCACTTGGAAGAAGGGGCTGTTGCAGCAGATGTTTGTTTGAATTCTGTATAGGTTATAATTAAAGCAACCACGTTTTCCCGAAATTCCTCCAAACCCCGAAAGGGGTTCAATCCCGCAAGGCATTTGCCCCGAGTCGCTACTCGGGGTAAAAAAGAAATCACCATAACCCCAATCCCCCAACCCTGACAAGGTTGAATTACACAAACAAACACCTCCCCCGTGCAAAATTCAACTCCTCCGGAGTTGGAATAACCTATGAACATACCATCCCAATTCCCCGAGTTTGCACTCAGGCTAATAACCTACGGTAGTAAACTCCTATCGGAGTTTTAACAATCCCCTTAAATTAACAACACTAAATCAACGTAAATATTCCCAAAAACGCAGAAAACGCAAGCGATCACCGCACTTGCGTTTTCCGATTTCCTTCCTCCGAACGGTAGGATGAACGCTAAAGTAAAAGCACCCCCTCCACACCTAATGACACTCCTGCATAACACGCAGGCCTTCGGTGAGGAGAAAGCATTTTTACAAATTTGTAAACATATTTTTACTTTTCGTAATTATTTACGTAAATTTGCATTAACAGAACCTGAGTTGCATACCGTAAGATCTGCTCTCGGGTCATTTTTTTTTATTACTATGTCAAAGCCAGCATACACTATTCAAGAGCAAATTGAACTGCTCAAATCAAGGGGAATGCTCTTTAGGGACGAGTCCACAGCTCCCCATTTTTTACAAAATATCAGTTATTACCGACTCAAAGGTTACTGGTGGGATATGCAAGCAGACAGGATTACTCATCAGCTTCAACCTCAAACCTACTTTGAGGATATAGTGGATCGTTACAACTTCGACAGACATCTTCGACTGATTTTATTTGATGCTGTGGAGAGGATAGAGGTAGCCTTACGAACCCAAATGATTTACCATCTTTCATTGGGGAAAGGACCATGTTGGTATCAAGATCCAAATATTGTAACAGACCAAGTTAAACAAGCGAAAAATCTTTCCAAATTGATGGATGAATTTGGCTACAGCCAAGAGATATTTATCAAAGACCACAAAAGAAGGCATCCTGAAAATCATCCTGAGTCTTGGAAGATCTTGGAGATCGCTTCATTTGGCACATTGTCCAAGTTTTATAAAAACTTGAAACATGATCTCCCTGAAAAATCTGCCATAGCAAAAGGCATGGGACTAAATTTACACGTGGAGTTATCTAGTTGGCTTGAGGCGATCGGGTATGTAAGAAATATTATAGCGCATCATTCAAGATTATGGAGTAGGGACATGGTCAAACGCCCAAGAGTAAACTTGAAAAATCCGACATCACTTTGGCTCAACTTACCTCTCTCTGAAGTCCAAATGAAAAAACCATTTTTAATCATCTCTTGTATGCTATTCCTATGTAACAAGGTCACGCCTAATCACCAGATCAAAATGAAAATACTGAGCCTGTTTGAAGAAAGTCCATCCATGCAGATTTACAAACTTGGTTTTCTAAACAATTGGGAAAATCAAGAACTCTGGAAAAGCTGAGGATGAAAAGCTTCCGCTAATCTTGGGTGAATCCTATCATATTATCATTACCTTTGCATTAACAGTACACGCCACGCTACCCATCAGAACAGCGTCCCAGGGCGTGGCTTTTGCCTTAGACCCGTCAGGTTTTGAAAACCTGACGGGTCTTTTCGTTTGCGGTAGCGTAAGAACTTTTCCAATAAACTTTTGTTTCGTTTGTTTCGTTTACTATATTACATTTTCATATATAACCATGGTCATGACAACATCAATTATACAACCTTCAAAGGAGGATAAGGAAGAGGCTCAAAAGTCCTTTATGACTCTCGAAAGCATTACTGTGACTATGGAGACGAAGGACTCGATACTCTTCGAAATTGAAGGGAAATCTATTTCATTACCAAAAAAAGCTGTTCTACTTCTACAAAAAGTTTTAGAAGCTATGGCAGGTGGGAAAAGTGTGGAGGTTTCTACTGTCTCTGAGGAGTTAAGTACCCAAGAAGCTGCCGACCTATTGAATGTTTCTCGCCCCCACTTGGTCAAACTGTTGGAAACTGGCAAAATACCCCACAAAAAAGTGGGATCACATCGAAGGGTTAAACTGGAAGACATCAAAAAATACGAAACGGCCTTGAAAGAAACCAGACGCAAAGCTTTGGAAGAAATCGCAAAGGAGGCACGGGAGATGAACATGGGGTACTGACCTTTCCAAGGCATGATAAAAGCAAACGTCCTTTACCCTGCACCTATAAGTGATCTGTTACTCAGTTTGGCAGAGGAAGAACTTTTTAAGCAGTTCTACCCATGCCAACACTTGGTTTTACGTTGATATTTCCACATCTTGCTTCTACAACAGTTTTGTTTTGATCACAGAGGCATTTTTCAGACATAACCACACAACCCGAACAGGCTTTAGAAAACAACTTGGTGCAGCAATTGCAGCAGCTGGGTTATCAGAAGGTGCTGATACCGGATGAAGCTGCCCTGCTCAAAAACCTGAAATCCCAGCTGGAAAAACACAACAAAACCCAGCTGAGCGAAAAGGAGTTTGCACAGATTCTAAACGCACTCAATAAGGGATCGGTCTTCGAGCGGGCCAAAATCCTCCGTGACCGTGTGGACTATACCGATGACAGCGGAGAATCCCGAACCATCGAACTGATCAACCAAATCCACTGGTGCCAAAACGAGTTTCAAGTCGCCCAGCAGGTGACTATGGAAGGCAAGTACAAAAACCGCTACGACGTCACCATCCTGATCAACGGACTGCCCTTGGTGCAGGTAGAACTCAAGCGCCGTGGCCTGGAACTCAAGGAAGCCTTCAAGCAGACCAAGCGCTATGGCCTCCACTCCTACGAAGCCGGTCAGGGACTATTCCAGTACATTCAGCTGTTTGTGATCAGCAACGGCGTCAACACCAAGTACTACGCCAATAGCTCTTTCAACCAGCGTTCCTTCAAGCAGACCTTTTACTGGACCGACACCAAAAACAAACTGATTACCCAGCTTTCGGAATTTACAGACATCTTCCTGGAGAAATGTCATCTCTCCAAGATGATCACCAAATACATTGTCCTGAATGAGACCGCTAAATCCCTGATGGTGTTGCGGCCTTATCAGTACTATGCCACCGAAGCCATCGTGGAGCGTGTAAAAACCTCCCCAAAGTACGGCTACATCTGGCACACCACAGGTTCGGGAAAGACACTCACTTCCTTCAAAACCGCACAAATCCTGACCAATCTGCAACAGGTACACAAAGTGGTATTTGTGGTGGACAGAAAAGACCTGGACACCCAGACTTCACAGGAATTCAACAGCTTCAGCAAAGGCAGTATTGACGCTACCAGCAACACCAAGAAACTGGTGGAGCAGCTGACCGGAAACGATAAACTCATCGTCACCACCATACAAAAGCTGGCCAATGCGGTCAACAAAAATGCCTACAAGTCCAAGATGGAGCAACTGCAGGACAAGCGCATCGTGTTCATCTTTGACGAATGCCACCGCAGCCAGTTTGGGAAAACCCATGCCGACATCAAAGACTTTTTCGAGAAGTGCCAGATGTTCGGTTTTACAGGAACACCCATCTTTGAAGAAAACGCTGGTTCAAACGAGTTTGGCAAACGTACCACCACCATGCTCTTTGGGGACTGCCTCCACAAGTATGTGATCACCGATGCCATCCGTGATGAAAACGTACTTAAGTTTTCCGTGGAGTACATCAGCACCTTCAAAAAGAAAGACCATATCTTCGACATCAATGTGGAGGCGATAGATGAAGAAGAAGTCATGAATGCCCCAATACGGCTGAACAATGTGGTGGATTATATCATCAACCATCACGGCAGAAAGACACACAACAGGACATTCACAGCCATTTTCTGTGTATCCAGCGTGCCTGTGCTCATCGAGTACTACAAGCTTTTCCAATCCAAGAAGCAAGCAGGAGAGCACCAGCTACGTGTCGCAACCATCTTCTCCTATGGTGCCAATGTGGATCTGATAGATGATGATATTGACGAACTGGGAGCAGTTGGCGATGATGACCTGCCCATGGCTGCGGAGGAAAAATACCTTGCTCCTTATGGCAACAACAGTCAGAAACATCCCAGAGAATTCCTCGACGACTTCATCAAAGACTATAACCGTGAATTTGGCACCAACTTTTCCACCAAGACAGTCAGAGCTTCTACAACTACTACAACGACATTGCCAAAAAGGTAAAGAACAAGCAGGTGGACATCCTTTTGGTGGTAAACATGTTCCTGACGGGTTTTGACAGCAAGAACCTGAACACCCTGTACGTGGACAAAAACCTGAAATACCACGGACTGATACAGGCCTACTCCCGCACCAACCGCATCCTGGACGAGCTCAAATCACAGGGCAATATCGTGGCTTTCCGCAACCTGAAATCCGCCACCGATCAGGCCATTGCCCTCTTCTCCAATCTGGATGCCAAGGACGAAATCATCATGGCTCCCTATGAGGAGTACGTGCAGAAATTCAACGAAGCCTACCTAGAGCTGCTTACAGTAACGCCCACCGTCAACGCTGTAAACGATTTGTCCGACGAAGAAGCCCAGCTGGAATTCATCAAGGCCTTCCGTGAGCTTATGCGCTTGAAGAACGTTCTGGGAACCTTCACGGAGTTTACGTTTGAAGACCTTTCCATGCCCGAGCAGTCCTTCGAAGACTACAAAAGCAAGTACCTGGACCTTTATGAGCGAAGCAAGGGCTCCCAGCAAAAAGAGAAAGTTTCCATCCTCAACGACATCGATTTTGAGCTGGAACTGATCCACCGGGACGAGATCAATGTGACCTACATTCTCAAACTGCTGGCCAACCTGAAAGACGCCAAACCAGAAGACCAGGAGAAACAGAAGAAAGCCATCATCGACCTGATGGTGGGAGAAGCCCAACTCCGAAGCAAGCGGGAACTGATCGAAAAGTTTATCCGAGAGCAGCTACCCCAGATTCAGGACACCGAAAACATTCCCGAAGAATTTGCCATCTTCTGGACCAAGGAGCGCATGGACGCTCTCAAAAGCCTCTGCGAGAGTGAAGGACTGGACTCTGATGGACTGGAAAAAATCATCGGTGACTTTATCTACACCGAGAAAGAACCCCTGCGTGACGACATCATTGGACTGCTAAAACAAAAGCCTGCACTCAAAGAGCGCAAGAGCATCGCCGAGCGCATCAAGGACAAGATCCTTGGATTTGTGTAGACCTTTATCAACGGGATTTCAGAGGCGGCTTAAGGGGTGGAGGTTTCTGGGACAAGACCACCCAAGACCGAAAACCAAAGATGTGGGCGACACAAAATTTTTATACTTTTGCACGCTGTTCCCTCTATAGGGAAGCCACAAATGTATGAAGAAAGAGTACACGGTCCCAGCAAACTTTAACACCTCAGATTATACATCGCACTTTGCGAGAAGTGACGTCAGGAAGGGTGTGACCGAAGCAATGCACTACATCCTCGACCACATAATTACTCACCCACAAGAATCCGAAAAGGGGAAAGAAACTTTCGAGAGCCGTGGTGGTGTTGCACTGTACACAGTAATTTTAAGAGAAAAATTAGGACAAAGAGCAGCTGACAAAGCACTTCAATACCTTTTGACGAACAAGGTGATTATAAAATTGGAGGGTGCGAATCAGTTCAAAGATAAGGCGGCATTATACGGCCAAACAAGAAATTGAAGAATCTATCAATGCAATCCCCGGTCTAAAATCACGTGTAAAAGAAACATTGCTTGATGGAAAGAGCAACACAGGCTTTGTATTGGCCCCAGAAGTTTCAGCCAGAGGCACAAAATCCGCTTTGGGATCCTGAAGTGGGCTGTTCATGTAGGCGACGCTGCGATTGCCATGCTGGCAAAGCACCAAGCGGCCCTCAGCTGAAAAGAGTAGGCCATTTGCCCCCGTTTCCCCACCGCGCTCGGCATCGCCCGTGTAGCCGGCAGGCTGGAGGTACAGCTCCCGCTTTGCTTCTTTCCTTCCCCTTTATCGAGCATGCCGAGAGCGCCAGCAAGCTACAAAGGAGGTGTAGGACGTATTTTTGAGTTCGTTTCATGGAGGTTTAGGGGTTTATAGAGGTTTTAAGGTGAGGAGCGCATGGATTGACGTGCTTTTTAGCGCTGTATAAGAGAATAATAAATTAAATTGCTGAAAATCAATTTATTATAATTTCCTGATGTGTTTTTGAGAAAGTGTTACGTGTAGGGTGATGTACTATTGATGTAGTGTTTTTCGCGGCTGTACAACAATTAATCCGCAAATTGCGTCAGTCTAATAAGTTCGTTAACAATAACCAAAATGCATATGAACATACGTTTAAATTTCAATTGGCTCCTTGTACTGGTAGCTTTGTTTTGGGCCTGTAATGATGTAGATCAGCCTTCTATCATCGTCCAAACTCCTGCCACCATTTTATCTGCTCCTTCCGAGATTATCGCTTCCGAAGCAGATGAAGATGGTGTTTTCGTCTTTACAGTTTCTCCTGCCGATTTCGGAACGAATGTAGGCGTGGAGTACACGATTCAAATGGATCGTCCTGGGAATAATTTTGCAAGTCCTGCGAATATCGGCTCTTCGAATGAGACGACGGTAGAGGTAAGCATCAGTGAAATTAATGGTAGAGCCATCGCGAATGGGATTACGCCAGGTCAAATGGGGCCGATGGAATTTCGCGTACGCGCTATCCCTGCTGCTGCCCTTCCGACGCTTGTGGGTGCAGCCGTAACGATTAATATTGGAACCATGATTTCTATCAACCCGGATGTTCCACTGACCTTAGAGGAATTAACAGGTGATGGAACGAAGGCATGGAAGCTTCGTCCTACACCGGGCTCTTGGGGAGTAGGTCCAGCACCGGGTGATATTCAGTGGTTCCCTGGCGCGAGTGTTAACCTTTCTTTAGAGAGACCGTGTACCTTTAACGATCGCTATATCTTCAGCGCGGATGGTACCTTCGAATTTGATACCCAAGGGGATTTCTGGGGTGAAGGCTGGATGGGTGTAGGCCCAGGTTGTCAGCCAGAGGCCAACTTAGAAGGCACTCCTTCGGCAGCATTCCAGTCGGGCATGCATACGTTTAATGTGGTGCCTGGAGCTCCCAATGTACTACCACAGGTGGCCGTTACGGGAACAGGAGCCTTTATTGGATTTGCACGTGCTTTTAATGGAGGTGAAATCGGCGAGGGCCAAAGTCCTACGAATCGCACCATCACGTACACGGTGAGATCGTATAATCCTGATACACAGGAAATGGTGTTATCCATTAATTCGGGTGCTGATGGAGATGTGTTCTGGACGTTTGTGTTGATCCCAGCAGAAGACTAATTGCGGAGCGCTTCCTGTGCGAGCTACTCCTATTTCTGATGCATGGGGGAATAGCAAAAGCGCGCAATAAGCGATCCAATAAAAGAGGCCCGGATAAGTTATCCGGGCCTTTCTTTTTTTCTACTGGGGTATGCTCAGCAGACGAAGTCTTTTAATCCTCGGCGGGGCTGGCTTTTTTCACATTGTCCCCCGGGACACGGTCTATCAGGTAGTTATAGGGGTCTATGCCCACAAACTGCGGTTTCTCTCGTACCCGGAAGGTAAAGGAATTTTCTTCCTGCGTGAGTTTTAAGCGTTCATAGACCAAGGGCTCTCCTAATAGGTTTTTGTTGTCTGTAAACCCGAAGACACCGACATCGATAAAATCAGCTAAGGGGATAGGTGTCTCTTTCCCTAACGAGTCGGAGCGAAACTTCTTGGATTCTGTGGTAAAAGAAACCACGTACTCCTCCCCATCCTCTTGATAGCTGGCTTCCAGCACCCGGTTCGAGAATAAGGTGATCGATAGGAAGAGGTCGTCGATCAGGTACTGCAGGCTATCCGGCGTATGGGTGCGAAATGCGCGAATGGCATCCATGGAGGTCGGGTAAGGTGGGTCCTGATGCTTGAATTCCTGAATCAGCTGCTGCAGGGCGGCGTTTACCTGCGCTTCTCCGATCATCTCCTTCAGGTAGTACATCACCACAGAGCCTTTTTCGTAGTGAATGTAGCCCTGCTGTTCCGTTTCGGCGAGGGGACGCTCTGCCTCGAACTCACTTCCGCGTCCCCTGAGGTAGCCATCCATTTCGTACTTCAAAAACTTGCGCATTTTATCTCTGCCGTATTCTTTTTCCATCACCATCAAGGCGGAATACTGTGTAATCGCCTCCATCAGTAGCTCTGCCCCCCGCATATTAGCGGCGATTACCTGATGGGCCCAGTACTGATGTGCCGTTTCATGTGCCGTGATATAAAACACCAGGTCGATATCGTCTTCCGTGACTTTTCGAAGGTCCGTGATGAAGCCGATGCGCTCACTGTAGGGCATGGTTCCAGGAAATGACTGGGCGAAGCCGGCATAGCGCGGAAACTCCACGATACGCAGCTGACTATGTTCATAGGGGCCGAAATGATTCGTGTAGTAGTCCAGAGATGATTTCATGGCATTCACGAAGTTCGGAATGTTATACGCATGGCTGGGGATATGATACACTTCGATGTCCACATTCTCCCAGCGTTCGCGCGCCACCTCATAGTCAGCCGATAAGAAGGAGGTAAAATGCACAGAAGGTGCCTCCTGCTCATACGCGTAATACTTGCGCCCTTTCTCTTCCCACTCGCGTACGCGCTTACCGGGGCTGATGGCGATCTGATTAGCCGAGGTCCCGATGACTGCTTTTACGCTAATCCAGTCGCTATCTTTACCGATGTAGTGCACATTACGCGCCTCCAAGTTGTCCTCGTCCAAGTGTGGCATGCGCTGTTTTTCGGGTAGCCCCCGCTTGCGTCTTTTGTTGCGGTCCGAAAGCTCATTCGACGCCTGATAGCCGAAGCCTGGAACCATCTCCAAAGAGTAAAAAAAGCTACCATTGCGTAAAATACTCGTATTTGTTACCCTATTTTCGAAGCCTTTCGTGCGTTTTTCGCCAGAGATTTTCACTTCTAAAGTTTCTCCAGGCGCTAAAGCTTCCGCCAGCGTGTAGATGCGATATCCTAAGGCTTCATCATTTAGCTGAAGCGAAGCCCCCGGGATTTCCAGCTGAAAGACTCCCTTCGCATCAGGTAGGGTGAAGTGCAGCTCCGAAATGGGCGCAGCCGTTTTGTTTTCCATCACCCCATACACATCGAAGGTCAGATCGCGCTCCTCAGGATACAACTCGATCCGATAGTCCATGCTGATCCATTTAGGCTGCGCCAAGTCTTCATAAATTTTATAGGTCTGTTCGTAGGCCACGCGCTGATCCTCCACCTCCTGTTGGGTGTTGTACGTGTTGAGAACCTGAGTGTTATAGTACACATAGCCGCCGATGGCTAAAAATGCCGCCAACAGAAGCAGACCTGTTCTCTTAGAGGCCGCCAGCCGTATGCGGGCTTCCTGCTGTCTTGCCGATAGGTGGGTGTTTTTTCCTCGGATAAACAAGAGATAGGTCACGTACAGGAGGAGTAGGGCGAAAGCAGCCCAGTAAAGTTGGAACCATACGGCTCCTTTGGCCCAGGGGCCAAAACCATTTACGTCTGAGTAGGCGCCTCCTGGCACAGCACCATAGTTGAGCATCAGGGACTCGATTTCCAAGAGCTCTAAAACATAGCCCGAGGCGACGATAAATACCACAAAGACAAAGTAGGCGATGTAGCGATTATCGAGTAGGTAATGGATAAAAACGGCTAAGACCGTGAGATAAAAGAAGAATAGGAAGTCGTTTACTAGTAGCAGGCGGAAGTACACTCCCAGCTCGAAATGGAAGTAGCCATAGAGGCTTTGGGCGATGATGCCGATGAGAATGGTGGCGATTAGGATCAGCTGTATGCTCAGCAGGAGGGCCACGGTCTTCGATGCCAGAAGGCTAAGGGTGGGAATCGGCGTCGCGTCTTTTATTTCATCTAATTTCGCATCTCGGTCCCGCCACACCAGAACGCCAGAATAAAAGGTGATGATACCGATTAGAAACAGATAAAAGGCACCAGATATCGTTTCGATTACATCGTAGGTGAGGGGGTAGTTCGTGCTTCCGTATCTGCCGGAAAAGAAGGTCAGTCCCACGCTGAGGTTAATCAGCCCGATAATGAGGATAATCAGAAAGGTCTGGTTCTTTAAAATCGCCTTCAGCTCGAAGGCAACCAGGTGCCCGAATACAGGCCAGGAGAAGCGGCTACGTGGCGCGAGCTGAACCTCCGGGCGTTCCGTGAGCTGGGGCTGCGGGTCTGCTTTTCGAGCGGCTTTCGACTTTCTTTTTTGTTTCTCTTTTTTCGTTTCGAAAGAAAAGCGGCTGTACAGCAGTAGCAGGAACGCCGCCGCTAATCCCATCCAAAGCAGGCGATTCAATAAAAAATCGCCCTTGAGCAGGACAGCACGGGTATTTAACTCTTCCACGGTCGCGTATTTATTCGCCAGTCCCACGGGATAAAAGCCGAAAGGATCCAGCAGGTTTGCCAGCCATTCCTTCTCGATATCAGCCAGAAAGGTTCCTGCGATGCTGTACACCACCAGCAGCCCCATGGCACCGATGTAGGAAACCATGTTATTTCGAAAGGTTAGCGCCAGCGCAAAGGTCAGGACGCCGATAATAAAGGTATTCGGGATCCCAAAGCTGAGCAAGCCTGTAGGTGGCCCTCCCAGTAGATGGGGCCAAAGCGATTCGGGTCTGCCCAGGGCATCAGCGGCCCGAGTAGCGCGCCAAAGGAAATCCCGAGCAGAGGAATAAGGGCGATCAAATAAGCGCCTAAAAACTTACCGAAAAAATAGGCGGAGCGCTTAATCGGATAGGAAAAGAGGATGCTCGAGAATCCAGAGTCGAAGTCCCTGTTGGCTGTGGCATTCATCACCGCTGTGGTCATCAGCAGCGCGATTAGCGACATGATGCCGTAATACTGCTGGATCACAGAAGGAGCGTTTTTCTTCACGCTCGTACTGGCACCGCCGATCTGAATATTATCACTGCTGACAGCCCCAAGGACCAAGAGGGCGATGACCAGAAAAAATATCCATACCATGGGGCTACGAAGCCAGGTAGTGAGTTCTTTTTTTAAGAATAGGAACATAGTAGAGCGGGTTTTAGACTAAAGCATTGATTTTGGCAAAAAACACGTCTTCTAAGTTGGCCTCCGCTAACTTAAAGTCCCCCGCAGGATCTTCCTCGGCGAACACATGGATCAGCGGTTTACCACTTACTAACTTGTCCGAAATCACCGCATACCGTTCGCGGTAGTCCTGCAGCATTCCTTTTTCTATGCGTTTTTCGTATACTTTACCCTCGATCAGGTCGAGCGCCTCGTCCACACCGCCAGTATAGAGCACCTCGCCCCTGTTCATGATCGCCATCTGCGTGCATAGTTCGCGTACGTCCTGCACGATGTGCGTGGACAAAATGAGGATGGCTTCTTCCCCGATCTCGCTGAGTAAGTTGTAAAAGCGATTGCGCTCCCCTGGATCTAAGCCTGCCGTCGGTTCATCCACGATGATCAGCTTAGGGTTTCCGATCAGACACTGCGCGATGCCAAAGCGCTGGCGCATCCCTCCGGAGAAGGATTTTACCGCTTTTTTACGATGCTCGAAAAGATTTACTTTTTGGAGCAGGTAGTCCACCAGCTCTTTACGCTCTGCGCGCTGGGTCACTCCTTTTAGTAAGGCCAGGTGATCGAGTAGCTCCACTGCCGAACTGCGCGGATAAACCCCGAATTCCTGTGGCAGGTAGCCTAAAACCTGGCGAACTTTTTCTTTTTCGCGGAGCACATCGAGCTCTCCCAGCTGTACACTGCCGCTGTCGGCGTCTTGGAGCGTGGCCAGCGTACGCATGAGAGAGGATTTTCCAGCACCATTTGGGCCGAGCAGGCCGAACATCCCCTTCTGGATGGTCAGCGTGACGTCTTTAAGCGCGTGTACACCATTAGCGTACTGCTTATTCAGAGATCGGATGGAGAGTTGAAGCATGGGATAGCAATTAAGAGATAAGAAACTGGGTTAAGGTTAGAATTGATTTTGTCCGTTGGTGAACGCTCAGGTGTGCGGTACTGCTCATTCTTCCTCCTCCGCTGCACGTATGAGCTCTTCCGTCCGGGCGAGGTAATCACCAAAGGCTTTTTTATGCATCCACTTATAGAGGAAATAGAGCAGCGGCATCGTGAGCAGGGATAAGCCCATGCCGATCGCCAGGAAGGAGAAGTCTGTTAGCAAGGTATCTGGATCATCTCCCTCTATACTTCCTCCTAAAAGTAAGCCTGCCAAATAAGCGAGGGGAAGAAAGAGAAGCGTTCGGATTTCGATGATGCGCAGTGTTTTTCGCGTGAGCGTCACGTGCTCTTTAAGGGTGAGCAGGAGCGGCTGATCCCAGTTTTTCAATAAGCGATCGAAGGCACGGATGCGCTGCCACATCAGCCAATGAAAATACTGGGACTTTAAGATTAAAATGCCTAAAAGAAGATGCAGGCTCCACGCGGGATGCAGGATCATGATATAAATTCCCGCTAAGGAGAAAAGAATGCCAGAGATTAAGCTGATGATCAGGTTTTTACGTAAGGTTCGGATGGGGTGCTTGCTGCCATCTGTTTTTTTCAATCGGAGCTGGTCAAAAGTCGTAGGCTGCTGCTGCGCTTTCATCTCCTGCCATAATTTATTTAGCTCCATAACTGCTTGCTTTAAGTTTACTGCTAATCGTTTCTTTTATGCGGTGGAGCTTAACCCCTAGATGATTAGGCGTTATGCCTATGAAGGTGGCGATCTCCGCATTCGTGAAGCCATCTAAGTGCATGGTGATGATGGTTTTACTCAGATCATCTAAGCTGTAAATGCTGCGGTACAACAGCTGAACCTCCTCCTGCTCGTCCCGTTCATCTGTGGCCAGGCCGTCGGCTTCCTGTAAGTCCACTTGTTGCATTTTAGCTACTTTGCGCTTAGCGGTGAGAATGGTATAAAGGGCCAGTTTATACAGCCAGGTGTTAAAGGAGGATTGCTTCCGAAAGGAGTCTTTACTTTTCCATGCCTGCAGGACGATTTCCTGCTTTATATCGTCCTGGTCGTCAGCATCAGAGACATACAGGCGCAGCAGGTGGTAAATGGTCCCCTGATGTGCCTGTATGTGCTGTAAAAATTCTTTTTCTTCCATGAAGTCCTTTTTTTAGAAGGAGTCCTTTAAAGCGTAATGGCTTCCACCGTATAGCCTCGGTCTCGGAGAAGCTGGAGCACCCCTAACTCTCCTGGTAAATGACCCGCACCCACTGCCACGAAGGAGCTTCCCTGGCTGAAGAGCTTTTCCAAGTCAGGAATCCAAGCCAAGTTTCGATTATCTAACACCAGGTCCTGATACTGCTGGAGGAGCTCACTTTCTATCATTTGGGCATACAGCCCCAGTACGTCTCCGGACATGTATAAAGCCAGCATGTTAGCGAACTCTTCTTGGCCCTTATCGTCTCGTAGCGTCTTCACCAGCTCTTCGACCTGAAAGTCCTGTGGGATTTCATCGAAAATGCCCATCTGTGAGGCCACCGTCTCTAAGCTAACCACCTCGATTTCGCGGGCCTTAGCCAGCTCCACGAAATGCGGCTCGAGCGTAAACATTTCTTCGCAGGGAAGGTAGGTCGTCACCAGCATGGACGACAGGACGAAGGGCTTCAGCACGCCCATTTGCGCCAGCCCAGCCCCGAAATTCTCGGTAAAAAAGCTGTCTAAGAGCTGGCGATCCGCTTCAGGCAAGTCCATGTAGATGTTAGCGAAGCCCGGGTTCACGGACAGCTGCTGCATTTCCTGAAGTAGCTTGGGATCGGCGGGGTTCAGCTCGATTACCAGGCGCTCACTGGCCTCCCAGGCAGCTACAAGCTCGGGGTTTTCTGCGATCGTGCCGTCACATAGAACATGCATGGTGCCGAAAACATAGGAAGGAGCGCTCAGTCCATTACCGCTTACCTTCCACAGTAAGGTGTTTTCTTGGGCCTGAAGCGTGAAAACCAGGCCGACGAAGAGCAGGAGAGAGAAAAGTTTTTTCATACTGTTTTTATTTTGTTTTGATAGGTTAGTGTCTGTGAGCAGCCGATTCTTACAGGCTACGAGAAAAAAAATTTTTTCTAAGTTATAAAAAAAATTCGGATTCAGCCCGAAGCGGCGCACAAAATAGGGCCTAGCGTGCAGGAAAGAGGAAAAATAGCATGCATGATAAGCGCTTATTGCCTATCTTTTGGGAAACAAATCGTACTCCTATGCATCTAAACCCATTAAATTTCTACCGAGCAGGTCTGCTGGCAGTGGGCTTATTCTTCTGCGGGGCAGGGCTGGCGCTGGCGCAAAGTCCTAGCGCGGGCACGAAAACCCTGCAACTGGAAGATCATCTCGACCTGATCTCTGTTTCGAATCCGCAGCTGTCGCCCGATGGCAAAGAGCTGATTTATACCCGTGGCTGGGTGGATAAGGTAAACGATAGCCGAAAAAGTGAGCTGTACATCATGGATGCTGATGGCAGCCGCAACCGCTTCTTCGCTAAGGGATCCTCTCCCCTCTGGTCTCCTGATGGCAAGAAAGTGGCCTTTTTGGCCGCAGGCGAACCTTCCGGCAGCCAAATCTTCATCAAGCATCGGGACCTAGAAGGCCAAACGCAGCTCACACGCCTGGAGCGCAGCCCTTCTTCTATGGTGTGGTCTCCGGATGGCAAGCACATCGCCTTCACCATGCTCGTCCCGAATGCAGAGGCGCTTTCCATCAAGCTTCCTGCTCGCCCGAAAGGAGCCAAGTGGCTGGAAGGCCCTCGCGTCATCGACAAGCTGACCTACCGGCGCGATCGAGTGGGCTTCCTGGAGGATGGCTATACCCAGATTTTTATCGTGCCTACGGATGGGGGGCGCCCGCGCCAAATGACCACGGGCCCTTATAACCATGGAAGCCTCAGCTGGACACCCGACAGCAAAGAAATTTTATTTAGCAGCTACCGTGAGGAAAATGCGGAGTATGCGTATCGGCAGTCTGAAATTTATGCCGTAAAGGTGGAGGATCAAAGCGTGCGGCAGCTCACAAAACGAAATGGCATCGACCGCTCTCCCCTCGTGTCGCCGAATGGCAAGCTGGTCGCCTACGTGGGCTACGACTGGACGGACGATACCTATATCGAAAATAGACTATATGTCATGGACATCGATGGCGGGTCGCCGCGGGAGCTGGCCGTGGATTTCGATCGCTCGCCAAGTGATCTGATGTGGGCACCGGATAATTCAGGCGTTTACTTTAATGCAGATTATAATGGGACGCGCAACTTGTATTTTGCACCCCTCCGTGGGGGGCATCGGGCCATCACCAGTGGAAATCACATGCTCACGGTGGGCTCCATCAGCCAGGATGGCCTCGCTGCAGCGGTGATGACAGATTTTTACCGCCCAGCGGAACTGTACACCTTCCGCCTGAATAATCCCAAGCTGACTCCGCTCACGGCCTTTAACAGCTCCCTGCTCACCGATGTGCAGCTCGGTGAGGTGAAGGAGATCAACTACACCTCTACGGATGAGCTGGCCGTGCAGGGCTGGCTAGTGCATCCGCCGAACTTCGATCCGGCGAAGAAGTATCCGATGATTTTAGTCATTCACGGTGGCCCCCATGGCATGTATAATGTGGGCTTTAACTTCACCTGGCAGCATCATGCCGCAGAGGGTTATCTGGTGCTCTACACGAATCCACGCGGCTCTTCGGGCTATGGATCGGCCTTCGGTAATGCCATCAAGAACGCTTACCCAGGAAAGGATTACGATGACCTGATGAAGGGGGTAGATGAAGCCCTGAAGCTCGGCTATGTGGATGAGCGTAATCTCTTCGTGTATGGCGGCAGCGGCGGTGGCGTGCTCACCTCGTGGATCGTAGGCCAGACCGACCGTTTTGCGGCCGCCTCGGTGAATTTTCCGGTGACGAACTGGCTCTCCTTTGTGGGCACCACCGATGGGGTGAGCTGGTATAAAAATTTCGCTAAGTTCCCCTGGGAAGATCCTTCCGAGCACCTACAGCGTTCTCCGCTGATGTATGTGGGAAATGTGCGCACACCGACCATGCTGATGTGTGGTGAGGAGGACCTGCGCACCCCGATCGCGCAGACGGAGGAGTACTACCAGGCCCTCAAAATGCTCGAGGTGCCTACCGTGATGATTCGTTTCCGAAATGAATTCCATGGAACGGGAAGCGTGCCCTCGAACTACCTGCGGACGCAGCTGTACCTCTATGCCTGGTTTGATCAATACAAGCGGTAGTACGGGCATTTTGTAAGCGCAGCAGCTGTAAGGAGGGGCTAGGGCTCCGCCCAAAATGCGGTGTGCTGCACCCGCTGGCGGTAACCAGGTGGTAACCATAGAAAATTAGCGTTTTCCACGTTTATTTTCTATGGTTATTCAGCTGGTGGGTGTTAATTTAGCGTGGTTAAAACAAAATTCCAAAAGAGACCATGAGCATACGCATAGAAAAAGACACCATGGGGCCTGTAGAGGTGCCTGCAGACAAGTACTGGGGAGCACAGACGCAGCGTTCGATTAACAACTTTAAAATCGGGGGTGAGCGTAACCGCATGCCACTGGAAGTGATCCACGCTTTTGCGATTTTGAAAAAGGCAGCGGCGCTGACGAATGCGGAGCTGGGTGTTCTCGCGCAGGAAAAGGCAGACATCATCGCGCAGGTCTGCGATGAGATATTAGCCGGGCAGCATGATGATCAGTTTCCTTTAGTGGTTTGGCAGACAGGTTCTGGGACGCAGTCGAATATGAACTCGAATGAGGTGATCGCCTACCGTGCGCATGTGCTACAGGGCGGCAGCCTGACGGATGAAAAGAAAAGCATTCACCCGAATGATGATGTCAATAAATCTCAGTCTTCGAACGACACCTTCCCTACGGCCATGCACATCGCTGCTTATAAGATGGTGGTGGAGACGACCATCCCTGGGGTAGAAAAGCTACGTGACACCTTACAGGCTAAGTCTGAAGCCTTCATGAACGTGGTTAAAATCGGTCGTACGCACTTTATGGATGCGACACCCCTTACCCTGGGCCAAGAGTTTTCGGGCTATGTGGCGCAGCTTAACCATGGTCTTCGAGCCTTAAAAAACACCCTTCCCCACCTTTCCGAATTGGCTTTAGGGGGTACTGCCGTGGGTACAGGCTGAATACGCCGAAAGGATATGCAGAGCTCGTAGCGAAAAAAATCGCGGAGTTTTCCGGACAGCCTTTGGTAACGGCACCGAATAAATTCGAGGCGCTCGCCGCACATGATGGCATCGTGGAGGCACATGGTGCGCTCAAGCAGTTGGCGGTTAGCTTGATGAAAATCGCCAATGATATCCGCATGCTTTCTTCGGGCCCGCGCTCGGGTATCGGAGAGATTTTAATTCCTGAAAATGAGCCAGGGTCTTCCATCATGCCAGGAAAGGTGAACCCCACGCAGGTGGAGGCCATGACGATGGTAGCTGCTCAGGTGATGGGGAACGATGTAGCGATATCCGTAGGGGGATCGAATGGCCACTTTGAGTTAAACGTATTTAAGCCGATGATGGTGACCAACTTCCTGCAGTCTGCTCGTCTGATCGGGGACGCTTGTGTGTCCTTTAACGACAACTGTGCCGTGGGGATCGAGCCGAATTATCCGTTTATCAAGCAGCACTTAGAAAATTCTCTTATGCTGGTAACCGCCCTTAATCCGCATATTGGTTACGAAAATGCTGCTGCTATCGCGAAAAAGGCGCATAAAGAGGGCACTAGCCTGCGTGAGGCTGCTTGGCACTTGAATTGCTAACGAATGAGCAGTTCGATGAGTGGTGAAGCCCGCAGATATGATTGGAAGCTTAAAATAAACGATATGAAGACGCTAATGAAAACGTTTTTCGCCCTGCTTTGTGTCGCCTTCTTGGCGGCACCCGTACGGGCAGCAGAGGAAGTTCCTGCCCGTGTATTGGAAATCGATGCGCGCGTGCAGGAAGTGTATGCGATGGACTTTAAGGAACTTAGTGCGAAGGAGCGTGGCGCTCTGCGCAAAGAGCTCCGAGGCCTGAAAAAGGAGATGAAGGCCATCGAAAAGGAGCATAACACCAGCTACCAGGCCTCTGAGCGGCTAAAAGATGGTCCCAGAGGTAGCGGGCTGTATATTTCTACAGGTGCTTTGATCATTATTTTGATCCTTTTAATCATTCTGCTTTAAGCGTTTTCGATTAGGAAATGCCGGTTTAGGCCGGTCTTACGCATAAAAAAAGCCTGATGCGCTACGTATCAGGCTTTTTTTTATGTCTATTTCATTTTTTATAGACCCAGACCACTTTTTTCGGACAAGCATGCATGCGAGGTAAGTTGTGCTTATCTGCTGGCTTTAGCGCTTAGCTGCTCGAATTTCCGCAGCTCCAGTCCAGCCTGCTTAGATGGGCATAGGCGGTTTGGATCGCTTGGATGGGCTCTTGGGTGAGATCTTTTTCTAAGAAATAATGTTGAACCCCTGCCTCCTGTGCCGCACACAGGATGTCTTGGAGCGGAAGCACGCCTGCGCCGACATCTGTTAGGAAAGGGAATAGGCTCATCCATTCTTCTGGACTGCCCCCATCTCCTTCGAAGCGGCGCAGCTCCAGCATATCTTTCACATGCAGGGACACAAATCGTTTCGGATGTTCTTGTAAGTAACGTATCGGGTCTGCTCCTGCTGCCGTAAACCAGAAAATATCCAGCTGCATTTTGACCAGTTCAGGATCCGTACGCTCCAGCAGCAGATCAAAAGGGATGGCCCCCTCGAGTTCTTGGTGTCCATAGCCATGGTTATGATAGAAGAACTGCAAGCCCTCTTTTTGGGCGGCAGCCCCAACCTCATTAAAGATATCGGCACTGCGCTTATAGCCGTCTAAGTTCATGCGCATGGGGGCTGGAAGCATGGCGATGCCGACTTTTTCATGTCCGACGATCTGTGCTGCCTCCGCGATGGCGCCCATATTTTCCTGCAGGGAATCCAGCTCGATGTGGATACTGGGGGCGCGGAGGCCGTTTTCGTCTAGCAGGGAGCGCACCTCTTTCGGGCTGAGCCCATAGTAGCCACTGCCACGTAAGCCCATGGAGCCTGCACCGATTTTCCAGGCTTCCTGTGCGGCCAGGGTGCTATAGGCATAGGGTCCGAAGAGTTCTATCTCGGCATAGCCAGCGGCGGCGATTTCGCGCAGGGTACCTGCAAAATCCTTGTCTAAGGAGCGTGGGAGCGTAAAACAGGCAAGGCCCAGTGCGGGGTGGGCGTGGGATTTTTCTTCGGACATCTCTTCAGAGCTTTCTGTATCACTGGTGGCGGCGGGGCCGCAAGACCAAGCAAGCCCAGCACCTAAACCGGCCAAAGCCAGGGAGCCAGACTTTATAAATAGGCGTCTTTGCATGGTTTGAGGACGTTTTTTGGTTCAATTAAATCAATTTAACGGAGAAAAACGCCTCTCGTCCCGCTTTTTTACTGTTTTTTGTTCTTGGGAGGCCCTTTCTTTGCCCAGCGGGCGCCACCTCCTCCTCGGGCAGAAGCGCGATGTAGCGCCGCACCTGCCAGCCGCGCAGCAGGACGATGCCCAGAGGGATAAGCCAAAGCAGTTCGGTGAAAATGAGATGAAAAAGGCTGCGCTTATTCCAGCCCAGCTCAGGTATAAAGCCGAGGCTGAACCAGATGGCGGCGATGAGTTTTCCAGCCATGCCGGCGATCAGCAGGTATATCCAGCTAATCGGGTAGAAAGCGCTTAAAAACAACAGGAAGCCCGTGAGCATGCCGAAGGCTCCAAAATACTGGGCGCTGAGACTGCCMAAGGTGCTTTGCATGGCCAGCCAGCGCAGCACATCCTCACCGAAGTACCGGAAAAA